>NZ_JARFNJ010000030.1:0-12697 GCF_029167165.1 Sphingomonas pollutisoli
ATGCGCTGAAAGGTGCACGTCCGGTTCGGAGGGGGGCCGAGCAATGTTCTCTCTGAGACCTTGCCGGCCTACCCTACTCGATCAGATCGACGGTCTCCCGGCGTATTATTATCCGGTGCCCGCACCGCCCGAACCGCGCATCGAGAGCCGGCACCGCGCCGCGATCGATGCCTTCTTCGGAGGCCTGCCGGCGACCGTGCGGCATGGCGGCGATCAGGCATTCTATTCGCCGATCGGCGACTATATCCAGCTACCGCAGCGCGGCGCGTTTCGCTCGGACGATCATTACGCCAGCACGCTCGCGCACGAATATGTCCATTATTCGGGCGCGCCGCAGCGCCTCAACCGCGAGTTCGGCAAGAAGTTCGGCGACAACGCCTATGCGTTCGAGGAGCTGGTCGCCTGCATCGGCCAGTGTCTGGTGTGCGCCGACCTCAATCTGCCCGGCGAGCTGCACGACAACCACGCCAGCTACGTCGATCATTGGCTGAAGATCCTGAAGGGCGATTCAAGCGCGATCATCAAGGCCGCGGCGAAAGCCGAGCAGGCGGTGACCTGGCTCCATAACGCCGCCGCGGGTGGCGCGCCCGGGATCGACCAACCCGAAGCCCTCGCAGCATGACCTGGAGATCGCACCATGCACATCGAATTGCGCAAGCTGAAGGTGGTCGACGCTTTGTCCGAGGAAACGACCTGCTACTCGGCCGAGATCTGGATCGATGGGCAGCGCGCCTTCCTCGCCTCGAACCGCGGTCATGGCGCCGCGGACGATTACCATGCCGTCGGCAGCGTCACCGAACAGGCGGTCGATGCCTGGCTCGCCGCCAACCGGCCCGTCTCGCGGCTCGGCGACAGCGTCATGCCGTACTGCCTCGAATTCGAGGTGGCGGCGCTCATCACCCGGATCGAGGAGGCGAAGCGGCTGCGCCGGCAATGCCGGACGAAGCTGGTGACGATCGAGGGCGACCAGGTGTTCTGCTATCGGCTCAAGGCCAGGACACCCGCCGGCGTGCAACGCCTCACCCCGTCGGCGCGCATGGTCAACGGCGATGACGCCGCGCTCGACGAGGCGGTCGCCGTGATGATCGCCCAGGCCGGGAAGCACGCCCCATCCTGATCGCATGACAGCTTCCACCCGATAGGACAGGATACGCACCATGCAACCGCAACGCCGCCCCCTCATCCGCGCACTCGCCTTCGACGAGGTCGGCGCCGCGATCGGCCGCCTCGTGGATGTCGCCTCGTCCGATACCGGGCAGGCCGCGCGCGTCGCGGACTTCCTGCTGGCGTGGTGGAATGGTGACGACAACGGCCACTTCCCCATCCTCCACCTCAGCAACTGCGACGCGATCATTTCCGAGGACATGCTAATTGTCATGGCCTGGCTCGCGCAGGAGCCTGCGATCTATCCCGATGCGTGGGGCTATCGTGACGCAATGGTCGACCTTGTCGGCCGATGGAGGCTGCGATGAGCGCACGGCCGTTACAACCATTATGGGCCTGCTTTCGTTTGCCCCGAACGCAATCATGGCGGCAGACCGTAGTGGGAGACTGGCATGAGCGATAATATACGGCTCGCGCTAATGCGGCAGGCGCTCGCGCGTTATGACGCGACCGACGACGGAGCGACCGTTGCCGCCTGTCATCTGCAGGCCGCGGTCGATGCGGAGCAGGGTCTGCGGCCTATGCAACCGGGCGAGGACATCGATCCTGAAATACCGGAGCAATTACGTAACTGGTTATCGTGAAGGGGAGGGGGAGCGAATTTCTGAGCGCGTGAGGCGCTCGGGAGATCGCTCATGCCCTACGATGTCGCCTTCCGCCACCAGCAGGCGCTCGACCCGAGCGCGCTGGTCACGATTGGAGCAAGCCTTCACGCCATCACCCGCGCGATCGACGACTGCCGCAACGCCGGCATCGCCTTCGAGACCGATCCCGCGGTCATCCTGCTCGCCCGCCATCTCGCAAGCGTCACCGCGCGGCAGTCCGAAGACGCGCTCCTCAAGCGGCGCTGCATGGACCGTATCGCCGAGCTGCGACAGCACCCGGCGCTGCTGACGCTCGCGGTGCGCGGCGTCGCGCACGATGCGGCCGCCAAGGATCGCTTCCACAGCGACGGACGCAAGGCGCTGCGCCGGCTCGCCGAAACGCTGGGGCTCGACCCCGCGCACTACGACCTTCGCTCGAACCGCAGCCACGCCTCCCGGTCCGGCGAGATCACCCTCCACGGCGAGGAGCTGTGGATGCAGCTATCGCTCCACGGCACCATGGCCGACCGCGAGGTCATCTACCGCCGCGTCAGCGGTCGTCACGATCACCTCGGGGAGCGCGACTGCTACGCCTCGATCCGCGACCTGCTCGCGCCCGAGCGGTTCGCCGTGCGGCTGCGCAAGGAATTGCGGCTCACACCGCCGGTCGCCGAGCCGGTCAGCCTGTTCGGCTGATCGATCACCCGTCCACACACGCGAAAGGACCGCCATCATGGGCTGGCTAAGCATGCCGCTGTCGTCGATGTTCCCGCACACAGGCCCCAAAGCCTATCTCGACGCGCAATTCACCTACGACAACCGCGATGCCGACGGGAAGGGCAAGGCGCTGCGCGTCATCGCCTCTTCCTGCCTGCGCAACAAGGTCTGGTACGCGGCCGTGGTGCCGTCGACCGACGGCACCGACGAACCCGCCTTCGCGGCCGTCTGCCTGGTCAGCTGGAATCCGCGTGCCAAGGACGGATTCGTGTTCGCCTACAAGGATATGACCGAACACGCCGGGCCTTGCGAGGCCGAATGCCCCGAGCGCATCCTCTCGCTGCTCGGCGATACCGACGATCCCGGTGCGCTCGACTGGCGCCGACGCTGCCTCGAGCGGCTCGCGACCCCGGTACGCCCGCTCGAACACGGCATGCACATCCGCTTGCCGAGCAAGGTCACCTTCGTTGACGGCTATGAGGGAGACGAGTTCATCGTCCACAAGCGCGGCCGCAAGATCTCGCTCGCGATCCCCGGCAACAGCTACCCGAAATATCGGATCGGTAACCTTCGCAAATGGGCGTGGACACTCGTGCCGCCCAAGCCCGAAACTCGCGTCCACAAGACGGTGTTCGGTTGATCGCCGACATCCCCCACGTCAGGATCATCGCCATGTCCGCCCCGTATCCGCCCGTCACACCCAGCCCGAAGCGGTCGCAGCTCTGCAGCCGCGCCCATGCCCAGCGCGTCGCCATGCGGATGTTCGATGCCGGCGCACGCCAGGTCTCGATCGTGCGCACCGGCGATCCGCTGCAACCCTTCCGCGTCCTCCCGGTCATCGTCGACGGGCCGAACGTCGAAGTCGAATTGCGCTACGCATGAGGGGCGCGCTGCTCCTCGGCATCGCCGCGCTCGCCGCCTGCGGGGCAGGGGCACCCCAGGGCCACGACGGTGCGACGATCACCGGCGAGGGGCGGGCGATCGACGGCGACACGGTTTCGGTCGATTTCCGCCTGTCGGGGGCCGACGCCTTCGAGCGCAAGCAGATGTGCTCGAAGGACGGTGCCTGCTATCCATGCGGCAAGTTTGCTCAGGATTCCGCCTCGCGTATCCTCAAGAGCGGTGTCGCCACGATCCGCATGACCGGCGCGAGCAGCTATGGCCGCCCGATCGCCATCGTGACGGTCGACGGCTACGACCTGGGCGAGCAACTCATTTTGCAGGGTCTGGCGGTGCCGGCGACGCAATATCTGCGCGGCGATCCGCAACGCGCCGCGCGCTATGTCGCCGCGGCAGAACAGGCCCGGTCAGCGGGTCGCGGTGCCTATGCGGGGGAATTCATCGATCCGGCGCGCTGGCGGCGCGGGGAACGCCTCGCGTGCGAGGCGCGTTATTGATATCCCCCCCTTGGAAGAGGCGGTCCGGCATGCTCCCTTGCCGAACCGCCTTTTCTTTTGTCGTCAGCCCTTGAGCTTCGGACCGGGGCCACGATCGTCGGAATCGTAATCGGGTCCCGGGTCATGCGACCAGGACGCGCCGATCGCGAACGCCGGGTCGAACCGGCCCAGCGGACCGTCCGGCTCGGCCGCGACATACGGGTTGACCAGCGGCTTCACCGGCAGCTTGTTGCGGTAGATGTGCCCGGCGATGCGACCGCGCGCCTCCAGCAGCTTCTCCAGCCAGACGAGATCGTCGAGCATGGTCACGACGCCCTTGCCGGCGACGCAATAATAGAGGCACCGCTGGAAATCGTCGCACGCGGTGCTGAGGATCGTGGTCAGCTTGACCTTGCCCTCGTTCTCGCCCTCATGAATCCATTCGAGCGATTCCCGCAACTCGCGCGCCGAGAGATACGCATCCTCCGGATTGCTGCCGATGCACGCTCCGGCGAGCATGCGCCGGGTGACGCGAATATCCAGATCGACCGACAATTCGGTGAGCACCGCGTCGAGGTCGAACTCTCCGATAAATTCCGAACGCTTCATGGCCAGCTCCTTTGTTCATTGAACGTAACGTGAACAAAGGCGACAAGGCAAGCATTATGGAGTAGCATCACCACCATGTGGCTCGTCCCGCGCGATACCCGGGGTCTAACCTCCCGCTCGCCCGTCCCCGACGTGGTGCGCGAGGCGCTGGTGCGCTGGTATACCGGCGAAGGCGAGGACAGCGATCACCGCGCGTCGGTCATCATGGTGGTCAAGGCACGCGACCATCACCAGTGGATCGCCTGCGACTGCCTGGGGGAGGGGACGGACCCGCCGCTACTCTCGCCGGCCTATCTCTCCGAAGCCGAAACCTATTACCTGCGACGCCTTACCAGTATCCGCCAGCGTCGCCCCGAGCATGACGTCGACTGCCCCTTCTTCCGCGAGCAGGCACCGCCCCGCATCCGCGAGAAAGCGACCGCCACCCCGCGCACGATCAACGAGCCGGACGGGCTGTTCTCGGCGCACCGGCTCGCCCCCGAGAAACTGGCGCAGCTGCCCGACGACAGCGAACCCGACGATCGCACCCGCGGCGTCGCGATCCCGCGCCTCGCGCGGCTGCTGTGGCAGCTGATGGAAATGGCGCAGGTCAACGTCGTCGAGCCGCTTGAGGTCGGCGAGCCGCGCACCACGTCGATGGCGAGCGAATTCGCGGCGATGCGCGCCGCGGCCGAACGGGTCCAGATCGCACCGGGTATCCCGCTCGCGCGCCATCTCTACACCCACATCGACCCCTACGAACGCGGCATCGTATTCGCGAAACTGCGCGAAGCGGCGAAGAAATGGCCGACCGAGCACGCCCCGCAGGCCTTCCTCCTGCTCTATGCGATCGACGTCTCCGGCTCGACCATCACGCTTGCCGAAGGGCGCGAGTTGATCGTCAAGAACCGCATCCGCCACATCGGCGTCCACCAGCGCCACATCGGGCCACCCTATCTGGTCCTGGCCGTCGTCGGCGAGCACAACCCGCGTGAGGGCTATGCCTGCCTGCGCGCCTATGCGCAGCCGATCGCGCGCCCCACCAACTTTGTCGCGATCCACAATCTCGCCGAGCGCAAGACGATCGTCGGCCTGCTCGATCTCCAGTACCGGCTTCGCCGGCGCGGCATCGGCGTCGGCTTCAAACGGCTCCTGTTCGATATCGCGACGTTGATCGGGGAGATGCGTCCAGACCTTCTTCTCGACCTGCGCGACTTCACCACCGGCGAGGTGATCGAGGCGGCACTCGAAGTCGTCACCGGCGATGACGCCGACACGCTCGGGTTGAAACTGCGTCAGGTCGAAAAGCTGCGCGAGATCGCCCCCGTCGTGACGATCCATGCCGAGGATCTCGAAGGTGACAGGCTCGAGGCCGCCGTGCTCGACCAGCTGCACATCGGATGACGTCGTTCACAGGAATTTAATCGAGGGCCATCATCCTCGCGTCATGGCATCGACCACCCAGGCCAGAAACCAGCGGCGGATCCTGCGCTGGGCGCAGTCGTCGCTATGCGCCGGATGCGGAATGCCCCTGCCGAGTCCCCGGCACCTCGTCCGCTATCATCCCGATTACCCGACATTCGACCATGTCACGCTGCGCAGCGCGGGTGGACGACGATTACTGTCGAACGGCCTGCTGAAGCATCTGCGCTGCAATCAGGCACGGGGCGCGAGGCCGTCGACGGGGTGCGATGCGATCTGGATGACCGTGGTCGCGGCGCGGCTCGCCGATCGCCCGCGCAGTCTCAAGCCGATCTTCAAAGGTGGCGCTCGAAATCCCGCATTCCCGCCGCGCAAGGAAAAGGCCGCCCCGGTTTCCCGAAGCGGCCCGATTGTGTCATCGAAGGTCGAGCGTCAGATGTCGTCGCCGAGCGTGCCCTTGACCGAACCCTTCACGTCCTGAGCGGACCCCTTCAGCTTCTGGGCCTTGCCCTCGGCTTCGAGGCTCGCATTGTCGGTCGCCTTGCCGATGCCTTCCTTGACGTTGCCGGCCAGCTTGTTACCCGCCGCCTTCAGCTTGTCAGTCGCTTCGCCCATGATTGATCTCCTGTCGTGAATTGTCGGGATAGATAACAATTTGCGCGTGCCGCGTTCCGCGCTGCCCCCCACGGCTGCACCATGATCGGTCCTGCCCGCCGCCGGCAATCCGGGCGACCGGATGAAGGAGAGAGGGAGGGGATCTGTCGATTCCATTGAGGGAGACGACAGATGACCCCGTTCCAGCCCAGCCCCCAGCCCGACACGACCCCCTGGGACGCGCCCGATCGCGCCGACCAGGTGCTCCCCGGTATCTGGCGCGTGTGGACGCCCAGTCATGGCGGCTATGTCCTGTCGGACGAACGCCAGGCCGCGATGCCCGACGCGCTGCGCCGCGACGATCCCTTCTATGAGGAAGACGTCGATTATGCGCTGGTGCTGTACGGCTTTGGCAGCGAGTTTCGCCGCCTGCCCATTCCCGGCATCGCCCTGCAGGTCGAGAATGCGCGCCGCTCGGTCCGCTGCTGGCATCCCGATCGCTGGACCGCGCTGACCGGCGAGGAGGTGTCGATCCACGACAGCCATGTCGTTCGCCGCCGCGCCGCCTATCAGGCGGTCATCGGCCAGTATGAAAGCGTCTCGGCCTCAGGTTCCTGGGCGGACTGGGTGCCCGAGGGCAAGGTCGGCTGCGTCTTCCGCCGTGTCGTCAGCGTCGATGCGCTCGGCTTCGCGCGCCACGAAGGCGAGCCGATCCACGGTCTCGTCGACAAGGATCGCTACGAACGCCGCCAGATGCCGGAGACGTTCCAGAGTCTCGGCGCGGTCCGCGTCGAGAGCACCGCTCCGATCTCCAAGCAGGTCGACGCGAGCGCGCTCGCGCATCTCCTCCCAACCAGCTGAAAGGACACGCCATGAGTGTCTATCTCTATCTGTTCCACGGCCGCGCCACGCCCGACGAGGACGTCGAAAGCTGGGGCTGCGAAGGCCCCGCGATCGGCCCGCTCGACTATGTCCATACCACCTACGGCAGCGAGGTGAAGATCCGCGGCGCGGAGGCGATCCTGGAAAAGTTCTTCCCGGATACGGAAATTCATTTCCACGACGGCTACGGCGAACACGCCATTCAGCTCGCCGGCGACTGCTTGCCCTACGACGGCAAATTCTACGGTGACTGGTCGATCTGCACCGGGGATCGCTTGTGCTCGCCTGCCGCCTCCCGGGTCAAGCCGGTGTGCGACGACTGCGGCAGCGACAACGTCACCAAGGACGCCGTCGCGGCCTGGGATGAGCCCGAACAGGCCTGGGTGCTGCTCAGCACCTACGATTCCACCACCTGCCAGGACTGCGAGCGCGAAAGCGACGACATGCTCGAATGGCGGACGCTCGATGGTGCGCCCGCTCCCGATCCCGACGCTCCCGCCATCCCAGCCAACGATCCGGCGCCCCCTGATGCCGACGCCGCCTGACCCGGAGGACCACGCCATGACCTGTGTCACCCCGATTCGCGCGCCCGAGGCCGCGGACAATCGCGTACCGCTCGGCCATCATTCGACCGGCACGCTCAGCCTCGACCTCGATCGCCTGCTTGCCGGACGCCTGCTCATCCAGGGCAGCTCCGGGGCGGGCAAGAGCAGGACCTTGCGCCGGATCATCGAGGAGGCGTTCGACTATACGACGCTTGCGATCGTCGACCCCGAGGGGGAATTCGAGAACCTCGCCCGCCATATCGGCGCGACCACGATCCGCGCGGTCGAACTCACCGCCGACGGGCTGACGGCCGCGGCGACGCGCAGCCGGCGACATCGGCTGTCGATGCACATCGACCTCACCGACCTCGATCCCGACCAGCGGATCATCAAGGCAGCCGCGTTCTTTGCCGGCCTGGTCGGCGCACCGCGCGAGGACTGGGCGCATACCATGCTGGTGTGCATCGACGAGGGCCATCTGCTCGCACCGCATGTCGCCGGTTCCGCGCTCGATGCCGATGCCCGCCGGCTCGGCGTCGCCACCCTGACCGACCTGTGCGCGCGCGGCCGCAAGCGCGGTCTCGCCCCCGTCATCGCCACCCAGCGCCTCGCGAAGCTCTCCACCTCGGTCGTGTCCGAGCTGCAGAACGTGCTGGTCGGGCTCAACGTCTTCGACCGCGACATCGCGCGCGCGGCCGACCTGCTCGGCTTTCCCGCGCGTGACGCCGACCTGCTGCGCAACCTCGCCCCCGGCGATTTCTTCGCGATGGGTCCGGCGCTGTCGGCAACCCCGGTGCTGGCGCATATCGATCCCACCATCACCGAACATCTCGGCAAGACCCCGGAACTGCGTGCCGCCGCGTCCGTCGATGCCGACGAGGCGGCGAAGCTGCTCGATCTCGCGGGCCTGGCCGAGGTCGCGGACCACGGCCCCGCCATCGCCCTCAAGGGCACGCGCGCGCTCGACGCGTTCCTGCTCGATCCCGCTGCGACCGACGCGGCCGCGATCATGGACGCGCTGAAGCGCATCTCCCCCAACGCCAGCACCGCGCGCGACCTCGCACGGCACCTGTCGCTCGACGCCGAGCGCACCGACCGCGCGCTCAACCTCCTGTCGGCGATCGCCGCGGTCGACACCATGCCCAAGGGCGACGACCGCATCGCCCGCCTGCATGCACGGCTGCGCGCGCGGCTGAGCGACGTCGCCGTGGTGTCGCTGTGACCGACCTCGCGCCCGATATCGTCGAGCTGGTCGCGTGTCCGAAGCTGCCCGAGCCGTGCGGGCGCCTGCGCGAGATGCCGTTCCGGCACGATGCCTGGACCCCCGACGAGATCGCCACGGTCGAACGCATGTTCTGCGACGACGCCGCGATCGACGACATCGTCGCCGCGCTCGGTCGCGGCCGCGCCGGCGTGCGCGACAAGATCGCCAAACTGGGCCTGCGCCGCAATTCGTCGCGTCCGTGGTCGACCGACGAAGACGCATGGCTCACCCGCGAATATGGCCTTCGCCCCACGGCCGATCTCGCTGGAGATCTCGGCCGCGCCTGCACCAGCGTCTATGCCCGCGCGGGCGTGCTCGGGCTGACCGAAGGAAATCCTCCAAAATGGAGCGACTGGGAGGATGCCCAGCTGCGCGCCGGCTACGCGCAGGCGATCCCGATCGCACAGATCGCCACGCTGATCGGACGCCCGCTGTCCGGCACCGCGACCCGTGCCAACGCGCTCGGTTTGCGCCATCCCAACAAGCCCGCTGACTGGACCGAGGCCGAGGCGACGCGGGCGCTGACGCTGGCCGGGGAGGGGCTTCGTTATATCGCGATCATCGACATTCTCGCCACAGAGGGCTTTCCGCGCAGGACCAAGGCTGGCTTCGGGCCGCACCTGCGCAAGCTCGGCTATGGCCGGGGATGGGGCCGCAACTGGACCCCTGACGAAGACACACTGCTCATCCGCGCCTATGCCGACGGGGCAAGCCTGACCCCGCTCACGACCAGGCTCGGCCGCACGAAATGCTCTATCCGCTGGCGCGCCGACTATCTCGGGTTGCGCGGCACACATGCCAACCGCGACGGGTTCCGGGGCGGGCCGGTGTGGAGCGACAATGATCTGGAAAGGCTGCGCGACCTTTACGGCACGATGCCGATGGACGCCCTGGCGACGAAGATGGGTCGCACCAAGGCTTCGCTGTTCACGCGCGCGAACATCCTCGGCCTTGTCCACGGCTATCACCGGAAATGGACCGAAGAGGAGATCCGGGTGCTGCGCATCGCGCACGACTTCGGCGTCGCGCTGCCTGATGTTGCGGCAGCGATCGGCCGCAAATATCCAGCGGTCCACAAATATGCCGAAAAGCACGAGCTTCGCTTCTCGCGTCGCCCGCGCCGCGCAGCCCCCTGGACGCTCGCCGAAATTATCGCGCTCGATCCTTCGGGAACGGGCGTCACCGACCATGTTGCCATCCCCGGCACAATCGATGAGGAAAAGCCATGACGCCGCTTCGCCTCGCCCGCGATATCGCAACCGGCGCGCCGATCGACCGCGACACCCGGCGTGCCCGCCTCCTCGCGGCGCGGCGCTATGCGATCAACTCGGTCCCGCGTCGCGGTATCCTCAGCGGTCACTGGGACGCGGGCACCGTGGTCGGCGCGTTCCGCGACGGCAAGGCAGGCTGACCAGGGCTCGGCCCGATGCGCCGATGAAGGAGAGAGGGAGCGGGGAGGGAAGGCGTGACGGACGCCTGAGCCCTTTTCCAGGAGCGCACTCCCATGATTCCCGCCACTATCGCGACCGCGGTCGCCCCCGAGACGATCGCCAAGGTCACGCGCCTGTTCAACAATACCGCGTTCGACGTCATCTGCGAACTCCTCCAGAACGCGCGCCGCGCCGGTGCGACCGGCGTCGCGCTCGCGCTGAACGGCGCCGGCGCCGAGCACTTCCTGCACATCACCGATGACGGCCACGGCATCGCCGATCCGGTGAGCATCGTCACGCTCGGCCGCTCGGGCTGGTCCGACGAGACGCGCCGCGCCGAAGATCCCGCCGGCATGGGCGTGTTCAGCCTCGCAGGCCGCGACGTCATCATCCGCTCCTTCTCGAAACCCGACCGCCAGGGCTGGATGGCGCATATCCCGGCCTCGGCGTGGGAGACGAGCCGCCCGATCGCGATCGAACCCGATCCGATCATGCGCGGCACCGCGATCACCGTGCGCGTGCCCGACGAGTGGCTGAAGACGCTCGAGCGCGACGTGGCCCGCGCCGCCAAACATTATCCGGTTCCCGTGACCTGGAACGGCGCGGTCCTTCCGCAGGAGGACTGGCTGAAGGACGCGGTCCATGTCGAGGAATGGTACGGCGTGCGCATCGGCGTGTTCCAGAAACACCCCTCGCATTATTCCTCGCGCGACGGACGCCTCAACTTCCACGGGCTGACCATCCCGTGCGACCTGCCGTATGTTCAGGAAGTCGACCGGGGCGGCCACTGGATCGCGCGGGTCGACATCTTCGACGCGCCGCAAATCCAGCTCGTCCTCCCGGCGCGCAAGGAAGTGGTCGAGAACACCGGCATCGCCGCCCTGCGCGATGCGGTCCGGCTCGCGATCTACCGCGCGATCGAGGCCGCGGGGACGCACCGGCTGTCGGCGCATGACTGGCGCGAGGCGCGCTCGCTCGGTATCGCACTACCCGAAGCCGAGCCCTATCTGTTCGCATGGACCGCCTATGCGGCCGACAGCTCGCGCAACTACAAGAGCGGCGCACGCCTGACCGACACCGGCATGGTGCTGATGCCCGACTTCGATGCGCTGATCGGCCAACCCGCGCAGGCGGCGATCGCGAAGCATAATCCGTTCGGTGGTCCGCTGGTCGAGGCCCAGGACGCGTTCAAGGGCTATGGCTGGTACGATATCCTCGCCCGTGTCGAGGATATGCGGTTCCGCGTCACCCAGGGCGACCGCACCTTCATCGTCTCCAACAGCCGCGAAGCGCCCGCCGAGGCGGAAAACGGTTGGGTCGAGGCTATCACGCTCGAGGCGACGATGAGCCACGCCGGCGCATTCATCGAGGTATCGACCGACGCGGATGTCGCCTTCGCACCCGACCAATGGTCGTGCAACTCGGTCGACGAGACGTCCGTCTTCGTCCGCCGGGGCAGCGAAATCACCGCGCTCGGCGTCGCCGACATCCTCGAAAGCGCGATCTTCTATGCCAGCGACGACAGCGATGCCGACAGCTACGATACGCAGCTCGAGCGCTTCCAGGCCGATGCCGCCGAACGAATCATCGGCCTGCTCGAAGGCGACGATGCCGCGCTTGAGAACCGCATTCGCGACAAGCTGGCGGGGCATTATTTCCTCGTCCCCGAGGACCGGACGGTCACCGTCGTCATCAATCGCGACCGGCTCGACGTGACGATCACGCCCCGCGCGGTTCCCGCCGCGCCCAAGGCCGCGGCGGAGGACGCGTGACATGGCGCGCTACAACCACGCCTACACGCTCGCCTTCAGCCTCGTCTCGAACGACGACAAGGGCCACGACGTCGATGCGCGCCAGCTGAAGGCGGCGCTGCTCGCACGGATCGAGAATCTCGACGAGGAGGGTAGCTGGATCGAGTCTGCCGGTGCGCCCTATGACACCTATCTAGAACCGGAGGAGGCGCCATGACCGGCGCGCCAGTTCCGGTCGTGCCGCTGGCGCCGCCGCCACCAGTGGTGCTGGCCTACGGCATCGGCGTCGACAGCACCGCGCTGCTCTGTGGAGAATCGATAATCTCATTTGGCGCCTGCGGTTGCAGGCGGCATCTGGTGACCGTCGAGAACCATTAATC
>NZ_JARFNJ010000031.1:0-11087 GCF_029167165.1 Sphingomonas pollutisoli
CAGGCCAAATTCACCGCTAGCCGAAAGGTTGGCGGCAGGATAAACTCGTTCTGCAGCGCAGATGGCAGTCATGAGAGGGGTTGATGATTGTCCGGTCCGTCGCGCCGACGGCCTGGTGCGAGGCTACGCGGGCGCCCGGCTCAGCGAGCGAGGCGTCGTTCGACAGCTGATGGTTAGGAAGCAGGGCAAGCGTGTAGAGCGACTCAGAACGCGTGTCCGCGAAGGCGTCGTCGGCGGCAGCCTAGCAGCCGCGGAAGCGCCGACCGCTCTCGCAGAACAGATAATCGTTGGCGGCGATGGCCTGCTCGACCGCCTCGTCCGAGGTCAGATAGTCATATTCGGAGCGAAGGCTGCGATAGAGCCAGCGGGCCAGGTCGCGAAGCGCCTCGACGATCATCTCCTCAGCCTTGTCGCCAACGTCGCTGCGGGCCGCATGGTCCCGTTCGACCGAGATCGTCATACAATATTCGTGGTAATACCGGCCGCTGTGGCGAGCGTCGGCGCGGAGCTGGTAGAAATATCGCCGCTGGACGTCCCTGAGCGTGTCGGCGATCCGATGCAGATCGGGGTCCTGCGGCGCATATTCGCGGATGCGCCGATGGGCGCCCGTTACATAACCATAGCTACCCTCAAAGCAGGCACCGTCGCCCTGGCTCCAGAAGCCCGTGAAGTAGATGACGGGCTCCTGCCGGGTTCGGCCGCCATAGAGCGGCACAGCTCGGGTACGCAGATCGACGCCCAGAATTTCGCAGACACGCTGGAAATCCTCGTAGGTGCAATCGAACCAGTCATAGTCGAAGCCGGTTTCGCGATACCAGCAACGGGCTTTGTCCTTGGCCTTTTCGGAAAGCTCATCGAACCGATAGACCGTGATCGGGATGATCTCGGGCATGAGGTTGATCCTTGTGCTGAAGGGATTGCCGCCGGCTCAATCGAAGAGCGGAAGGCTTCCCTTGGGGAGAGGTCCGGTCGAGGCCGCACACGTCGAGGGGGCAGTGCCCGTATTTGCCCATGCGATCGGCCAGGATGTCGCGCGCTGCATGAAGTTCGACGAAGGGGCCGGAATGTCCGCTCGGCCGGTGGCAGCCGACCCAATGGGAGTCTTGCAGTCTGGACGCACGTCGGAATGCTCAACAAGAGACTGCGCGACCCAGCCGCCACGCCACCCATGACTACCGTCCTCCCCTCCATTTTGACTTCCGGTGCAAACGGAGGCACGAGTTTGTTTACGGTTGCGCAAGTGCGTCTGGTTCAAGACCGGTAGTTCCACCCAGAAGAAGGAAGTTGCATGGCCGAGAACGACCATTCGGGCGTCATGTCTTTGACCGTGACGTTGCTCAGTGCCTATTTCGCGAACAATACCGTACCGAGCAGTGAGTTGCCGGCGCTCGTAGAGGGGACACGGCGCGCCCTGCTTGGCCCCGGTTCAGCCTCAAAGGAAGTCCCCGTTACGCCCGCTGATAGGAGTGTCGCGGAAACACCTTCGGCCATGCCGCCAATAGAGGTCGAGCCTGAGGCGGCCGCCGCCGAGTCAACATACAAGCCCGCAGTTTCCATCGAGGAAAGTCTCGCCTCTCCCGACCAGATATTGAGCCTCATCGACGGCAAGCCCTACAAGGCGCTCAAGCGACATCTGTCGACACATGGACTGACACCAGCCGAATATCGCGCCCGATACGGCCTCCCGGCCGGCTATCCGCTGGTCGCCCCGAGTTATTCTGCGGCTCGGCGCGAGGTTGCCCGGAAGCTGGGTCTCGGCAGCAAGCGCAAGAGCGCTTCGGCGCCAGCGGCCGAGGAAGCTCCTGCGAGCCCAATTGCCGGTGCGGTCGAGTCCGTCCACCCCGAAGCTACTCCGGCCAAGACCGCACCAGCACGTCGTGCGCGCGCCAAGGCCGTGGCCGTCGAGCCCAAGCCCGCAGCGAAAAAGGCGAAACGCAAGACCACCAAGGCCGGTGTCGCCAAGGCTCCTGCGGCGACCACGGATACCGCACCGAAGCCGAAGCGCAGCCGGGCACGGAAAGCGACCGGCGAGACCACGGCGCCAACCGGGGCAGCACCGCAAGTCGCCCCGGCGGAATGATCGATACCGTCCGGGGCCATCAGGGTCTCGGACGGTTTCCGCTCTGTTGACGAACCGGCATCTGCGGATCAAAACCGCGTCATGGCGAGGATCGCCTCGATCACGTCGTTCGAGCGGTCCAGCGGAATGAACAGACGGATCCTGTACTGAATGACCTCGCTGAACTCGCCGCGCGCCTTCAGCCGCGCAACGAAGCGGCGATCATCGCTATGCGGCGGCGGGCTGATTGGGGTCGAACTCGAACGGACCGTAGATCTTCAGATGCCGGAGAAGAGCCTCCCCGACATCGAAGCGGGCGTCTGTCGCGGCCTGCCGCAGAGCATCGGCCGGGGATTGATCGCCATAGGTGAGCTGAGACCAGTGAAGGTCGTCATCGATGACGATTTCCGAGATATAGACCATCATGGCTTCTTCTCCGGGAAGTTGGGCGGCCAGCCCGCCTGGTCGAGGAGTTCGGTCGCGAGTTGCTCGATTTCCCAGGCCTGATCCTTGGCGAACTGGGGCTGGATCTGGGCCTGACGGGCATGGGCAATGATGCGTCGCAGCCCGTGCAGAACCGTGTTCATGTCCTGGCTCATACGGCCTCCATCAGGTGATATTGTCACAATGGCCGGAAGCACCGGTTTCGATGAAAGCCGCTATTGCGCGTTGGGCGCTGGCGGGCCGTTGGTGCTGACCGCTTCACGGGCGACATCGGCAGGGCTGGAGACGAATACGCTCCAGTCACCGTAGAATACGCCATCATATTCGATGAGATCATCGGCGATGGTGAAACGCCAATCGCACACGGGGCCATGGACGTTGGAAAAGCCTTGCTGGCGCCAGTCGGCCATCACAGCGGGGAAGAAACGGTCCATCACCTCCGGTGCCGCCGCGAATTTGACGTCGCACATATAGGTCGTCTGCACGAACGCCAGCGGACCGATCACCGGGCCCTCGCTGCCCCAGTCGTCGAGATTTTCGGCAGGATCACGACGCCCGTGCCAGAGGCGCAGGTAAAGCGCGCCGGAAGTGTTCGGCGTCGGCGCGGGATCGGGCACATAGCCGGCGAGCAGCGCGCGAGCGCGATCGACGGCGCGGTTGTCGACCTGCTCGAAGACGGAGGGAATGAGAGCCTTCAATCTTTGGACCTCGGCTTCGAGAGCGGCGAGCGCTCCGATCGGCTCGGACGGCCCGAAGCGTGCCGACGCGAACAACTCATAGGTGTAGCCGGCAGAGCCGTGCCGTTTAACGATCGCGAGGGCCTCCTGGCCGCTCGCGCAGTCGTTGAGTTCGAAGCGGCACGCCATCTCGTCTGTGGTGATTCCGGCATAGGAGAAGGCCGCCGGTGTGCCGTTGGCGAGCGTGCAACTGAACGAACCGCCACCAGAACGGTGAACATAGGCGATGTGGCCCAGAGAGCCGGTCGCCTTGATCCGGATGGGAATCGTCATCCTTTCCTCCCATGATGAATGCGACCTCCCCATCCCGCTTCACTTCCCCAGGCCCGAGGGTGAATGGCTAGCTGCGCGCGGCGGATGGATGAGCGGTCTGATAGAAACGGGGCGCTGCGAGGTCGCAGACGATGTTCCGTGATTTCAGCGGGTCTTTGTCGGCGGTCGCCTTCGCCGAGGCGACGAAGGCGGAGCGGGCCATTTCCGCGATTGCAACGGCGTCATGTCGCCAATAGCCAGGAGCCATGACCTCGAATCGCAAGACCTTGTCGCTTCGCTTACCCAAGCAGGAAGACGGAACGGCCGATGAGGCGAAAGCCATCATCACCTATGGCATCGCACATCTGCTCTCCTTGCGGGCGACCTATAATCGCGGCATGGTGATCCTCGCGCCGCACATCCTCTATAAGCGGCACGACGAACCTTATGTGGACGCCGTGGTTGTAGAACGAGACGGTTCAAAGCCTTCAGAGGTCAAGCTGGGCACCTTCAAGCTATCGGGGTTGCGCGGGCTGGCGATGACGTCCGAGCCGTTCGCACCATTCGGCGAGTTCGATCCGAACGCCCCGCGCTATGCCGAGGGTGTGATCGCCCGGGTAGGAAGCTGAACGGCTTCGGGGCCGCTCCCGGCAACCGGTTCTCTCATTGGCTCAGGCCAGAAGCGATGGGTCGATGGCATTGTCAGGGGCGACGTCGGTGCTCCATAATATCGCATCGATCAGGCCTTGTCCGCCCGCGAGGACATCGGTTTCGCACATGACGTCGATGTGACCGGGGCCTGACAGTTTCACCAGACAGTGGATTTCACCGTTTGCGGCTTGCAATGCCAGCGCCAGTTTCTGGCAGTCGCAATAGGACTGGATCATGGTCGGAGCCTCATGATGCCAAAAAGCCCCGGCACGCGGCCGGGCCTTCAGGGGAGGACGCGGATTACGCGACGAGCCTTGGCTAACCCCGGGTCAGTGGGCGCGCGCCGGACTTGCGTCAGGTTCAGGGCTGCCCTCGCGAATAGCGACCCACGCCCAGTAGCCCAGCCGGGTATCGTCGTTGGCCACTTCGTATTTCCAGTCATCGACCGGGTGGTGGGGATGTTCCCCCCAAGGGCCATAGAGGCGGATGTACGTCTCCATCAGATGATCCCTCCCGTAAGAGCTGCGGTGAGGGCTTCGCGGGTGGTTTCGAACTCCACGCGGTCGGGGAAGATGGCGCACCAGCCGCCGCCGAATTCGCCAGGCCGCGGTCGGGAGCAGGTTTCCGTCCATTCGAATCCGATCGGCGCTTCCTTGAGTGAGGCCTGACAACAACCTTGAATGAGGTTGGCGATAGGCTCCGGCTGGAAATGGGTCATGCCGTATATGTAGATCGTGTAGCGGTCCGGAGCGTCGTCATGGCGATCCGCCCTGATGTCCGCCCCCAGGTGCGGAAAATCGGGATCGGGGAATTGGGACCGAAAACCGCTCCACGGATCTTCGGGTTCGGTCGGCGGAAATATCGCAAGGAGGCTGGCACTGGGGGTGCCGGCGGCGAGTTTAAGCGTCCGGTCGAAAACGAACTGGAAGGCTTCGTTCAGCAACAGCATTTCGGCGCTCGTGCAGGAGAAGGCGAAGCTGGCCGAAAGATGATTGTCAGCCATGGGGCCCTCCGTGGGCAGCGGCAGCACCGATCAGGCGGCGGAGCTTTACCCAAGCTGCCTCTTCACCGGCGCGCAGGCCGCCGCTGAAGCCACGGCGGTAGAGCCGATAGGTGATCGCAACCATTTCAGGCGAGGCGGAGTCGGGGATGAAGTCGAGGAACTCCCCCTCTTCGTTCTGAAGCTCCAGAACGCCATCGTGGCCTTCGATAGAGGGGAGAGCGACGCGCGCGGTGGAAAGAAGAGCTGCAAGGTCGGCATTGAAGGTTTCGACGAGCAACTGCCTGATACGGTCGGGCATGTGATGTCTCCCGAATGGGAAATCGACAGACCATCTGCCGATCAGCACATGCCCCTCCTCCTCCTCTCCCTCAGTCGTGCCCGCCCCCGAAACCGTCAGTCCCCAAGTCACCGCGATCACCGATGAAATGGGGATAGCGATCGTCCCACGAAGGGGGCCGGATCTCCACGAGGCTATCGTGGATCTGGATTCCGGGCGGGCTGTCGCCGGGATCGAAAACCATGCGCGCGCACTCGCAGATATCGGGTTCGTGCTCGGTGCCGCAGATGTCTTCGAAACCGCCCTGGTCCGCGGTCCCGTTGTTCTCCTCATAGGCCCCATAGGCACGCCGCCACATGGCCTGTGCGTCAAGGACCTCGATGTGCAGGGTCACATGGGCAAAGATGGGATAGGTCATAACGACATCTCAGTGGGTTTGGGTTGGGAAGTCGTGACGCTCACTTTGGGGATCGCGCGGCGTAGCGAAGAGAAGCGCATCTGACCTCTACTCAGCACGATAGCTACGAGGCGGGAGACAACGCCGTGCGGTCCGACACGGCGCCATCACGCGCCGGCTGAGCGGCGCCGCTCAGGGATTTGAAAGCATCGGGGTCACTTCGGTCATTACCTATTGACCCTGACATGATGTCAGACCCTACATCGTCTGGCGTCGAAAGGAGCAAAGGCGATGAACGAAGGGCATTCGGCGGCGCACGGTGGCGGTTGCTGCGGCGGTCACGGCCCGGCCAAGACTATCGAGGGCGTCAAGGATCCGGTCTGCGGCATGACCGTCGATCCGGCGAAGACCGCGCACCATGCCGAGCATGGGGGCAAGACCTGGCATTTCTGCAGCGCGGGGTGCCGCGCCAAGTTCGTCGCCGATCCCGAGCGCTATCTGGGACCACCCGCGCCACCGGCCGATGCACCCGAAGGCACGATCTGGACGTGCCCGATGCACCCGGAGATCCGCCAGGACCATCCCGGCGTCTGCCCGATCTGCGGCATGGCTCTCGAACCCGCGACGGTGACCGCCGACTCCGGTCCAAGTCCGGAGCTGACCGACATGACGCGGCGGTTCTGGATCGCCCTGGCGCTGAGCATCCCCGTGCTGGTGCTCGAAATGGGCGGGCACATTTTCCCGGCGATGCATCACTTCGTCCCGATGTCGGCATCGGTATGGGTCCAGCTCGTCCTCGCCACGCCGGTTGTGCTCTGGGCCGGCGGGCCCTTCTTCGAGCGTGGCTGGGCATCGCTCAGGACCCGCAATCTCAACATGTTCACCCTGATTGCCATGGGAACCGGCGTCGCCTGGGGCTATAGCGTCGTCGCGACACTGGCGCCGGACGTCTTCCCGCCCGCCTTCCGCAGCGCCGATGGCATGGTGGCCGTCTATTTCGAGGCGGCCGCGGTCATCATCGTGCTCGTGCTGCTGGGCCAGGTTCTGGAACTGCGCGCGCGCGAACGCACCTCCGGCGCGATCAAGGCGCTGCTCAACCTCGCCCCCAAGACCGCGCGTCGCATCGGTCCTCACGGCGCCGACGAAGAGGTCAGCCTCGATCTCATCGCCGTTGGCGACCGGCTGCGCGTGCGGCCCGGCGAGAAAGTGCCGGTGGACGGCGTGGTCGAGGACGGGCGCTCCTCACTCGACGAGTCGATGGTGACAGGCGAGTCGATGCCGGTCACCAAGGCGAAGGGCGACAAGGTCATCGGCGGGACGCTCAACCAGACCGGCGCGCTGATCATCGTCGCCGACAAGGTCGGACGCGACACCATGCTTGCGCGCATCGTCCAGATGGTCGCGGAGGCACAGCGCTCACGCGCGCCAATCCAGCGCATGGCCGATCAGGTCGCCAGCTGGTTCGTGCCCGTCGTGATCGCCATCGCGGTCGTCGCGTTCATCGCCTGGAGCATCTGGGGGCCAGAACCTCGCTTCGCCTACGGCCTCGTCGCGGCGGTGGCGGTCCTGATCATCGCCTGCCCCTGCGCGCTGGGCCTCGCGACGCCGATGTCGATCATGGTCGGGGTCGGCCGCGGCGCGGGCCTGGGCGTCCTCATCAAGAACGCCGAGGCGCTCGAGCATATGGAGAAGGTCGACACGCTCGTCGTCGACAAGACCGGCACGCTGACCGAGGGCCGGCCCGCCGTCACCAGCATCGTTGCGGCATCCGGCTTCGACGAGACCGAACTGCTGCGTCTCGCCGCTTCGGTCGAGCGCGCATCGGAGCATCCGCTGGCGCGCGCGATCGTGGAAGCAGCCAAGGACCGAGGTGTCGCAACCAGTGATGTCAGCGACTTCGATTCCCCGACCGGGCGCGGCGCGCTCGGCACCGTCGAGGGGCGCCGGATCCTGCTGGGCAATGCCCGCTTCCTCAGCGAGGAGGGCGTCTCGACAGAAACGCTGGCCGAGCAGGCGGACGCGCTGCGCCGCGACGGCGCGACCGCCATCTTCATTGGCGTCGACGGCAAGGTCGGCGGAGCGTTCGCGATCGCCGACCCCGTCAAGCAGACCACTCCCGAGGCGCTCGCCGCCCTTAAGGCCGAGGGCATCCGCGTGGTGATGCTAACCGGCGACAATCGCACGACCGCTGAGGCAGTAGCTCGCCGCCTCGGCATCGACGAGGTGGAAGCGGAAGTGCTGCCCGACCAGAAGAGCGCTGTGATCGCCCGCCTGAAGCGCGAGGGGCGCGTCGTCGCGATGGCCGGAGACGGCGTCAACGACGCGCCTGCGCTCGCGGCGGCCGATGTCGGCATCGCCATGGGATCGGGCACCGACGTCGCCATCGAAAGCGCGGGCGTGACGCTTTTGAAAGGTGACCTGACCGGTATCGTGCGCGCGCGGCGGCTGAGCCAGGCGACCATGTCGAACATCCGCCAGAACCTGGTGTTCGCCTTCATCTACAACGTCGCCGGTGTGCCGGTGGCGGCGGGCGTGCTCTACCCGCTGTTTGGCATTCTGCTCTCGCCGATCATCGCGGCCGCAGCAATGGCACTGTCGTCGGTCAGCGTGGTCACCAATGCCCTCCGCCTCAATCGGCAGACGCTGTGAACATCGGCGAAGCATCACGGCGAAGCGCCGTCTCGGAGCGGATGATCCGTCACTATGAGAAGATCCGCCTCATCCCGGCGCCGCCGCGCCGGGGTGCAGGCTATCGCGACTATGGCGAAAGCGACCTGCACCGCCTGCGGTTTATCGCCAACGCCCGCGACCTCGGCTTTCCGATCGAGGAGATCCGCTCCCTGCTCGGTCTCTGGCAGGACCGAAACCGGTCCAGCAGCGACGTCAAGGCGCTGGCGCTCGCCCGCGCGGACGAACTCGGGCGCAAGGCCGACGCGCTTGTCGCCATGCGCGCGACGCTCATGGAATTGGCGGAAGCCTGCTCCGGCGACAAACGGCCCGACTGCCCGATCATCATGGGGCTGGCCGGTGTGCGCCATTGAAGTGCCCGGATTGGTGCGGCGCAAGATCGCTTGGTCACCACTTGTGACTGGAGCAGGTCATTGGCGCCTCCATAGGAATACGGAGTGCGAGGAGACTGTCCTACATGCAGGGCTTGCTGCGCCGCACCAGGAGCGAGAGCGTGCCGAATCAGACCAATAGCCTCGACCCGCTGGACGGCCTGGCGGCGACGCGGCATCGATCCAGCTTCGGCGCCATCGCCCAACTGACTTCGGGCCTGTCGCCTGCCACGTTGGCGCAGTCTTATTCCGACTGGTTGACTCACCTTCTCGGCTCGCCGGGCAAGCAGTTGCAGCTCGCTGCCAAGGGCGGCCGCAAGATCATGCGATTTGCCGACTATGCGATGCGCAGCGCGTCGCCGGGGCGCCCGATTGCGGACAATATGTCCTCGGCATGGTTCGTCGGCACGAACAGCCTGGTCTTGTAGGCAATGATCTCCGTGAAGCAGCCGAGCGATTTCAGCCACTCTCGCCTGGCCGGCGGGAAGTCCTTGACCTCCAGCCTGGCCTCGCCGTTCACATGGACGCGCTGCAGGCGCGTGCCAGGCAATGACGGGATGGCAACACCGTCGTAACCGCGTGCGCCGGCAATGAGTTCGGCCGGCGACAATGCAATGGCCATCGTGATGCCGAAGGACTGGGCCAGCTTCTCGAAGCCAGCGGGCGAGACGATGCGGCCGAGCAGCGAATTGCCTTGCTCGTCGGAAATCCGCCACACGCGGACATCGTCGTCTGGAAGCCGGTTCCAGACCGGCAGAAGCAAGCCGGTCGCGATGTTGATCGTCTCGATATCGACGCGAGCGGCGATGTCCGCGCATTCCTGATCCCAGGCCTGGCGGAAGCTCTCCTCGCCGATTTCCTGCCAATAGCTCTCTGCCAGCGCTGACTGCCGGATCCGTTCAGAGCCGACGGGCCGGATGAGCTGCCAGACCTGGATGGATCGGCCTTCATTGTCGAGAATGGACCATGAAGGCACACGCAGCGCAACGCGTCCCGATTTGCCATTCTTCAGGAAGGCGACGTCTCTCGCATCCGACCATTCGTCCATGAGGCGTTTGAACGGCGTGGCGCGGCGGCGGTGATGCAATTCGAGGCGGGAAAGCTTGGTTTCCGCGCCGGTGACAGGGTCCCTGCGCAGGATTTGCTCCTCAAGGACCACCATCCGTTCGGCCTTGATGGCCTCAACGCCCACGTCGAGCGTGCCGGCATCCCTTGCGGCATCGATGCGTGCCTGGATCAAGGCCATATATTCCTCGAAGATGGCATCCTGCGTGCCGATCCGCAGCGCCAGCAGGCGATTGAGCCAGCGCTGGATCGGCGGAAGATCGGAGACCAAACCGCCGCCTTGGCCCTCGGTCAGCTTGAGTCCCGTCATCTCCACGAAATCGTCGAGCGTCGTGCTCTTCAACTTGCCAAGGTAGAGCAAGTTGTACCACTGATGCAGGGCTTCCTTGGCGTAATCGCTTTCGAGATTGTCGGCCGGGTCGAAGAGATTCTGGCCGCCCGTCTGCCGCTGGCCCCGCGTGAGCGCGCCGAGACTGTCGAGGCGTCGGGCAATGGTGCTGATGAACCGCCGCTCGCCGCGGCAATTGGTGGTGACAGGCCGGAAGATCGGCGGAGTGAGTTGGTTGGTTCGATTGGTGCGTCCAAGGCCCTGGATCGCGCTCGACGCACGCCATCCCGGCTCAAGCAGATAGTGGACGCGCCGGCGATGGGCGCTCCTGCAATTGCGGTCAGCGTGGTAGCTGCGCCCGGTTCCGCCCGCATCGCTGAAGGCGAGGACCGCCTTGTCGCCGGACATGAAGGCGTCGGCTTCGGCGATATTGCTGCGCGCGGTCCGGCGTTCGACCTGCTGCCGTCCCTGGCTGTCGACAATGAGCCTGCGGGTCCGGCCCGTCACCTCCGCCAGGCCGTCGGTACCGAAATGGCGAATGAGTTCGTCGAGCGCGGACGGAATGGCCGGCATCGCGCAGAGGCGCTCGATCAGATTCTCGCGTGTTTGCAGGGCAAATTGTGAATGAACGGGTCGGCCGTCCCCATCGGTCATCAGTTCGGAACGGTTCTCGCCGTCGGTCCCCTTGAAGACCCGCATCATCCGCGTCGGAAAGGCGGAGTTGAGATAATCGATCAGATATTCCTTGCAGTCCGCCATTATCTCGAGCGGAGCGGCAGGAGGCTCGGATTTGCGTCGCTTTGTCATGATTTCAC
>NZ_JARFNJ010000032.1:0-10719 GCF_029167165.1 Sphingomonas pollutisoli
GCAGCAACTGCGCACACTATCATGGGAATTCGCCGGTTACGCCGCGCTCCTCCGCATTACCGCTTCCTCGCGATAAGAGATCTTATGGCGAGCTGCGCATAAGATCGCCCAGGCATCGGCATAGGCATTGTAGACGGCGATCTGTTCTTCGCTGAGCCGATGCTCGAGGATGTCATATTCGACGCCGGCGAAGCTGAGCGCCCGCGCGGCATAGAGCCCCTGCGCCTTGAGGTCGCGGGCGATCAACTCCATCGCTGCGATGCCGCCGCGGCGAAGCGATTCCACGAAGGCCCGCCGGTTGGCGAAGGCCGTGTGCGGTCCCCACAATCCGAGGCGTGTCGCATAAGCGAGGTTGTTGACGTCCGAGGCGCCCGTCGCCGAGGCGTAGAGGATCCGGGCGCGCGGAGCGAGATTTTGGAGGCGCACGCCAGCGATGCCCTGTTCGGATCCTTTCGTGGCGCCGAACCGGCCCTCGCCACCGGCCACCCCGGCCATCTCATGCGCCTCGTCGAAGACGATGACGCCGCTGAAATCCTCACCCATCCATTCGATCAGCTGGCGCAGCCGCGTGCCCCTGTCACCGCGGTTGGAGCGCAGGGTGGCATAGGTCAGGAAGAGGATCCCATCGCCCAGCGCGATCGGGGTGCCGAGCTTCCACTGGTTGAGATGCTGGATGTCGAGCGGCAAGCCGCCAAGCGCCGACCAGTCGCGTCGCGCGTCTTCGATCAGCGTCTCGCTCTTGGATATCCAGAGGTGGCGGCGGTTGCCGCGCAACCACTGATCGAGGATGATGCCCGCCACCTGCCGTCCCTTGCCGGCGCCCGTGCCATCGCCAAGGAAAAAACCGGTCCGATAGGCGTTGCCGGCCTCTGCCGGCGACAGCGAAAGACCCTCCTCGCTAGATACGAACCGGCCCGGAAGGTCGCGCTCGAACGCCGCGCCAGCGTAGATCAGCGTTTCGAGCTGCGCGTCCGAGAGCAGGCCGTCGTCCAAGATCCTGGCCGGCAGCACGGGTTCATAAGCGACCGGCGGTGCGGCAATCGATCCCATTGCCTGCGATTCGACCAGCGCGCTTGGGTGCTCACGGGCATCGGCAATGAGCAGACGGCTCGGCCGATAGGGCAGGTAAATCCCTTGAGGTTCGCCCGTGGGCGCCGGCGCGTCGAGACGGTGATAGGCGACCGCGCGGGTCGTGGGCAGGGTCACCGCCACACGCGAGCTTACGGGGCGGGTCTGCCGCGTGAGGCTCCGGAACAATCCGCTGGGGCGGGAGATCGGCTGCGGCGTGGGGGCGCACGGGGGCGCCATAGCATCGATGGCCGCGAGCGCAGCGCCGAGCGTCGTACAGGTCTGGCGTGGGACGCAATCCCCTGCCCCGCCCTTTTCGAGGAGAATGAGCTGAACCGCTTGCCCGGTGCCGTGCTTGGCATAGGCATGGGGCGGCAGGTCGAGATGCAGCCGGGGCTGCGCGCCCGCGGTGGCGTGCAGCCAATCCGCGTCCCCTGTCTCGATGCGATCGGGAAGAATGACGGAGCAGCGCCCGCCTGGTGCGAGGCGCAAGAGCGCGGAGCGCAGGTGGCGAAGCGCAGCGTGGCGGTCGCGCCCCCGTCCCTGGCTCCGCGAGAAGGGCGGGTTGATGAGCACGACGCTCGGCACCAGTTGCGGATCGAGCATGTCGTCGATCAATTCGCCGTCATGCGTGCTCAATGTGCCCTCGGGAAGGGCATGACGCAGCAAACGCGCGCGCCAGGCATCGATCTCATTGAGGAGAAGGCGAGCGCCGGCAAAATGACCGTGTACGGCCAAGAGCCCGGTCCCGGCCGAGGGCTCGAGCACGATATCGCGTGCCGTGATCGCGGCTGCCCTGGCGGCAAGGAAGCCGATCGGTGCCGGTGTCGAGAATTGCTGGAACGCGACCTGCGTTTCGCTACGCACGCTGTGCGTCGGAAGCGCCGCCGTCATGGCGATCAGCTGGGCGAGCCGCACATTCGCATCTGTCGGGAGTGTCGTGTTCTTCAGATGGAGGATCTGCGCGAGTTCGAGCACATCATAGGCGTCGCGCAATGACCATGAGCCATCCGCGCTCGAGCCACCGAAGGCGGAGGTCATCCTGGCAAGGAGGTCGTTACGTGCAACCGGACGGCCTTCGGACAGCCGGTCGGCTATGCCTTGAGCAGCGGTCCGGGCGGGATCATCGAGCGGCAGCGTGAGCGCGAGGGGTTGTGTGGCCATGGGGTATCTCCGGGTCTGACACCTGGCATCAGCGCCAGGTCATCAGCCTGAAGGCCCCCTCCCCTCTCAGGCCGCCTCGGCGGCCCGGCGGACACGCCAAGCATCATTCCAGTCCGCGTGCCGTTCCGGGAGGCGGAGCACCAGTTCGCGTCCATGGGCTGTGAGATGCGGCCGAGCTTTTTTGAGCATGGCGGCAGCGGCGGCACCGCGATCACCATAGACGATGATGCGTTTGACCCGTTCGGGGATGGCGACGAGTCCAAGGCGTTCGACGCCGCCCAGCGCCCAGGTTGGCGTTCCGAACCAGGCCATTGCCGAAAGGGCGTCCTCGATGCCCTCAGCAAGGCCAAGCTCCTCTCCGGCCGGCGCCAGACGGATGGCCGCGTTGCCAAGCAGGCCAAGGGCAATCTTCGGCTTTGACAGGGGCTTGTGCAAGATGTCAGCGAGATCGAGGCAGGTCCGCTGGACGGCCACGACGCCCAGATCGTTCTCGACCGCAGCGATCATCGCCGGAAAGAACCGGCGCTGGTCACCTGCCCCGACAATGGTGCGGGGATTGTAGCGCAGACAACGCGGATAGGGAGGAGCAAGACCGCGTGCGGCAAGGTAATCGGCCGCTGGCGAGCCGGCTATGGGCTGGCTTGCCTTCCATAGCCGAAGCGCGAGAGCGCGATGGTCGGCCACCGCCTTCGGGCGCGGCATGGTGAGCGGCACTGCATCGTGAAGTTTGCGCCGGCGCAGGGCAGTCAGAACGTCACGCGTATCGCAGCCAGCAAAGCAGTGGAACAAGATCGCCCGTTCGCCCAGGCGCACTGACAGGCTGGGGCCATGATCGTCATGAGCCGGGCAACGGCATTCGCCGCGCGTCCCGCGCCACGTTCCGCCGAGGGCCTCGACAATGGCTTTGGCGCGATGGGAAGCAGCTAAGGGCATCAACTAATCCTTGCAAAGTGGTGGAGCGCCGCTGCCGGTTGTGCCCTCCCCTCTCCGCCAATTCAGCCAGGCATGCCCTTGGCTGCGAGGATACCGAATTCCTCGACGATGCGATCGGTTGTGTAATGGGTCACGCCGTCGCGTTCATAGGAGCTGTCCTTGAGCCGCCCGGCAATCCGCACCAGATCCCCGACTTGGGCTCGGTCGGCGATATGCTTGCGCTGGCCCTCGCTGAAGACGCTCACGCGGTTCCAGTGACTGTCTTCCTGCCATTCGTCATCGTCACCCTTGCGGCGGCAATTCGCGCAGACCGACAGCAGGGTGACTTTCGGTCGCGCATCGATTTCGCCGATCCGGCCGATGATCTCGAACTTGGCGAAGTTGATCATGCACCCTCCATTCGTGACGTCCTTTGGCGAGGAAGCCTATCGTGGACGGCCAACTTCGCGTATCCCTCCAGGCAGGGGGATTGAACGTTTGCTTCAAGCGCAGCGCCAATCTCTTTCTCAAAATAAAAATATCAAAACGCCGCTGCTCGCAGCGGAAGCTTTTCCGATTCAAAAGGATTCAGATTCGGGAAGCCGAAAGCCCAGCGTTTCTGCGGGCTTGAGCAAGCCTATCCTGACCGGACGGGGGATTTTGCCTGCCCTTGTGGGGGCTCATTCCTGACCGATCGGGGGATGCAACCTGACCGGTTGGGGCTTTCCTGACCGCATGGGGGCCAGGCTCTGTTGGGCGCGATTCGCTCGTCATATCGCTCGTCAGGGACGTTCTTCGGCCTCCGCGCGGCCGTTTGCGCGGGTCAGATCGCTTTGAAACGCGACTCGGCGTACTTCCTTGTGTTTTGCCGTTTCGGGGTGAACTTCCATCCTGACCTCTTGGGGGCCGAAACCGCCGTCTATCCTGCCCTGACTTGACGCAAGAGGACAGGTCAGGCAGATTTTCTTCCACGCCGGACGAATCGGTGCAGACTTCATGGCATGGATGACGAACAAGCCCTAGACCACGCTGTAACGCCCTCCCCCGCCGGTGATGATGCTTCTCCGGGGCGGGCGATGCGGGTGGCTGCCGCCCTGCAGGCCAAGGGCGGTGACGAGTTCGCCAAGCCCGGCAGCATCGTCGAGGTCAAGTTCGTCAAAGGCCAGTCGCTGAGCCTGACCGCTTCGCGTTTGCTTGCGCTGATGATTTTGACTGCGGGCGGTGATGCCTGGGAGGACCGCCCGCACAAGATGCGAAAGGCGGACATTCGCCGCGGCCACAAGGGCAATGAGCGCATATCGGATATGCTCGAGGAACTGCATCGCACGCTTTTCGCGGTCGATGATAAGTCCTGGCGCGGCAAGAAGGCGACGCTGCGCTTTTCTCTGATCTCGTCATCGCGCGAAGAAGTGGAGGATGAGGAGGGCGCGGAGGCGGGGTGGATCGAGTGGGAGTTCACGCCCGAGGCTCGGAAACTGATCCAGGAATCGGAGACCTATGCGGTCCTGAACCGGCAAGCGGTGCTCGGCTTTCGGTCGACCTATGCGCTAAAGCTATACGAGATCGGGGCATTGCGGCTGCATCGACGCCAGTCGCTATGGAAGGGCGACATGACGGCACTGCGTGCGCTGCTCGGCATCGCGCCAGACGTTTACAAGGACTTTGCGCAGCTGCGCCGCAAGGTTCTCGAAAAGGCGAAGGCCGAAATCGACCAGCTCGCTCATTTCCGTGTGGAGTGGCGGGAGATCCGTCAGGGTCGAACCGTCACCGAGATCGAATTTCGTTTTGAGCCAAAGGATGCGCCTGAGCAGATAGCAACCGTGGATGAAATTGCCCGACACTCTGCGGGGAGGAAGGCGAGGCGCGAAGACGAGGTCGAGACTGTGGCCGTCGAGGCCGTCACGCAGGCGGCGGTGGCGGCCTTGGTATCAAAGGATAAGACTGGGGCAGGGGAGGTCACCTTCCCGAACGGCACGATCCGATTTGGGTCGGACACGCTCGCGGCCATTGGCCGTTCGGCCGGCGGTGGTTGGGACATCGATCTGATTGCCGACGCCTATCGCGCGCAGATGGGTGAGAGGCTGGCGAAGCTGAAGGGCGCCAAACTGATCGCGTCTTGGACCGGCTTTTGCGAGAGCTTCCTGGCGCGGCGCGGGCGCCCTTGAGCCGAAATTGCACCGGTGCAATTTCAGGGTGGCTAGCCCCCAAGAGGTCAGGTTGTAGGCGTGCACGAAAGGCTGGCGGCGCAATTCGAGGCAATTGGGCCGACCGGGCCTACTCATTTGCGAAAATAAGCCTTTCATTGACCTAAAAGTGCAAATTGAGCTATGCCCCCTACAGTTTCGCAAGGGGGCCTCTCTTGGCTGCATCACTCGATATTGAGGGCACGCAGGATCTGCTGTCCGTCTCAACGCTTGCACAACGGACCAGCTCTGTTCTCGAGCGGCTCCGCGACTCTGCGCGTAGCGCCCGGGCGGACGAACGGCGCGAGCCCACCTTCCCGATCGGTAAAGCGGCCGAACTGGTCGGCCGGACCGCGGCGGCCATTCGCGAGGCCGAGAAGGACGGCCGCTTGCCGCCGCCTCCGCGAACCGAAAATAATCGGCGCGTCGGTTATACCCTGGCGCAGCTCAACGACATGCGGGGATTGTTCGGCACCCGGCCCTGGCGGGCTGCCACCGACCCCTGCTGCGTCATCGCGGTGCAGAACTTCAAGGGCGGGGTCGGGAAATCGACCCTGTCGGTGCATCTGGCCCAATATCTCGCGATCAAGGGCTACCGAGTGGCCCTCATAGATTGCGACAGCCAGGCGTCGGCAACGACCCTGTTCGGCTATGTTCCCGACCTCGACCTAACCGAGGAGGACACGCTCTATCCGTTCCTGCGGCACGACGACATGGAGTCGCTCGATTACGCCCTGCGCAAGACTCACTTCGACGGCCTCGAGCTTGTCCCGGCTAATCTCCGGTTGTTCCAGTCGGAATATGAAATCGCGGCGCGTATGGCGCGCGGGCAGGGGAACCTGATCGACCGCATGGCACAAGGCATTGCGAGCATAGCCGATCGGTTTGATGTCGTTGTTCTCGACCCGCCGCCGGCGCTCGGCGCGATCTCGCTTTCGGTGCTGCGTGCGGCCAATGCGCTGGTCGTGCCGGTGCCGCCGACGGTGATGGACTTCTCGTCGACTGCAGCCTTCCTCGCCATGCTCGACGAGACCATCGAGACGCTGGCCGATCGCGGCTTGGCCCCGTCGCTGCAGTTCTTGCGCTTCGTGGCCTCCAAGGTCGACGAGAACAAGTCGATGCAGAAGGAATTGCTGAACCTGATGCGGACCCTTTTCGGCCACGCGATCGTGCGCACACCGCTCAAGGATTCGGCGGAAATCGACAATGCGACGGCGCGGCTGATGACCGTCTATGAGCTTGACGGACCTGTCACCAGTTCGGCGGTGCGCAACCGCTGCCTCGCCTATCTCGACGGCGTGAACAGTGAAATTGAGGTCGACATCCGGTCGATGTGGCCCAGCCATCTGGCGCGCTTGCGCAAGGAGGGCCTCGCCTGATGCGAGCAAAATTGCACCGGTGCAATTCCGGGTAGAAGGGGTGGATGATGAGCAAGAAAAACGCCAACTTCGCGGCTGATCTGGTCGCCGGAATCGACCCGGGGGCGCAAGCCCCAGCGGCGCGGCGCCCTGGCATCGGTGCGAGCGTCCTGGCGGGTCGAGAAAGCCGACTTGCCGAATTAGCGACGGGCAGTGTCGTCTCACGCACCCATGAACTCGTTGATCCGGCACGTTGCCGGATGTGGGCCGGGCACAACCGCGAATATGCGCTGCTTAACGAGGAGCGGTGCGCCGATCTCATCGAGAGCATTAAAGCGCAGGGAAAACAGGAAATGCCCGCCATCGTCCGGCGGGTGAAGGACGATCCTGCTTTCGATTTCGAGGTGATCTGCGGCGCGCGCAGGCATTGGACGATCAGCTGGCTTCGCGCCCATAACTATCCGGATTTCCGCTTCCTCGTCGATATCCGTAGCTTGACGGACGAGGAGGCGTTCCGGCTTGCTGACCTCGAGAACCGGGCGCGCGATGATCTTACTGACCTGGAACGTGCGCGCGACTATTTGCGCGCCCTCGACGCCTATTATGAGGGGCGCCAGAAGGTCATGGCCGAGCGAATCAATGTGACGGAAAGCTGGCTTAGCCGCTATCTCGACCTTGCCCGGCTGCCGGCGGAACTGATGGCCGCCTTCGCCCTCCCGCAGGATCTCAGAATCAAGCATGTCACCGCGATCAAGCCGCTTTTGAAACCGGAAGACCGGCGCCAGCGTGTATTTACTGAGGCGACGCGGCTCGCGGAGGCGCAGGCCAATCGCGGGGTGCCGATGCCGGTTCCTGACGTCATCCGCGCGCTCGCTTTGGCCGCCGATCCCCCCAAGAGGTCAGGTTCCCCCAAGAAGTCAGGAAAGCCAGAAACGATTGTGTCCGAAGGAGGGAAACCACTGCTGAAAGTGGAGGCGGTGGATCGTAAGGGTCTCAAGCTCACCCTGCTTCCGCAGGCCGGTGGTACGCGGGCTGAAGCGGAGGCCGCGTTGAAAACCCTGCTCGATCAGCATTGGTGCTAGGACAATCTTCAGCGGTTCTGAGATGTGAGAGTTTTGTCTTCACATGTTGAATATGGACTGCCCAATGACTGCAGCCTTCCAGGATGACATTCGCGAGAATGAGATCATCGCCCCCCGTCGTCTGGCGGAGCGCCTGCGCTTCTCCATGGCGCATTTGGCTCGCGTTGCTCGCCTGGATCGTAAGGCTATGACTCTGTATCCCTCCGCCCCGACCGTGCAGATTAAACTGGAGGAAATAGCCCGAGTTATAACGCGAGCGGCAGAACTTGCAGGCGAAGAAGGCAAGGCGGTTATCTGGTTCAAGCATCAACCCCTTTCTGGAGTTGGGAAAACGGCGGCGGAATTGGTTGCGAATGGCGATATCGATATCGTCATGGAAGATCTCGATCGTATGGCTGCCGGGGTCTATTCCTGACAGGCGTCACTCGAGGCCGAAAGGCTAGCTTGTCCGCAGGACCTTTAGGCGAATGTCTTCTTCTCGTAGACGGTGACAATCGCCCGGCCATCCCAAACGTAGCACAGGTGCCGCTCCTGTCGGCAGTTGGCGAGTAGGCGAGGGCGGAACACCGCGGCGCACTCGCCGTCGGCGTCGCGCACGCTTTGGTATACGATGCCATCCGAACCTTGCTTACGCAGGTGTCGGCCAAGCGCCTGGCCGGCGGCATAGCTGTCCGGGGCGTAGAGGGCAGGGCGTTCATCCCGCAGGCCGCGAATATCGTGGAGCATGGCGTCCAAGTCGACCGCGTAGACGCGCATGTCGAGTTCCTGCGCCGGTTCGTGGGTGTACACCATGAAGCGGGTTCGGTGATGGCTCGTCTCGGCAACCGCAGTCTCGATGGTGTTGGCAGCATAGAACAACCCGAAACTGCCGTCACAGAATCGGCTGCCATCTGGATTTAGGTGGGTGAACGCTGCCATGATCGCCGACGTCCCGGGTCCTGATACGCGGTCCTCCGGTGGGACGAGCGCGAGGTCCCCGACCTCGTCGCGAAGCCGGTCGTTGGTCATCGCCTCGATTGCATAAACCGCTTCTAAATCGGCCGGATCCGCGACGTCTTCAAACAGCGATATGGGCGGGAACCGGCTTGCGACGATCCGATAGCACGGCTGCCACCGCACTTGAGTCGTCGTAAGGGCATCCATCAGCCGCGCTGCGCGTCGATATATTGGCGCACCACGTAGAGATCGGCGACATTGCCCGAGGCCATCCGCTCGATCGCCGGGCGTCCGGCGAACAGCGGCGCCTCATTGGGTTTGCGTACCCATTCGTTCGCGGTACGGGGCAGGAGCATCTTCAACCCCTTGTAGATCCCCATGACATAGGAGATGCGCTCCAGCGCATCCTTGGGAATCGCCGCGACGGCGCCGCGCTTCCAGGTCTGGAAGGTCGAGCGGCTGTCGAGTCCCAGAAGCTTCATCTGCTCGGCTTCCTTAAGGCCCCAGGCGTCGGCAATGCGGAAAAAGGTGCGCAGCGCCGGACCGCTCAGATCCTTGCGGCTAGGCGCTTTGGCGGGGACGCCGGAATGGGCAGCTGTGGCCATTGGCCATCTCCTTCTTTCTCTGTCTATGTATGATATCTGTACATACCGTCAAGAGGAGATCATTTTTCATACACGCCTAATGCTCGCGAGGCGGCGTCAGGATGGCCAGAACTGCCGGCGAGCAGCCGGTCGATCTCACCCATCGCCGCGTCGAACTCGGCGAGCGCCGGATGGGGGAGCGCGAGAGCGTGGTCCAGGGGTGCCGACAAGAGATCCCTTCGCGGCGCTTCGGCTACCAGCAGAACCTTGCCCTTGATGCTCACGCGCCGCGCGATGCCCGCTGCGACTAGCGCGTCGCCGATCGCATAGGTGCCGCGCCGGCTGATCCCGCACGCCGAGGTCATCTGATCGAGCCCGAGCGGCGCAAAACCAGCGAGCAGGATCCACACCTGCGGTGCCCGCGCGCTCGAGCGCAGGTGCCCCAGATGCTCGCGCATCAGCGCCGCGCGCCGTCGCGCTTCCGCGACCAGCTCTGCAAGCCGGGTAGCGCTGGCGTGGAGAGTTCGCGCTGAGACAAGGGCGCGTTCGCCCGGCCAGAGCTGCGGTTGAAGCGTTTCGGCGGTCACCGCGCCGGGGCAGGGGAGGGCAAGCTGCCACGCACCGCACGCGGTCAGCCGCCGCCCCAGCGAGGCATCGACCGCCCAGAGCGGGGTGCGCGGGGCGGCCTGCTCGATCGCCACCGTGCGGTTTCCAAGCGAACGGATGTGCACGGTGCGTTCCAGCGGCGCGAACAGCGGATCGGCGCGCAGCAGCCCGTAGAGGCGCGCCAGACCCGCGAAGGGCAGGGGGGGCTCGTCATCCGCGCCGGCCTGTTCCATCAGCGTGAGCGCTCTGCCGATCGCGTCGTCCGCCAGCGCATCTTCGGTTTGCATCGGGCGGTCGGCCCCGAAGCGAGCGGCCAGAGCGATGGTCTGCGCGGCGTCGGCGAGCGGTTCCCACGGATGATGGCTGAGATCGCCCAGCAGGGCGCGGACCACGGCATAGGCGGAGCAGGCGGTGAGGGGCGTCTCTTGGGGGCCGCGATCGAGCCCGGCGAACCAGGCGTTGAACTGGTGTTCGGCGTCAGCAAATCCCGCCTGCGCCAAGGCCGAGAGCAGCACCTCGCGCAGCAGCCCTACGCAGAACAGCCGCTTTTCGGTATCGGTGAGGCCGGCGAGGAGCCCGTCGAGCCGGCCGAGCGCCAGTGCGCATTCGCCTTGCGCGAGCGACAGCTCTTCGGGTGGGGCGTCGCTGTCAGCGGCGAGGGGATGGAAGCGCTCCATACCGAATGTGTAGTGAATGCAAAAACACTGCACAACTGCTCGGATGGTTGGTGAATGAACATGTGATAATTGCAGTTATCACATAAGCAGATTTGACCGTTCTTCATAAGGTGGGCTACAAGCGCGGCTGAGGAGCGAGGCGCGTCGTG
>NZ_JARFNJ010000033.1:0-10134 GCF_029167165.1 Sphingomonas pollutisoli
TTGAAATCCGTCATCGTTCCGTCCGTCCAATCTCCGCCAAGCATGCTCAAGCTTCACGATTTTTGCAACAGAGCCCCACCGAGTGGCGCCCCTTCTTCGGCAACGCCGTGTCGTCGATGACCAGGAAAGCGTCGTCGCCGCCGACCAGGCGATCCGCTTCCGTCAGGAGAGCCCTCTCCAAAGGCGCGCTGTCCCAGACGCCCGCCGCGACAAAATGATGAAGCTGGTCGTAGCCGACCTCGCCGGCGCGAGCCGCCATAGGCTGCACGCTCTTGCGGTCACCTGGACCAATCAGACCAGCAATATACAACGGGCACATCCTGCGCCGCGCTGGATGCGACAGCCCGACCAGGAACGGTTCAAGCCATCGCTCCAGATCGATCCGCCAGCTCTCGTCCACCGCCATCGTAAAGGATCCGTCAGCCTACACTGACACATCCGAATCAATGACGATTCCTGTCGGTTCCTTCAACCTGCCAAAGTAGTGCTAGGACATCGAGCACCGCTTTGCGCACGGCGCCTGTGACCACCCGCAGGAGTTGACGGATATCGGCCGCGCTGATGCCCCATTCCGGCTCGGCATCACCGCGAAGTTCGGCAAGCGCCGGCCGGAGCAGGACCGCGGCGACTTGCAAGGCATTGTCGATCCCCGGGCGTGCCTCACGGATGGCCTTCAGGATAATGGCGGGGATCGTCTGGGTCAGCTCGGGCGTGATCGCGGCATAGGTTATGAACACCGCACGCAAGCCTGGCCCTTCCGCGTCATCGTCCAGTCTCGGCAGGAGGTGCGCCTCCACCAGCGTGGACGCGACGCGCTGGAGGAAGGCCATGTGCTGGATGAGTGCCACGCGCGCATAGAAGCCCGGCCTGTGCGGCGCAGCGGCAATGCGCGCGAGGCGTTCACGCTGCAGAGCAATTTCGGCGCTTTCGGCAGCTACGCCCGCTTCAAGCTCGAGCAGGAGGACGCGCACGAGCCGCCCGACAGGGTCATTCATCACCGCGCTTGCGAGGTCGGCATGCTCGGCCGCCTCCCGCGTGTCGCCGCCGAGGCTTTCCCAGAGCCGGTCGTACCAGGTCTCACGATCGGCGAGCTGGGCGCGCGGCCCGAAAAGGAAAATGTCGACCACGGAGCCGGTGACGGGGCCGAGCTCGTCGGCGGAAAGTGCGGCGAGCTTGGCGACGGCCTCCACGGCGATTTCGTCGCGCACCGCCTTGCTCGTCTCGTCACCGGTGCTGATGGCTGAGAGCAATGTGTCCCACAAATCGAGATTGACCGGCGTGAGTGCGGCGCCGGCGAGCGTTTCATAGGCGCCGCGCGGGTCAGTGCGGCAATAGGTGCTCCAGCCTTGGCGCTGCTCGATGTCGCTGCTCTCAACCTGACGCTGGACAATCTCCAGTCGGTCTTGCGGCGCTGCGCTGGTGATCGGCGCGATGTCGCCGACCACCCGGCGCACGCCGCTCGCATAGGTGGAGAAGAAATCGCGGTCCTGAACCGGACGATCGAGATAGGGACGCCGCTGCCTGATTGCGGCGAGCGCAGCGGCGCCATCCGCCGACAGCACGCCCGCCTGCTCAAGCGCGCTCAGGCGGAGCCAGACCTCATTGTCGCGGGCACGCGCACGCCAGTCCGGCTGCCCTTCCTCGACCGGGTAGCGAGCGAAATAGTCGTCGCCGGTTTCGCGAATGCGCTGTTCGACGGCGGTCACGAGCGCGCCGTCGGCAGCCCCTGCGCGATCGGCAAGCAGCTTGGCGATCTCGCGGCGGATGACCCAGAATCGGGTATTGTCGAGTTCGAGGAGGTAGCCCATCGCCTCATCCGCATCGAAAGCGGCGGGGTTGCGCATCGCATGAAGTGTTAGGCGTGCGCCGATGCGACCCGGCATATCCAGCCATAGTGCCGCGATGCGGCGCGTCTCCGCTCGGTTCGCCGCGGCCGCAAGCGCGAAGGCGCCGACGATTACGCGTACGAGCGGCTGGACGCCGCCATGGAGCGTATTCTGGGGATGTTCCTCGACCGAGGGGACGGTGAAGTCGCTGTCGTCCGCGTCACCCTGGATGCGGTCGAGGCCAACGGCTTGAGCAACGGAGCCGATCAAGGCGGTGGTCGCGCAGGCGAGAACCCTCGGCGCGTGATCGTGGATCCCGATCAGCGTTTCGATAAGTTCGGGCACCTCATCGCGATAGTCGCGGCCGAAATCTACGCGCGCGAGATCTGCGAGGCGCGCCGGCGGTTCCGCATCGATGGTATCGGCGGCATCCTCTTCCGCGTCTAGGCCCCTGAATGGCCGATCCAGCCGCAGAACCGGCGTGAGCGCTGCCACAGCGCTGCGGATATCCTCCTCCAGCACGAGGCCGGATTTCAGTCGCCCTTTGAGCGCGAAAAGATGGTCCTCCAGCGCGAACGAGTCAGGCGTCCGGATATAGGCGAATTGACGCCAGGCCTTACGCCAGACGGGATCCACCGGCTGGGCCTGGTCCAACCGGACAGACAGGCGCTGTGTGAATGTGTTGCCGAGACGGTTTTGCCAGTCGACCGCGGTGAGGAAGCGGGTCCGATCCGCGAAATTCCTCGCGACCCAAGTGGCCACCGTCCATTCGGCTTGATTGCGGTTCCACAAGCTGTTGTCCTCGAAAACCGTGAACCAGGATGGATCCTCGATCGTCTCGACGGCGATCTTCCAGGGATCGGTACCGCCGGCGGCCAGCCATCGCAGTTCTGCGAGTAGCGGATCTGTGAGGGTCGCCGCAGGTCGGCTGAGGATCGCGCTCAAGCGCCCTGCGCGATGCGCATTGGGCCGCTCTACCAGATCGGCCAGCGCAGCGAGATCCCGCCATAACGGTGCGTGATCGCGCGCCAGGGTTTCGGGATTGATCTCGCAATAGGGGATGGGCGTCACCGCAACCGTGCCCCAAGGCTTCTCCGCCTCCTCCGGATCGTTCGTATAAGGTGCAAAGGCGTAGACAGGCTTCAGGTCGGGGAAGCGCTCGCGGTCCGCTTCCAGCACATTGAGGAAATAGCGGACCGGGGCATCGCCGGCGCTGTAGCCTAGCAGCACGATCGTCATGCAGCGGGCAAGATCGAAGAGGAAGCGCGAGGCCCAGCCGCCACGCATATAGGCATCGCCATAGTCGGCGCTGGTCAGGACAAGCGGAGTGGCTTCAAGGGAGAGTTGTGCGTCGGCAAGCCGGCCATGGAGATGGATGATTCCGGAGAACGCCGCGCCGCCGGGCGCCGGCAGCGCCTGGCCGGCGAAGCTCGCTGCCTCGACATCAGCGGCGGGATCGGCGTCGAGCATCGCGCGCTCAAGCAGAGTGTCGAAATTCGTGGTGACGGTGAGGACGCGGTTACCGAGGTCGCGCGACAGGCGCAGTACGGTCTTGTGCTGATCGAGCTGCGGTGCGGCTGGTACCGCCAGCGCAGCACTCGCGGCACGCGCCATCGCGCGGGGGTCGGCCATACGGCGGCCGATCGATCCGAGCACTTCCTCGTAGCGCTTTTCATCATAAGCGAGCGTCTCCGAGGCGTTGAGTGGTTCACCAAGATCGCCCGAGACTGTGTCGACCAGTTGCTGAAAGGTGGGGAGCTGTGGCGCGCTGATGCCGGTACCACACAGGAAGACGACATCGCCCGAGAGCATGGCGTCGATTAGCGCGGCAGGAAAGAGCGGGCCTTCGCCTGAGAATCGTAGAGTCAAGCGTTTTGCTCCTTCAGCGGCAGTTGGCGCACTGTCACACGCGCGGATGATGCGGCAACAGCGCGCTCATCCTTCCGTGGGAACCTCGGTGATATCGCCGATCTGCTCTATCGGAGCCACGACCAGGCCGTCGCTGCCGACCATCGTCAGGTCGCCGATGACCTGACGATGTAGCGGCTGCAGCGGCTGGTGACGGAGATGAGCGTTAAACATCTGCTCGTCGAGGCCGACGAAACGGACCAAATCCGGATTGGGTAGCAACGCCGCCAATGCCTTCGCCCGATCAAGATCGAGGTCGAGCAGGCCGAATGGGGTGATGATCGCGCCCAAGAAGCCTCGCTTTGCATCGTCGTCTCCGGCGAGACGGACACGCCTGCGCGACGCTGGAGTGATGACGCCTTCCTGGTCAGACTTCAGCAGGCCGAGACCGCGCGCGGTCAGGAAGATGTGCGACTGCGCAACCGCTTGGACGAGATCGTCAGTCTCCTCGGGCGTCAGTTCTTCGCCCTCGGTGCTCGGATCATAGGCATAGAGGTAGGGCGATCTCGGCCCATGTTCTATGCCCCAGCGCGACATCACGGCCCATCCTTTCACGCTACGTGGCGTCCAGGTCATCGGGCCCGACGGGTTCGGCGTGCCGCGCAGGATAAGGGTGCCGCGGATTTGCTCGATGGCCGTCTTGATCGGCCCCGGTCGGCCGCCGGCGACGGCACCGCTTGCCTGGTGCGACCCCTTGGCCTCACCGAGCGCCAGGGCACCGGGCCGGGCGCAGATCCAGTCCGGCATGTCGCGCTTGGCGCCGGGATATCGCGTGATCATCCATCGCGGCGAGAGAAAGACATGATCGCCGTCTATCGGATGGAACCAGCTAAAGTCGTGAAACAGGCTGAGATAGGCGCGTGCGAAAAAGCGGCCGAACATACCGGAGAAAGCACGCCGCATCTCCTTGCCGAGGCCTGGCCCGGTCCCGCGCCAGACGAGATCGGGGCCGCTCGCCAACAGGTCGTCGAAGAAGGTGGCGAGCGCCGTCGACCGGGGCGCCGTCTGAAGGATCTCGCCCCAAGCGCATCGTGCGACGTCCAACGTATCGAGGGTCAGTGCAGGTCTGGGTGTTCCGACTGCGGTTTGCAGTGCGGGCGGACAAGCCGTGTGCGGCCAGACCAGGTAGGATTGCTGGCGGATGCTCAACCGAGCCCTCCATGCTGCGGCTGCGCCGAAGCTTCCGTCGTGCGGTTCACCCATCCCTCCGTTCAGTCTGTATGATCTTCAAGAGACCGGTAGGCCGCTTGTCCAGTCGTTTCGCAGGCGTTACCGCCAATATGGAAAGGAAAGCCTAAAGGCATGCGTGTCGCGGGCGGAGACAATGCGATGAATGCCTGGAAGAGCCGCGACTATTTTGCCGAAATGTATGTTGCCGGTGTCATGGCGGATGCCGGTTGGAATATATATTTTCCTCATCGCGATCAGGGCTTCGACTTCATCGCGACGCTCGCAATAGATGGCGGCACGATCGTCCGCCCGGTTCAGGTGAAGGGCAAATATCCGACCGAAGGTAAGACCGACAAGGCGCGCTATGGCTATGTCGGCAAGGTCACGGCCTTCCATCCGGATATGGTATTGGCACTCCCGCTGTTCGCCGGGTTGGGCGACCCAGCGCCCAAGCTTGTGGCATGGATGCCGGTCGAGGAAATTCGGTCAATGACCAAGGACCGGTGGCGTTGCGAACCAGCCCGGTTTCTGGGCGGCGAACCCGAACCGCGCGCGGGTTTCGCGCATTTCTTCGGCGAAGCTGGCCTGACGCGGCTTGCCGCCTCGACCGGGATCGATCCGCTCGCCTGACCGCAGGCTCCCGCGACGGCGTTGGGGTTTGCGGCTTTCCCGCCTGCGCGCGTTAGGCTGCCCCGATTGCACGGCTCGTCTTGCTCCGGTTCCAGGCAAAGCCAAGGATGAGCAGAACGATCATGACGAGCTGAGCGATGATCGTTTCGCGGGTGGGATAGAGGCCCAGAAATTCGTTGCGCGGAAAGCCGGGCCATGGCGTCACCGGCAGATAGCCGGCCTCCTGAAGCGCCGCGGAGCCTTTGCCGATCAGCACCACCGCCAGCGCTGCGATCAGCACCGCACTATAGGCGAAGAATTTACCGATCGGCAGGGTGCGGCTGTAGCGCATCATAACAAAGCCGATGACCGACAGGACCAGGATCGCAGCGAGCGCTCCGGCAATCACCGCGCCACCATTACCCTGGCTCCAGATCGAGGCGTAGAACAGGATCGTCTCGAACACCTCGCGGTAGACGACGATGAACGCCAGGGCGAAAAGAAACCATGCAGATCGCCGGTTGAGCGCACGTCCAAGCGTCTCGTGGATATAGCGCTGCCACGCCTGTGCATTGCTCTTGCCGTGCATCCAGGTGCCGACCCAGAGCAGTACGAGTGCCGCGAATACCCCGCCGAATCCTTCGGTCAGTTCGCGGCTCGCGCCGCTGATCGTGATGAGCCAGGTTGCCGCCGCCCAAGTTGCGGCGCCCGCGGCCAGCGCGGTGATCCAGCCTCCATGGACATAAGGCAGCACATCGCGGCGGTCGGCCTTTGTCAGGAAGGCGATCATCGCAGTGACGATCAGCAGGGCTTCGAGGCCTTCGCGAAGCAGAATGGTGAAGGCAGCGACGAAGCTGGAGGTCGTTGATGCCTCGCTCGGAGCCAGCGCCGTTTCTGCATCGGCGAAGAAGCCGTCGAGGGTGGCAACACGCGCCCTCACCTCCTCCACTGACTCGCGCCTTGCGATGCCGGCGCGTACGCCAGCCATCGCGCCTTCGATGCGGATCATCAAGGCATGGTCGCGTGCTGACAGCACGGCTTCGACCGGCTCGAAGCCGTCGAGATAGGCGGAGAGCGCCAGGTCGGTTGCCGCCTTGTAGTCACCGCGCCCATAGGCCATCAATGCGTCGTCGAGCCGGGTGCGGGCCAGCGTCAACGTGCCGGCCGACCGGGTGATGGTCGTCGCCTCGGGATGGCGGCGAAGATAGGCGGCGAGGTTCCGTGCCTCATCTTCGCCGATCTCGCCCGCAAGCGCCGCCGGAGTCGTGCTGACCAGCTTTTCGAGATCGACGCGCTTGCGAAGATCGGCATCGCGATCCCACAGCGCCTTGCCGGCTGCAGCCCGGTCGTCTGCATAGGCGAAGGATCCAGCGTAGAAGGCAAGTGCCCATCGGTCGCTGGGCGGGAGGTTTGCAAAACTTGCCATGCTGGTGCCGTCCAGGCCCTGCTCGATCACCTGATAGAGCGCGAAAATGCTGCGCTCTCGCGCCCGCGCCTCGTCGCTGAAGGCGATCGGCGGTGGATCGAGGGCGCCCGACTGCGGTCCGTGACCATCGCCTGTCGCGCCGTGGCAGATCGCACAATGTGCGGCGTAAAGCGCCTTCCCGCGCGCGAAGTCCGGCGCCACATTTGGGGCCAAGGGTACGGGATAGGCTTTGATGAGGCTGGCCGCGAGGCTTCTGGCGGACGTGGCGATCACGTCGGCCGAGGCTTTCGCGGCGATGTTCTGTTGCAGTGCCGCCGCCTGTCGGTTCAGATCCGCTTTAGCCGAGGTGGCCGGAAGGTCGCTGATCAGCTTGGATGCGGTTGCCGAGAACTCCTGCATTTCGGCATATTCGGCGTCGTTGACAATCTTCCCGTCCTTGATCGCCTCGGGATAATCGACGGCAACATAGTCGAGCAGCCGCCAGACCGTTTGAGCGGGTGTCGTTTGCGCGAGAGCCGGTGGAGCGCCGAAAGCCGAAAGGAGAGAGACGAGGACAGCAAGGGCACGCAAGAACATTGGACAACTTCATTATTAAGAATCGTTCTCATCTCCCTAGCCAAAAGCCCTCGCCTGGTCGAGGCGTGATCCCCTGATGCGCGGCGCAGGGTCGGCCGAACCCTCCATCCCCTTCTCCGGACATGAGCGTCTGATGAGTCATGCGTTCCGCCCCTGACGCGATCGCTCATCGCGAGCCGGGAATAAAATGGCGATGCGATTGTCCATCCTATATCATGGCGCGAGGAGACACCGCTGAACGACCTTGTTGAGCTGCTGCAGCCCCTGGTTCCCGGCCTGCGCCGTTATGCGCGTGCACTCCTGCACGACGCGACCGCGGCCGATGATCTGGTTCAGGACTGCCTTGAACGCGCCATTTCGCGATGGAACCAGCGGCGTGGCGATGCCGTGCGCCCATGGCTCTATGCCATCCTGCACAATCTCGCCGTCAATCGCCTCAAGCAGAGGTCACGCCGCGGGGCGCACATGCCAATCGATGCGGTGCCGGAGGGCGTATTCGCGCAGGCACCGCGGCAGGACCAGGCACTTCATCAACAGGATGTGCTTCGCGCGATCGAACGGTTGCCGGAAGATCAACGTGCCGTGCTGCTCCTCGTGACAGTTGAGGATCTCTCCTATGAGGACGCGGCCGCCACGCTCCAGGTGCCGGTCGGGACGATCATGTCCCGACTTTCCCGGGCACGCGAGAGGTTGCGCCGCATTCTCGACGGAACCGAGCCAGCGATGATCTCGCACCTGCGGAGAGTGAAGTGACCAGCGGACCCATCACGGAAGACGATCTTCAGGCGCATATCGACGGACGCCTGGAGGCGCGCCGCGATGCCGAAGTGCGAGCATGGCTCGCTGCCCATCCCGCCGAACTGGCACGGATCGAGTCCTTGCAGCACCAGCGTGACGTGCTGCGGCGCGCGTTCGCACCGGTGGTAGAAGAGCCGATCCCGCCGAACCTGCTGGTCGAGCATTTGGTCGTGCGTCCGCGCAGAGGATGGGCGAGCGCATGGCAGGCGGCTGCCGCCGCGATCTTGCTGGCCATCGGCGGCGCTGGCGGCTGGACGCTTCATGACCAGATGCGTCCGACGCGCGGCATCGCCGCGCTCGCGCAGGAAGCGACAAACAGTTATGCCGTCTACGCACCTGATCGCACACGCCCTGTCGAGCTCGCGGCAACCGACCGCGCCCAGCTCATCGCCTGGGGAACCGAGCGGCTCAACCGGCCTGTTGCGATCCCCGATCTTTCGTCTGTAGGATTTAAGCTGCTTGGCGGGCGTCTCGTGGCGACGCCCCACGGCGCCGGACTGCTCACCATGTACGAGAACGCAACCGGCACTCGGTTGGTGATGCTCACGCGACCAATGAGCGTGGATCAGAACCGGCCGATGTCCGAAGAGATGGATGGCACCGTCGGTTCCGTTACCTGGTCGCGTAACGGTCTCGGCTACAGCATCGCGGGCGCCCTCCTCCCCGAGCGCATCCATTCGATCGCGGATCACGCGCGCGAACAGCTTTTGAGCGAAAGTTGAAGACTGCAAAGCGCGCGGCCGTCGTGCCGAGCTTCTTGCTCATCCACTTTGATGGTATCGGCCAGGTTGTCCGGAGTTGCTTATAATTCTTCCGGCGAGAGGGTCACAGGTTTGTTATATCTCACAAATAACAATCGCCTGAGAACATGTTTTGGGGAAAGTAATTAGGCCGATGGCACCGCTTCCAGAGAGTTTCCGAGCCTTCGCCTATCAAAGCGGAATCGATCGTATTCGGGATGCCTTTCGTGCGTCAGTCGCAACGATGGAGACAGCACGGCAGAATGCCAATGAGGCTCACACGCGCTACCTCGAAAGCGGTGAGGATGATCGGGAGTATGATGAAGAGGGTGTACTCATTCGCAGCACCGCACATGAACTCGACTATGAGACGCTGAACGCGACGCTAGCGGTTACCGTCGTGCGCGAAGCATTCGTCACCAGCGCGTTTCACTATTGGGAGGTATCGGCCCGGGGATGGACCGGGCTCAACGGGCAGCACGACAACTTCAATCCGCTCTGCAAAGCATCGGCAAAGTGCTATGCGATCAGCCCGCAACTGATTGTAATCAATCACCTTAACAATACGATCAAGCACAACAACGCTTATCATGCCCGCGAGCTTGCCAAGCGCCACAAAGGCTACTTCTCTAGACTGCCGGCTAGCGCGATGCGGAAGAGCAGCGGAGGCAGCGATGAGGAAGTGTGGACGTGGACGCTACAACTTTCAGATGCTCATGTCGAAGAGGCGCTTGAGATAGTGCGGGCCTCAGGACCACAATACTGACCGCCCAACTCTGCAATCAACCGGGACATGGCAGGTTTCGGATCAACATGTGCTCGTGCCGGTGACCAAGCTGGACAGCCCGATCGTTTTTGGGGCACCGGCGCAAGGATCGCTTTTCACTCCATCGCCGATCCGAGTCATTCTGGTGGCGATCGGGGTCGGAGAAGCTTCTAGGCCGCGATGCACGCTGCCGATCCGGCCGGCTATGGCGGTGCTACCGGACGACTCAAACCGCTAGATAGTGCCGAGCGGCAACAACTGGTGAGTGATCGCTCGCGAAGCGGCGAAGGTGACCAGCGTGCCGCAAATAATTAT
>NZ_JARFNJ010000034.1:0-2401 GCF_029167165.1 Sphingomonas pollutisoli
TTTTCCCACCTGTAAGCGCCCGTCGTGAGACGTTCGCCAGCCCGACGAAGGATCAATTATGGCCCTTGTGCGCAACGTCCACGATGGAATCCCCGCCAAGCGTGAGCCCACCAAGATCGTGATTGAGGTACCGCCGGGCCGCCCTGCCGCACCCGCCACGGTCGCGGACGCCAGCCCTGCCCCCTATGCCCGCTACAACAAGGGCGTTTACCGCGTGCAGTTGGACGGCTCCGACTACCGCGTTGATATGTGGGGCGACGGCACGAAGGCATGGCGCGAGGTGCTTCGCCACCCCGCCGCCGAGTTCCGGCTGGAAGAAAGCCCCGTCGAGTTCATGCTGTACCGCACGGAGCCGGGCGCCGACGCGAACCGCGATCCCGCCACCGGCAAGCCCGTCGCTGATCGCGCCGCCTTCACAGCGCGAGCAATCGAGAACGCCCGCAAGGCCCGCGAGCAGTTGGAAGCCATCGCCAAGGCGGGCCGCGAGCGTTGGAGGAAGCCCGCTTGACCCCTCTCAGCATCCCCGAGGCGCTCGCACGGCGCGATGCAGCGCAGACGGCGCGCGACATGGCGCATGTCACCCGCGACCTTGCGGCCGACCATGCCAAGGCGGCAGACGATCGTGTCGCCGAGATCGCCGCCATCGAGGAACGGGCAACGGGCGACTTCATCGAGCGCATCCGCAACGCGGCGGCACGCGGCTTGAACGTCGAGCGCGACAAGCCGAGCGCCGACGCCATCGCACGCAGCAGCGCGGAGGCGGAAGCCCGATCGGCACATGCGGCGCTGCAAACCCTCACCCGCGAACGCGACGATGCAGATGCGGCGCTTGATGCGGCCGAGCTTGATCTCCGCATCGCCACGAACGCGGCGTGCAACGAACACGCGACGACGATCCTTGAGGCGATGGAGGCGGCGTATCAGACGCTTTCCGCAGGCGCGATGCACCTGGGCTTCCTCGGTCGGGTGGCATTCACGCCCCTGCCCCAGCCGGAAGGCCCGTTGCCACCGGGATCGGCGGGAACGCCACCGCTCGGTCTCAAGCTCAACCCGCGCGCGCAGATGCTCGCCCGGCTGGTCGGCGACGGCGCGAGCAAGCGCAGTCAGGATCAGGAACGGCAGTACGTCGAGATGTGGCAGATGTGGCGCGCCGCGCTGGTCGATGACCCCGCGACGCCCTCCCCCTGGGACATGCGAGAATAGGTTTCATGGATGCCGGCGGCCCTTGCTTACGCAGTGCCATCCGCCGGCCGGAGCAGCGGGCGGTCTCCGTCACAACACCCGCAGTTGGCGCCCCTCCGACTCCTTGCTGGGGTGAGCCAATCGGGCGCGGGCGGCCTCCATCCCGCTCGCGCCCATACCCTTTCGGAAGGCGTAATGGCTGAAGCTTCGATCTCTGCCCCGCTCTGCACCGTGTGCGCTCATCCCGAGCGCATGACGATCGACCACATTCTCGCGTGCGGTGGCGTACAGAGCGCCACGGCGGACCGCTTCGGGTTGAGCAAGAGCGCGGTGCATCGGCACTGGTCGTCGCATGTCAGCGACGCCTGGAAAGCCGCCGCGAAGATGGGGCCTTACGGCTCGCGCGCCGAGTTGGAAAAGCTCTGTCTTGAGGAAGGCGTCAGCGTCGTCGAAGGTCTGCGCGCGCTCTATGTAAGCTATCAGGCGAGTTTCATATCGAACCGCGAAGTCGGCGCGACAGGACAGATGATCTCTGTAGGGCGCGAGATGCGCGCCACGCTCAACGATATAGGGCGCATCACCGGCGAGCTATTGCCGCACGTCACGCACAACACGACGATCAATCAGCAGTTTAATGGCGACGTGTACGTCACGAACTTGAGCCGCGAAATCATTTCGTTGTTCACAGACATGCCCGAGGCGCTGGACCGGCTGCACGGTTACTTCGCTAATCGCATCGCCGCTTCCCTGCCCTCGCCTGAGGCTATCGGAGCCGCCGCTCATGGCTGACACGAGCGCAGATGAAATCTTCCTGCGCGAGATCGAGCGCGCCACCATCGGCCGCCGCGCCCGCGCGAAGTGGCTGGAAATCGCCCGCCCCGACCAGATCACGCCAATGGGCGATTGGGAGGTGTGGCTGATCCTCGCGGGCCGTGGCTGGGGAAAAACCCGCACCGGCGCGGAGGACATCACGCATTTCGCGATCAGCAACCCAGGCGTTCGCATCGCGCTTGTTGGCCCGACCGACGACGACGTTCGCAAGGTCATGATCGAAGGCCGTAGCGGTCTCGTCAACATCGGCGACCCGGCGACGCGGCCGACATACGAGCCGAGCAAGGATCTGGTGACGTGGCCGAACGGCAGTATGGGGTTTTGCTACTCCGCCGAGGAACCGGAGCGCCTGCGCGGCCCCGAACACCATCGGGCATGGTGCGACGAG
>NZ_JARFNJ010000034.1:2498-8633 GCF_029167165.1 Sphingomonas pollutisoli
TCTGGGCGCTGACGGAACTGATGCTCGGCGATGAGGACGGATTCGATATCCGCATTTTCCTGCTGGCGAACGGCGCCAGCGTCGAAGAAGCCGATAAAGTGGCCGCACACGTCGCGTCGCAACACGCGGAAGGGCTGGCCTGATGCCCGTCGATGTCAAGGTTGTCCAGGACCGCACCAAACAGGTGAAAGCCGGCCTCAAGGCGCTGATACAGGATCGCGTGCTTGTCGGCATACCTTCGGAGAAAGCCTTTCGGGCACCCGAGCCGGGCGAGAAACGGCCGCTCAACAACGCAGAAATCGGATATTTGCAGGAGAACGGCGCGCCCGAAATCAACCTCCCTGCCCGCCCGCATCTGGTGCCGGGCGTGCAGCGTGTCCAACCGCAGATCGTGGCGGAATACCGCAAGGTGACGCTCAAGGCGCTTACGTCCGCCACCGATCCGGCCGGCTTCGTCCGCGCCGCCGAAACTCGGATCGGCTTTCTCGCCACATCCTCGGTCAAAAACCTGATCGCCGACGGCATCTCGCCCCCGCTGGCGGAACGCACGATCGCCGCGCGCAAGAAGCGCGGTCGTGACGGCGTGACACCGCTTCTCGATACCGGCGCCTACCGCAACAGCATCGATTTCGTGATCCGGCCGGCAGGCTCGGCGAAGCGGAAAAAGAAGAAGTGACCCTACCTCGAAAGGAAGACGACATGACCGACACAACCGAAATCAACGGCGTGACTTATCGCCTCGCCAAGCTCTCCGCGCTCGACCAGTTTCATATCCTCCGGCGGATCATGCCGATCGTCGGCGCGCTCGGCGCCAAGGGGGCGCAGGAACACGTCCTGGCGGCTCTCAGCCAGCTTTCGGACGAAGATGCCGAGTTTGTGCTGAACCGCTGTCTGGCGGGCGCCACGCGGCAGAACGGCGACAATTGGGCGCGGTTCTACATCGATGGCCGGCTGATGTTCGACGACATCAACCTGCCGACCATGCTGCAACTCGCGTTCGAGACGCTGAAAGGTCCGTTGTCGGATTTTTTTACCGGCCTCGGCTCGGTTTCGCTCCCAGCGGCGGCGTAGGCTTTGAACCGGTCGGCATGGCTGATGACGAGGATTGGCTGATGCGGCCAGCCCTCGCCGGCGTCTGTCGATACGAAAGCCTGATCGACGGGACACTCTCGCTCCGCGACGTGGCGAGGATGAACGACGCAATCATGGTGCGAAGTGAAAATGAAGCACGGGCGCACAAGGCGCTGACGACGAAAGGATAAGCTCCGATGGCTGACGATATCATCAAAGAATTTCTCGTCTCCATCGGAGTTGACGATAGCGGCGTCGCGAAGTTCGATAAGGCACTTTCCGACGTTGGGAAGAACCTCAAGGTATTCACCGAGATCGCGGCCGGAGCAACCGCCGCGATCTCGGTAGCTGTCGTCAAGGTCGCGAATGACTTCGACAAGTTGTATTGGCAGTCGAAGAACCTCGGGTCGTCTGTCGGCGATATCAAGGCCATTCAGTACGCTTTCGGCCAGCTTGGCGGATCAGCCGAGATGGCGAGTTCGGCGATGGCCTCGATCGCCAACTTCAAGCTCGCCTTCGGAGAGGGCGCAAACGGCCTCCTACGCTCGCTTGGCGTTGCGCCAGAGGATTTAAACGATAGCGCGAAGACGCTGATCGACCTTGAGAAGATTTTCCAGCGCATGGCGAAGCGCGGGCCTGACGGTCTGGCGCAAGCAAACGCATACGCCAATGCCATCGGGCTTGGCCCTGACTGGCTTCGTGTTGCTCTCCGCGATACCGGCCAGTTTGAGCAGCAATACAAACAAATGATCGGCAGCGTCGGCGTTGATTTGGATGATGTTGCCGATAAAGCTCACCGGGTACAAGTCCGACTTGAAGCGGTAAAAGCGCGCTTCGGGGTACTCTTCGACGCGGCAGAATTGAAGGTGTTGGAATACGTCACGCCACTCTTCGAAAAGATCGCCGCTAGCTTGGGCGATGTCGATACTCAGGCCAAAATCGCAAACGGTACGCTTCCGCTCTTCATAGGGCTGATTGGCGCGGCGGGAACGGCGGCGGTGATCGCGGCAGGGCCATATGTCGCACTGGCGGCAGCAATCGCGAGCGCGATCGCCACCTATCAGAATTGGGAATCGTATCAGAGCCTCAATCCCGAGGAAAAGGACCGATACAAGCAACAGTCCTTGGCGCGGATCAAGGCGATCCACGACGCCATGCAGGTCACATACGATCCGAAAACCGGCTGGCACGGCCCGGATATCAGCAAAGCTATGGGTCTGGCTGGCGAGGGTGTGGTCGCGGGCTTCACCGGCAGCGCGATCCGGGATGCTCGCAACCCTAGCGCTGGTGCGGCGCCGTCAGGCGGTGCCGGTGCCGCGCTCGCGGCCGGCACCGGCCAACAGATTGTCGATTACTTCAAACGCCAAGGCGCGAACGACATCGGCGCGCAGGGCATCGCGGCCATGCTTTTCAGCGAGAACGAGAGGTTCGACCCGAACGCCGCAAATCCGAAGTCTGGAGCGTGGGGCATTGCGCAATGGCTTAGCGCGGATCGCATCGCCGAATTCAAGAGGCAGTTCGGGCACGATATCCACGGCTCAACACTAGCCGAGCAACTTCAATTCGTTCGCCACGAGCTAACCACCAAGTATCGCGGTGTTTGGGACAGGATGAAGCGCGCGGGGAGCGCCCTTGAGGCAGCCCAGATCGGTATCCACGGCTACGAGGGACCGGGCACATACGACGAGATATCAGATGGGCGACGCGCCGCTCGATTCCTCGGCGTTCCCTACCAAAGCGCAACTGCTGGCCCAACGGTCAACCAAAATATCTACATGAATATCTCGGGAAACAATGCGCGAGAGATCGGAGAAACCGTGCGGGATAGTGTGGCAAACGCGACAAACCAAGCCGTCACAAACGCCAGTGTGTACCAGTTCTAATGGAAAATTATAAATTCTACATTCGCAAAGCAACGCTGCTACTTGGAGATGACCAGCGGGCGATAGACCTATCGCAGTTGCACTATAAATTTTCAGTCAAGATGGCTGACGTGACCCATCCGCAATATGCGGTCTTCCGCATATACAACATGAGCGACGACACGAAGGCCCAGATCAAGGCCAACGAATACCGGAAGATTCTTTTCTCGGCCGGATATGAAAACGGGCAGTTCGGGACGATTTTCGACGGCGAGGTGATTCAAGGCTTGAGCGGGCGAGAAAGCCCGGTGGATACCTACCTCGAATTGCTGTGCGCGGTCGGTCACTCATCCTATCAAGCGGGCATGAACCAGACACTGGCCGCTGGCGCGTCCTCCGGCGATGTCGCGCAAGCCGCCGCCGCCGCAATGGGGCGCCCCCTGCTCGACCAATCCACGGACAATGGCGTCAAGATGCCGCGCGGCCAGGTTCTTTACGGGCCGGCGCACGAAGTCCTGACGACCGCCGCGACGGAAAGCGGGGCCACATGGCACTATGAGGCGAGCGGCGTTGCCGTGATCGACGCGCAGAAGCCGAAAGCAGGCGACGATATCCCGATCAATATGCACACAGGTATGGTCGGATGGCCGCTCCAAACACAAGAGGGCGTAAACGTCCGATGTCTGCTCAATCCGCGAATTGCCGTTGGCCTTGTGATAGACCTGTACAATAGCTCAATCCAGCAAGCGCAGATTTCTCCGGCCCGTAACTTTGTAAACACGCTTCCAAAGCTCGATCCCGGTGGGAAATACAAGGTCTATTACTTCGAACACAGCGGCGATACGCGCGGAAACGAGTGGTACACCGACATAATCGGGCTGTCGCTCTCGAACGCTGGCGGACTTTCGACGCTTTATCAACGAGGGCTGAGCTAATGGACCCGCGCCAACGCCTCAACGATCCGACGCTTGCCCCCATGATGGAGGCCCGCAAGCGTCAGTCGCAAATGTGGACCGCCCTGCCTGGCATCATACAGTCGTTCGATCCGGCCAAGATGACGGCTGAGATACAGCCCTCAATCCAAGGGGTGGAGATCGACCCCCAGGCGGGCACGACCGCGAACAAGCCCCTGCCGCTTCTGGTCGATTGCCCGGTCTGCTTCCCCGGCTTCGGCGACGCGGTGCTGACGTTCCCGATCGCGCAGGGGGACGAATGCCTGATCCTCTTTTCGTCCCGCTGTATCGATGCGTGGTGGCAACAAGGCGGGGTACAGCCCCCGATGTCCTACCGGATGCACAGCCTATCGGACGGGTTCTGCATCCCTGGCGGCCGATCGCAGCCGAACGTTATCCCCAACATCTCGACGGGAACGGCGCAACTTCGGTCGCGAGATGGCGAGACGTTTATAGAGCTCGACCCGGCGGCGAAGAAGGTCCGCATCGTTGCAGAGGGCGGAATAGAGCTCGTCGGGCCGGTGAGCCTCGGCGGCGATGGCGGCGCGGCTGTGGCGCGCGTCGGCGATCCGGTGTCGGGCGGGGTCATCTCGACCGGCTCTGAGACGGTTACGGCGGTGTAGCTACCCAATTCGGGGCGGATATAGACGCGCGAAAGCAACCCCATTGGCGTGAGGTGGCTTGCGCTTTGATTTCAGTGAGCGCAGAATGCGCGTTGGGTGTGACAGCCCGGAACAGTGATAGGTATTCAGGCCCGTTGGCGCGGGGCGAAATACCGAAGAGCCGAGGGTGGATTGGCGTCCACCGCTCGCCGACGACTTATGTCGGGAGTGCGGGCGCCATGCAATAGCCTTCGGGTAAAAACGTCCCACCGGTCTCACTGTCCGGCTGTCACCCTCCCGGCAACCCGTCCGTCACGGGGAATGGCTGTGACAGGCCAACACAGTGAGAACGCCAACCATGCAACTATACAGGACGAATCCGCCCTCACGGGCTATCCCGCGCCACTCTGCCGAGGGAGGGCTTTCGGAGTTCGCGCGCGTCTGCCTCGTGCATTTCGCCGACCCGAGCGACCTTGAGGACATCGCTTCCATCTTCCTTGCCGCCGCTGCTGAAATACGCGGCCTCGGGGCAGTGGAGGCAGGCAATGCTTGATCTCCGCATCATCAACGCCGCGACACGCTGCGCCAAAGGCAGCGAGATCAGCTATCCGTGCAAAGCGCCCCGAGTCGTGCAGGATCACACCAACATGGCGGCGGCTTCCGCCGCAATCGTCGCCCGGATCGGGGGTGCGGCATGATCGCTCAGACCACCCGCCGCGCGATGCTCGGGGCGATCGCGATAGCGCCAGTTGCTGCCGCGCTCTCGGCCGGCCAAGCGGAAGCCGCGCCGTCAGACTCGCTGTTCTATCAGCGGCTCGCGGCCTTCGACCGGGCGAACGCCGAGTTCCTGCGATGTTGCGCTCCGGGTGTCCCGGACGAAATAGGCGACGAGGCGTGCGGCATTGCCGGCGACGCATACGGGCTGATGATAGAGACACCGGCCCCGGATTATCTCGCTCTTGTCAGAAAGATCGACGCGCTCGGGCGCTGGTCAAAGGAATGCGCATTGCCGCCGGATGAGGTGGCGATGATCGCCGAGGATGCCGCCAGATTGCTGGCGACTGGCGGCGTTGCATGAGCACCGCCTATGTGTCCGCCGCGCCCAAGGCGCGCACCGAGGGTGACATGCTGTGGCTGGAGTTGCAGTCTGGCGATGAAACGATGAGCTTCGCGCTCACGCGGAACGCTGCGTTAAATCTGTTGCGCGCCGTTATGCAAGAGACTCGCGGACCGCTGTTCGCCGCGGCCGAGGGCCAAATCCTGCCGTTCGGCAAACCCTCGCGCAAGCGTTCCGCGAAGAAGCGAGGCGCGAAGGCATGACCAACACCCAGCAGTCCCGCCGGGGCTTCCTCGGCCTGCCGTCGCCGCCGCACCCGCTGTTGCCCTCGCGCTCCCGATCGCGGCGCAACCAATCATCTATGAGGATTGGAGGACGAAGCCGTTCGAGCGTTGGTCCCGCGCTGATTACGTGGCGGAGGCGGAATTCAAGATCGCGATCTTGCGGGAACGCCTTGCCGAGACGGACAGCGACGCAATCGGGATAGGCACGCGAGCCGCGCTTGGTTGGTGGGAGGATGAGCTACGCGCGATCCTTGCTTCGCCAACCTACCCTGCCGCCACACGGTGAAACCTCGCCCGGCTCGCTTG
>NZ_JARFNJ010000035.1:0-8510 GCF_029167165.1 Sphingomonas pollutisoli
CTCTGTGGAGAATCGATAATCTCATTTGGCGCCTGCGGTTGCAGGCGGCATCTGGTGACCGTCGAGAACCATTAATCTCATTCGCGGAATCGGTTCTCGATTCGCCGGTGGCTTCCGAGAATCGATAAATGATTCCGCCCCCGGATTACTCGATGCTGTAGCCGAGCGCGCGGTATCCGGCCTGGCGCTTGGCGGCCATGCGCGAGAGCATCGGGACCGCATCGTCGATATAGTCATAGACGAGCACGTCGGTTTTCCCCGCGTGCCGGCGATGCAGGCGCCCTACATACTGGGCGAGCGTCCCTTTCCAGGAGATCGGCATTGTCAGGAACAACGTGTCGAGACGGTCGTCATCGAACCCTTCGCCGATGTAGCGGCCCGTTGCGAGGATGAGCCGCTCCTCGCTGTCAGGCACACGCAGTGCGGCGTCCGCTACCTTGCGTTCCGCCGCGCTCATTCCACCCCGCAACACCACGAGATTTCGCACGAACCGGGATAACCGGCCCTGCAGATATTCGAGATGGTCCTTGCGCTCCGTCAGGATTACCGGCGACCGCTTCGCCTCCAGAGCACGCAGCACGTCATCGAAGATAAGATCGTTTCGGGCCTCGTCCTGCGCCAGCGCGGCATAAACCGCCGGCATTGGCGGTCTGTCCATGATCGCGAGCGGCTGCGGCAGCCGGAATGCTGTGCGTCGCTGCCGTGTGCGGTGGGCGATCCCCCGGCGAGCGGCCTGGGTTCGCGCATCTACCCGATAGCGGATCGGGCCGCATTGCATGAAGATGATCGGCTGGTGCCCATCCTTGCGCGCAACCGTGGCGGACAGGCCGAGCACGAACCTGGCCTTGGCGCGCCGGGCTACAAGTTCGAAGCTCGCCGCGGACAGGTGATGGCATTCGTCGACGATGAGGTGACCATAGTCGCCAACCAGATCCGAGACCTCGCCGTGCCTTACGAGGCTCTGTATCAGCGCCACGTCGATCACGCCGGTAGGCTTTCGCTTGCCACCGCCGATCGTCCCGATCAGCTTTGGATCGATATCGAGGAACGTTCGCAGCCGCTCGACCCATTGGCTGAGCAGTTCCTTGCGATGGACGAGCACGAGTGCATTGACCTGCCGCTTTGCGATGAGGTGTGCGGCTACCACCGTCTTGCCGAACGCCGTCGTCGCGGCCAGCACGCCGTCGTCATGCTGATCGAGCGCGTCGACCGCCCTTTGCTGGGGTTCTTCGAGATCGCCCTGGAATGACAGACCGTCCGGGAGCGGAGTCCCTGCCATTCGCTGGTCGTCGATCCTGACAGTGCTTCCATGAGCAGCTATAAGCGCGACCAGTTCGTCGAGGCATCCTCGCGGCAGCCCGATATGTTTCTGGTGAAGCTCGGCGCAGGAGATGATCCTCGGCTTGCCGAACGTGGGCAGGCGCATCGCCTGCGCCCGATAGAACTCGGGATTCTGGAACGCCGCAAGCCGGACGATCTGCGCGGTTAGCGCCGCCGGCAACCCAGTCCGGTCGATGTAGACCTGATCGCCCAGCACGATCCCAAGTGTGTCGGGCAGTGGTTCGGTCACAGGCAACTGAGGCAGCCGCCGCGACGGCGTCATGCGCCAGGGCTCGGCGGCGTGTTCGTCTTCAACCGGCATCCGCACACCCAGCACCCGCCCGCGCGCTTCCGCGTCGGCCACCATGCGCGCGGCATCGTGTGCATCCAGCTGCGACAGCGAGGACAGGAACGCCCATTGATCGGGATAGGGGTGCAACTGCTCATCCACGAACAGGCTGTTTCCACGCCGGCGGGCGTGCCCCTGCAGCGGCAGGGCGATCAGATTGCCGAACCCGCCGAGCGGCATGGTGTCCTGGCTCGGGAAGAAGCGATCATAGGAACCGAACCCGATCTCCGGACGTCGCTCCATCGTGTCGGTCAACAGCGATGCGCCAAGCGCGCGGGCGGTTCGTGCCGGCACGGCGTCGGCGAAGAAGATCCAGACATGCCCGCCATTGCCGGAACGGGATCGCTCAAGCGCGGCGGGCACTCCTCGCAGGCGGCAGGTTTCCATCATGGCGAGCGCGTCCTCGGCCCAGCTCGTCTTGTCAAAGTCGGCCGCGAGGAACCGGCAGCTCTCGTCCGCGAGCAGCGGGTAAACGCCGGCCACAAAGTCGCCCGCGTCGGATCGCGATAACGCCCGCCCACGCAGATGTTTGTCGATCACCTCGTCCGTCACGGGCAGGAAAGCCTGGTGCGCGCACTCGCCGCATTTGACCTGAGGCTTGTCGCAGAGTCCGCGTTTCCACTCATTGCCGCAGGCGGGTGCATAGCCGCCGCGCCCGGTCTTGCGATTGTCCCAGCGCAGTGGGAAGACATCTTCACGACCGGCGAACAGCCTGCGGAACAGCGCGACCTTCTCGCCTGTCGGCGATGTCGCGGTCACCGGAGCGTTGGAGAACAGGGAGATCGCGTCCGCTTTTCGGTGCCCGGTCGATTGTTGCGTCGCGACGGCGTCCAGCGCTGCGATCACCGCTGCCCGCTCGTCATCCAGCGCCTTGAGCCGGGCCCGCAGCCGCGCCGCTTCATCCGTGCTGGCAGACCCGTTCACATCGCTGCAGTCGTTTCGGGCAACCGATCACGGTAGACTCCACGGATCACTTTTTCGGCGCTCTCGCGGTGATAGAAGGGCTGCAGCTTTCGGCTTCCAGCGATCGCCGGCACCAGACCGGCGCTTCGCAGATGTTGATGAACCCTGACGGCATGGGTAGCTTTGCTGGGGATACGCGCCAGTTCGGCAGCACTGACGAAGCGCGCGCCGAACGCTTCGACCTCTGCTCGCCGTAAGGCGGGCATGATCCTGAGCGGTGTCTGTTTCCTGTCGGTTGTCAGCCATCCCATTTGCTTGAGCTTGGCCACCGTCGGGATGGTCACGCCAAGGTGCCGCGCAGCTTGCGCCATCAGCATGAACATCGGATCGTCCTCATATTCGAGGCCGGTGATCACCGCGTCGGTATCGACCAGTATCTGTGCAATGCCTCGTTCGCCGCGCAAGCGGCACGTAGCCCTGATCTGGCCACGCAGCAGCCCGCCGATAATCGCCTCCGAGGAGCGATAACAGATGCGCACGGCCCGCAGGATCGTCTCGCTGCCTGGCGGCGGCGCTGTGACAAACGGCGCATCACCATGCAAAGCCGTAAGGAGGCGATCGAGATCGGACAGACGATACTGCGCCGGGATCGACGTTCCACTAAGCGGGAAGGCTCGGGGAAGATAGTGTCGCGCTATGAGTGCCTTGAACAGCCCGAGACCGACGTCGAGATAACGCCGTGCTTCCTCGGGAGAACAGGACTCGCGGAAGAAGGCCGTCAACGGCTCCTCGAGGGATTTCGGCGCGACCACACCCCGGGCGTTGCTGGGCAGCGAGTCGATCAACCTCAATGCCGCAGCTACGGTCGCGACCCGTTCAGCAGATACGCCGCAGAGCTTCGCCAGACCGCCTAGCGTGGTGAGATCGCCTTCTGTTGCGGGTTGGCGGAACAAGATTGTGCCTGCTGTTATCGGCACATTTTTCACCACATGATTCTTGACGGTCTCCCGGATTGGATCGAGAGCCGGATTGGTGGACAGGCCGAGCCAGTATTGCAGACGCCCATAGACACCCACGGGCGTCAGACGCTTGAGCGGACATGCCGCCAGCATCCCGTCCAGCATCTTTTCGAACTGGTCGGGGAAGTCCCCGCAGACCGCAAATCCCGCTGCCATGGTGCGGGCACGCTCCGCAGGCTCCTGCCGGCGCCAGCTGACGATCGATCTGCCCCAGCGTGCGACCGAGCCCGCCCATTGCATGATCTCGGCTGCGTCCGCGAACGCCAAGCTGTCGAGGAATGCGTGAGAGATACGCGGCCCGGCACCAAGTCTGCCGACGAGATAGGCGTCGCCGATTCTGCCATCCGACGTGACCGCTTCGCTACATTCCTGCGTGAGATCGCGCCCGCACGCGCAACGCGCTGGTGACAGGTCCGAACGGCGGAACGCGTGCCGACAGGCAGGACAGACCGCCAGCAGCGCCCGACCATGATGAGGACAACTCGATACCTTCGCCAAATCCCACCAGGAGCGCCGCCACGGCCGACAGGCGACCGGCCCGTGACCCTGCTCGATATCGGATCGCATGCAGTCCGGGCAGATACGGGCGAAGTGACAACTATAGCTGATATTGCCGCTGCGGCTCACAAGCTCACCTGCAAGGACGCTCCCACCCTCGGTCTGCAGTATCGAGTTACGAAGCAATGTTTCGAGCGGGACGCCGCTAAGCCGCGCGATATCGTGAAAGCGTCGCCCACGCTCCATATCCCGAACGAAGTCGGTCCGATCGACCAGCGGCACTTGACGCGCAAATTCCAGCTGGGTTTCACAGCCATGCCGCAAGGCAAGACGGTTGAACAGTGCCCAGCCTGGCTCGAACGCTGCCGGCCGCACCCGCAACGCAAGTCGAGTTGCCGATGCTGTCATAATCCCTCGCGCACGAAGGGCCGCAGGGGTTGCGCGCCCCGTCCGCGCAGCTTTGTGACGCGGCTCATGTTCCTGGGCGACGGAGGCACTGTGTCGCGCAGCCAGATTTCGCGCAGGCGTTCGGCCGAACACAGGAAGGGGTTGTCGTAGCGGGCCGGGCCGCCGCTCGGAACTGACGGTTCATCCTCAAGGATCGCATCGAAGTCGAGCATATCCCTGACGTCGGGCTCATAAATCGGATGCCAGCCCGCATGAACCTCTCCCAACAGGTTCAGATCGATCGACCGCCGGCCGATCGCCAGCGCCACGCTCAGGGCCTCGCTCAGATATTTGGAGACGATCCCGATCTCGCCGCCCGTCGCAACATAGATGCGTTTCGCCATCTCGTGCTTCGCGAGGCCGGACGCATCCGGCAACCCCATCATCTTTTCCATGACGCCGAGCACGCCAGAGAACATCGTGCGACCGCTCCGGGTCGCCCAGTCATAGGGCCTGAGGATGATCGTCGGTTGCAACCGACGGCGCAGTTGCATCCTCTTTTCGCCCGGCACGGAGATGTCGAGCAGCCGGGGAAGACCCGCGATCACGATCTGGACTTTCACACGGTTGAGCAAAGACTTGATGAACTCGGTCACTTCCGCCGTCATGTCGGGATTATTCTCGTTCACCATGTGATGCCCTTCATCGATGAAGATCATCTCAGTGCCCGTCTCCTCGGCATAGAAGGCGATCTTCTCGATCACCTCGCTGGTGTTCCAATGGTCTCGCGCACGATAGCCATAGGCGCCGAGGATCGCCCCCACCAGCGCCCGTCGCGTCGTCCGTTCCGGTGCTTCGACGTAAACGATGCGGCGGATATCGGCATCCTCTGTCGCGCTGTCGGGATAGTCGGCCATATAGTCCTCGAGCGCCGTCGTCTTGCCTGACCCGGCAGAGCCGATGATGAGCACGGCCCGGGCCTTGAAGCGTGGGCTGTCCTCGCGCGGGCGGAATCGGCCATGTAACTCGCGGATCGCTGCCTTCGCTTCCGTGTGGCGCGTATGCGGGATCACCGTGGTCTCGAACGCAAGCACGGCGTCGGGCACCGCTGGCCGTGCCAATAACTTCGCGCCGCGACGATGTGTCATCGCCTCAGGTCCGACCATTGTGCAACCAGAGCCTCGATGTCCGCGTCGAGATCGATGACGGGAGGCGACGGAACGGGTGCCTGTTTCGCGGCACGTGGTGCGGTTTCTACCGCCGGTGCCTGCGTTCCTATTTCAGGCGGTCGCTTTTGCCCTTCGATCGGCGTGAAGTAGCGACCATCGGTCTCGTACCGCGCTGCCCGCGTCTTGCTGCGGACTTTACTCGCCTCACTTTGCAGTTCTTCCGCCGTCTGTTCGGCAAGACCGCGCGCCGCTTCGAGATCGGCGACCGTCACCGGTGCATTCTTTGGCAAGCTTCGCTTTGCGATCGAACGATGGATCTTGTGCTGATATTTGGAGACGCCCCGCGATATGCTCTGGTCGACACACGGGATCATCAGCCATTCGCCGCGCGCGTCGTCGAGCAGCCAGACCTCACCCAGATCGTAGGGATCGTAGCGTAACTCCCAGTCCTTCTCCAACCCGCCGCGGCGCGCCAGCAGCGGTTCGAGCTTCTCCCGATCAGCATAGAGCAGCCCCTCATATTGGATGCCGATGTTGGAGATGCGCCGGAAGAAGGTCTCTCCGGTCAGCCGTACAATATGATCGAAGTCGGGAACCGGGCGCACCGGGTAGAGCGCGCTGAGTTCTCGCCAGCGCTCATAGGGAGTGCATTTCAACGTATCGTGGACGCTGCGATGATAGTCATCGACGATCCACTTGAGGATACGACCACGCACTTCCTCGAGCGACAGCCTTGCGCGCGCCACCGGATCATAGAGATCCATAGTCCGCGACAATGTCGTCCCTTCCTCATGGCTGAACACCTGCACGCCGATGGTCTGGAACACGCGCTCGACCGCGCCCTTCAGCCATGGCATTTTCACAGGCAGATTGACGATGCCGATGTCTAGCATCCTGGCGGCCGTCTGCAGCGATTGCGACCGGAACTCCTTGCCGTTGTCGCAGATCAGCCATTCGGGCACGCCGTGGCACGGCCAGTCATGCTCAATATCGGCGAACCCGGAGAGATCCTTTTTCCACAAGGAATGGGCAAGCGCTCTCTGGAGTGAGGCATAGGACGGCGCCTCGAAGCTCAGATGCACCCCTATGATCATGCGGGTGGCGCGATCGAGAAGCGCGGTGAGCCAGGGCCGCCCCAAGGCGCGGCCACTCTCCGGATGCACCACCACCAGATCGATCAGGCAATGATCCACCTCCACTTCTTCGAGCGGCCGTTCGGGCGGGCTCCGCCGCTCGAAGATGCCGAACTTTAGCCAGGCGGCGCGCCGGCCGAAGCGACGCTCATATTCCTGCCGTTCGGTATAATTGTCGCGGATAAACACGCGGAAGGTGCGGTCGCTGACCGCAGGAACATCCTGTTCGCGGCACAGATCCACATAGCGGCGATAGGCATAGTTCTTCCGCCGCCGCGGCATGCCCAGATACCAGACTTCGACGGCTTGCCGCATGAGCTTGTAGGTATCGGGATGATCGCCGTCCTCGCGCGCATAGCGGGGCTGGCGTGCCCCGCGCCGGTGATAGTGCGGGATCAGGAGCCGGATATCGCGGCCGTGCCGGCTCCATACGCTATACCACGCCCGCACCGTATAGGGATTGGGCCGGACCGCTGCCTTGGTGCGGTGCGGCTCGCCGTTCCCTTTTTGCCGCTCCGCGGCCATCCGGGCCGCAAGCGCGGCATCCTCGCGTTCCCATTGTTGATGATGCGCGGCGAAGACAGCCTCAGCGGCCGCAGCATAGGCGCCCATGAGTGTCGGGTGCTCCCCGCGGATCGCGTCGACCATGCGTACATAGGTGTCTCTGCGCTCGGCCTCGCGGCGGATTTCTTCGGGCCAGAACTCCCAGGTTTTTTCCAGCGTCTCGGCGATCGCCTTGGGCAGGCCATCCGCATTGCAGGGATGATGCGTCAGCCGCCGGGCGCCATAGGCGATGTCGATTTCATCGTCGCTCCACGTTCGCGCATCGCTGCCGTTCTGCGGTCGCAGCAGATAGCCACGGCGCTTGCGCTCGATCACCAACCAGAGCGCCACCTGACCTTGATCGTCCCGGATCGAGAGCGTGTCGCCTTGCTGGAAGCGCATCGGCGTTGCGCTCATTTCGCATTCCTTCCCCGCATGAGAACGGTATCGTCACCGAGGGGGCGATCGAGATCCACCGCAAGCTCGCCGACTGCCACGAGGCCGAGCACAATGTTGACATGCACGGGCCGGCCGCCGAGTGCCTCGGCGGCTGCGCCCAGGTTCGACGGAAAGGGGAGGCGGGTGATTATGGTGTGGATCGCGGGGAGGTTTTCTGCAGCCAGCACCGCCACCGTTGCGCGCAGGCGTCGCGCATTAGACAAGCGTGGCTGTCGCCGGATATCGGTGTCGAGCCACATCTCGTGCCGGGAACCTCGGGCCGCACACTCGGCTTCGATTGCTGGCAACCGTCCGCCCAATGTCGGGTCAGCGGCCAATCGCGTGGCCAGCTTCACCTGCCGGTAGATGACCTCGCCGCCCACCGTCTCCAGCCGGATATCGGGGGTGTAACGCCGCTGTCGGCCCGCGTCCGTCCAAACGAAGGTTTCCGGTTGCACACCGAACTGCGCAACATCGGGATCGAAGTCGAGAAGCAACAGCGCATCGCGCTCGAGCAGACTCTCATAAGGCAGCGCATCGCCAGCCTTGATCGACTGATACCAACCCGTGCACGATCTTTGCCCGGGCCGTCCTGCCGGATTTCGGGCGAACCGCACCGTTGCGCCAGAATGCAAACCGGCAGATTTGTCGGTCACGATGGCATCCGCTATTCTCCTTGCGGGAACGACTCGAATTGCCGGTTCAGTATAACTGCTTCCGCAAAGGGCGCTAATCGGTTCCGCTCAGAGCT
>NZ_JARFNJ010000036.1:0-6836 GCF_029167165.1 Sphingomonas pollutisoli
ACCATTTCGCAGCAGCCGCCTGATCGGCGCAGAGCGACAGCCTACCTCTGACTGCCGCCAATCTTTGCAACAGAGCCACTCCCAGGACATAGACCCGCAGCTTCGCGCGCTCCGCGATGCCGGGTGCGATCCCATCTACCAGGAGGAGGCATCGGGCGGCCGAGCTGACCGCCCCGAGCTGGCGCGCGCGATCAGCGCGTTGAAGGCCGGCGACGTGTTCGTGGTGTGGAAGTTGGACCGGCTGTCCCGCTCGCTTCGCGACCTCCTCTTCACCCTTGAAGCGATCACGGCCGCCGGTGCTGGGTTCCGATCGGTGACGGAGGCGATCGATACCACTACCGCCCCCGGTCGATTGATGACGCAGATGCTGGGCGCATTCGCCGAGTTCGAGCGCGCCATGATCCGCGAGCGGACCATAAACGGGCTGGCGCACGCACGCAAAGCCGGCCGGCACCTTGGACGCCGGCCGAGCCTCACCGGCCAGCAGTGCGCCGAGATCATCGCTAAGGCAGAATCCGGGCAGGGTTCCCCGGCCCAGCTCGCCAGTCTCTTCTGCGTATCGCGCTCGACCGTGCAGCGCGTGTTGCGCGCGCATCGCGAGCGGTTGATCGAGCCAAGTAAAAGAGCTTGAGACAGGTGAACCGGCTTGCTTTGTGTATTACACCGCAATACGAGAACATACAAGGTACGCCGGAGAGCCTGATGATGGCAGATGATGTGGTCGTGACAGTACGAGTGCCAAAAACGCTAGTCCAGCGGGCACGTCAGGTCGCCGATAGTCGGGACGAAACTATGAGCCAAGTCATCCGGCGAAGCTTGCGCGGCTATGTGGGCCGTGCGCCAAAATCTACTGAAAATGAGGACGCAGCCTAATGTCACAACCCAAGCGCAAGGCGTCCCCGAAGTCACCGGTTTATAGCCCGGCGGGAATGGATCTGTTGGACGTTGCCGGCGGTGGCGGTTTCAAGACCGTGCTGGCAGATCCGCCCTGGCAGTTTCAAAATCGCACCGGGAAGGTCGCGCCGGAGCATCGCCGGCTCAACCGGTATGAGACGATGACGCTGGACGACATTTGCGCGCTCCCGGTTGCGGAGTGTGTTGCCCCGACAGCGCACCTCTACCTCTGGGTTCCCAATGCTTTATTGCCGGACGGCCTACGCGTGCTGCGCGAATGGGGATTTGAGTACAAATCCAACATCGTCTGGCGGAAGATCCGTAAGGACGGCGGGTCTGATGGCCGGGGTGTCGGCTTCTACTTTCGCAACGTCACCGAGCTGATCCTGTTTGGCGTGCGCGGTAAAAACGCCCGCACGCTCGATCCCGGCCGGACTCAGGTGAACTATCTGGAAAGCCGCAAGCGGGAGCATAGCCGCAAGCCCGACGAGCAATATCCCCTGATCGAGGAGTGCAGCCCCGGGCCGTTCCTAGAAATGTTCTCGCGCGGAACGCGCCCGAATTGGACCGTGTGGGGCAACCAGGCTGACGAGGAATATACTCCGTCGTGGCCTACCTATGCCCATCATTCTAAGGCTGAGATGCCGGTGGCAGCGGAATAGGTTCAGCAAGGATCTCCTGCTCCTCCTCGCCCTGAGCGATGGCGCCTACGTCCAGATGCTCGTCAAAGGTGACGATCGTGCTGGGCAGGCCGATGAGGAGGAGCGGGCACGGGTTGCCTACGCCGCGATGCACACGGTCCTCAAGCTTGCGCCAGTGGGTCGTGGCGGCTCCATATTTGTCTGCCACAAAAACATGAGGCCATGCTTCTGCGAAAGGGATCCCGCTCGACTTCATGCGCCGCGCGACGCTCTCCCGCTGTCTTGGCGTTGGTGTGAGCCCGAGTTCGGCAAGATCGTCAATCGACGACAATCCGCGTTCGACGGCGAACCGCGTGACCAATGGAATCATGTCACGCTGCAAGCTCGCGCCTCTTGTGACGATCACGCCAACGCTGATCGCCCCTTCCGCGTGCAGGCGCTTAAAGTTCTCCAGATCGCGATCGAAGAACGGATCTTTGTTGTTCCATTCGATTTCGAGCGCGATGACCCGACCATCCGGGAAGGTGCGAACATGATCGACCTCGTGAGATATCGATTCCCTTTGCACCCCGTTGATGCGCTTCTCGATCGTGAAATTGACCTTGTGCCAGCCCAGCTCGGCCAGTGCGCGCCGTAAGCGCTGCGTGCCCTTTGTCTCGCCGCCGCCCGAGCCGATGATCTCCTCAATCGGGATAGACAGTGCGCCTAGCGCCGCCCCCAGTTCACCGATTGCGTCCGGGAAATCGACACTCAGGATCGCCGTCGCGTGGCTGTGAAACTCGATTTGGAAGCCGCGTTCGGCCAGATCTTCAAACATGCCTCACCCGATAGCGCGTGCCAGCGCCAATTCCGATTCCGATCTGCCCAGGTGGCACGGATTGCCTCTAAGATGCGAGAACCGTATGCCTGCGACCACCAGCTCGCGTAATGCGAGATGCGAGGGGACGATCGACACCTAATGGCTGCTGGCGAGCAGGATTGGAAGCCAGGTAGCTTCACCAAGAACTTTAGCTGGGGACCGCCCGCTAATGGATTGTTGGAGCTGTATGAGAGCATTCGGATCGGGTTCGATGGAAAAATGGAAGACGTACCCCGCGAGGTGTTCCGCCAGCGTGTTTCGCAGTCCGGCCATTCGGAATATATTCCGATCAACTTCTTCCTATTTAACAAGAGCAAGAACGGCGTCGATCATCTTATTGCGGATGATCTAGTTTTCCAGGCTCTGACCGCCGCACACACCGCGAACTTTGATAGGCTAGCCCTCTTTGCGCTGAACTTCAGCTATGTTGGCCGGTGGACAGGCGCAGACGCTGCACAGAGACGGCCAGCGCTTTGGGCCAACAACTACGTATCAGAGAAAGTAGCAGGCGAGTATGGTTGGAGCACCAAGCGTATATCTGCTAATGACATACAGCGATTTGTTGAAGGGAACTCAAGGTATAAAGCGAAGTCAGCTAGAAAGCTGTCGACAAATCTAAAGTATATTTACGACATCGGCCATCTATCCGACTTTTCCAGCAAGCGTGTTGAGCGCTGGTGGGTGGATGCCTTGTTTCTTGCACTTGATCGCCTCATAGAAGATCGAGAGCTTGATGGAGAGCATGTTCCATCAGAGCGGTATGGCTCGCTTTTGACGGGATCGAGCTTCGCGCAGGTTGCCGGTGCCAGAAGCCTCGAAAAGGATCTCGCTACCAAGCATCTTGTCACGCTTTATGCTGCCTGCGGTGGCCGAGAGCGGTTTTCCGACGAGCACGTTCGCGAGCGGACCGAGCTGAAAATTCCGGACGTTCAATGGTTCGCGGCGAACGACAATCGGCCCCAGGGGGCGGTGCATCCATCAAATCCCCGGATTTTGAAGACGATCCCGCGAGCTTGCGCGATGCTCGCCAAATACGCCGGGTTTGACGTCATAGACGCGGACGAGTTGGAAGCGTTTGATTTGCAGGGCTTCATACGAGCCCATACCCAACGCGCCTTGACCCGCCTCAAAGATGCGAACGTCACGCCGACAATGTCCGTCGAGGAATTGATGAGGCTCACGAGAGATAAATGACCACGTTCCTCGACACCAGCGCCATCATGTCAGCGATCAATCATGGCGAAACGCATCATGCGTGGTCCGTTGCGAAGATCGAGGAGCGGCGAGCTGAAGGACCCCTTGTCATTGCCGATATCGTATATAGCGAACTAGCGGCAGGCATGAAGTCGCGAGAAGAGACGGATGCTGCTATCGCCGAGTGGGCTCTCGAACGACTCCGTAATAGCGACGACGCCCTATTTAAGGCAGGACAAGCATACAAGACATACAAGCAGAAGAAGCGCGGTCCCGGCGATCCTGTGAAAACAAATGTCCTTCCAGACTTTCTGATTGGTGCCTTAGCGGAAGTGGAAGGTGTACCCCTGGTGACGACTAATCAAGACGACTTCTTAAAATACTTTCCAGGCCTTCAGATAATTCATCCGTAAAGGCTAGGGCGCGCCCTGTCGGGCCGCGCTCTATCTCCGCTGCGCTTCGACCGAGCCGCCGTGCCGGCGTCTCGTCCCTGACGGGTAACGATCGCTCGCGTGGGCGGGCCGAGGCCCGCATGATGCCGCCGGCCCATGCCGGCGAAGATCTCCGTCAGATGGGGAAAGGAAGCGCCGCCCCTCTCCCCAGCAACGACAATCAGCCGGACCGTGGCTCGCTGCGCTGCGCCCGCACCACCCCGGCAGATTCCCGTTGCCCCCCTCTCCCCCGCTGTTCACGACGTTGGGAACCTCCCTCCCCGACCGCGTGCGGGTCGCGATTGGTTTCACCAGCACCGGCCGAAAGGGAAAGGCGATCGGCGAGTGCTGGGATAACCGCCGCAGCGCAGACGGCGACTTTGAAATCTTCATCCGCCCGGACCTCGCGCATGCACCCGACGCCATGCCCGCGCAGATCGCGGTGATCCTCGCGCACGAGCTGGTCCACGCAGCAGTTGGCATCGCAGCCGGACACGGGAAAGCGTTTAAACGTATCGCGCTAGGCTTGGGCCTGGTCGGGCCGATGCGCGCGACGACGCCGGGCGATGCGTTCCTTACCGTAGTTGCGCCGATCCTCGCCGCCGCAGGCCCCCTCCCTCACGCCAGGCTTGATACCGGCGGACAGACCACCGCGCCGAAGAAGCAGATAGCGCGGATGCTTAAATGCGAGTGCCAGGCTTGCGGCTACACTGTCAGGACCGCGCGCAAATGGCTTGAAACCGCTGGCGCGCCGCTATGTCCGATTGAGGAACATGGGCCGATGCACCATGAGCCGCTCGACAGTGACGGCGACGATCCAGAGCCGTGATACTCCCCTTCCCCTTCACGTCGTATATGCGTATACAAGTATAAATCTATACTAGTAGGAGTGTAGCATGAAGGTTCTCGCCATCCTGTCGCAGAAAGGCGGCGTCGGGAAAACGACGTTGGCGACGTGCCTTGCTGTGGCGGCCGAGCAGGCAGGCAAGGAAACCGCGATCATCGACCTGGATCCGCAAGCGACGGCCTCGTTCTGGAAGGACGTGCGCCAGCTCGACACGCCCGCCGTGGCGTCAATCCAGCCGGTGCGGCTCGCGGCGATGCTCAAGGCCTGTGCCGACGCCGGCACGGACCTTGTGGTGATCGACGGCGCGGCCGTCGCACGTGATGTTGCCTATGAGGCCGCGCGACACGCCGACTTCATCCTCGTGCCGACGAAGACAGCGGTGTTCGACACGATGAGCATGACGCACACGCTGGACGTGGTGCGGCAGCTTGATCGTGCCTTCGCCGTCGTGCTGACATTCGTTCCGCCGCAAGGACAGGAGACGGGCGATGCGATGAAGGCAGTCGAGGAGCTAGGCGCGGCCGTCTGTCCGGTGACGATCGGCAACCGCAAGGCGTTCTTCCGCGCGCAGGCCGCAGGCCAAGCCGTGCAGGAGTTCGAGCCGAACGGCCCGGCCGCAGCAGAAATCAATCGTCTATACGAGTATACGGCTATACGCCTATACGACAAAGTGGAGGCTGCGTGATGGCGAAGGGCAACACGCTTCAGGCGATGCTTGACCGCGCCAAGACCGGCGGCGACACGCCAGCAACCCCCACTCCGATCGTCGCGCCAACCTCGTCCAAGCCGGCGCAGGCTGGGCGGCAGGGGACCAAATTGATCGGCGGACATTTTGCCCCCGAGGTCAGCACTCAGCTCCGTATCCTTGCGGCCGAGGAAGGAACGACGGTGCAGAGCTTGCTAGGTGAGGCGCTGGACGACCTTTTCGTGAAGAAGGGCAAGGGACGCGTCGCGCGCGGAGTATAGGAGTATAGGAGTATACAAACATACTGCTATACTGAAATCGTCGAAAAGTGAGTTTTGGGGTAGCGGCTCACCTTTGCGCGGCGGGCGTGTTGAAATCCACCAGCACCGGCAATTCGGGAATCCCGCCACGCAGTTTGGCGCGTCGCACAATGCTGTGCTGGTCGATCAGGTTCTGTGCGTCGCGCTTGCCGCTGGACGTTTTCGGAAACCAGTGGAGCGCCACCCGTTCGACCTTGCGCCCGTTCTTGATCGGCGTGAAATCAACATAGAAGGGGCAGAGCTTGTTGATTTCCTCGACGGCAACCTTGAGGCAGTATTTGTTCAGATCGGCGAAGCGTTCAAGTTTGCCTTCGGGCACATTTAGCAAACCGCGCAGCTCCTCGATCGTAAACTCCTCTTTCTGTTTGTATTCGAGACCAATGCGCCGCTCGATCATCTCATAGAGACAGAGGGCGTATTTCGACTCGAAACAATACATCACCTGCGTCTTGAGACGGGCATAGACCTGACTGTTCCGCAGTATCTCGATCAGCTCTTCTGGGATACGATAGTGAAGGAAGCCGTCCTTTTCGAGGCTTTCATCGCTTGGGCCGAGCAGCTGGACACGGCGCTTGTAGCTCTTGCCATCCTTGCGGATCGTGACGATCGCGATGGTGCCCATGAGGCGCAGCAGCGAACTCTCTATGCGCTCGTTGCCCTGGTGCGTCCCTTTCAGTCCGGATTTCGCGATGCGATGGATGATCGGCTCACCAATGCGCTCCCAAGCATTGGCGATCAGCAAGTTGTAAATGCGGCGATCGGCGAGGGTGAGGGGGCTTAGCTCTACAATATCGACCAGCTCGCCGGGCTTGACGATTTCCCCGTAATTGGCGGGATCGAAGGGATTCCCGCGTCCCTTCTGGGCCAGCGTGCGGAACGTCATATCGACGGCTCTGTTGCAAAGATTGGCGGCAGTCAGAGGTAGGCTGTCGCTCTGCGCCGATCAGGCGGCTGCTGCGAAATGG
>NZ_JARFNJ010000037.1:0-5782 GCF_029167165.1 Sphingomonas pollutisoli
TTGAAATCCGTCATCGTTCCGTCCGTCCAATCTCCGCCAAGCATGCTCAAGCTTCACGATTTTTGCAACAGAGCCATATCGACCACGGCAGGTTGCGACATAGGCTTGACCAACGGTGAGCAAGAGGGACTTACCAACTCACCCTAACCGCGAAAGGTGAGCTAGGCAAATGGTTCAGCTCCCCGGCAGAGCAGCGTGGCGGATACCCCAAAACTCACCGATCCTTCTAGCTCGACCAATGGAATACCCCAACGCTCACTGGACCCGGCCCGAACACTCACCTTTACCGGCCCCAAAGCTCACCGCATGCTACCCCGAAACTCACGCGACTCGACCCCAACGCTCACTGTTGGAGCCGTTCTTCCGCAGAAATCAGGCCCTTTCAGCGCCCTGAATCTTGAACCAGAAGAATTAGAGAATCTGAACCGCGAGAGGTGAGCTTTGGGGTAGGCCAGCCTGTGGATAAGCAGCGTCAGAATACGCAGATGGAATCGGCCTAATGGCCGATACACTATTCGTTGCGTGCCGGCTGCGCCGTCACCAGAGCGGCGCAAGCGCCGCATGCTAGGCGGAAAGAAGAGTAGCGAGCTGGCGACCAGATATCGCGCCAGGGCCGCCCAAGAGCGCCATGAGGGCAGGGGAGAGGGCTTCGACACAACCGTCACACTTGCAGCACCGAACCTCGCTGTTGGTGCTTAGATCAGCTACTCCGCGATCGGTTTCGTAGATCGTTATCCGATCACCCGCTCCGTCGCGGCTGCTACCGTGGCGAACCCCCCTCGGAAGGTGAGGCACTACCCCAAAGCTCACCTTTCGCGCATCGTTTACGCAGGATCGAACAAACCGGCGAACTCGCGCTGGTCGTAGTAGCGGATTTTCTCGACCGCGAGCGGGTGTTCGCCCTGGCGCAGCAGCAGGAGCTGGTCGGGCCGCATCCGCATGATTTCGTCGGGCGTGGCCAGCCGGCGAGCGGAGACATGACCGCTGACGCTTTCCGAGGGGCGATGAAGGCGACGAAGACCGCGAACAGCGGGCTGATCCGTCGCCTAAGCATCAGCGCGCTGCCATCGGCGTGACCGGCAGGGACCGATCGGCGTCGGGATGATCGAGCAGCCGGAGCAGGATTTGCGACACGAGGAGAGGGGGCACGCCCTCGTCCAGCATCATCGCGAAGAAAGCATCCTCGTTGGGGTTCGGGATCATGTCCTCGATCACGAGGTTGGCGCGCGAGTCCGCCATGTCCTCGTGCCACATGGCGACTTCCGCCGGCGTGCCGCGCACGAAATCCATCGCGCGGACTTGGCGGCGGATCGTCTCGATATCGAAATCGCTCATTACCTGTCCTCTCTGGCGATCATGGAACATCCGGCAGATTTGCAACGCTGTCCGCCAACGACCGAGCAAACCCGCGCAGCGTGGCGACATGGCGAGAGAAGGTCGCACGATCGAGAACGATCGGATCGCCGAGAGTCGGCAATTTCTGCGACGGGGTGGACGCGGCGGCGAGCCGATTAAGCGCCTTCTGATTGTAGACGGGGATACCGTGCGCGCAGAGATTGCGGACCGTCACCGCCTCGACCACGCCACGGCGACCGCCCTTGAAGCTCGACCACCCCCGATTGCCCAATTTCAGCAGCGCCGCACCCCACGCATCAACCGGCGTGCCGGTGATCCAATACTCGGCCGCTTGATCGATCGGTGCAGTCGCATCTATGCCCGCAAAGGCGGTCCGTTGTGCCCCCTTCTTGGCGTAAGCCGTTTCGACCAGCTCGCGCCCCAAATCTTCGACCAGCGCGACGTAGGACGGGAACAGCACGCGGTAGAGCTGCTGATCGTCGTTCAGGACTGCCGTAAAGTCGGCGAGGTCGCATTTGAACGCGGACCCGGCGGGGTCGGTCATCACCAGCGGCGCGGTGGACGTAACAGGGAAGCCGTTGACGTAGGTCCGATACGAGGCGAGCGCCATTTCCGAGGCGAAGCGAAACCGGGTCAGGTCTCGCCATCGATCCCACATTTCATAGCGTACCCAAGCCATCGGTTATCCCCTCACGATCCAGCTTCCGCTTCCGCATCGAACGCCCGTTTGCCGCGTCGCTTCCACAGCGTCAGCACGTCGCCGGCGTCATCGCCGCGCGCGCGTCCGGCGAGATCGAGCAGCGCGCCGTAGAGGGTGGCGCGATCGTCGTCGGTCAGCTCGACCAGGCCGGCCTTCTGGACCAGCCCGCCCAGCTCAATCAGATGGCGTGTGCGTTCGCGACGTTGCACGACCCAGCCCCTGTTATCCGTTCGGCGTTGTGCCGCTTCCGCCCGCAGCGTTGCCGCCCGGTTCAGGCGCAGCGCCCGATCCGTCGATTGCAGCAGCGCCGCCACCTTTGCGCCCACGCCGTTGAAAGAAGGCAGCGCCATTCGCGCGCCATGCCTCCTTTGCGCCCGCATCTTTCGACCCGATCGCATCAAGCAGCACGCCGGCGAGGGTTTCGGCGTCGAGCGCATCGGCCCCGGTTGCGGTGACGAGTTGACCGAGCTGTTCGACCCGCTTCGCCTTGAGTGCGCGGGCCTTGTCACCCAGCGCCTTCAATTCGGCATCGTAATCGCGAACCTTCCGCATCGCCTTCACCTTTTTGTGCATCGGTCGGCAGCATTTTAGCGCACCTAGCGTGAGGGTAAAGCTAGAAGGACCAGTATGCAGCACTAAGTCAATCAGCAGGAGCGGAGCGGATGATGAGTGCGCGCTTATACGTCGTTGCCGACGTGCGCTAAGTAGGGCAGTGTGCAGAGCGTCATGGCGATCTACCATTTCTCCGCCAAGGTTGTGAGCCGCGCGAACGGATCGAGCGCCGTCGCGAGCGCCGCCTATCGTTCCGCATCCGAGCTGCACGACGACCGGCTGAACCGCGATCACGATTTCAGCAACAAGGCGGGCGTCATCCATTCCGAAGTGATGTTGCCGCAGGGTGCGCCGGAGCGTTTAAACGACCGCACGACCTTGTGGAACGAGGTGGAGGCAGGCGAGAAGCGCAAGGACGCGCAGCTTGCCCGCGAAGTGGAGTTCTCGATTCCGCGTGAGATGAACGAGAAGCAGGGCGTCCAGCTCGCGCGCGATTTCGTGAAGAAGCAGTTTGTCGATCGCGGGATGGTCGCAGACCTGAACGTGCATTGGGACAAGGCGAAGGACGGCACGCCGAAGCCGCACGCGCATGTGATGATGACGATGCGCGATGTCGGACCGGAGGGGTTCGGCAAAAAGAACCGTGACTGGAACTCGACCGAGCTGTTGAAGGATTGGCGCGAGGCATGGAGCGCGCACGTCAACGAGCGAATGGCCGAGTTGGGTTTGGAAGGCCGGATCGATCATCGCAGCTATGAGGCGCAGGGGATCGTGCTGGAGCCGCAGCACAAGATCGGCCCTGCTGCGTCGCGTCGTCCGGAGCAGGGACTTGAGGCGGAGCGGATCGAGGATCACACGCGCATCGCCCGTGAGAACGGCGCGAAGATCATCGCCGATCCCAATGTCGCGCTGGACGCGATCACGCGGCAGCAGGCCACCTTCACCACCCGCTACCTTGCGACGTTCGCGTTCCGGCATAGCGACGGCAAGGAGCAGTTCGACCAGGTGATGGGAGCGGTTCGGGGATCGCCCGAGTTGGTCGCATTGGGGAAGGACGGGCGCGACCAGGAGCGGTTCACGTCGCGCGACATGATCGCGGTGGAGAACCGGCTTGAGCGTGCCGGTGACGAGCTGGCCAAACCCAATCCAGCCCCTCGTTATACTTCTGCCATAAACCAGGCGTCGTCCACGCCATGATAATGCTGACACCCGAAGGCGCAGTCTCGATCCGTTCCCAATCATCCCACTGAGTCAGATCGCTTTTGTGAGTCTCAGCCATTACCATACTCCCAAGGGTTGATAACCGGGATGAAGCCAGCTTCGAAGGGGGCAACGTCGCGGGTTGCGACCGCATAACCGTGCGTGGCAGCGATCGCCGCGATGTAGCCATCTGGCGTGGGGAAGCCCTTCCCCACGCTACGCGCGGATGCCGCCAGGTCCGCGTAACGTCTCGCTGCCGCGTAGTCGAACGCAAGGACGCGACCGGCGAAGAGATCCTCGGTGCATGCAAATGCGCCCGCAAGCGCGTCCCGCCGCTTGCCCTCCGGCAAACAGGCGATCCCGAAGCGGATCTCCGCGATCGTGATCGCCGAGAGATAAAGCGTTTCGGCGCGCTGGGCGTCAAGCCACCCGGCAACGGCCGGAGCGGGGGCTGCCTTCATCATCTCCGATATGACGTTGGTATCGAGGACGATCACTCCCCCAGGCTCATCGGTTTGGCCGGTACGCGATCTCGCGCACGGTCGATGACCCGAGCCTCAACCTCGGTGAGCCTTACACCACCCCAGATGTCGCCGAGCGCCGAACCGAGACGTTGGCGCTCCGAAGGAAATACGGCCGACGCGATCAACTCGCGAACCTCAGCCTCCGCGCTCCGCCCATGTTTTGCCGCGAGGGCCTTCAACCCTCTGTGAATGTCATCTGGGATGTTGCGGATCGTCAGAGCTGGCATTTCGTTCGCCTCGTGATAGCATGTTCATCGGATGCTATCACACCAATGCCCCGAGTCAATTAAATTGTGCTGCAAAAAACTGTTATTTGACAGTCAACAAAACGATCGTATTCTTCACTGTCAACCGACCCCCAAAAAACCCGCAGAAATCCGTCGGAAAAAAATGCCAAAATCGGCCGATTCAAATTAATGTGAATTACGTCGGATTAAATTGACAAAGCCGGGGTCTTCGCCTTACGGTATGGTACATACCATATCTTGCCGGAGGATCAAAGCGATGGGCGCGCATTATGTGAGCAGCAAGGATTTCAACCGAGACCCGGGACGCGCCAAAAAGGCGACCGACGACGGGACCGTTTTCATCACGAACCGGAACCACCCGACGCACGTCTTGTTGCGGATCGATGAGTACCGGAAGCTGACGACGTCCAAGGGCTCCATCGTCGATAAGCTCGCTCTTCCCGCAGCCGCAGACATCGAGTTTGATCCGCCCCGCGTCCGTATCGGCCTCAAGCCTGCCGACCTCGATTGATGTTCCTGCTGGACACCAACGCCGTTTCGGAAATGCGGAAGGGGAGAAATGTGCCCTCCGCCGCGCCGATCATCGAGTGGGCCTCGCAGATCGATGAGGCCGCGCTTTATCTCTCGGCCATCACGATCCTTGAACTGGAAATCGGAGTCCGCCTCCGCGAGCGCAAGGACAAGGCCCAGGGCGCGATCCTCCGGCACTGGCTTGATGATATGGTTCGGCCGACATTTGCCGGTCGCATCCTACCAGTCGATGAGGCAGTCGCGCTGTGTTGCGCTCCCTATCACGTTCCAGATCCCGCAGCCGAACGGGATGCCCTTATCGCAGCAACCGCGCACCGCCACGGGCTGACGGTCGTGACCCGCAATGTCGATGACTTCGCGCGCACCGGCGTTGCGATCATCAACCCCTGGGAGCCAACTCCGCAGACCGGAAAGCGACCATGAAGATCGGCTACGCGCGCGTATCGACCGGCGAGCAGAACTTGCGGATGCAGGTTCAGGAACTCAAAGCCTATGGCTGCGAGAAGATCTATCGAGACGAGGGCGTCTCGGGCGGGGCCGTCCTCAAACCGGAATATGCCAAGATGCTCGCCCAGCTCCGCGCTGGTGACGAGGTGGCTCTGTTGCAAAAATCGTGAAGCTTGAGCATGCTTGGCGGAGATTGGACGGACGGAACGATGACGGATTTCAAG
>NZ_JARFNJ010000038.1:1816-5105 GCF_029167165.1 Sphingomonas pollutisoli
GTTGCTGCTCTGCCGAGTTTTGGTTGGTCTGACGACCAGCCCAGCATTGTCATTGGTGGTGCGGACTCTCAAGCGTGAGGTAAGGGCAATTCGTGGATGCCTTGGCGCATACAGGCGATGAAGGACGTGGCACGCTGCGATAAGCTGCGGTGAGGTGTGAGCAACCTTTGACCCGCAGATTTCCGAATGGGGAAACCCACCCATCCCGTTTAACTCTGCCGTGTGGTGACACACGGTTGGGCTAAATGGAGTGAGGTATCATGAAGGTGAATACATAGCTTTCGTGAAGCGAACCCGGCGAACTGAAACATCTCAGTAGCTGGAGGAAAAGACATCAACCGAGATTCCGTTAGTAGTGGCGAGCGAACGCGGACCAGGCCAGTGCCTGATATTCAACTAGCAGAACAGTTTGGAAAGACTGGCCGTAGCGGGTGACAGCCCCGTATGCGAAAGTGAGATATCAGGACTTGAGTAGGGCGGGACACGTGTAATCCTGTCTGAACATAGGGGGACCACCCTCTAAGCCTAAATACTCGTATGCGACCGATAGTGAACTAGTACCGTGAGGGAAAGGTGAAAAGCACCCCGATGAGGGGAGTGAAACAGTACCTGAAACGGATTGCCTACAAGCAGTTGGAGGGGTCTTGAGCCCTGACAGCGTACCTCTTGCATAATGGGTCTGTGACTTAATGTACCAAGCAAGCTTAAGCCGATAGGTGTAGGCGCAGCGAAAGCGAGTCTGAATAGGGCGAATGAGTTTGGTGTATTAGACCCGAAACCCGGCGATCTAGGCATGACCAGGATGAAGGTGCGGTAACACGCACTGGAGGTCCGAACCGATTAACGTTGAAAAGTTACCGGATGAGTTGTGTTTAGGGGTGAAAGGCCAATCAAGCCGGGAAATAGCTGGTTCTCCGCGAAAACTATTGAGGTAGTGCCTCGGATGGACACCTCAGGGGGTAGAGCACTGGATGGTTGCGGGGGTCGCGAGACCTACCAATACTAACCAAACTCCGAATACCTGAGAGTGATATCCGGGAGACAGACGGCGGGTGCTAAGGTCCGTCGTCAAAAGGGAAACAGCCCTGACCTACAGCTAAGGTCCCCAAGTCATCACTAAGTGGGAAAGCATGTGGAACTTCCAAAACAACCAGGAGGTTGGCTTAGAAGCAGCCATCCTTTAAAGAAAGCGTAACAGCTCACTGGTCTAAACAAGAGGTTCTGCGGCGAAGATGTAACGGGGCTAAAGTGATGCACCGAAGCTTAGGATGTGATCTTATGATCACGTGGTAGCGGAGCGTTCCGTACGCCTGTGAAGCGGTCTGGTAATGGGCCGTGGAGGTATCGGAAGTGCGAATGCAGACATGAGTAGCGATAAAGAGGGTGAGATGCCCTCTCGCCGAAAGACCAAGGGTTCCTGCGCAAGGCTAATCCGCGCAGGGTGAGCCGGCCCCTAAGACGAGCCCGAAGGGGGTAGTCGATGGGAACCACGTTAATATTCGTGGGCCTGGTGGTGTGTGACGGATCTCGTGTGTTGTTCACCCTTATTGGATTGGGTGGGCTTCGAAGAGGTTCCAGGAAATAGCCCCACCGTATAGACCGTACCCGAAACCGACACAGGTGGTCAGGTAGAGTATACCAAGGCGCTTGAGAGAAGTGTCCTGAAGGAACTCGGCAAATTGCCTCCGTACCTTCGGAAGAAGGAGGCCCCCACAGTGCGCAAGCATTATGGGGGGGCACAGGCCAGGGGGTAGCGACTGTTTAGCAAAAACACAGGGCTCTGCTAAGTCGGCTTCAAGACGACGTATAGGGCCTGACGCCTGCCCGGTGCCTGAAGGTTAAGTGGAGGAGTGCAAGCTCTGAAATGAAGCCCAGGTAAACGGCGGCCGTAACTATAACGGTCCTAAGGTAGCGAAATTCCTTGTCGGGTAAGTTCCGACCTGCACGAATGGCGTAACGACTTCCCCACTGTCTCCAGGACATGCTCAGCGAAATTGAATTCCCCGTGAAGATGCGGGGTTCCCGCGGTTAGACGGAAAGACCCCGTGCACCTTTACTGCAGCTTCAGAGTGGCATTAGGAAAGAACTGTGTAGCATAGGTGGGAGGCTTTGAAGCATTGGCGCCAGCCGGTGTGGAGCCATAGGTGAAATACCACCCTGTTGTTTTCTGATGTCTAACCTCGATCCATGAAACTGGATCAGGGACCCTCTGTGGCGGGTAGTTTGACTGGGGCGGTCGCCTCCTAAAGAGTAACGGAGGCGCGCGATGGTGGGCTCAGGACGGTTGGAAACCGTCTGTTAGAGTGCAATGGCATAAGCCCGCCTGACTGCGAGACTGACAAGTCGAGCAGAGACGAAAGTCGGTCATAGTGATCCGGTGGTCCCTCGTGGAAGGGCCATCGCTCAACGGATAAAAGGTACGCCGGGGATAACAGGCTGATAACCCCCAAGAGCTCATATCGACGGGGTTGTTTGGCACCTCGATGTCGGCTCATCACATCCTGGGGCTGGAGCAGGTCCCAAGGGTTTGGCTGTTCGCCAATTAAAGTGGTACGTGAGCTGGGTTCAGAACGTCGCGAGACAGTTTGGTCCCTATCTGCCGTGGGCGTCGAAATTTGAGAGGAGTTGACCCTAGTACGAGAGGACCGGGTTGAACGTACCTCTGGTGTACCTGTCGTCGTGCCAACGGCGCAGCAGGGTAGCTATGTACGGACGGGATAACCGCTGAAAGCATCTAAGCGGGAAGCCTCCCTCGAGATAAGATTTCATAGAGCCGTGAAAGACCATCACGTTGATAGATCGGATGTGGAAGTGCGGTAACGCATGGAGCTAACCGATACTAATTGCTCTATTCGCGCTTGAGAGTCCCGCCATCAATGACAATCCTGGGAAGCCAGTACGTCAAAGACGCGCGGATGATCATCTGCAACGCCTGATACAAACACCAACACAGCGAAGCGTGCATCGATTTTAGACCCGATTACAGTTCTTACGCACCGGCTCCATTGCCTGGTGGCTATAGCGTCTGTGCCCCACCCGATCCCATCCCGAACTCGGCCGTGAAACCAGTCCGCGCCAATGGTACTATCGCTTAAGCGATGGAAGAGTAGGTCGTCGCCAGGCATTGAAGCCGGTGCGCAGGAACATATACTCGGATTTCTCGGAACCCATTCACATGTCTCCCCCCGCACACCCACGCGGGGATCCTTGGCGCGGGGTGGAGCAGCCCGGTAGCTCGTCAGGCTCATAACCTGAAGGTCACAGGTTCAAATCCTGTCCCCGCAACCAA
>NZ_JARFNJ010000039.1:0-4775 GCF_029167165.1 Sphingomonas pollutisoli
CTGAACGTCTCACGCAAAGTGGGCCGGAAACTACCATTTATTGCAGTTCCGGGCGATCATCATTGCAAGCCGCTACAGCTAGCGGTCCTCGCCGGGTTGCTGGAAGGGAAAGGCGTCTCAACGGTGGAGGAAACCTCCAACGTGCTGGGGATTTACGCTGTCATCACCGGGGAAACCGCACCCGATGAAGGTTTGATCCTCGCTTGCTGGGCGGGAATGTTGCGTGATGCGGCACAGGAGAAGGCCGAAAAGGACGGGGAGCCGGGAAAATGGGATTAGGATCGGGCAGCGCGGCCGTGCTGGTTGTGGAGGATGAACCCCTAGTGAGGACGATGGCGGCCGACATTCTTATGGACGCGGGCTATCGCGTCTTTGAGGCGTGCGAGGCGGCCGACGCTCTGGCGATCCTTGACGGCCGCGATGACATTGGCGCGGTATTCACCGATATTGAAATGCCCGGAATGACCGGCCTCGCCTTGGCCGCTGCCGTCCGCGACCGATGGCCATCCATGCCGGTCCTTGTTACCTCTGGCCGTGTGCGACCAGGTGCAGGCGAATTGCCGAACGGCGCTGCCTATATCGCCAAGCCCTACATGCCCGGTGAATTGGTCGCCACACTCGGCAAGATGCTCCCTCCCCCCGATTCCGGCGATTAATGTTCCATCAGGCTGAATGAGCCGCGAACAAGGGCAAGCCCAACGGAAAGCCGTTCGGCCGCCTCTTTCTGTTCGATGCCTAGTCGTTTGGCGATTTGCTCGATCGCAAGCCCGTTCTGCCGATGCAGGAACAAGACGCGATCGGTCAAATGCGGCAATTCATCAACACAATCCCAAAATTCATCTTCGGGAAATGTCATGCGCGGTGACGCCATGCACGTATCTATTGATTGTTGGAGATAACAATCTGCGGCTGAATCATCGACCTCAACGAGTATCGCAAGAGCTTTTTCCATGAACTCTAGGGCAACCGCTTTCCGTTGCTCTCGATAGATATTGGAAGAATCAACCATAGCCTAGTCCTCCTTTCGGTCGCTGTAGGGGGACGATGACTCAACAATAGGGCAATTGCACGCGCAACTAGGGCCAGATTGAACAGTAATTTTATTACAACGGTAAGCATCCCTCGCCTGCCCGGACAGGGGGCGGCGCGTGGCATCGGCTAGATTGTTTGTTGGTCTTCCGACGATGGCGAGTCCTTGCGGGCCATCGTCGGAAGTGGACGGCCGCACAAATTGGGGGGCGTGGGCCGCGCCGGGCCTCTAGCATAAAATTGCGGCCCTGCATCCCCGGCGTTGATACATTCGTCGCGTAGGGCGCTCGATTGAGCCGCCCCGATCGCGGCGGCCGACAATCGTTCCGCTGATAGCATCGGGCCTCACGCAGTATGCACATACGCGCATAATTTCCGCTTGCGAGCTATGTATATTTGTGCATAATAGCCGCGATGGATACTGAACGGCCGGTTCGATGGGTGGCATCGTCAAAGCGCGATTTTCGGGAGTTCCCGGACGATGTGCAGGACGTAATGGGCTATGCCCTGCACCTCGCGCAGCAGGGCGGACAGCACCCCAGCACTAAGCCCTTGAAGGGCTTTGGCGGCGCTGGCGTGGTCGAGATCATAGACGACTACCAAGGCGATACGTTCCGCACGGTCTATACGGTCAAATTTGCGGAGGCGGTCTATGTCCTGCACGCCTTCCAGAAGAAATCCAAGCAGGGCAAGGCCACGCCGCAGGCCGATATGGATTTGATCCGAACGCGGCTGAAATCCGCCGAGGAGCATCACCGGCAACACCAGACCCCGCGAGGCACAGCATGAGCGCACAGGACGAAATCATTGAGGAAGGCAGCGGCAATGTCTTTGCCGATCTAGGCTTTGCCGACCCCGACACCCACCTTTTGAAAGCCCAGCTCGTTACCCGTGTGGCCGAGGCCATGCAGGAGCGGAAGTTGACGCAGATCGCCGCCGCCAAGGTTACGGGATCTACCCAACCGGAATTGTCGCGCATCCTGCGAGGCCAGTTCCGCAGCGTCTCGGTTGAGCGGCTTCTAGCCATGCTCACCCGGCTTGGCTGCAAGGTCGATATTGTCGTGCGCCCGCAGGGGCGGACCACTGAATCGGCCGTGATCCACTTCGCCTAATGTGCGATGATTTCGCGCAAGCCCGGCTCGATATGTTCGAGGCCGGGCTATTCGGCCAAGGGCCTGCCTTCTGGCGTTGGATCGAAACCGACGCGGCGCAACCCTATCTTGCCGCTTTCGCCGCCGATCGACGGCCGCCCGAACCCGGCGAACCCTTCGCTATCGACCTAGCGGCCGACGACTTGCTTGCTGCCGATCGCCTCGCCCAGCTCGCCTTACAGATCGAGGCCGATCATGCTTGATCCCAATCCGTCCATAGCCGACCTTGACGCATTGCTAGATCGCCACCGCAACGACGATGCGGCTATGGAAAAGATCGTTCGCGGGTATCTCCGTTGCGCGATCTACAGCTATCAGAAGCATTGCGTTTGGCGCGCCCTGCGCCACATCGGCAAGGACGATTGGAGTTTCAAAGAGGAAGACGTTGCCGCCTTGAGGGCCGAAGGCGCGAAATCCATTTCGGACTTTCGAGACTGGCTCATTGAGGAGCTGGCCGGGATGGGGATCAGCGCCCACACCGGCTTGCCGAATTGAGCGCCTAGCGCGCCGTCGCTTCAATTGCTGGCGGTGATTGTGCGCGGAATAAAGCGCGGGTCCGCCGTGGGATCGGTAGGCGAAGGATGCAGCATGTCGCGCCGGAAATTCACCGCAACGGAAATAGGCGCGGCGTTCGGCCGAGCCGCCATGACGCGGGCTTGCGGAGCTGGCGCAGCCTCATAGCTGCCCATCGGCTGCACGGCCGCCGAGGTTAGGCCCCCTACCCCGCGTTCCGCTCTGGCGACGACAATTTGAGCGCGATCGAGCGGCCGAGTCTGATCGCCGGTATAGAACGCCAGATGCCAATGATCGGCATGGCCCCGGTCCCCCGGCCCCAGCAGCTCCGCCACGCGAATACCATGTTGCGCCATCACGGCGCGGATTTGCTCGCGCGTGATCGTGTGCAGCCCGGCACGCGGCACGAAATCCACCGCCTGCCCATATTTGTGAAAGCTGTTGGCGGCCCCGTAATTGGCTTCCAGCGCCCGCCACGTATCGGTTATGCGGGCATTGAACGCAGCGGCCAAGATCGAGGCGACATAGCCCGCCGAGGCGTCGGCGCTGCCTTGGGGCTGGACGATCGCCGGTTGCGCTGCGAGCTGGCCCCCGCCCGTCGCGTCGGCTGCCGTGATCGTGATCGTGAGCGGGATCGAGGTCGATCGCGTAGCAGGAGCGCCGCCGCTTACCGGCACGCCGTTCACGCTGTAGGTATTATAGCGCGAGGAAAGCCACGCCTCCCAGCGCGCGCCTTTCGCCATAATCAGCGCCCGATAACGGGCATTATGGACCGGCGTTCGGGAATGATAATTGGCAACCCGCGTCCACAGGTCGCCCTTGTCATCCCGGATATGGTTTCTGATACGCCATGCAGCGAGGTTGTAGGGATAGCACCCCGGCGCAAGCACATATTCGGGCCGGATGCCGTAGCGTGCCAGCGATTGAATATAGCTGGAATTGAGCTGCATCGAGCCAAGATCGGCGGTGTTATTGGTGTTCTGGACGCGCGCACCGGGCCGCCCGTTCTCTTGCTCCGCGACCGCCAACATGACGTTCGCCGGAATGTTATAGCGCAGCGCCGCCGCGATCGAGCATTGCACCCGTTCTTCTATGACAACCGGAGGCAGATCAGCGGCCATGATTAGCTGTCCCCCCTTCTCTGGACGAAGGCCGCAACTTCATCCTCTGGCGTCTCCATGTCGCCCGCATCACGGGCGGCCGAAATGGTATCTCCCGCGAATTGCGCCGTGGGCGGCGGCGATGAATCGGACGAGCTGGCGGGACTGCCCGCGCCGGTCGCGGGAGCGAGCGTTTCACTTCCCGACGATGCCGACGCGGCCGACGCGCGGATATTGGCCGCCAATCGCCCCCCCACCGTATTGCCCACCCGCTCTTTCAAAGCATCCACCGCCATGCCAGCGGCAGCGCCGCCGAGGATGCTTGCGGTTTTCGCCGCCCGGCTAAGGCCGGTGCGTTGCGTGCCGCCAGTATCGCCACTTGCGGGCGTGCCTTCACCTTGCGAGCTGGCGGAGCTGGCCTCCCCCTCCCCCGCAGGCGACCCACCGGCAGCGCCGCCGCCGTTGCTGTCTTCACGATCGGCCGCCTCGCTGCCCGCAGCGGCGCTTGCAGCCGTGCCGCCGCCCGCGCTGGCGGCTTCCGAGCCGCCTTGAAGGCGGCTGTTGTCATTGGCCGGGGGTGAACCGCCATCACCGCCCATAGCCATGCTAAGGGGCGTCCCGCCGCCCCCACCGCCGCCGCCGCCGTTGTCGCCGCCTCCCGGCATGTCGCCCGCAGACGACAGCGGTTGCCCGCCGCCCATCCCGGTTTGGCCGCCTTCACCACCGCCCCCACCAGCGGCAGCGAAGGCGGCCTTGATCGCGCTGGCTCCCCCCGCAGCGTTCATCGCGCCAGCAGCGATCATAGCTCCGCCCGTGGCCGCAGCCCCAGCGGCCATCCCGGCAGCGCCCAGCGCGGCCCCTGCCCCAAAGGCTCCAATGCCCCCCGCCGCATGGATCGAGCCGCCGGGCTCTGTTGCAAAGATTGGCGGCAGTCAGAGGTAGGCTGTCGCTCTGCGCCGATCAGGCGGCTGCTGCGAAATGG
>NZ_JARFNJ010000004.1:0-552874 GCF_029167165.1 Sphingomonas pollutisoli
ACTTGAAATCCGTCATCGTTCCGTCCGTCCAATCTCCGCCAAGCATGCTCAAGCTTCACGATTTTTGCAACAGAGCCCCCGGAGCGGTGCCAAGCGCCCGGAACGCTCCCGCCGACAGCAGCGCTGTGCCGCCGGGCGCCGCATTCGCGCCGACCAGCGCCAAAATCGTATGGCCGTGATCGAGTTCGGTCAGTTCGACGAAACTGCCCGGCGCGGCCCCTGCCGCCGCGACCGACACGCCGGGAGCACCGCCATCGTCAGGCCGGGCCACCGCGACCATGTCGAACGACGCACCACCCGACGTCGCGCGCGGACCGGCACCTTGCGGCATATCCGAAGGCGCTTCGCCCTGCGGCGGGCCGGCGGGGCGCATCGGCTGCGACCAACCCGTGCGCGGCCGATCGGACGATAGATCATTGCGAAGCCCGTCAGCAGCGTCCAGCGCGGCGGCGAGAACGATCAGCGCGAGCATTTACTGCGACACCGCATCCGAGAGCAGCCCCACCGACAGCGCATAGAAATTCGAGCAATTATAATCGAGAATGACGCGGTAATTGCCCGTCAAAAGATAGGCGGTATCGCCGGGGCCATCCGGTTCGATCAGCGTCGCCAGAACGGAATCGCGCGGCCACGTCCGGCTCTGCGGTACTATGCCAAGCGCGCGCCATTCCGCCATCGTCTTCCAGCCGCTATGCCGCTGGAAAACGCGCGGACAGCGCGGGCTGAACATACGGTTGACGATCTGCGAGCGGTCGAACCCGGCGGGCACGTTCACCGCGAAACCCCAGGGCTGCCCCGGACGCCAGCCGGCATTACTGAAGTAATTGCCGATCGAGGCAAGCGTGTCGGCGTCGCTCGTCCAGATGTCGGCACGCCCGTCGCCGTCACCGTCACGCGCCAGCCGGTTGTAGACCGATGGCAGGAACTGCGGCCCGCCGGTCGCGCCCGCCCAGCTACCCACCAGTTTGCTCCTCGGCACACCGCGATCGATCATCTTGAGCGCGCCGATGAATTCGTCCGTGAAAAGATCGCGTCGACGCCCTTCATACGCGAGCGTGGCGAGCGCGCGCGGCAGGTCGAAACCGCCCATCACCACGCCGTAGTTTGTCTCATTTCCCCAGATCGCGACCATGATCGATTCGGGAACGCCGGTCTCCTCCTCAATCTTCTTCAGGCGCCAGCGCTGCGCCTGATACGCGGTACGGCCGCGGCTGATCCGTTGCGCGTCGACGTGCGCGATTCGGTACGGCGCGAACGGCGGGACGGCCGTGCTCCCCGGGTTGCCGGGCTGCTTGCGATCGAGATCAATCACGCGCTGGTTGAGCGTCAACGTCGGCAGCACCGCGTTGAGCGTCCCCTCCGACACACCCTGCGCCCGCGCCTGCACGCGTAACTGACCGAGGAACGCCTGAAAACCGGCATCGTCCTGAGCACACGCCGGCAGGGAAAACACGGCCGCGACGGCCGCGCCGATCGCCGACAAGGATTTGCAAAACACCCGCATGCGAGGACTCTGGCACAAGCCCGCGCCGACATGAACCCCCAAAGGCCGTACCCCTTGCACAAATCGGCGTTCCGGCTCTAAGCGGAGCCAGCACGCGGAGAGATGGCCGAGTGGTTTAAGGCAGCGGTCTTGAAAACCGCCGTGGGTGTAAGCTCACCGTGGGTTCGAATCCCACTCTCTCCGCCAAAGACGTGCGATCAGGATGCGCGCGGAACGCCCGGAAAAATTTGCCCCTGCACACCGGATGCTCGTGACATGCGTGTACGGAGAACGGTCGCGCCCTGACGGTCCCGTCCGCGCCTATCCGTCGTGGAAACGACATCGCCGCGTCTCATGATTGCAGCGATACTGACACAAAGCGCCCCTAGTGGGTCGCCAGCCGGCGAGAACAACGCAAAGCCGCGCTTTGCCCAAGGGGACATCATTTGACGAAATTCATCTCGGCCGGCGCGTTCGCCGCGCTGCCGGTCGCGCTGTGCGTACCCGTTTTCGCGTATGCCGCACCCGTCGCTACGCCAGCCGAAGCGCCCGTCGCCGATCAGATTGCGGATGCCGACACGGTGATCGTCACCGGCACGCGCGATCGCGGCGTGACCCAGTTCAATTCGCAGTCCCCGATCGACGTGCTGCCCGCCACCGCTCTCGATGCGAGCGTCTCCGGCGATCTCAACGACACGCTCGCGCAATTGCTGCCTTCGTTCAACGTCCAGCGCCTGCCAGCCGCGGATGGACAGGCGTTCGTGCGCCCCGCCACGCTGCGCGGGCTGTCGGCGGACCAGACCCTCGTGCTGATCAACGGCAAACGGTATCACCGTTCCGCCCTGCTCGGCACGCGCGGCGCGCAGGCGCCCGATCTCGCGACGATCCCCGGCCTCGCCATCAAGCGCATCGAAGTGCTGCGCGACGGCGCTTCGGCGCAATACGGATCAGATGCGATCGCCGGTGTCGTCAACATCATCCTGGACGACCAGCCCGGTCTCAACGCATTCGGCCAATATTCGCAATATTACAAAGGCGACGGCAAGGAATATCAAGGTGGCATCCAGGGTGGCGTGGCGCTCGGCGACCGCGGCAGCTTCGTCTTCACCGGCGAATATGATCATTCCGAAGCCACCTCGCGCACCCGCCAGCGGCCCGACGCGATCGCCTTCCAGGCCGCGAACCCCACGCTGAAGGTGCCAAACCCGGTGCAGCGCTGGGGGCAGCCGGATCTCGAAAGCATTCGCGGCGGCTACAATACCCATTTCGACGTCTCGAACGCGTTCAAGCTCTACAGCTTCGGCACGTTCGGCGAGGGCGAAGGCGTCACCGATTTCAACTGGCGCAACCCCGCCGGCACGGCGTCGGTCTATGGCGCCAGCCCCGCCTTTCCCGGTTTCAACTTCTCCAGCCTGTACCCGACGGGGTTCACGCCGCGCTTCGGCACGCAAACCAGCGATGTGCAGGCGACCGGCGGCGCGCGCGGCGCGCTCGCGGATGCGTTCACCTATGATCTCAGCGCATCCTATGGCCAGAGCGTGATCGACTACACGCTGAGCGAGAGCCTCAACGCTTCGCTCGGCCCGACCTCGCCGACCGCTTTCTATCTCGGGCGCCTGCGCCAGCGCGAGTTCAACCTCAACGCCGACTTCGTGTACCGCCTGCCGGTCGGCGGTCTCGCGCCGATCAACATCGCCTTTGGCGGCGAACGGCGCCTCGAACAATATAGCGTCCGCCCAGGCGACCCGGCCTCCTACGCGATCGGTCCGGGCGCGGCATCGGGCCTGGCGCCCAATTCGAACGGCTTCCCCGGCTTCAGCCCGTTGCAGGCGGGTCGGTTCAGCCAGGAGAGTTACGCCGGATACGGCGATCTGGAATGGCAGCCCGTCAAGATGCTCAGCGTCGGCGCGGCCGGCCGCTACGAGAACTTTTCGGCCTTTGGCGGCAAGTTCACCTACAAGCTGAGCGCGCGCGTCGAACCGACCGACGGCATCGCGCTGCGCGGTGGCTATTCGACCGGTTTCCGTGCGCCGACGCCGGGGCAGCTCAACACCTCGAACACCTCGCAAGGCCTCGATACCCGCACCTTGCAGGTGTTCAACAGCGGACGTCTCGCCACCACCGATCCGATCGCGGTCGCGCTCGGCGCCAAGCCGCTCAAGCCCGAAACATCCGATACGATCACCGCCGGGCTGACGTTCAGGACCGCGTTCGGGCTGACCGGCAGCGTCGATGCCTATCAGATCAGCGTCGATGGCCGCTTCAGCCAATCCGCGTCGGTCGCCGTGCCCGCCAGCGTCGCCAATCCGCTGCGCTTCACCTCGGTCAGCTATTTCACCAACGATTTCGACACGCGCACGCGCGGCATCGAGGCGGTGTTGAACTATGTGCAAGCGGTCGGGCCGGGCAAGGCGACCGCGACGATCGCCTATAATTACAATCGCACCAAGGTGACGAGCGGCACATCGGCGGCGATCCCGAACGAGACCCAGCGGATCGTCTTCGAACAGCGTCTGCCTCAACACAATGCGACCGGGTCGATCGGCTATGATGTCGGCGCGGTCGGGCTGCTGCTGCGCGGGCGCTATTATGGCGGCTGGACCGACGTGTCCGGCAACGCGACCGGTGACATCTACCAAAAGTTCGGCGGCATCGCGCTGTTCGATGTGTCGGCCAGCTACACCTTCGCGCGACATTTCACGATCCGCGCCGGTGCGGAGAATGTCTTCAACCGCTATCCGGCCGAAGCGACCAACCAGGCGGTGCGCGGCCTGATCTATTCGCGCAACGCACCCTATGATACCGACGGCGGCCAATATTATGTCCGCCTGGGCATGAAGTTCTGAGGAAGCGAACGGCATGCCGACGATCAGCCGGAGAGCGATGATGACCGCGGCGGCGGCCTTGCCCGTCGCCGGCCGGCTGGGCGCGGCGATGCCGGGGCGCGGTCCGGCGCCGGACAGCCGCGCCGCCCGCCCCGATGACGAAGCCTATTGGGCGAAGATCGCCGCGCAATATGATGTGAGCCGCGACGTCATCCAGCTCGAAAACGGCAATTGGGGCATCATGGCGAAACCCGTGCTCGCCGCCTATGAACGCGCGGTCGAGCGGGTCAACCGCGAGAACAGCTTCTACACCCGCCGCGGCTTCGCGGGCGATTACCGCGCGGTACATCAGCGGGTGGCGGCGGCGCTGGGCGTCGGCGCCGACGAAATCGCGCTGACCCGAAACGCCACCGAGGCGTTGCAGGGGCTGATCGATGGCTACAACAAGTTGCGGCCGGGTGATGCCGTGCTCACCGCCGATCTCGATTACGACAGTATGCTCGGCTGTTTCGACGGTCTCAAGGCCCGACGCGGGGTGCAGGTGGTGCGGATCGCGCTCCCCGAACCCGCGACATATCAGGGCGTGATCGACACCTATGCGCGGGCGTTCGCCGCCAACCCCAAAATCCGGCTGGTGCTGCTCACCCACCTCAGCCACCGGACCGGGCTGGTGATCCCGGTGCGCGAGATCGTGGCGATGGCACGCGCGCGTGGCATAGACGCGATCGTCGATGCCGCGCACAGTTGGGGACAACTCGATTTCGACTTTGCCGATCTCGGTGTCGATTTCGCCGGCTTCAATCTGCACAAATGGTGGGGCGCGCCGCTCGGCGTCGGTGTGTTGTATCTGCGGAAGAGCCGGGTACGCGACATCGATCCCGACCCCGCGAATGGCGAAAGCGACCTCGACAGCGTGCATGCGCGCGTCCACACCGGCACGAGCGATTTCGCCGCGATGTTGACCGTGCCGGACGCGTTCGACTTCCAGCAGGCGATCGGCACGCCGGCGCGGGCGGCGCGGCTGCGCTATTTGCGCGATCGCTGGGCCGAGCCGCTGCGCACGCTGGACGGGTTGCAGATCCTGACGCCGAGCGATCCGCGCTCGCACGGCGGCATAACATCGTTCCGCATCCGCGGCCTCGTCACCCCGGCCGACAATATCGCCGTGGCGAAAATGCTGCTCGACGAATTCGGCATCTTCACCGTCCACCGCACCGGGGTCGCGGCCGGGGCGTGCGTGCGGGTCACACCGGCGTTGTTCACCGATCCGGCACAGATCGACAAGCTCGCCGCGGCGCTGCCACAGGTGGTCAAGCGGCTTGCGAAAGGCTGACGACCGGGGAGAACCCGACCTTCAGGCGGGGAGCCCCGCGATCCCGGCGACGCCTGCGTGGTCATAGGAGCATGGATCGAGCCGCCAACACAGGAGTGCAGGCGCCCACTACAACACGGCGGGGGGGTACGAAGCGGCGAGCGCCTGCCCGATGGGTGTTGCCCTCAGCGGGTCGCCGCGACCATCCGCAATGTCCCGGAGCGTACCGTTCGGACGATCCCGTGCCCGCTCCTAAGCATCCGCCGAGGGCACCGTGAAGTGGAAGCAGGAGCCCTTCCCCTCCTCCGTTTCGTACCAGATGCGGCCGCCATGCGCTTCGACGACGGATCGGCAGATCGACAGTCCCAGGCCCATGCCTTCCGCCTTGTCGCTCAGGAAGGGCTTGAAAAGCCTCGCGGCGGCTTCGGCCGAAATGCCGGGGCCATTGTCGGTCACGGTGAACTGAACCATGTCGCGATCGACCCTGGCGCCGACGTCGATAACGCCGCCGCGCCCAAGAACATCGATGGCGTTACGGATCAGGTTCATCAGCGCCTGCTGGATCTGAACACGATCCACGAGAATGCGGGGCATCGTGCGAGGCACGCTGGAGGTGCAGGAGATGCCTTTGACCTTGCAGTCCACAGCCCCAAGGATCATCGCCTGGGCTGTAACGTCATGCGGATCTTCGATCGTCCGGTCTAGTTCCTCGCGGCGAACGAACTCCCGCAAACCATGTACGATCGCACCGGCACGCAAGGCTTCGCGGCCCGCTTCCTCCAAAGCCTCGCCGACCAGCGCACAGGCGTCCGCGCGTTCCTCTCCGACAAGCGTGGCCGCCGCCTGAAGGTAGTTGGCGATCGCGTTGAGCGGCTGGTTCAGTTCATGGGCAAGCGTCGTCGCCATCGTGCCGGCGGTCGTGATCCGCGATATGCGCAGCAATTGTGTCTGAAGCGTGCGCCGCTCCGCTTCGACGCGCTCGGCCGCAGTGAGATCGCGCATGAAGCCGGTGAGAATCTTGCTGCCTCCTGCGGTAGCTTCGCCGACGAAGAGCCTCAGCGAGAAGACTTCTCCGGTCTTGCGGCGCCCTTGGACCTCTCGCGGTCCCGTCAACGGCCCGCGTGCGGGATCGGCACCATATCGTTCGATACCGCGATTGTGTTTCAGCGCATCGTCGGGAGACATGAGCATGGAGATGCTACGCCCGAGCACCTCATCGGCGGTGTAGCCGAACATCTGCTGCGCCGCAGGGCTGAAAGAGAGTACATCGCCCTTCTCGTCGGCGGTCACCATCGCATCCGGAACGGTGTCCAGGATGGAGCGTAACTGCGCGACGCGTGCCTCGGCCGCCTGCATCCGCTCCCAGTCGGGCGTCATGTCGTGCACGACGGAGCCGAACCCGATCGCATTGCCCGCCGCATCACGCACCGCATTCACGGTTGCGTCGGCCAGGAACTGCGTTCCGTCCTTGCGCAAGCGCGCCGAGCGCGAGTGACAGCTACCTTCTTCCAGCGCCGTGCGTAGCTGCGTGGCGGGCAATCCGGTCATTCGGTCGGAGGGCAGGAAAAGAAAGCTGTGTTCGCGCCCCAGGGCCTCCACTTCGCTCCAGCCGTAAAGCCGCTGGGCGCCGGCATTCCAGATAATCACCCGCCCGCGACGATCGAGGAAGCACAATGCATGTCGCTCGGCGCTGTCGATCAGCAGGTTCAACTCGCGGTTGAGCGCCGCCGCCCGCGTCTGGCTTCGCACCAGCCCGGTGAGGACTTCGGTGAACAAGACGATTCCGCCGATCTCCCCGCCGGGGCGTCGCCAGGGCATGACCTCCCAGCGCACCCAGTCGGTCGCTCCGTCAGCACGGTCGAAACGCTCGATATCGCTGGAAACCGTCTCGCCGTGCAGCGCCCGGCCATGAACCGCCCGCCAATCCTCGCCGATCTCCGGGAACAACTCGTAATGAGATTTTCCCTCGATGCTGCTCTCGCTCAGGTTGTAGTCCGTGAGCCACCGGCGGCTAACGCGCAGATATCGCATGTCAGTGTCGAGAACCGCGATCGCGGCCGGCGCATGCTCCAGCAACAGACGCGTGAGATCGTCATCTTCGGAAACGCGATCCTGTCGAATGCTGGTTTGCGACATGGTGACGATTGCTCTCGCTCTCGGCGCTGATCCGTCCAACCAGCGCCTGACTGCAAGTGGGTCACACCTGCATGGGCTCGCGCAATTGTGGCTTTTCCTGAGCTTCGGCACCATCAGGGATGACCGCAGTCGTTGGCGGCGGGGCGGGACTTGGCCCAAACCTGCTGCGATCCCAACCCAGCGGCGAAGGCGATGCGCAGCGCGTCGGCCAAATTGCTGACGTTCAGCTTGGTCATCACGTTCGCGCGATAGACTTCCACAGTGCGCGCGCTGATGCCCAGATCATAGGCGATGGTCTTGTTGGGATAACCGCAGGCTAGGCCCTCCAGCACTTCGGCCTCGCGAGAGGTGAGCCTGCGAATCTGAAGCGCCGCCCAGCGCGCCTGCTCGCGCCGGCTCTCCTCGCTGCGCAGCAGCTCGAACGCGGTATTCAGGGCTTCGAGCAGCTTTTCCCGGTCGACGGGCTTTTCGAGGAAGTTGGCCGCACCTGATTGCATCGCTCGCACCGCGACGGACACATCGCCGTGTCCGGTAAGCATGATGACGGGAAAGCTCATCCCTTGCTCGGCCATTGAGGATTGGACAGCGAGCCCATCCTTTCCAGGCATCCGCAGATCCAACACGACGCAAGCGGGCTCGGACCTTTCGGCCCCCTTCAGAAAAGCGTCGCCGTCATGCCAGCGTTTCACGCGAAACCCCGCGACGGTGAGCAGGAAATCCAGCGAGCGCCGTACCGAATCGTCATCGTCGATGACGTGGACCAGCGGCCTCTCCCCATCCCCATGCAGCATTGGACGCCCTCCTGCTGTGTCGCACCGGGTCGCCGCTCACGCTCATGATCCCGTCGCCCTCTTGTTATCAGAAGTGAACGCGATTCCGACCATTGTGGTCAGGACAAGATCAGGATGCCGCAAGGGCTATTCTCGAGGTTGAATACTTCGCCTTTGGAAATCGGTTTGTATGGCCGCCGTTTTTTGACCATGTGCGTAGCTTGCGTTCTCTGACTGAGAACAGCACTTATCAACAAGTAGTTTTACGGATTTGACGAGCGCGATCCGCCTGCGCTCACGCCCAAGGCAGCGCCCCGCGAAAGGGAAGGGCCGCCGCGATCATGGCTGCGGCGGCCATCGACGAACCCGACATGATAGCCTCGGATCAGTAGCCAGCCCCTGGCCCGAAGGTGATCTCCACGCGCCGGTTGAGCAGCTCGTGAACGCCATCAGGCGTCGGCACGGCCGGCCGCGTCTCCCCATAGGCGGCGACCAGCATCGCCTGTTCGGGAACGCCTTTGCTGAGCAGATAGGCTTTCACTTCCTGCGCGCGGCGTTCGGAGAGTTTCTGATTATGCTCCTCGGTGCCCGAGCGGTCCGTGTGGCCCGCGATCTGCACCGCCGCCGTGCCGGTCTGCTGGTAAGAGCCTGCGGCATCATCGAGGATCTTCTGCGCGCCGGCGTCGATCTTCCACTGATCGCGCGCGAAATAGACGGTATAGTGGGTGTCCGGCACTTTCGCGATCGCCGGGGCGACCGAGCCTGCCGCTACCGGCACGTACATCGGGTTCGGCGACCCATTCGGCTTGAGACGGCACGGTCGTCCGAGTGCGTTGTACACCGCGTACACATCGGGGTTGCCGCAGATCACCTCGCGCGCCGCCTCGCGATCGCCGAGGGTCTGCGCCAGTTCGCGCGCGTTGAGGCGGCGGACGCATTCCTTGTCCTGCCAGGTCGATCCGCCCGAGGCGCCGAAGCCGAGCACGGACACGCCGAGCGAGGTCGACCCCATGCAGGTATCGGTGAGCGTGGTGGTCAGCGCCGGCGTGAACACGCTCGGCGTGGTGACCAGCTTCTGCCGTTCGGGCGCATAGGAATTCGAGGTGATGGACTGCGCATTGCCCGAGTTCGATGCGTCAGCGCCCGACTGGGAGTTGGAGTTGGAGTTGGAGTTCGAACCCGAGGTCGAGGTCGCCCCCGATTGCGTCTGGGCGACCGCCGCGTTGGTGTTGACCGGGTTCGACGTGGCCGCCGAATTCGAGTTCGAACCGGATGCCGATCCCGACACGGAGCTTTGCGCCATCGCGGCCGAGCTGCTCATGGTGCAGGCTATCAAGAAAAAGAAAGATGCGCGTTTCATGAGGAATCCCCTGTTTCCTGGTGATGGACGAGACCGGGGGAGGTCATCCTCCCCCGGCCCCTTGCACGATCCAGCGTGGTGTCAGCGGGCGCGAAGAGCCATGCCGGGGAAGGTGAAGGTCGGCACGACCGAGAGGCCTCCCGCAGCACCGGCGCCGACCTGCACGCCCGCGGCGGCCGCGTGGCCGTTGCCGAAATTCGTCGCCGAGTTCGACGTACCGCCCTGCGTGCGCGAGTACGTGTCCATGGTGGCCCCTTGCGGGAAGGGCGGCAGCCCCACACTGGTCATCGCGGCGCCCGCCGCCGAGGCGTTGCCCGCCGATGAGTTCGCGATCGAGACACCGTTGTTGTGCGAGCTAGCGATGGAGCCCGAACCCGCGGCGGAGATCGACACGGCGGCCACCCCCGACGGGATTTCCTGGGCGAAGCTCGGCGCGGCAACGGCAAGCGAAACGAGCGAGCAAGCGCCGATCAGAACTTTGCGCATACATTCCTCCTTCTGTGATGGAGCAGTTGGGAACGACAGCGAATGCGCGTCCGTCCGGCCTGACAGGCGCTCGGCGTGCAGGCCGGAAGAACTCACCCTCGTTGTCGCTATCTGGGATACGTCCGGCGCGACCGGCGCTGTATCGGCTCATGTACCGAGGGTGATGAACGTACGGGACAAACCGGATGATCGAGACGCGAACGCACGCGCGCTTCGTTTCTTATCAAGACGATGTCGCCGGTTAGACGGCGGAGCATGATTCGAAAGCTGGGAATGATCCGTAGCCACCGCGATGTAACATACGGCTTAACTCCGAGCGGCGACGCCGGCATGATCTCGCCTCCACCGGATGTTAGCTTTATCTTTGCCAACCGCCTCCGAGTGCCTTGAACACGGTCACCAGCAAATCCGTACGCTGTGCGCGAGATTGGGCGACCGCCGCCTGCGCCTCGATCAGCGTCTGTTCGCTCAGCAACAGATCGAGCTGGCTGGCGGCACCAGCGTCGCGGCGGCCACGCGCCAGGTCCAACGCCTGGCGCGCACTTGCCTCGGCTGCGTCCAGCTCGCGCGCACGGTCGAGCGCGGCGGCGTAACGCGCGAGCGCCTGTTCGACTTCCTTCAGCGCGGTGACGACCGCACCGTCGAAGCGCGCAACTGCGGCGCGGTCCTCGGCACGCGCCGCCTGCAAGCGCGCGCGCGCCGCGCCAAGATTAGGAAAGGACCAACTGACGAACGGGCCAATGCCGAAGCTGGTCGATGCACGCGTACCGAGGCTGACCCCTGCGGGGGCCGCGGTCGACACCGATCCGAGCAGGCTGATCCGCGGCAACAGATCCGCCTCGGCGACCCCGATCCGGGCACTCGCGGCGGCGAGGCGACGCTCGGCGAGCCGCACGTCCGGGCGGCGACGCAACAGCGCGGCGCCGTCGCCGACCGGTAGCGCCTGGCGCAGTTCGGGGGGCTTTCGGCAAACCTCCGCCTCGCGCGGCGCGGCGTCGGGTGTCCTACCGAGCATCGCGGCGAGCGCGAACAGCGCGGCGCGACGCTCGCCCTCCAGCGGCGGGATCGCGGCACGCGTCTGTGCGAGCAATGTCGTCGTGCGCACGGCGTCGAAGCGCGCAGCGCCGCCGGCGGCGAATCCGCGCGAGACGATCGCCTGCTGCTCCAGCGCGACGTCGGCGGAGCGGTTGGCGACATCGACCTGATATGCGGCGGCGCAGGCCGAAACATAGGCGCGGATCGTCTCGGACGCGACGAGCACGCGCACCGCGTCACGCTCGGCGGCGGCGGCATCCGCGTCGGCGCGCGCGGCTTCGACCGAGCGCCGAATACGGCCGAACAGATCGACCTCATACGCAACATCCCCGCCGAACGCGTCGGTCCAGTCGGTCTTCGCCTCGCGGCCGAGCGCGCCGGCGATCTGGGTCTGCGTGCTGGTGCGGCCGTAGCTCGTGCCGGCGGACTCGCTCGTCATCGGCAGCCGCGCCGCGCGCGTTCCGGCCAGAGCGGCGCGCGCCGCGTCGAGATTGGCTTCGGCCGCGCGCAGATCGGTGTTTGCCGCGAACGCCGCCGCGACCAGCCGGTCGAGGACCGGATCATCGTACAACGTCCACCATGCGTCGGGCAGCGGCGTCGCTGCCCCTGGGGCACCAATGAAATTGCGGCTCGCGCCGGCGGCAAGCTCGGGCGGCCGGTAATCCGGCCCCGTCGTGCAGCCTCCCAGCGCCAGCGTAGCGGCGAGGACGAGACGGCGCATCATGACACCTTGCGCCAGAAGGAAAAGCGGAACGGCCGGTACGACGCCGCGCTTGCCGGCGCGCGATCGAGCAGCAACATCGCACCCACTGCGGCAAAGGCGACCAGGCCGATCAGCAGGAATCCGTCGACCACCGATTGCAACTCCGCTGCCTGACGCACCGCGCCGCCCAGCAGCGCATAGGATCGCGCGCCGCCCTCCCCGCCCGAGCGGCTCGTCAGCAGCGCCGCATATTCCTGCAGACGAATCGCGACATTGTCGGCGCCACGCACGACATGCTCGCCGATCTGGCTGGAGGCATATTGCTCGCGCACCCGCACCAAGGTGGCGGTGAAGGCCAGCCCGATCTCGCCTCCCATCAGCCGCGCGGTCTGGATCATCGCGCCGAAGGTCAACGCCGATTCGGGCTTCATATGCTGCACCGAGGTGAAGACCACCCCGCTCAGTGCCAACGTCTGCCCGAGCGCCTGCAGCAACTGGGTCGACAGGAACTGGTGCGGCCCCCATTGCGGTGTCAGGGTCTGCGAGACGATCCAGCACGCCACGCCGACCGCGATCAGTCCGGTACAAGCGGTCCAGCGCGAATCCATCCGCCGCAGCAACAGCGCGGCCACCGGCGCCGCAATCAACTGCGGTATCGCGATCCAGACCAGCGCCTGACCGACCTCCAGACTGCGATAGCCGCGTACCGAGATCAAAAATTGGGGGATGAGGAACGCGGTGGAGAGGATGGTCAGCCGCAAGACCAGCACCATCAGCAGCAGGACGGGCAACGGCCAGCGCAGCGCCCCCTTGGGATCGAACCAACCGCTCGGCGTCGTCACCACGTGCGCCACCGCCGCCAGTAACAGGATGCCCCCGGACGCGAGCAAACCCACAATCGTGCCCGACGCGAACCAGTCCAGCCGGTTGCCTTGATCGAGGGCCGCATAGATCAGCGCGAGCCCGACCGCCGCCGTCATCACGCCGAACAGGTCTGGGCGTCTCGGGATGCGGGGCGCCGGCGCGCGTGGCAACCCGAAATAGAGGCACGCCACCATCGCCAGGGCGAGCGGAACACTCTGCCAGAAGATGAACCGCCAACTGAGATGGTCGATATACCAGCCCTCGAGCGAGGCCGAGATGTTGAGCGACAGTTCGAGATTGAGCGCATAGACGACGATGCCATAGGCCCAATATTTCGGCGCGATCGAGCGCAACACCACTGGCAGCGTCAAGGGGATGAAAGTCCCCGACCCGACGCCGGCGAGGAATTGCAGCACGAGCAACGGTTCGAGCGACCCCGAAAAGGGGATCAGCGTGGAGGCGAGCGCGAACAGCGCCGCGCCGTAGAGGAGAACGTGACGCGGGCCATAGACCCCGCCCGCCCAGATCGCGATCGGGGTGACGAGCATCTGGCCGGACGTTTGCGCGGTGGTGATCCAGGCGCCATCGTCGAACCCGGCGTGCACCGCCCCGCGGATATCGGCGAGGCCGAAGGTGGAGAGCCGGCCGGTCAGCGTCGAGATGAACGCGCCGAACAGTACCGCCGTGATCCCCAGCCACGGCTTCGGCGGGTTGCTCGCCATCAGTGGACCCCGGTATCGATCGTCGCCGCCACCGACATGCCGGGGCGAAGCAGACCCGCGATCGACGCGGGATCGTCGATCACGATCTTCACCGCGAGGCGCTGCACGATCTTGGTGAAGTTGCCGGTGGCGTTGTCGGGCGGCAGCAAGGCGAATTGCGATCCGGCGCCCGGCGCGTAACCGCTGACATGGCCCCGGATGACATGGCCCGGATACGCATCGACAGTGATCGTCGCGGGCTGCCCCGGCCGCACATAGGTCATCTGGGTCTCTTTAAAGTTCGCGATCACCCAGACGCGCGGCAGCGGCATCAGCGTGGTGAGCTGCGCGCCGACCGCGACATATTGCCCCGGCCGCACCTGCCGCTGGCCGAGCACGCCGTCCTGCGGCGCGACGATGCGGGTGTGCCGCAGGGTGATTCGCGCGAGCTCGGCGGCGGCACGCGCGGCGGCAAGCGAGGCGCGCGCCTGCGCGATCTGCGCGGAAAGCACGCCCGATTGACGGATCGCCGCGTCTTTCAGGGCCGTATCGCGCTGCACCTGTGCGGCGGCGGAGGCGCTGGTCGCGTCGGCGGCTTCGCGCTGGTCTTCGGAACCCGATCCATCGCGTAGCAGCGTCCGCTGGCGCGTAGCCGCCTGTCGCGCGCGCAGCGCCAGCGCGTTGGAGGCCTGTACCGAAGCGCCGGCGGCGGCGATATTCGCGCGTTGCAATGCCTGCTGTGCGACGAGATTGCCGATCGCGGCCTCGGCGACCGCGACATTGGCGCGGGCCTGATCGTAGCTCGCGCGGTAATCGTCGTCGTCGATCTGTACGAGCACTTGCCCCGTGCGGACCCTCTCGAAATCCTGCGCCGGCACCGCGCGTACATAACCGGCGACCCGCGCGCCGATCGGGGTCAGATCCGATTGCAGATAGGCGTCGATCGTCTCCTGATAGCGTCGCGCGCCGATCCACCGATCCCAGGACGTGATGCAGAGGATCAACACGATCGCCGCGAGCGCGAATGCGCCGAAGCCGATCAGCGTGGATATCCACCGCCGCCGACGCGTGGTCGGAGCGCCCTCGGTAGGGGGCGCGGGCGGAGACTGAGCGGTCGTCGCCATATCGTGTCTGCTTTCCCCCTCACGACGGACGCGTCGTGCTGGCCCTACCCCTGCCGTCTTGCACACCCCGCGACCGATTTGCATAATCCGCACATCGCCAGCCGATGCGTCAAGCCATGAACGCGCCCAGCTTGCGACCGTAATCGACGATCGCCCGGCCGTTCCGCAGGCGCGCCTGCTGATAGGCCTGCAACGCCGGCTCGACCGAATGCTTAGCGAGCGCCGATGCGAGCGCCAGCGCGTCACCCGCCGCCTTGGCGACACCCATTGCGGTATGCGGTCGCGCCACGAAGGCGCTGTCGCCGACCAGGGCGAGCCGGCCGCGTATCATCTGCGGCGCTTCATAGTCGAAGATCGCCTGAACGAACGGGTTCGGCTCGGCGAGGAGCGCGGTGCGGAACTGCGGCGGCAGCAAGGTCGCGCTGTCCTGCCGCAGCCGCGCGCGGGCTTCATCGGTGAGTTGCCCGGGCGCGAGCGAAAACGGATGCGCGCGCCCCGCCCTATCGGTGAGTGTCGCCGCGAGATCGTCGGCGCGGCGATACCACACCCAATTGTAGCGCCGCCGACCGATGTCGAGTTCGCCGGCCGGACCCGGCACGACATAGCCGAGCGCCTGCGTGCGATCCGCAGTGTAGAAGGCGAACCGATCGAGCAGAATGTCCGCCACCGGCTCCGGCAGCGCGGATTCGGCGATGATCCCGCGCCAAGCGACATAGCCGGTGTAGCGCGCGTGCTGTTCCATGCCGATCACCGCCCCGCGCACGGCGGAGCCGACGCCGTCCGCTCCGATCACCAGATCGGCGGTCTCCCGGCTGCCGTCTTCGAACTCCAGCCACGCCGCGCCGTTCCCCTGCCCGGCGCCCGCAACCAGGCGTCCCAGCGTGTAATCGCGTTCGCCAAGCAGATCGCGCAGGCCGCTATAGAGGTGGTCCCACGAAATCTGCATCTGCGGCGTGGCGACGCGTCCGGCGACGCTCCCGTCGAGATCGAGGAAAATTCGCTCGCGCGCGACCACACCGACCGCCGCGAGATGATCGAGCCCCAGCGCGCGTAGCGCGGTGAAAACCTCTTCCTGCGGGACCAGCCCGGCACCGCGCCCGGCAAGCCCGCCGCGCGACCGCTCGAAGACGATAACCTCATGTCCGGCCCGCCGCAGCAGCCCGGCGGCGAACAGACCCGCTAGCGAGCCACCGGCGATCACGATCCGCATGGATCAGGCCCGCGCGCGCAGGCTGCCGACTTGCAGCGCCGCGGCGACCAGCGCGAACCCGCCGCCAAGCAGCACGACAGCGCTCCAACCGCCCTGGTTCCAACCGATCGTCGCCGCCGCCGAACCGGCCGCGCCGCCGAGGAACATAGCGCCCATGAAGATCGTGTTGAGCCGAGAGCGCGCCTCCGGCCGCAGCGCGTAGACGACGTGCTGGTTCGAGACGAGCGCGCTCTGCACCGCGAAATCGAGCAGGATGACGCCCGCGACCAGCCCCGCGATCGACGTCCACAGGCCGAATATCACCCATGACGCCAGCGTCAGCACCGCGCCGAGCGCGATCACCTGATGCGGCCCGCGCCGGTCGGCGATTCGCCCTGCGATCGGCGCCGCGAGGATGCCGACCGCGCCGACGACGCCGAACAGCCCGGCGACCTCAGCCCCCAACGCGAAGCGCGGTTCCTGCAACCGCAGCGCGAGAATTGTCCAGAACGCGCTGAACGCCCCGAACAGCAGCGATTGTGTCATCGCCGCCAGCCGCAACGCGCCGAACTCACGCCACAGATGGACAAGCGAGCGCAGCAACGCGCCGTAGCGCAAACCGCTATCGGGGTGGCTGCGCGGCAGGCGCAGCGCCATCAGCCCGCAGGCGGCGAGCGCCATCGGCACGCCGAGCCAGAACATCGCCCGCCATCCCGAATGGGTCGCGACGAACCCGGCCAACGTGCGGCTGAGCAGGATGCCGCAGAGCAGCCCCGACATGACCACGCCGACCGTGGCGCCGCGCCGTTCGGGCGCGGAGAGGTGCGCGGCGAAAGGCACGATCTGTTGCGCGACGGTGGCCGCCGCGCCGACCAGCAATGAGGCCAGAATGACCAGACCGACCGTCGGCGCCGCCGCTGCCGCGACCAGCGCCAAGGCGAGAACGCCGAACTGGATCAGGATCAACCGTTTGCGCTCGACTAGGTCGCCGAGAGGCACCAGCAGGAACAGCCCGGCGGCATAGCCCAATTGGGTCGCAGTCGGGATCATGCCTGCGGCGGTGCCGGGGAAGTCGCGCTCGATGACGCCGAGCATCGGCTGGTTGTAATAGATGTTGGCGACGCCGATCCCCGTCGCCACCGCCATCGCCAGCGTGACGCCGTAGGTCAGCGGTTTCGCCGCGGGTGCTTGCGTATCCACGGACACTCTGGTCGACATCACGAAACTCCTCGGAAGATCTTGCGCCCGATCTATTCACACGCCCTTGCCGAGCATAGCGATACGAAAGTTTGGGGGCGATCAGCCGGTGGGCCCGAGCGCGGTGAGCTTACCCGTCTCACGTTCTGCCGTGACCTCGATCCGATCGCGCAACAGGCGCCAGGCTCTTTAGCGGGTGAAGGCCATGCCGTAGCTTTCCTAGGAGACATGCGCGTCACCAAGAGCTCCCGCCGATGTCCGCGCCGGCGGGGCGACACTCACGGTCACGATGCCGGTCGCCCGTCGCTCGTGGGCGCCTCGCCCTCGGGATCATCGCTGCTCCAGCCGAGCCGTAGCGCGCCTCCCGGGTTGCCCGGCGTCGCACGGCCACCCCGATCAGCGATTCCTTCGGCGACCGCGCGGCGCTGCGCGGCTGTCCCCCCTTCGACCAGCAGCGCGCGCTTGCGGCGTGCCGTCGCCCAGGCGGATGCGGTCAGCGCCGCGTCGTCGATGACGCCTGCATCGAGCGCGATCGCGGGCAACGCGGCCTCGGCCGGCGGAACAAGGCGCACCGTCCACTGCGGCAGCGCACGTGCGGCCCGCGCCTCGAGCGCACGGTAGCCGGCGATCGACAATCCGGGCAGTGCCGCCGCCGTGGCGCTCAGCGTCGCCGCCGCGTCGTCCGTCTCGACCGCCGCCGGCTCGACACCCGCTATTAGCGCGAAGTCGGCCACGGCGCGCCGTTGACGCTCGGCATCGCTCGTCCCACCCGCATTCCCGGCTCGCGCGATCTGCGCCGCCTCGACCCCGCCCCCGCCTGACCCGACACTTAGCTGGTCGACATGTAGGTCGATCGGCCGCCCGAGCCGCTCGCGGAGGTCGGTCGCGAGGATACGATCCGCGGCAGGATCGAGCTTCGGTGTCAGGACGACGGCACGGATGCGGATGGGGTTGGCGGCATAGTCGATGTCGAGTTGCCCGAGGCGTGACGAATTCGCGAAGCGTTCGCTGATCGTCTCGCGGACCTGGCGCTGCGCCACGGCCTCGAACGCGATCTGGCGCAGCGCCGCGCCGAGTGGCACGGATAACAGACCCAAAGCGGCGACGAACAGGACGAGCTGCCATCCGGTATGCTGCGGCGAGAGGTGGCTGCCGAACCCATAGGCGCGCGCCACGAGAGCAGCAGTGAGCGCGATCGTGATCGCATTTGTGACGAAGAGCAGTAGCGCGCCAGCGAACACCGTCCAGTTGAGCGTGGCGATGCCAAAGCCCACCACCACCAGCGGCGGCATCAGTGCGATCGCGATTGCTACGCCGACGACCGTACCGCCACGCCCGCGTATCAACGCATAGGCGCCCGCCACGGCCGACAGAAGCGCGACCAGCAGGTCGAACAAAGTGGGTCGGGTCCGCCCGGCGATTTCGCTGGTGATCGTCTGGATCGGCGAGAGCGTGACGAACACGACCGACAGCGCCACGGCCAGCAGCGCGCCGGCGAGCAGAGCGGTGGCCGCCCGGCGAATCTCGTGCGTGTCGACCGTCGCGATGCCGAAGCCGAGCCCGATGATCGGCATCATCAACGGCGACAACAGCATCGCGCCGATAAGCACCGCCACCGACGGCATCAGCAGCCCAAGCAGCGATATCGCGGCCGAGATCACGATGAGGAAGGCGTAGCGGCCAGACCAGCCCGAATCCTCCGCGATCTGGCGCAGCACCGCCTCGTGATCGACACCGCCGACCACCCAGAGCGTCCACCAACGGCTCACCCGTCCTCGATCGTGCCGTATCGTCTGTGCCATGTGGTCTCCACGCTTACTCTCCGGGAGACACCTGCTAGGCCAACCGATCACGAAGGGCGAGCCGCCACCGCGTCGCGTCAGGGTTTCTTGCAGCGCCCGAGCCCCAGGAGTGTCGTGCGCAAGGCTTCGGCCAAGGGCGTGGCCGGCACTTCGCCGAGGAAGTTCCGCAGCTTTCCATCCACGAGCCGCAGCGGGCTGCGCCAGATATACGTCATCTCGCGCATTTCACGAGCGGTTTCGTTGAACGGCGCGAGAAGATGCACCAGCGGCCACGGAAATGGATAGATCGGTATGCGCGGGCGCCCGGCGGCCGTCCGGATCGCCTCGGCGAAATCGCGGTTGTCCTCCACCCAGGTGCCGCCGAACTGAAAGCTGTCGAAGTCGGCGAGTTCGTCGCGCCGTTCAAGCAGGCGCGCCATCGTTTCCGCCAAGTCGGGCAGATAGGCCCACGCATGACCCGTACCTGCCCGCGCAGGGTTGAATATTCGCTTCAGCGGACCCGCTGTCGGCACCATGCCCTGCGCGAACCAGGTATTGCCGCTGCGCGGTCCGTAGAAATCGCCGGCGCGGACCACGAGGGCTTTCGCGCCGCGCGCGGTCGCCTGCTCCAAACGGCGCTCCATCTCGGCCCGGATGCGCCCCTTGCGCGTCAGCGGGTTTTGCGGCGCGTGCTCATCCACCGCGTCGCCCGCGTCCGGACCGTAATTGTACACCGTGCCGGGCAGGAGTACGCGCGCCTCGTTCCGCACCGCTGCGGCGATCGTATTGTCGAGCATCGGCAGAACCAGCCCGCTCCAATTGCGATAGCCCGGCGGATTCACCGCGTGGACGATCACGCGAATGCCGGCGGCCGCCCGCTGGACCGACGCCTGATCCATCGCGTCACCTGCGGTCCAGTGCAGGTCGGGGTTGCTCTGCGACGCGCGGGACGGGTCGCGATGGAGCGCCCGTACCTCCCAACCCCGTGCGTGCAACGCGCGCGCGACCTCGCCACCGATCCCGCCCGTCGCGCCGATCACCAGAGCCTTGTTCACCGCTACCGTCATGTCTCACCTCCTCGATGTCACGAGTGAGATGAACGGTCTGATGCCAATCGGAAATTGTGGATAGGGGCATAGCTGCTATACATTTTTGCATGAATATACATGGCCCAGGCTGGGAATTGTGGCGGACCTTCGACGCGGTTATCCGCGAGGGCAGCTTGTCGAGTGCCGCCCGCGCACTTGGTCTCACCCAGCCGACCGCAGGCCGGCATATCGCCGAACTCGAAGCCCAATTGAGTGCGGGCGCGCTGTTCACCCGTTCGGCACGAGGGCTTCACGCCACCGAGACGGCACGGGCACTGGCACCACATGCGGCCGCGATGGCAGCCGCCGCCGCGGCGTTGATCCGTACCGCCTCCGCGCCCGCGAACGCCGCAGCGGGGGTCGTACGCATCAGCGCGAGCGAGGTTGTCGGGGTCGAAGTGTTACCGCCGATCTTAGCCACGCTGCATGCCGCTCACCCCGGGCTCGCGCTTGAGCTACTGCTCACCAACACGACATCCGATCTGCTGCGGCGTGATGCCGACATCGCGGTCCGGATGACACAGCCCAAGCAACAGGCGCTGCTCGCGAAATCGACCGGCCGTATTCGCCTAGGCTTCTACGCACATCGCGATTACCTCGCTCGCTCCGCCCCGATCGAAAATGCCGCGGATCTCGCTTCGCATGCCCTGATCGGGTTCGACCGCGACGCGGCTTCGCTGCGCGCGATCAACGCGGTCTGGCCCGATCTGCCGGGCTTCGCGTTGCGTACCGACAACCAGTTGGCCCAGGTCGCGGCGGTGCGCGCCGGCTTCGGCATCGGCGTGGTACAAGACCCGATCGCCCGCCGTGATCCGGCGCTTTTCCCGGTGCTGCGGGATACGTTCATCGCTCACCTTCCCGTGTGGGTCGTCATGCACGAGGACTTGCGATCGACGCACCGCATGCGGATCGTGTTCGACGCGTTGGTCAAGGGCATGACCGCGCACGCCCTGGCAAGCGAAGGTTGAGCGACCCACCCGCCTTCATTCGGCGGACGGCGGATGTGCGCCAGCGCCGAGCGATATCGCCGTCGCCACCAGGCTTGCGACCGACGTCGCGCCCAGCTTGCGCATGATCCGGGCGCGATGGATTTCGACGGTGCGGTGGCTGATGCCGAGCTCGCCTCCGATCGCCTTATTGGTGAGGCCGGCCAATATGCCGACCAACACCTCGCGCTCACGGGGCGAGAGACGATCCAGGGAGGGAGGATCGGAGCCCCGCGCCGGGTCGGGCGCCGGATCTTCCGCAGCGGACATCAATCGCCACCGGCGGACCGCACGGTCAGGTTCGCCACCGTGTTGACGAGCGCATACTCCTTGAACGGCTTTTCGAGGAAGGCGCTGAACCCCGCCTCCGAGGCGGCACGCCGCAACTCCTCCGTCGGGAAAGCGGTTATGAGAATCGCAGGCCCCCGCCACCCGAGATTTCTCAGAGTACCGAGGACGTTGATTCCGTTTCTGTCACCCAGAAGATAATCGATGACGAGGCACACCGCCACGGTCAATTCTTCGTCCAGCAGCATCGGATCGGCCGCGGCGTAAGCGCGAACGTCGAAGCCGCGCCCCTGAAGCAGAAGTTGCATCGACCGGCGCATCCCAGCATCGTCCTCCACGACAAGAATTCGCGGTCGCTTGCTGCTTTGCACACCCTGAATCATGGTCACCTACGCCATCCTTTCGCCTGTCGCGAATGGATGCCCGGCGCCGCCCGGTGGGTCGCTACGTATTGATCCTAAGCATCACGCGCCCATGCCAGCGGCGAAGGCGATGCGCAGGGCGTCGGAAAGGCTGCGTACTTCCAACTTGGTCATCACGTTGGCGCGGTGAACCTCGACGGTTCGTGGCGAAATTCCGAGATCGAAGGCAATCGTCTTGTTGGGTAGCCCCTGCGCCAGCCCCCCCAGCACATCGCGTTCTCTTGGGGTGAGGACGCCGAGAAGCACGTCCGCCTCTTCGGCCCTCGCGACAGCAGCATCCGCCCTGGCGATCCGATCGAAGGCAGATTCAACCGCGGCGAGAAGCGCTGCTTTGTCGAAGGGTTTTTCGAGGAAATCGACGGCACCCGCTTTCATGGCGCGAACGGCGATTCCGATATCGCCGTGGCCCGTCATGATAACGACCGGCATCGTCACCCCCCGTTCGGCGAGGATCTGCTGCACCTCGAGACCGTCGATCTCCGGCATGCGGATGTCGAGGAGTATGCAGCCATGCTCCACGTGCTTCACGTCCTTGAGGAAGGCCGCGCCCGTGCTCCAGGCGGTCACGGCATAGCCGCTCGTCTTGAGCGCGAAGCTGGTCGATCGCCGCATCGATTCGTCGTCTTCGACAATATGTACGAGTTTATTGCTCACCATGTTCGTCCTCCATTTCAGCGAGCGGCAGCGTGAAATGAAAGCAGGTTCCCCCGCCTTCGCCGGGTTCCATCCAGATACGCCCCTCATTTGCTTCGATAATCGTGCGGCAGATCGAGAGGCCGAGACCCATCCCGTCCTGCTTGGTGCTGACAAATGCGGTGAAAAGCTGGTTCGCGATCTCCGGCGCCACGCCCGGCCCGGTATCCATCACGGTGACCCGCGCGAAACCCGCCCGGTCAAGGCGGCTTGTCACGGTAACCCGCCGCTCGTCCTGATCTTTCATCGCCTCGCAAGCATTGCGGATGAGGTTGATGAGAACCTGCTGGATCTGGACCCGGTCGACGAAGACCGGCGAGGCATAGGGATCGAGATCGAAACGCGCTTCGATGCCGCGCTCGCGCGCACCGATAAGCCCAAGCACCGAAGCCTCGTTGATGAGCGCCGGCAACCGTTCGACCGTCCGCGCGACCTCACCACGCGCGACGAACTCCCGCAGGCGGCGCACGATGTCGCCGGCGCGCAGCGCATCCTTGGCGGCGTCGCCCAGCGCTTCGATCAGCATGGGCAATTCGGCGGGATCGAGATCGACCAGACGATCGCGCACCGCCTCGACATAATTGGCGATCGCGCCGATCGGCTGGTTGAGTTCATGGGCGAGAGTCGATGCCATTGACCCCATCGCGCTCACCCGGGAAACGTGGATCAACTCGGACCGCAAATCCTCGAGCCGTGCCTCGGTGTGGCGTCGTTCGGTCAGATCGCGAACGAAGCCGGTGAAGATGCGCTGATCGCCGGTGCTTGCTTCGCCAATCGACAACTCCATGGGGAAACTCGAACCGTCCTTGCGGGCGGCGAAGACCACCCGCCCCTTTCCAATGATCCGCTTCTCGCCGGTCTCGAGATAGCGCGCGATATAGCTGTCATGCCGCTCGCGATCGGGCGACGGCATCAGCATGCTCACGTTGCGACCGACCGTCTCCTCCTCGCTATAGCCGAACAGCGCCTGCGCCGCCGCGCTGAACGACAAAATCACGCCATGATCGTTGATCACGACCATCGCGTCGGGCACGGTCGAGAGGATCGAACTCAAATGGTCCTCGCGGGCGCGGATCGTGTTTTCCGCCGCGCGCTTGTCGGTGATGTCGGAGACGATCTTGGCGAAGCCGCGCAGCTCGCCGGCCTCATCCACGAGCGCGGTGGTCGATACCGCCGCAAGGAACTCGCGACCGTCCTTGCGCAAACGCCAGTCCTCTTCCTCGAATCTGCCCTCCTCCCGTGCCCGTGCGAGATCCGCTTCGGGTTTGCCGATCGCGCGGGCATCGGGCGGGTAGAAGAGCGATGCGTGTTTACCCAGAACCTCGGCTTCGCTCCACCCCTTCAGCCGTTCGGCGCCCTCGTTCCAGATCGTCACATGCCCCGTCGTGTCGAGCATATAGATCGCGTGCCCATGCGCACCGTCGATCAGGAGATTGAGTTCCTCGATCACCTGCCGCGCCTCACGAGAACGCGCATCCGCCTTCGCGTCGCTCACGCTCGCGCGTCTCCGCGCCCGGTTCATCAGGTGGCCGAGCGCGATGATACCAGCGGCCACCACCAGGAAGGTCGCTGCCTCGACGATATCCGCGGCGTTGAGCCTTCCGAAACCCGAGAAGTACCAGCCAAAGCCCAGCGACATGATTGCGGCCAACACGGCCGGGACCGGCCCGCAAGCCAAGACCGTGGCCAAGATCGCGAGCACGAAGGGAAGATACGCCGCCCGATCACCAAGCACCGGTTCGAGCGCGGCGCGGGCGGCGGCGGCGACAAGCACGCCGATGATCGCGACGCCAAACCCAGACCACCGTGAACTTCCCCACCCCGGCATACCGAATGCGGCCTCCGTCCGCGCGATCAGCCGGTCCGCAGCGGAAAGGGACTCATTCTCGCGCCTGAAACTGCTTTCACTATAGAAGCTTTTTGCCCGGAACGACATCGTCTCGATCTCCGCTCCTTACGCATTGTTCCGTAAGGGTCTGCCGGTCTGGCTATCGGCGGCGGGGGTGAGCCGACATCGGGGAATCTACGAATGCTCACCGGCGGGCCGGTCGGACATTTTGGCGAGAGGCCAACGACGGCCCGACCAATCAAACGAGGCGCAACCATGTCGATCCGTAATCTCTCGCCGCTGTCGGACGCGAAGAGCGTCGCTGTCATCGGCGGATCGGCAAGGCCACACAGCCTGGGCGCGATCGTGCTCGACAACATCGTCCGCGGCGGTTTCAACGGCACGATATACGCCGTCAATCCGCACCGCTTCGATCAACCGGGCGTCGGTTGGTGCGCCACAATCGCGGATCTTCCCGAGGTGCCGGATCTGGCGGTGGTGGCGACGCCTGCGGAGAGCGTACCGGGCATCATCGAACAGCTTGGTGAGAAAGGAACGCGATGCGCCATCGTGCTGTCTGCCGGTCTGAACCAGGCAAACGGGCTGAAGCAGGCGATGCTCGATGCGGCGCGGTCCCATTGCCTGCGCATCGTCGGACCGAACTGCCTCGGCTTCGTCGCGCCGCGCCTCAAGCTCAACGCGACCTTCGCGCGAACCAAGGCTTCCGAGGGCGGGCTGGCGCTGCTGTCGCAAAGCGGCGCGCTCGTCACAGCGGTGCTCGACTGGGCGCAGGCGCGCTCGATCGGTTTCTCGGCGGTCGCATCGGTGGGGGACATGGCCGATGTCGATCTCGGCGATCTCATCGACCTTTACGCGACCGATCCCGCGACCAAGGCGATCCTGCTTTACGTCGAAGGCGTCACCAACACCGCGAAATTCATGTCGGCGGCGGCCGCTGCTGCGCGGATAAAGCCGGTCATCGCGATCAAGGCCGGCAAATCGGCCGCCGCGGCGAAAGCGACGATGTCGCATACCGGAGCCTTGGCCGGCAGCTATGATGTCTACCGTGCAGCCTTAAAACGTGCGGGCATCGTCCTCGTCGAGACGCTCACCGAATTGTTCGACGCCGCCGAGATCCTGTGCCTTGCCGCCGAGCCGCGCGGCGGACGGCTGGGCATCGTGACCAATGGCGGTGGTGCTGGCATTCTCGCGGTCGACTCGCTGCAGGGTGCCGGCGCGATCCTTGCGCCGCTCCGCGCCGAAACGCTCGGCGCGCTTGATGGGGTTCTTCCGTCCACATGGTCTCACGCCAATCCCGTCGATGTCATTGGGGATGCGCCCCCGGATCGATACCGCGAAGCCGTTTCCGCGCTCTTGCGCGATGAGACGGTCGACGGCCTGATCGTCATGAATTGTCCCACCGGACAGAATGAAGCATCGGCGATCGCGGAAGCCGTTTGCGAGGTGGTCGCCATCGCGCGCGGCGCACGTATCGACAAACCCGTTCTCGGCTGTTGGCTGGGCGACAGCAACGCAGCGGCGGTCGAGACCTTGCTGCTCGACGCCGGCATCCCCGTGTATACCACGCCGGACGATGCCGTCCGGGCGTTCGGCTATCTGCTCGCCAGCCGCGAGGCCCGGCTCGCGCTTACCGATCGGCCGGTCGAAACACGCGAGCGGTCCTTCGACACGACCGAGGCGAAACGGATCGTCGCGGCGGCGCGGGCCGACAAGCGCGAGACCCTGAACCAGATGGAGGCTCAGGCGCTGCTCGCCGCCTACGGCATCGCGGTGGTCCCGACCCGCTTCGCCGCCGCTGTCGAAACCGTGGAGGACGCTTGTGGCTGGCTGAAGCCGCCTTTCGCGGTGAAGATCTCCTCGCCCGATATCGTTCACAAGTCGGAAGCGGGCGGCGTGGTCCTTGGCCTACATGACCGAAAGGCCGCCGCGGCCGCCGCTTGCGCGATGGAAACGCACATACGCAGCGTGCATCCCGAGGCGCGGATCGACGGCTATATCGTCGAGGAAATGGTGGTGCGGCATAATGCCCGCGAGATGATCGCCGGCATCGCGACCGATCCGACCTTCGGGCCGATCCTCCTCGTCGGGACGGGGGGAACCGCGGTCGAGATCATCGCCGACAAGGCGATCGCCCTGCCCCCGCTCGATCATGCGCAAGCTCTGGCGCTCATCAGTGAGACGCGCATGAGCAAGCTGCTCGACGCCTATCGCAACGTGCCCGCCGCCAAGCGCGAGGCCGTGGCCGACGTGCTCGATGCCTTGTCGGCGATGACGGTCGATTTCCCCGATATCGTCGAACTCGACATCAACCCGCTGCTGGTCGATCCCGACGGCGCCGTCGCGCTCGACGCACGCGTGCGGATCACGGCGCAGGCGCCTGCGGGTTCGAACCTGGTCATCCGCCCCGCGCCGATGGAATGGGCATCCTCGCTGGTGACACAGTCGGGCCTCGCCTTTTATGTCCGGCCCGTGCGCGGCGACGACGAACCGCTTTTGGCCGCCTTCTTCGAGCATGTCTCGCCAGAAGATCTGCGCTTCCGCTTCCTGAGCACCGTCGCCCATGTTGAGCATGCGCGGCTCGCGGCGATGACGCGGGTTGATTACCGCCGCACGATCACGTTCCTGGCGTTCGACGCCGCCCGTGAGAACGTGATCGCCACGGCCATGCTGGCGGCCGATCCCGACCGGACCCGTGCCGAGGTGGCGCTTGCAACCCGCGCGGACATGAAGGGCCGGGGCGTGAGCTGGACGCTGCTCGAATATGTCTTGCGCTATGCCAAGGCGGAAGGGATCGGCAGCGTCGAGGCGATCGAATGCGCCGACCACGAGGCGGCGCTGCGCATGGAGCGCGAAATGGGCTTCGCGACCGTCACGGACCCCGATGATCCCACGGTGCGGATCGTTCGTCGCGCGCTCGCTCCCGCCGATGCGGCGTGAACGACGTCCCTGCCGGCGATGGTCTCGCGCGTCTTCCGACGTTGCGGTTGTAGGCTTCAGCGATGATCGTCGCGCGCGCTGCCTCCTGATGCGCCGCTGGGATGTGGCACGCTTGGCGGGCGCTTCATCGCACCGCGCATCAATATCATTCCCGGAACCAGCGGCAGCCACAGGATGAGGAGCCGCAGGAGCATCGTGCCCGCGAATGCGGCTTCGAACGAAACGCCGAGCAGGCGCAGCGTCGCCGTCGATGTGGCTTCGAAGCTGCCGAGGCCAAGCGGAATCGGTCCCAGGGTCACGACGATCGATGCCATGATCAGCGCGATGAAGGACGTTCCGAACGATGCGTTGGTGCCCAACGCCCGCAGACAGGCGAACAGCGTTCCCGCATCGGCGAGGAAGATCAGCGCGTTGCATGCGGCGACGCGCGTTAGCAATGCGCGATCGCGCAGCAAGTCTCCCGGCGATTCCGCCACCGTGTCGAGAAGGCTGCGGACGACCCCGATCCTTTCCAGCCACGCGGGCAGCGGTTCGCTGCCACGGCTGCGCAGCCAGAGGGCAAGACCCGGAATGGCCAGCGCCACACAGAGAAACAGTGTCACGAGACCAGCCATCAACGGTGTCGCGCGATCGTTGAACCAGAGCAGCACCAGCATGATGATCGCGAACAGCGCATAAGCGGCATAGAAGCCGATCATCGAGATGATGAGCGCCGCGACGGCGGTGCCACGCTCGACGCCGATGCCGCGCAATTGATCGACCAACAGGACGTTGCCGCCCATGCCGGCGCTCGGGAGAGCCTGGTCGGCGAACAGCTTCGTGATCGCGATCCGGACCAGCGGCGCGAGCCGCTGCGGCGTGCCGGCGCGCCGCAGCACGGCGGCCCAGCCGGCGGCGACACTGACATAGGTCGAAAGCTGCAGCGCGAACGCCAGCCCCAGCCATCCTGGCCGTGCGCGCTCGACAAGCGCGGCGAAACCCTCGACCTCACCCCAGTGAAGGATGGCGCCGATCAGCGCCGCCGCCAGAACGAACCCGAAGAACCAGTTGCGCCAGCCGCCACCAGCGTAACGTTCACCCCGCGCGGACATGGCGCCCCGCCGCCCGAGCAGGTGAGATGTCGCCGGGCCGGTTCCAAAAGCTTTCGCGCACGAGCGGCTCCCACGGTTGGCTGCCGGCATCGCCTACGCGTCAGCCGCGTCGCGCGAACTTGGGAGTGCTACGTAGCATCACGGATTCGGCTCCGCCCAAGATTGGCGCACCTGAACGGCTTCACCAAGCGCGAGGAGCATGTGCGATGCGTCACCAAGGTGGGATATCCGTGTCCGGCAGCGAATATGCGCGCCGACCCGAAGGGATTAACGCATTTCTGGGATCCGTCTTCCTACAGATGGCGGCGAGCGTCGCCCTTTCGGCCGCAGCCGCGGCGCTCGTTCTGACGATCGGGCCATTGCAAAGCGCGTTGTTCGGACCATCCGGGTTGACGGCGGTGGGTTGGGTGGTGACGTTCGCGCCGCTTGCTCTGGTCATTATCATCGGCGCCGGCGCCGAACGTCTGTCGGGCGCCGCGGCGCGGGCGCTGCTCGCGCTGTACGCGATGTTATTCGGCCTGTCGGTCGGGGTTCTGTTCATCGGCCTCACCGGATCGAGCATCGTCGCGACCTTTCTCATCGCGGCGAGCGCTTTTGCCGTTCTCGGCACGATCGGCCTCACCACCCGACGCGATCTATCGGGCTTAGGCAGCTTCCTCACGATCGTGCTGGTCGGGCTCATCGTGGCCATGCTCGTCAATCTTTTCCTGCGTTCCGCGCGGCTAGACCTTGGCGTCGCCGCCGTCGGCGTGTTGCTCTTCGCCGGGCTGACCGCCTACGACACGCAGCGGCTCAAGCGCCTTTACGACGAGCGGATGCCGACCTCGGACAGCGCGACAACGAGCCTCGGCGCGCTCACGCTGTATCTCGACTTCCTCAACCTTTTCCTCTCGCTCCTGCGGTTCACGGGCCGACGCCGGTGAACATGATCGCCGATGATTTCTGGCGCCGGCCCGCCGAGGAGGTACTCGGCGGGCTCGACGCCACGATGGACGGCATATCGAGTGAAGAGGCGGCGCGGCGGCGCCAGGTGTTCGGCGCCAACCGCATCGTCGAGGCGAAGAAGCGTCATCTGCTCGGCGATATCGGTCGTCGGCTGGGAAACCCCTTGGTCGCCATCCTGCTGTTCGCCTCGGCAATCGCCGGCATGACCGGCGACCTCGTGAGCTTCGTGATCATCGTCGCGATGGTCCTGCTTTCGACCGGACTCGACATCGTTCAGGAGCGCCGCGCCGAAGCGACGGCCGAGGCGCTGAAACACTCGATCGCCCTGCGCGCGCTGGCTTTGCGCGACGGCAGGCCGCAGGAGATCCCGGTCGAGGATCTGGTGCCCGGCGACATCGTCACCGTCATGGCCGGAGATCTCGTTCCCGCCGACGGCATCGTACTCGCCGCGAATGCCTTGCAGGTGAACCAAGCCGCCCTGACCGGCGAGCCGTATCCGGTCGAGAAACGGGCAAAGGTCGAGGCCGGGGACGCGATCGGGGACGCACGCAATGTCCTTCTCCACGGCAGCTCGGTGATCGGCGGCACCGCGACGATGCTCGTCGTCGCGATCGGCTCGCACACACAGTTCGGACAGATCGCCAAGTCGCTCGTCGATGATCAGCCGCCCACCGCGTTCGAACGCGGTATCCACCGCCTCGGCATCCTCATCGTGCGGTTGACGATATTCCTCGTGCTGTTCGTGCTGGTCACGCACCTTGCGCTCGGTCGGCCGCCACTCGAATCCTTCCTGTTCGCAATGGCGCTGGCGGTCGGCCTCACCCCCGAATTGCTGCCGATGATCGTCACCGTCTCGCTCTCGCGTGGTGCGCAGCGCATGGCGAAGGCAAAGGTCATCGTGAAGCGGCTCTCCGCCATCCATGATTTCGGACAGATGGACGTGTTATGCACGGACAAAACCGGAACGCTCACCGAAGCCCATATCACCATGGTCGCCCATCCGGGTATCGACGGTGAGGATAACGAGCGGGTCGCCGAGCTCGCGGCGGTCAACGCCGCGTTCGAAACCGGCCTCAAGAGTCCGCTCGACGACGCGCTTCTCGCGCACGCCGCCGGTCACCCGCTCGACCGGTGGCGCAAACTGGACGAGCGGCCATTCGATTTCGAGCGTCGCCGCGTCTCGGTGCTCGCCGAGGCGGCGGGCGACAGGATCGAGATCGTCAAGGGCGCGCCTGAAACCGTGCTGGCCCTGTGCGACCACGCGGAGGACAGGGCCGGCAAGATCGTCGCGCTCGACGACGCGCTCCGCCGGCGGATCCAGACGCTGCACGACACGCACGCGGCCGCCGGACTGCGCATGCTGGGCGTCGCCTGGAAGAAAGCGGGGGGACGGACCAATATCGATACCGACGACGATGGCGGCCTCATCTTTTCGGGCTTGTGCGTGTTCGTCGATCCACCCAAGGCCAGCGCGACCGACGCCGTGGCCGCGCTGGCGGCGGCGGGTGTTCGGATCAAGGTGATCTCGGGTGACACCGCGATCGTCGTCCAGCACCTCGTCGACAGTCTCAAATTGCCGGTCGAGGGGTTGCTCTGCGGTGACGAGATCGCGCGGCTCGACGATACCGCGCTCGCCGCCCGGGTCGGCTCGGTCGATTTGTATGCGCGGGTGACACCCGATCAGAAGCTCAGGATCGTGCGCGCGCTTCAGGCGCGCGGCGCCACCGTCGGCTTCATGGGGGATGGGATCAACGACGCGCCCGCGATCCGGGCGGCGGATGTCGGCCTGTCCGTCGACGGCGCGACCGACGTCGCGCGCGAAGCCGCCGACATGATCCTCCTCGATCCCGACCTCGGCGTTCTGGCGGCCGGAGTGGAGGAAGGACGGCGCACCTATGCGAACATCATGAAGTACATCCGTATGGGGACGAGTTCGAACTTCGGGAATATGCTCACGATGGCGATCGCCTCCGTGTTCCTGCCGTTCCTGCCGCTCACCGCCGTGCAGGTTCTGCTCAACAACATGCTCTACGATCTCTCGCAGATCGGCATTCCCTTCGATCGCGCGGATGCGAGCGATCTGGCGCGACCGCGCGGCTGGGACATGGCGGCGCTGGTCCGCTTCACCTTCATCATGGGGCCGTTGTCGTCGGTGTTCGACATCGCGACCTTCGTGGCGCTGGTGAAGATCTTCCATGTCGACGTGGCGACGTTCCGGGCGGCCTGGTTCATCGAGTCGATGGCGACGCAGATACTTGTCGTCTTCGTCATTCGAACGGCGGCGCGGTTTTGGCGGGACCGGCCGCACCCCATGCTGACCGCGACAGCGCTCCTCTGCCTCGCGGTGGCGCTCGTTCTGCCGTATCTGCCGGTCGCCGCGCTGCTGGGCTTCAGCGGACCTAATATGGCCGTGCTGAGCATGATCGCGTTGCTGGTCCTCCTCTACCTGGCCGGTGCCGAGGCGCTGAAGCGCCTGGCGATCCCCGAGCGGGTTCGCCAGGCGTCTCTCACATAGCGAGCGCGCCCGTCTCGATCGATGCGATGCGACCGTCGAGCATCGCGATCCGAACATCGGCGGCTTCCGCGACCTTGGGGTCGTGCGTCACACACACCACGGCGCGGTTTTCCCGGTGGGCGAGCGACCTGAACGTCTCGACGACATTGGCCGCGTTCTTGCTGTCGAGGTTACCGGTCGGTTCGTCGCCGAGGATGATCTGAGGATCATTGGCAAGCGCCCGCGCGATCGCGACACGCTGGCGTTCGCCCCCCGAAAGCCGGTCCGGGGTCTTCCCTTCTTTGCCGGCGAGCCCGACCGCCGCGAGCAGCGTCCGCGCGCGCTCGCTCGCGTGCTGCGCGTCCAGCGCCCCCAGGCGTCGGATCGGCAGCAGCACGTTTTCGAGCGCGGTGAACTCTGGCAGCAGGAAGTGGAACTGGAAGACGAAGCCGAAATGCTGGAGGCGCAGCCGCGCCCGCGCGTCTCCGCCAAGCGGCGTCACATCCTCTCCATCGACGAGCAGGGCGCCGCTGGTGGGGCGATCGAGCAGGCCCAGCAGATAGAGCAGCGAGGACTTGCCGCATCCCGACGGCCCGATGATCGTCGTGAACCGGCCGCGCTCGACCGAAAAGGACGCGCCCGCGACGAGCGTGGCCGGCGGATCGCCATCCAGGGTCCGCACCATGTCGCGGGCTTCGAGCGCGATCACGCCGCACCGCGAAGGATATCGACGGGGTCGACCCGGGCCGCCTTGCGGGCGGGCAGCCAGGCGGCGACGATCCCGGCGAGCAGCGATGCCGCCGCCGCGATCAGATACTGACGGGCGCCGTGATCGAGCGGGAGATATTGTGTCTCGCCCGCGATCGGAAACCGCAACGATCCGAGCGCCGACATGAGGCCGAAGCCGAGCACCCAGCCCAGCACGATACCGATGACGGCGACGATCAGCCCCTCGATCACAAAGACGAGTTGTAGATCGCCTTGAGAAAAGCCGATTGAGCGCAGGATCGCTATGTCCCGGCGCTTGTCGGAGACGCTGGTGGACACCGCCGTGTAGATGCCGAAGCTCGCTACGAGCAGGATCGCCGAGACCACGGTGTACATGATGACGTTGCGCGTCACGAGCACCGCGAGGATGTCGGACGAGCGCTCCTGCCAGCTTTGCGCCTTGTAGCCGAAGCGCGCCTCGAGACGTTTGGCGACCGGATCGGCTGCGTAAGGATCACGAAGCTTGATCCCGATCCGGTTGATGATGAACGGCCGTTCGAGCAGCGACTGCGCCTCGCGCAGCAAGACGTAGCCCGACGTGTCGCCGATCGCGGTCTGCCCGCGCTTCATCAGCCCGACGATCCTGAGCGAGCGGGTCGCGCCCGATGCCGATGTCGCGGCGACGACGTCCCCCATGCCAACGCCGAGGCGCGCCGCGAGTTCTTCACCGACGACCAGACCGCCCTGTGTCGTTTCCAAATCGCGCAGATGCCCGGCGCGCAGATTGCTTTCCACGGTGCTGACCCGCGTCTCCTTCTCCGGGTCGATGCCGATCACGCCCAATGCCTCCTCATGTCCGCCGAGTTTCAGCGTGATGCCGCCGCTGAGGCTCGGCGACGCGATCGTGCCGGGCACGGCATCGGCGGAGGCGACGAGCGCCGGCCAGTCCTTGATCCCGCGCGCCTCGGTGCGGGTCTTGAAGTGGCGGAGAATCACGGCGCCTCGCGGAAAGACGATCGTTCCCGGCTGCGGACGCGGGCTGCGAATCTCGTCGGTCACCACGATATGCGGCGCGGCATCGATCAGGCGCGTGATGAAATCGTTCTGGCTGCCGACCATCAACGCCGACACGGCCAGGAAAAATCCCACGCCGACCGCGACGCCGAGGACCGCCACGACGCTCTGCCGCTTGCGCCCGGCGAGATGCTTGATCGCGATGTCGATGAGCAATGGCAGGCGGGCACCGATCATCGGGCCGACGCCGCAACGCGGGTGCCTTCCTGAACGCGCCCGCCCGGAGCGTCGATGACCCGCGCGTCCGGCGCAATACCGCGAACCTCGCTGGTGCCCGGCCCCTGAATGCCGATGCCGACATGCTGGCGGTGCGCGCGACCACCGATGACGAGCCACACGCCATCACCGTCGATCGCCGAGGCCGGCAGGAGCAGCGCATCCGCGACCGAACGCGTCACGATATTCACCTCGAGACTGAGGCCGAGTGGCAGGACGGTGCCGTCGTCGAGCAGGAGTCGCGCCCGAAAGGCACGCTGCTCCGAGTCGCCGGTCGGCGTGAGTTCGGCGACATGCGCGCGGATGACCCGTCCCGGCCAAGCATCCGAGGAAATCAGCGCGCGCTGGCCGACGTGCACGCGGGGGATGTCGCGCTCGTCGACCGTCGCCGTCACCCGCGCGCGCAGCGGATCGCCGAGCAGCATGAGCGTCCGCGTTGGAACGGCGAGTTCCCCTGGCTGAATATCCTGCTTGATGACGATGCCGTCGATCCCCGCCCGTACGACATTCTGGCCGAGCTTGGCGGCGGCCGTGCGTTCCGCGGCGCGCGCGGCCTCGCCATTGGCGACGGCCGCGTCGCGGTCCGCGCCGGTCGTCCAACCCTGGCCGAACAGCGTGACGATCCGCCGCTCCGCGAGGGTCGCGCCGACGCTCTGGGCGTGCGCCTGCGCATAGGTTTCGCGCAGGTCCGTGTCATCGAGCGTCAGAAGGGCTTGCCCTTTGCGGACTTTATCTCCCTCGCCCACCAGCACGGCCTTCACGGGCGCGGTAAACCGCGCGGCGACCGCGACGGGTTGCGTCGGTTCGACGAACCCGGTCGCGTAGACGAGTTCGACGGCGGGGCCGCGGTGCGGCGTGACAATCGTGACGCGGATGGGTCGAAACAAAAAATATGCGGCACCGATCAGCACCAAAGCCGCGAGGAGGACGCCAGCACCCAGCCAGAGGACGCGCGCGCGGGTCATGGCGCAGTGAAAACGCCGGAGAAAGGAACCGAATCGAAGGAAGGGCGCATGTCGGATTCGCCTTCCCGAAACGAAGGCTCAGTGCCCGAGAATGAGCGGCAGCTTGGCCTCGCCGAGCATGCGTTTGGTCACGCCACCGAAGGTTTCCATGAGGCGGCCATGGCCATAGGCGCCCATCAGCACATAATCGGCACGGAAGGCGATCGCCTCGGCCGCGATCAATTGATCGGCGGCCTCTGCGCCATTCTCGATGATCCGTAGCGTGGCATGAACATCGTGCCGGGACAGATATTCGGCGGCCAGCGCCGGTTCGACAGTCTCGGCGCTGCCACGCGCCATGAAGATCTCGACGGCCTCGGCGCACCGCAGCAGCGGCACACAGGCTCGCAGAGTCGCCGCCGCGGACGCTTGCCCGTCCCAGGCGACGAGCGCCCGATCGAGAGCGAGCCGCTTGCAATCGTCAGGAACCGCGACGATCGGCGCGCGCGCGTGCATGAGGATGCGGCTCGCGATGTCGCGCATGTCGGGGTTGCGGCTGAGGACGATAATGTCCGCGAGTGTCGCGGCGTCACACACCCCATCGACCAGATTGCCCGTGACATCGGCCCAATCCCACGGGACATCCTCATGCGCCAGGCGCGCTTCGAGCACGGCCTTGTTCTTGCCCTCGCGTTCGCGCTCGTCGCTCAGCATCGCCTCGGCGACACCGGTCGAATAATAGTCTCCCACCAGTTCGGGGTATATCGAGACGTCGATGCAGCTCAGATGGCCGTTCAGCGCCCGCGTCAGATCGAGCGCCGCCTGCAGGCGAGCTTCCTGACCTGCGTCGTCATGTACCAAGAGAAGAACGTTCTTCATCGTCGCCTCCACCGTCATGTCCCGAACGCTATGGGAGGCGCCGCCTGGTCGATATGCGGGATGCTACTTAACCGGAGACGCCGCAGACGACACTGCGCGAAGCTCGGACCCGCCCGGGTTCGGGCACGCCGTCAGGCCGTAGCGGCGCGAGCGACCCTCTGCTGGACGGTTTCTCCGCGTCTGGATTCGGAAAGCGCGCCAAACGGCCGAGCGCGACGATCGATCGAGGGGATCGAAAGCAAGGTCGGCAGAATGATCGCGACGGCGGTCCCGCCGCCGGCCCGGCTGCGGATATGCAAATGTCCGTGGCTCGCGCGGACGAAGTCATGGACGCGAGAGAGGCCGGCGCCATGCGCGCTGCCAGTGTCCGCGCCGCGCCGGGCGCGTTCCAGCACGTCCGGCGCCATGCCGCGCCCGTCATCGCAGATCAGTATCCAGAGCCGCGCACCGACACGGGCGCTGCGCACCAGGATCGTGCGCGCATGGGCAGCATGCGCATTGGCGATGAGTTCGAGGACGCTCGCGTCGAACGCGGCCGGGTCGATCCGCGACCGCGATTCGGGCACGCCGATCTCCAGATCGAACTCGATTCTCGACCCCGCCAGGGCGTCCATCATCGGTGCGAGGCCCGCGAGTCGCACGCCCACATCGATCGCCTGGTAGGACGGCGGATGATCCCCGGCGCGAAGAAGATCGCTGGTCAGGCGGCCACCTTGAATGGCGGCATGCTCGATGGCTTCGAGCAGCGTGATCCGCTGCGTCTGCACGGGGTCACGGGCCAGGATGTTCTTCGCGGCGACGACGATGCCGAACAGGTTGCGTAGGTCGTGGATCGCCTGCCGCTGCGGCGGCGACGACGCGAACGAAACCGGCGTGGCTCGTGCCTGTGGGTTGCTCTTGTGGTACATCGTGGGGCCCTCCGGTGTCTGGTTCGAGTCCCTTGTGGGTCAGGCGTCACGCCCGCCCCATTCGCAATCCACCGTACGGGCAAGGCCATATGGTACCGATCCCCGCATGCCGAACGCCGCGCCGCCGATAACAATCGGGCGGGCGACGACCAGCCATATCGGGAGATTTACGGACAGAGATGGGCGGCGCGTGCGCCTATCGTGACGCCAAGCCGCCGGGCCGCGAGGGCGCCGTTCGGTGATGCCGACGTGAAAGGACAGGCCATGCGCGGTTGCTGGATCTGGATCATTCCCATCGCCGCGCTCGCATCGTGCGAACCGCACGCACCGGAGCAGCCCGAAAAGCAGACGACGCAAGCGCCCGTGAACCAAGTCGCGGCGGTCATCGCGTTGCCGCCGGGTCAGCGCGAGGGCGTGTTCTTCCGCGCGATCCGCGACGCGGATCTCGACTGCCAGGAGATCAAGACCGTCGAGCAGCTCGCCCCCGAAGGCGGGGCGCAGCAGTGGAGGGTGACGTGTGAGGACCGTGTTCCACACCTCATCTCGATCCCGCCGCAGGGCCCCGCGATCGTCACAAGTCGCACCGCGCCGCGCTCTTGATCGCCGGAACGCTCGCCCGGTGGCAGTCGCAATCGTCGAACACGGAGGATCAAATGGCAACGCATGCATTCGAGGCGCAACTGCGCGTCAAATCGCTCGATACCGAAAGTTGGGGCTGGTTCGTAGGAACGGGCGCCGCCTTGGCCCTGCTCGGGTTCATCGCCTCGGCAAACCTGCTTCTGGCGGCGATCGCCGCGACCTATGTGGTGGGCGCGGCGATGTTCGCGGGCGGCATCCTGATGCTGGTTCACGCCTTTGGTGTGCGGCGCTGGGGCTGGGCAGCGTTCTGGGCGCTGTCGGGCCTGCTATACCTCTCCGCCGCTGCTGCGGTACTCTACCAGCCGCTGCTTGCCGCGGGACTGATCGTGCTCGTCCTGGCCGCCTCGATCGGCGCCTCCGGTCTGGTTCGGGTCGGCGTCGCTCTAGGCGCGCGGGGGCATGGCTGGGGCTGGATGCTGGCTTCCGGCCTCATCAGCATCGCGGCGGCGGTGCTCATCGCGATCGGCTGGCCCGCCAATGCGATCTGGGTGCTGGGCTTCATCCTCGCGATCGATCTGCTCTTCCAGGGATCGATGCTGATGCTGGTCGGGTTTACACTCAGGAGCCAGCGGACGACCTGATGATCGACCGCGCGCGAGGAGCGGACCCATGCCGGTGATGCGCGCCATGGTCTTCGACGGGCCGGGCCAACCGCTTCATGCGCGGGAGAGTGCGGTTCCCCGCCCCGGCCCAGGCGAATTGCTGATCGAGGTCAGCGCCTGCGGAGTCTGCCGCACCGATCTGCATGTCGCCGACGGCGAGATCGCCGCGCAATATCCGATTGTCCCCGGCCACGAAATCGTCGGCCGCGTGGTGACGATGGGGGCGGACGTGAAAGGCTTCGCGAATGATGATCGCGTAGGCGTGCCGTGGCTCGGCTCCACCTGCGGGCGCTGTCCTTATTGTCACGGCGGCCGCGAGAACCTTTGCGATCACCCGCAGTTCACCGGCGCGACACGCGACGGCGGCTATGCGACCCATGTCGTCGCCGACGCGCGCTTCTGCTTCGCCCTGCCCGCGCGCTTTTCCGATGTCGAAGCCGCACCATTGCTGTGCGCGGGTCTTATCGGCTGGCGCGCGCTCCGGCTGGCCGGGCCGGGCCGCAGCATCGGGCTGTATGGGTTCGGCGCCGCCGCGCATCTGCTGACGCAGATCGCGATCGCACAAGGGCGGGACGTCTATGCGTTCACGCGCGACGACGACACGAACACGCAAACCTTCGCTCGCTCGCTGGGTTGCGTCTGGGCCGGCGGCTCTTCGACCGCGACGCCGGTTCCCCTCGACGCCGCGCTGATCTTCGCGCCCGTGGGCGCGCTCGTGCCGCTCGCGCTCAAAGCCGTGAAGAAGGGCGGCCGGGTGGTGTGTGCTGGCATCCACATGAGCGACATCCCAAGCTTTCCCTATGCCGATCTCTGGGAAGAGCGGGAGATCCTCTCGGTCGCTAACCTCACCCGCGAGGACGGCGAAACCTTCTTCGCGGCGATCGGCGCCATGCCGCTCAAGATCGTCACGCAGACCTTCGCGCTCGACGAAGCCAACGTCGCGCTCGAGCGGTTGCGCGCGGGCGCGATCACCGGGGCCGCCGTGATCCTGCCCCACCGCGATGCCCAAAGCCCCGAATTATCGTCCGGGTTCGAGCCTGACCCTGTCGAGCCGTAGGGCGTTCAGCACGACCGTCAGCGAGGATAGCGCCATCGCGGCGCCCGCGAACATCGGCGAGAGCAGAATACCAAAGCCGGGATAGAGCACGCCGGCAGCGATCGGAACGCCGATACCATTGAAGAAAAAGGAAAAGAAAAGGTTCTGGCGGATATTCGCCATTGTCGCGCGGGCCAGTCGGCGGGCGCGCACCATCGCCGCGAGATCACCCTTGGTGAGCGTCAGGCCGGCGCTCTCGATCGCGACATCGGTGCCGGTCCCCATCGCCACGCCGACATCGGCGGTGGCGAGCGCGGGCGCGTCGTTGATACCATCGCCGGCCATGGCGACGCGCGCTCCCCCCGATCGCAGCGCCGCGACGACGCGTGCCTTGTCGGCGGGCCGCAGATCGGCGCGTACCTCGTCGATCCCGCCGAGGGCCCGCGCGACCGCCTCCGCCGTGGCTTGGCCATCGCCAGTCAGCATGACGATCCGCAGCCCTTCGGCGCGAAGCGCCGTAATCGCCGCCTGCGCGGACTCGCGGATCGGATCAGCGACCGCGAGCAATCCCGCCGCGCGCCCATCGACCGCGACCATCATCACGCCCGCGCCAGCGACGCGGTGCCGCTCGGCGGCATCCAACAGAAGCCGTGGATCCGCGCCGACGCCACGCATCTGGGCATCGTTACCGACCGCCACGACGCGTCCATCGACAGTGGCGCGGACGCCAAGCCCCGTCTGAGACTCGAAGCCTTCGGCGCGCCCAAGCGCCAGGCCACGCTGCTTCGCGCCCTCGACCATGGCGCGCGCCAGCGGATGTTCGGAGCCGACCTCGACCGCAGCGGCCAGCGCCAGCAACGCGTCCGCCGGTATGTCGCCAACCGGTTCGACCGCGATCAGCTTCGGCTTACCTTCGGTGAGCGTACCCGTCTTGTCGATCACCAGCGTATCCACCGTGTCGAGCGCCTGGAGCGCTTCGGCGTTCTTGACGAGCACGCCCGCCCGCGCGCCGCGCCCGGTGCCGACCATGATCGACATGGGCGTGGCGAGCCCGAGCGCGCAAGGGCAGGCGATGACCAGCACCGCAACCGCATTCAACAGGGCGTGGCCGATGCGCGGCTCTGGCCCGATCAAGCTCCAGACGAGAAACGTGACGACGGCGATCATCACCACGGCCGGAACGAACCAGCTCGCGACACGGTCGGCCACTGCCTGGATCGGGGCGCGGCTGCGCTGCGCCTCGGCTACCATCGCGACGATGCGCGCCAGCATGGTGTCGGCGCCGACGGCCTGCGCCTCCATGATCAGGCTGCCCGTATCGTTGATGGTGCCGCCGGTGAGCCGATCGCCCGGCGCCTTGGGCACGGGCGCCGGTTCTCCGGTTAGCATCGCCTCGTCCACCGATGACCGCCCGTCGATCACCGTGCCATCCGCCGGAATTGCCTCACCCGGTCGGACGCGCAGCCGATCCCCCACCGCGACGTCCGCGAGCGGCACGTCCCGTTCGCCGCTCGCGTCGATGCGGCGCGCCGTCTTGGGCGCGAGATCAAGGAGCGCGCGAACCGCGCGGCCGGTGGCGGCGCGCGCCCGAAGCTCCAGCACCTGCCCTGCCAAGACCAGCGCCACCACCACACCCGCGGCTTCATAGTAAACGGGCGGCATGCCGCCGTGTGTATGCGCGGTTCCCCGGAATGCAGCGGGCGCGATCGTCGCGCCGAGACTATAGAGGAACGCCGCTCCGACCCCGAGCGCGATGAGGGTGAACATATTATAGTGGCCGGAACGGACCGACCCCCAACCCCGCTCGAAGAACGGCAGCCCCGCCCAAAGCACGATAGGCGCGGTAAGCGCGAGCTGGAACCAGGGCGACACCGCCGCCGGGACCAGGTGCAGCCCCAGCATCTCTCCGCCCATCGAGAGCAGCAGCAACGGCACGCACAGGACGGTGCTTACCCACAGGCGGCGCGTGAAATCGAGCAGCTCGGGGTTTCGATCCTGATCCGTGCTCGGCTCCGCCGGCTCCAGCGCCATGCCGCAGATCGGGCAAGCACCCGGACCATCTCGCCGGACCTGCGGGTGCATCGGACAGGTCCAGGTTCCAGCAGTGGACATCAACGGCGCCGCAGCACCGCTCCCGCCACCCACCTCGCCGTCGCGCGCGACGGTGAGCGCTCCTTCTTCTCGATGGCCGAGCATAGCGTAATCCCCCATTCTCAACGATCCCCCCGCATGCGCGTTCCAATATCCGGCACGGCTCGCGCTTCTACAGGGAAGCGGCGCCAGAGACGATCGCGCTCACCGGCCGCCGGGCCGAGAACGGCATGGCGGACCCATGGCCGAACCGCATCACGATATCCGGTCTGCGATCGGGCAAGCCAGCCCAGCGCGCGAGTTCGCCGCGCAGCGCGGGAACTTCGACGGGTTGATTGACGAAGGCGCATTTCATGCCGAGCGCGGTCGCCTGAAGCGCGAAGCGCTGGCAGGCCCGTCCCGCCTGTACCCAGGATTCGCGGGTGGCGCCTCGCGCTACGAAAATGGCGATGCCCGCCGATGAGCGTAGCTGCCTGGCATATTTGTCGTTTTCGGCATCGACGCGGAACGCCAGATCGAACATCAGCCGACCCAGCCACGTCGGCGCGATCGGGTTTCCGCTCAGGACGCTGAACAAGCCATCCCCGCTCGCAAGCGCCGAACGAGGATTGAAGCGGAGCCAGCCCCTCAGTTCACGCAGGAATGCGCGATCGGCCATTTGCGCGCGATTGCCGGCGACCACGAGGTCCAGCACGCTTTCGATCTGCGCGCGAGCGGTCGCGATGATTACATCGACGCCGCGCACTTCCGCTGCAACCTCTAGCGCCTTCAGGTCGGAGACGGCGGCAGGGTGACCGTCATATTCCGCCCGCGTTGATTGGCGGCGCGGGATCGCCTCGAACAATGGCGACGATTCCGGTCGGCCCGGCGCGAACTCGAGAAGGATCTGACCGGAGCCGGCGAGATCAGACCACACGGCCCCTCCCCGGCCTCGCGCGGCAGCCGCCAGCACGAGGTTCTCCAGCGCGCAGCCGAGGCTCACGAAGAGATGATGGTCGTCGGGATCGACCGCTGGGGTGCGACGGCTGTAGTCTGGACGGATTCCGATACGGTGTGGATCGAGCTGGAAACGCCACGGCTGCACGTTGTGGCCGCTCGGCGCCAGCGCGGCGTATCGTACGAGGTCCAACAGTCCGGCGCGGTCGCCGAGCGGCGCACGCTCGGCCGCGACCGCCGCGGTGTAATCCGCCATCGAGCCGGTACGCGACGCATCCAGCGCCGCCGCACCGCCGGCTCCCGCCACGACCAAGCCCCCGCCGACAAGCATCTGGCGGCGGTTCATCATCATCGTGCCCGACGAGAACGAGACGTCGCTACGCGAAGACCACATGGTCCTCCCGACAGATTGCCTGCACCGCCGATCGTGCCGTCATCAGGCCGCTTGGAAGGCCGCCGCCGGGTTGAACCCAATGGCCAGCCATCAGGAAGCGCTTCAGGCGCGGCAGCGTCTGTGGAAGAGTGCCAAAGCCGGTCTCCGGGGTCATCAGCCAGCCTTCCATGCTGCCCTGCCAGTTTCCGGTGAAGCGGATGACGGTAGCCGGCGTGGAGACGTCAACGATCTCGATATCGTCACGGACACCGGGAAGGCGCCGACCGAGAACCTCGATCACGGCCTCGGCGGCGCGGTGTTTCGCCGCTTGGTAGGCGGTGGGATCGTCATGGCGCAGGCCGGCCCACCATGCGCTGTTCCGTGTCGGCAGGAAGCAGGTGACCGCCGTCTTGCCCGCGGGAGCAAAGGTCGGATCGTAGTTGAAGATGCGGAACGCCAGCGCGTCCAGGCGGGTTAGCGGATCGACCTCGACAGGCGACTCGGCGCGAAGCGTGAGATAGCCCGGCTCACCGGACAACGGGCGTGCCAAGCCGAGGGAAACTTGCACATAGGAGGGAAAGGCCTCGTAGCGGGCGAAGGCCTTGTCGAACGCCGGATCGTGATAGCGGCCGCCAAGAAGCGCGTGCAAAGTCGCGTGACCGTCGGCCGCCGAGATCACCCAATCGGCCGGGACGATCTCGCCAGAATCGAGCACAACGCCAAAGGCGGTATCGTTTTCGACGAGGATGCGCTCGACGCGGGTCTCATAGCGGATCGTGCCGCCGAGCGCCTGCAGACGATCGACGACCGATCGGATGAGGGCCTGCGAGCCGCCGATCGCATAGCCGGCGTTTCGCCCGCTCATCCAGGCCAGCGACAGGATCAGCGCAAGCGCCGAGAGGTTCGGCGTCGCCCCATCCCGAAAGAAGGAGCGCAACAGGGGGTTGCGGAAGCGCAGGCCGTAGTCACCGAGGCTGATATGCGCGAGACGCCAGACGAGTGGCAGATCGGGCAGCATCCTGAACATGCTCGCTAGCCTCGCGAGCCCGGATTCGCCGATCGGCGGCATCGGCAGATCGACGAGTTGGCGGACTGCCTTGGTCAGATGCCGGATTTCGTTTTCGTCCTCCGGTCCCACGGACAGGAGTTCCGCCTCGAGCCGCCCGACATCGGTGTAGATGCACAACTGCGCGCCACGCTCATCCTCAATTCTCAGGAATTCGTCATGGTCGACGAAGCGGAGCGAGTCGATTTCGCAGACCTCCTGCCATTCGGCGTGCAAAACGCCCCCGGGCCGCGAGCCCACGAGCCAGTGCATACACGTTTCGAAAACATAGTCGCCGCGTCGCCAGCTCGTGGCGAGGCCACCGGCACGATCATGCTGCTCGACGAGTTCGACGGCGTACCCGCACTTGCGCGCATACACCGCCGCGCACAGCCCGGCGATGCCGGCGCCGATGACGACGATCTTGCGTTCACCCGGCATGACGTTCGACCTTCTGGCGCGAGATATGCGCCGGCCCCCGCATGGCCAAAATGCGCGCGCCAACGCCCGCCTCACGCCGGAGGACTCGAGCCGCTCTGCCGCTCGCGACCGTCGCCCCGTCATCGGCGACACCGGGGAGCGCCCTCGCGAACGCGTCGCTATCGGGGTTGGCGGCGGTGTATGACATCGATGTCGTGTCCTTGCGGGGGTGCCGTCCGTCATCGAGAACGATCTGTGGTCGTCGCGCAAATACAGCTTTGGTCGGCGGGGTAGATATTCGGGTTATTACTGAAGAACCCCTCGTCTCGGCGACGGTAAACACGCTACCAACGGCGCCGAAACGATCTTGGGAAAACTACGTGTGTCGCCGTCGAGACGCCCGGGTCTATATGGACGGACATGCCAAGGAGGATCGTATGAGCGATCCAAATGCTTATGATCGTCGCCGGGCCGCTGAAATTCGCCAGCGCGCGGCGAGCATTCAGAATGTGGCGCTACGTCGACAATATCTTGAGCTTGCCAAGATCTATGAAGCGCGCGCGGCATCGGCGGGGGCTGGCGCACGAGGTAGGCACGATGGTGATCGACGCATCGACAATCCGTAACCGCCTGCTGAAGCTGATGCCAGCCGACACGCTCGAGCGCCTGCTGCCGCATCTGCGGCCAGCGGTCATGCTGAGCGGAATGACGATCGACCACATCGATGGCCCCATCACGCAGATGTACTTCATCAACCGCGGCCTCGTTTCGCTGGTGAAAGTGATGCGGGATGGCCGGACGGTGGAGGTCGGTGCCGTTGGAATCGAAGGGGTGACCGACCCGACCGCCCTCTTCGGCATCGATGAGGCGATCGTCGAGACGATGGTCCAGATTCCCGGGGACGCCTTTCGCATCGACCGGAGGATTCTGGTGGAGGAGATGGCAACCGACCCCGCGCTTTCGCGGGTGATGCAGCAATATACCCGCTTCGCGATCGGCCAGTTCGCGCAAACCGCAGCGTGCAATCGGCTCCACACGCTCGAAGAGCGGTGCTGCCGCTGGATTCTCACCGGCCAATATTGCGCGGGATCAGACACGTTCAACCTAACCCACGAGTTCTTGGGGATGATGCTCGGCGGTCCACGTTCTAGCGTGTCGCTCACGGCGAAAGTGCTTCAGCGCGCGGGCTGCATCGATTACGTGCGAGGCCGCCTGACCGTGCTGGATCGCGACGCGCTTGAATCACTGGCGTGTGAGTGCTATTTTGAGACAAGAAATGCGATCGCCGTACTCTATGGGGCGGACGATTCGTCGCAGTTGATCGCTTCGATCTGATCTATGTTGGATTCGAACATACGTCGCCGAGTACCCCTGATTACCTTCCGGTCGGAAACCGTTCAAATTTCGACTCAGGAGTTAGCTATGATAAACCGGCGAGGTTCATTGCAAAATGAACTGCACGCCGTCAGAATAGCGATCATCGACGCCGAACGTGACATCTTGCAGTGGAACGCCCAGCGCCAGCGATCGTCTTTGGCGGGGCTGAACTGCGCGTCCCGGACGCGCCACCTTGAAGCGCGTTTGACCGCGCTACACCAGCGCCGGGCAGCCCTCATCGCGAGGATAACTGCGGGGGACGACGATTCCTTCCCCAAGGCGCCCCCTCCGGCACCGATGCAAGATAAGCCTCACCGGATCGCCTGATTGCCTGGGTGACCCCGCCAGCAGGCGGTCGCGCTTGGCGGTTGAAGGTTGTCGGCAATCGCGCCACGGTCGGCGCATGCGTATCCTGCTCCCACCGGTCCTTTCGGCCGCCATCCTGTCCGCCTCGCCTGCAGTGGCGGAAGCGCCCGACCCGGCGCGTCTGAAGGCGACCGTCGAGAAGCTGGTGAGCTTCGGCACCCGCCACACGCTTTCCTCGCCCGATGACCCCGTGCGCGGCATCGGCGCGGCGCGGCGCTGGGCGGGAGCGGAGTTGACCCACCTCGCCGATGCTTGCGGTGGCTGCATCACCGTCGCGAACATCGCCCGCACCTTCACCGGCCCGCGTGCGCCGCAAGGCGCGGAGATCGTCGATGTGCTGGGGTTCCAGCAAGGCACCGAGCCCAAGCGAGTCGTCATCGTGGGCGCGCATATCGACAGCCGCGTCACCGACGTGATGAACGCCACCGCCGATGCTCCGGGCGCCAATGACGACGGCTCGGGCGTCGCGCTGGTGCTGGAAGCGGCGCGCATCCTCTCGAAGGAGAAGTTCCGCGCCACGATCGTCTACGCGATCTTCTCCGGTGAAGAGCAGGGATTGTGGGGCAGCCAGTTGCTCGCCGAGACGGCCAAGGCGAAGAACTGGACCGTCACCGCGATGCTCAACAACGATATCGTCGGCAACACGATCGGCCAGAACGGCGCGCGCGTGGCGGATCGCGTACGGGTGTTCTCCGAAGGCTTGCGCGCCGCTGACGACCTGCCCGCGTACCTCGCGGCGCGCGGTAACGGCGGCGAAGACGATTCGCCGTCGCGCAGCCTCGCCAAAGCGGTCCGCGACATCGCAACCTCGCTACCGGGCGGCCTCGACGTGTTCGTCGACCGTCGGCCCGACCGGCTCGGACGCGGTGGCGATCATGAACCATTCCTCAAACTCGGGTACCCGGCGATCCGCTTCACGGTCGGCGCGGAGAATTGGGATCAGCAGCATCAGGATATCCGAACCGAAAACGGCGTCAGCTACGGCGACACGGTCGACAAGATGGATTTCGACTATCTCGCCAAGGTGGCCGCGATCAACGTCGCGACGATCCGCCGCCTCGCCGCCGCCCCGCCCGCGCCGAACAGCGCCACGATCACGGGCGGCGGCACCGACGACACGACCGTCGCGTGGCAAGCCGTTCCGGGCGCGACACGCTATCGCATCCATTGGCGCCGTACGGATGCACAGGACTGGCAGCAGGCGCTCGACGTGCCCGCCGCCGAGACGACGCATCTCCTGAAGAACGTGGTCGTGGATGACTGTTTCTTCGGCGTGAGCGCGGTGGGGACCGACGGTGCGGAAAGCGTGGTGACGTTCGCCGGCCAGCCCGCGCGGTAAAGGCGTCTGCTTCTCTGATCGTGCGCTTCGATCAGTCTCATTACGCGAGATCAATGGTCGTGCGGCGCAGCGCTTGCTACGGGCCCCCCATGTCCTACAAACTGCCCGCCGTCGCGACCGCTCCTTTCTGCCCGTCCGAAGTTCGTGGCGCGGTCGCGGTTCCCGCCGGCTTGCCGCTGTGGCGCAAGCTGCTCCGCGCGGCCGGGCCGGGTTTGCTCGTCGCGGTCGGCTATATGGACCCAGGCAATTGGGCGACCGATATCGCGGCGGGGTCGCGCTTCGGCTATGATCTGCTTTTCGTCGTGCTGCTCACCAGCCTCGCTGCGATCCTGTTGCAATCGCTGGCGATGCGGCTGGGCCTCGTGGCCGGGCATGATCTCGCGCGAATGGCACGCGAGCGATATTCGCGCGGCGCGACCGTGGGGCTCTGGCTGCTTGCGGAACTGGCGATCGTCGCGACCGACGTGGCGGAAGTGCTGGGCAGCGCGCTCGCCTTCAACCTGCTGCTCGGCGTGCCCCTCTGGCTCGGCGTGTTGTTGACGGCGCTGGATACGATCGTCGTGCTCGGGCTGAAAGGCAACGGCTTCCGCCAGGTGGAGGCGATCATCCTCGGGCTGGTGACGACGATCGCGGTGTGCTTCGCCGTGCAACTCGTCATCGCCGGCCCGAGCCTGTCAGGCATCCTGCATGGTGCCGTCCCCAAACTCGACGTGTTCTCCGATCCGCAGGCGATCTATCTCGCGGTCGGCATTCTCGGCGCGACGGTGATGCCGCACAACCTCTACCTGCATTCGTCGATCGTCCAGACGCGCGTGACCGCGCCCGGCGAAGCCGCGCTCAAGCAATCGCTGCGTTTCGCAACCGTCGATATCGTCGTTTCGCTGCTGCTCGCGACATTGGTCAACGGAGCGATCCTGACGCTGGCGGCGGCGACCTTCCACGACAGCGGCTATGCCAATGTCGCGGAAATCGAGGAAGCCTATCATCTGCTCGCGCCGCTGACCGGCGCGGCGGCGGCGGCGATCCTGTTCGGCATCGCGCTGTTCGCCTCCGGGCAGAGCGCGACCTTCACCGGGACGATCGCGGGCCAGGTCATCCTCGAAGGCTTCCTCGATCTCAAGATTCCCTGCTGGCAGCGCCGCATCATCACGCGCGGGCTGGCGCTGGTGCCGGCGCTTGCTGGCGTGCTGTGGCTGGGCGATCACGCGGTCGGCAAGCTGCTGGTGCTGACGCAGGTGGTGCTGTCGCTGCAACTGCCGTTCGCGATCTACCCGCTGATACGCTTCACCAGCGATCGTGGCATCATGGGCGTCCATGCCAGCGGCGCGGCTGTGCGTGTCGCCGCCTGGGGCGTGTTCGCGGTGATCGTCGCGGCCAATCTGTGGCTGATCGTGCAGATGGTGTGAACGCGTTTCGGAACATCGCCGACGCCGGGGCATTTCTCTGTGACCACAACAGGGAAACGCCCGTGACCGACCAGCCCCCGCCCCGCAATGCCGGCAAGGCCGCCATCGTCGTCGTCGCGATCGTCGTCGCGGTGATCGTCGCAGTCTTCATCGGGCTGAACGCATCGCACTACAGGTCGCTTCAGCAGCAGCAGAACGGCCAGGACGCGCCCGATTCCGCCAAGCGCGGTCCGCAGGATCTCGGCACCGAGAACCAGCAATAGCCGACATCCCCGACGCCGCAGCGTCGGGGACTGAGCGGATCAGGCGACGACGCTCGCCACCGCGTCCAGCTCGATCAGTACCGCCTCCGACAGGTCGAGATCGGCGGCCGCGAGGTTCTCGGCCAGATGCGCCACGCTCGACGTGCCGGGGATCAGCAGGATGTTCGGCGCGCGCGCCAGCAACCAGGCGAGCGCAACCTGCATCGACGTCGCGCCGAGCCGCTCCGCCACCGTCGCCAGCCCGTCCGACTGGATCGGTGTGAAGCCGCCAAGCGGGAAGAACGGCACATAGGCGATGCCCTGCGCGGCGAGCGTATCGACCAAAGCGTCGTCCTCGCGATGGACGAGGTTATACTGGTTCTGCACGCACACCACCGGCGCGATCGTCTGTGCCTCGGCAACCTGCGCGGCGGTCACGTTGCTTACACCGAGGTGTCGGATCAGCCCCTGTTCGCGCAACCGCGCGAGCGTCGAGAATTGTGGCTCGATCGAACCTTCCGAGGGGACATGTATATCGCCCATCACCCGCAAATTGACCACGTCGAGTACATCGAGCCCAAGGTTGCGCAGATTGTCGTGCACCGCCTGCGTCAGTTCGGCCGGGCTTTGCGCGGGCAGCCACGAGGCATCGTCGCCGCGCACCGCGCCGACCTTGGTGACGATCGTGAGGCCATCACGATACGGGTGAAGCGCTTCGCGGATGATCTGGTTGGTGACGTGCGGGCCATAGAAATCGCTCGTGTCGATATGGTCGACACCCGCCTCGACGGCGGTGCGCAGCACGGCGAGCGCCGCGTCGCGATCCTTCGGCGGTCCGAATACGCCCGGCCCGGCAAGTTGCATCGCGCCATAGCCCATGCGGTTGACGGTGCGGTCGCCCAAACGGAACGTACCGGCTTTGGCAAGATCGGTCATGACACATCTCCTTGTTGGTGACGGCGATATGGACTTCGCTCGATCATCCGATAAGCCATCACAATCGGAACGGGCCGTGCGAAGGATCGAACAATGGCGACGGAACTCGACGATCTCGCGACCTTCGTCGCGATCGTGCGGGCGGGCGGCTTTCGCGATGCCGCGCGCGCGAGCGGCGGCTCGGCCTCGGGGCTGAGCGAAGCGGTCAGGCGGTTGGAAGCACGGCTCGGCGTGCGTCTGCTCCACCGCACCACGCGCAGCATCGCGCCGACCGCGGCGGGCGCGCGCCTGTTCGAGCGGCTATCGCCCGCGCTCGCCGAGGTCCGCGCCGCGCTCGACGTGGTCAACACCTTCAGGGATCGCCCCGCCGGCACGCTGCGGCTTAACGTCCCCGCCAACGTCGGGCGCACCGTGCTGCCAGCGATTCTCCCCGCCTTCCTCACCGCGTACCCGGACATCCGCGTCGAAGTGACCGTCGAAGACGGGTTCGTTGACATCCTCGCGTCGGGCGCGGACGCCGGCATCCGCTACGAGGAGCGGCTCGAACAGGATATGATCGCGGTCCCGATCGGCCCGCGCACGCAGCGCTTTCTCACCGCCGCCGCCCCCGCCTATCTCGCTGCGCGCGGCCGGCCCGGCCATCCGCAGGATCTGCTCGGACACGCCTGTTTGCGCGGGCGCTTTTCGGGCGGTGCCGGCCCGGTGTGGGAATTCGAGCGCGCCGGCGAGATCGTCCGCGTCGATCCGACCGGTCCGCTCGTCGCGCAACCGGGGCTCGCCTGCGACCTGCTCATCGAGGGCGCGATCGCCGGTCTGGGTGTCATCCATCTGTTCGAGGACTGGCTCGCGCCGCATATCGCGCGCGGTGCGCTCGAGACCGTGCTCGACGATTGGTGCGAGCCGTTCTCCGGCCCGATCCTCTATTATCCGGGCCGCCGCTACCTGCCCGCGCCGCTGCGCGCCTTCGTCGACTTCATCAAGGCGCATCCGTACGAATGAGCCTCTTCCCTTGAAACATCAGTAGGTTGCCCCATATTCAGGTAATTGTTCAACGACAGAAAGGAAGTGGTCGAATGTCTCATTGTTTCATGCCGCTCATGGCGGACCTGCTGAGCACGACTCCCGCCCGCGGGGCTGTCCGGCTCTAACGGACCAAGCCATCAGTGGCTGGCAATGGAAAGGCCGTCCCGCAAGGGGCGGCCTTTTGTCTTGGCGCCACCCCGCCCCCCCGTTGGTCCCGCCCCCCCGTTGGTCCCGCCCCCCCGTTGGTCCCGCCCCCCCGTTGGTCCCGCCCCTCCGTTCCTCCCGAGCGAAGTCGAGGGACCGGCCCGGCGCGCGGGTGCCTCGACTTCGCTGGACACGAACGGTTGCGGACAAGGGCTTTTCGCTCAAATGCTATCTACCAGACAGAGCACTTCACCGCGCCCAGCCCGCTTCGGCCGGCTCCAGCGCATCGAGAAACGCCTCCGCACTCGCCCGATACGCTTCCCGCACCTCCGGCTTCATCCGGTCCCAGGTGCCGTACATATTGGCCATGCGCCGGTTACGCCGGAAGCGGCCTTCGTGCCGAGCGAGAAAATCCCAGTACAAAGCATTGAACGGGCAGGCATCCGGCCCGGTCTTCTGCTTCACATCGTAACGGCACCGCCCGCAATGGTCTGACATGCGATCGACATACGCGCCGCCGCTGGCATAGGGCTTGGTCGCCATCCGTCCGCCGTCGGCATGCTGGCTCATGCCGATCACATTGGGCAGTTCGACCCATTCATAGGCATCGGCATAGACGACGAGGAACCAGTCCGCGACCTCCTGCGGCCGCACCCCCGCAAGCATCGCGAAATTGCCGAGCACCATGAGGCGCTGGATATGATGGGCATAGGCATTGTCGCGCGTGTTGCGGATTGCTTCGGCGAGGCACAGCATGTCGGTCTCCCCGGTCCAGTAGAAGCCGGGCAACGGCCGCGTCGCCGCCAATGCATTGGCATCGGCGACATCGGGCATCTCCAGCCAATAATAGCCGCGCACATATTCGCGCCAGCCGATGATCTGGCGGATGAACCCCTCCGCTGCGTTGAGCGGCACATGCCCCGCCGCATAGGCGTCCGCCGCGGCGCGCGCGACCTCGATCGGGGTGAGCAGCCCAAGGTTGAGCGCGGGGCTGAGCCAGCTATGGTACAACCAGTCCTGCCCCGTCACCATCGCGTCCTGATAGGTGCCGAAATCGGGCAGTGCGGTGCGAACGAAATGCTCGAGCGCGCGCCGCGCCTGCGCCGCCGTGACCGGCAGCGAGAAGCTTTCCAGCCGCCCGAAATGCCCGGCGAACCGCTCCGCCACCAGCGTCATCACCTCGCGGGTGATCGCGTCGGGAACGAACGCCATCGGTTCGGGATAGTTGAGCCCGCGCTTGGGTGGCACGCGGTTTTCCTTGTCGAGGTTCCACTGACCGCCCTCAGGCCGGCCGTTCGCGGTCATCAGCAACCCCGTCTTGCGGCGCATCTCGCGGTAGAAGAACTCCATCACGAGATCGTCGCGCGATTGCGCCCAGGTCTGAAATTCGAGGATGCCACAGATGAAGCGATCGTCGATCAGCAGCTCGACCGGCACGCCGAAACGCTTGGCCCAGCCCTGGATCATCGTCAGCACGCGCCACTCACCCGGCTCGACGATGCGGATCGCGTAGGGCCGGTGCCGCTCGACCGCGCGCGCGATCTCGCCGGTGAAGCTGCCGCTGTTGGCGGGGTCGTCGAGCCGCACATAGTCGACCGCCCAGCCGGCCGCACGCAACTCCTCCGCGAAATGACGCATCGCGGAGAAGATCAGCGCGATCTTGGCCTTGTGGTGCCGCACATAGGTCGTCTCTTCAGCCACCTCCATCATCAGCAGCACCGCATCGGCGCGCGCGACGCCCTGCAAGGACGCGAGATCATGCGAAAGCTGGTCGCCGAGGATCGGAATGAGGATGGTCATGCTAGCATCCAACGCGCCGGAGGCGCTGCGGATGCGTAGATGCGGGTTGTGTCGTCGCTATCCTGCTCTACACGCACGTCTTTGCAGCCGGAATCGCGGCGCGACGGGAGAGGACGAATGATGATCTGGAAGACGATCGCGGCCACAGTGGCACTGGCCGGCCTCACCTTCCCGGCGTTCGCGCAAGACGGTACACCGCGTCAGGTCTCCATCACCGTCGATGCCAGCCGCAGCGTCGGCAGCTTACCGCCGACATGGCGCTTCTTCGGCGCCGACGAGCCGAATTACGCGACGATGAAGGACGGCCGCAAATTGCTGGTCGAACTCGGCGCGCTGAAATCGGGCGATGTCTATTTCCGGGCGCACAATCTGCTGATCAGCGGGGACGGGACGCCCGCGTTCAAATGGGGCAGCACCAACGCCTATACGGAGGACAAGGCCGGCAAGCCGGTTTACGACTGGACGATCGTCGATGGCATCATCGACACGTACCGCGCGCAAGGCATCCATCCCTATCTCCAGATCGGCTTCATGCCGGAGGCGCTGTCGAGCGCGCCGACGGGCGTGCCGTACCGGCACGCCTGGCAGCCTGGCGTCGATTACGGAAAGATCGCGACGGGATGGAGCTATCCACCGAAGGATTACGCGAAATGGGGTGAACTGGTCTATCAATGGACTCGCCATAACGTCGAACGGTATGGCCGCGCTGAAGTCGAGCGCTGGTTTTTCGAAGTCTGGAACGAACCCAATCTCGACTTCTACTGGCGCGGCAGCCCGCAAGATTTCTACAAGATGCACGATTACGCCATCGCCGGAGTACGCCGCGCCTTGCCGACCGCGCGCGTCGGCGGCCCGGACGTGGCGGGCGCGGGCGGCGCTTTCATGGACGGTTTCCTTCAGCACGTCACCGCGGGCAGGAACTATGCGACCGGCCGGATCGGCACTCCGACCGACTTCCTTTCGTTCCACGCCAAGGGCAAGCCCACCATCGTCGATGGGCACGTCCGGATGGGCATCGCCACGCACCTGATGGCGGCTGATGGGGGCTTCACCAAAGTCCTCTCCGTCCCGACCCTCGCCGGCAAGCCCGTCGTCATCGGCGAGAGCGATCCCGAAGGCTGCGCCGCCTGCCCCGGCCCGGAGAATGCCTATCGCAACGGCACGATGTATTCGAGCTATACCGCCGCCAGTTTTGCGCGGATCTGGGAACTTGCCGCCAAGCGCAAGGTCAAGCTGGCAGGCATCATATCCTGGTCGTTCGAATTCGAGGGCCAGCCGTGGTTCGCGGGCTATCGCCAGCTTGCCACCAACGGCGTCGATTTGCCCGTGCTCAACGTCTTCCGCCTGTTCGCGAAGCTCGGCGAGACGCGGCTCGCCAGCACCAGCAGCGCGCAAATCCCGCTTGAGGCCGTGATGGCGAACGGCGTTCGGGGGACGCCGGACGTCGGCACTCTCGCCACCCGCACCGCCGACGGCAAGCTCGCGGTGCTGGTCTGGCACTATCACGACGACGATGTCGCCGGCGCCGACGCGCAGGTCCGCATCAGCCTGACCGGCCTGCGCCGCGCAGCCGCGTCGGCGACGGTGTGGCGCGTCGACCCCACCCACGCGAACGCCTTCGCGGCATGGCGCGCGATGGGTTCGCCGCAGTCGCCCGACGCGGCGCAATACGCCGCGCTGGAAGCCGCGTCACGGATGCACCCCGAGACGGTTGACGTCACCCCGGGCGCAGCCGGCGCGGCGACGCTCGACCTGCCGCTCGCGCGGCAGGGCGTCGCGTTGGTTCTGCTCGACGGCGCGCGCTGAAATCGAGAATTGGCAAGCCGTGCGGCTTGGGTTAGATGCAGCGGCGAAGCCCGTGATCGGGCTTCGATGATCGCGCCGGTGCCCCGCGAGGGGCTTGAATGGGAATGCGGTGCGGGGTTCTCCCCAAATCCGCGGCTGTCCCTGCAACTGTGAGCGGTGAGCGAGGGCATCATGCTCCTTCGGGAGCGGCCACTGGACCGGAGCATCCACGGATGCTCCTTCTGGGAAGGCGATGCCGCAGCGTTGACCCGCGAGCCAGGAGACCTGCCGGCGATAGGGTCGCTCTTGCTTCGGTCCAGGGGATGGCCGCGGCACGGTTCTCCGTCTGAGCGACGAGCCTGTGCGGCTGGGGCTGCACCGGTGCGTGGCACGGGCGGCATTCGGCGCCCGTCCGTCGTCGCGTGCCGAACGAAGTGTTGCCCCGCCCGGTCGTTGCTTGCGCCGCGGGGAAGAGCATGTCCGATCTGTCCAAGGTGCCCGTCACCATCGTCACCGGCTTTCTGGGCGCCGGCAAGACGACGCTCATCAGCCATCTAATCCGCCAAGCGGGGGGGCGCCGGCTGGCGGTCGTCGTCAACGAATTCGGTACTCTTGGCGTCGATGGCGACATTCTGAAGGGTTGCGCGATCCCCGACTGCCCGGCCGAGAATATCGTCGAACTGGCCAACGGCTGCATCTGCTGCACCGTCGCGGACGATTTCATCCCCACCGTGGAGACGTTGCTCGCGCTCGATCCACGCCCGGATCACATCCTCATCGAGACATCGGGCCTCGCGCTGCCGAAGCCGCTGCTGAAAGCCTTCGATTGGCCCGCGATCCGTTCGCGGATCACCATGGACGGCGTGATCGCGCTGGCCGACGCCGAGGCGGTCGCGGCCGGGCGCTTCGCCCCCGACGTGACCGCGCTCGACGCGCAACGTGCCGCCGACCCGAGCATCGACCATGAGACGCCGCTGTCCGAGGTGTTCGAGGACCAGCTCGGCTGCGCCGACCTGGTGCTGCTGACCAAGTGCGATCTCGCCGGTGCCGAAGGTATCGCCACCGCGCGCGCGGTGATCGCGGCCGAGACACGCAAGCCGCTGCCGGTCATCGAACTGGTCGATGGCGTGGTCGATCCGCGCGTCGTGCTCGGTCTCGGTGCGGCGGCGGAGGACGATATCGCCGCGCGGCCCTCGCATCATGACGGCGAGGAGGAACACGAGCATGATGATTTCGACAGCATCGTCATCGAACAGGGCGATATTGTCGCACCTGATGACCTGGCCGGACGCATCGAGGCGATCGGAGCGGGCGGCGACGTTCTGCGCGTGAAGGGCTATGCCGCCGTCGCGGGCAAGCCGATGCGGCTTCTGGTGCAGGCGGTCGGCGCGCGGGTACGCACCCACTACGACCGGCCCTGGGGCGTCGACGAGCCGCGACTGACCCGCTTGGTCGTGATCGCGGAGCGCGGCCGGCTCGATCCGGCGGCGATCCGGGCCGCTCTGACCGCTTGATCCGGCGATGCACGTCATCTTTCGCGAAACGCATGGGCTGGAAGAGACCGCCGCCCCGCGCGATCTTTGGCAGGATGCCGCCGATCTCGTGGTGCTGTCGTTCTCGGACAGCGATCTCGGCGCGTTCGCGGCCGGATGGCGCGCGATGGTGGCTGAGGCCGACGGCCGGGGCCTGCCGAGCCTGCGGCTCGCCAACCTCGCCGAGCTGACGCACCCCCTGTCGGTCGATACCTATGTCGATCGGACGCTCGGGCGCGCGAAAGGCATATTGATCCGGCTGATCGGTGGCGCGGCCTACTGGTCTTATGGATTGCAGCAGATCGAGATGCTGGCCCACCGGAACGGCATCGCACTGGCCGTGGTGCCAGCGGACGGGCGAGCGGATGCCCGGCTCGACGCCGCATCCACCCTGCCGATCCAGACATTGCGCAGGCTCGCGCAGCTTTGCGATATCGGTGGCGCAGCGGCGGCGCGGGCGGCGTTGGCCCAGTTCGCGTCGGCGGCGGGTTTGCACGTTCGGCCTGGAGAGGGCGTGGGCGCCATTGGGCCGGTCGGCGGCTGGCGGCCCGACCCGGGAGTCGCCTGCCCCGCCGCCTTCGCGATGACGGCATGGCGGCCGCGTATCCTCATCGTTTTCTACCGATCATATCTGACCGCCGCCGATCTCGATCCGGTCGTGGCGTTGAATGATGCATTTGCCGCGCGCGGGTATGATGTGCTGGGGCTGTTCGCGCCGTCGTTGAAGGACGATGCGGCGCGTGGCTGGCTATGCCGCTGGGTCGCCACGCTGGCGCCAGCCGCGATCGTCAACGCGACGGCGTTTTCCGCGCGCGACGAGAGCGGGGCGACGCCGCTCGACGTTGCAGGCGTCCCGGTGTTCCAGATCGCGCTGGCCACATCCGATCGAGCGGCCTGGATCGAAGCCCCGCGTGGCCTCTCCCCCGCCGATCTGGCGATGCACGTGGTACTGCCCGAAGTCGATGGCCGCGTGTTCGCAGGAGTCGCGAGCTTCAAGGACGACGCGGCGCGCGACCCCGAGCTTCAATATGCCCGCCGCGAACACCGCGCCGATCCGGCGCGGATCGATGCCATCGCCGCGCGCGTCCACGGCTGGGTCAGCCTCGCGGCAAAGCCCGCCGCCGAACGGCGTATCGGCATCGTCCTGTCGACCTATCCCGGCAAGGCGCATCAGATGGCGCACGCGGTCGGACTAGACGCGATCGCCTCAGTCGAGGCGATGCTGCACGATCTGACGGAGGTGGGCTATGCGACACAGCCCGCTGACGACCTCGCCCAAGTGCTGCGATCGCGGTGGATCGACTGGCCGATCGCCGACTATCGCGCCGCGCTCACGCGCTTGCCGGCGGTGCTGCAGGCCGATCTCGCATCCGCATGGGGGGCGCCCGAGGACGACCCCGCCATCGTGGACGAAGCGTTCCGGTTCGCCGCCATCGCCATAGGCGACAGCGTCGTCGCGCTTCAGCCCGAACGCGGCCGCCCGGCGGCGCGGACAGAGGACTATCACGATCTCTCGCGGTGTCCGCGCCACGGCTTTGTCGCTTTCTATCTGTGGCTGCGCGAGCGCGGCATCGACGCGTTGATTCATGTCGGCGCCCACGGCACGCTGGAATGGCTGCCGGGCAAAGCGGTCGCGCTGTCGGACGTCTGCTGGCCCGAGGCGCTCACGGGTGCGACCCCGGTCGTCTACCCGTTCATCGTCAACGATCCAGGCGAGGCGGCACAGGCCAAACGCCGCATCGGCGCGGTGACGATCGGTCATGTGCCCCCGCCTCTCGAGCGCGCCGGCGGCGGCGCGGGACTGGGGCGGCTGGAGGCGTTGCTCGACGAGTTCTCGAGCGCCGACGGCCTCGATCCGCCGCGCCGCGCCCGTTTGCGGGCCGACATCCGCGACGAGGCCAAGGCACTCGGGCTGGAAAGCGCGCTCGGTCTGACGGGGGTGCGGTCCGATGCGGAGGCGATCACGCGCATCGACACCTTCGTCTGCGACGTCAAGGATAGCCAGTTCGGCGACGGCCTCCACGTGTTCGGACGCGGCGAGCATGGCGCGGCGGAACGCGCCGGGTTACTCGCGGCGCTGGATGGACGGCGGGTGCCGCCAGGTCCAGCTGGGTCGCCGTGGCGCGGGCGGCGCGATGTGCTGCCGACGGGGCGGAACCTCTATACGACCGATCCGCGCGCGGTGCCGTCGCGTTCGGCGCACGCGCAAGGCGTGCGGCTCGCCGACGAGTTGATCCGCCGCCATTTGCAGGATCATGGCGAATATCCGAAGGGGCTGGTCGTCGATCTCTGGGGTTCGGCGACGATGCGCACGGCGGGCGAAGAGTTCGCGATGGCGCTCCATCTGCTCGGCGCGGAACCGGTGTGGGACATGGGATCGGAGCGTGTGACCGGGGTCGAGATCCTCCCGCTCGCGATGCTCGACCGCCCCCGTATCGACGTGACGCTGCGTGTGTCGGGACTGTTCCGCGATGCTTTCTCGCCATTGTGCGCGATGTTCGGACAAGCCGTCCGGGCGATCGCGGCGCGCGACGAACCGGTCGAGAGGAATCCCTTCATCGGCGCGACCGTTGCGTCCCGCGTCTACGGCCCCGCGCCGGGCCGCTACGGCGTCGGGATCGACGACACCGCCGACATCTACACGCCCGAGGCGCGCCGCAGCGCGGGTGAGGCCTGGCTCGCCGCATCGTCACATGCTCTCGACGATCACGGCGCTCGGGCCGATCCGACCGGCTTGCGCCAGCGTATCGCCGCCGCGGACACCTTCGTTCATGTCCAGGATCTGCCCGAGACCGACCTACTGCTCGCAGCCGATTACGCCGCCCACGAGGCCGGATTCGCGGCGGCGCAGGGGGCGGCCGGAGGCAACGCCGCGCTGTATCACCTAGACGCGACCGTCCCCGATCGTCCGCGTGCCCGGCCACTCACCGAGGAGATCGCCCGCGTGGTCCGCGCCCGCGCCGCGCACGCCGGCTGGATAGCCGGCATGATGCGCCACGGTTTCCGCGGCGCAGCGGAAATCGCCGCCACGCTCGATCATCTTGGTGCGTTCGCGCATCTCGCCGGCGTGGTCGCGCCCGAATCGCTCGATCTCTATTATGACGCGACGCTGGCGCGCGATGATGTCCGCGCGTTCATGGCAAGGGCCAACCCCGCCGCGCTGGCCGCGATGGAGGCCCGCTTCGCGGCGCTGCTTGCGGCAGGCTTATGGTCGACGCGGCGCAATTCGATCCTCGCGGCGCTGGATGGCGCGGCATGATCCACGGCTGGTGCCCGACCGCGTGGCGACCGATGGCGGCGGGCGACGGCCTGCTGGTGCGCGTGCGCCCGCGCCTCGGACGGCTGACGCGCGAGCAGATGCTCGGCGTGTGTGACGCCGCGCTCGCGCGGGGGAGCGGTCTGATCGACATGACCAACCGCGCCAATCTGCAAATCCGCGGCGTCGCCGAGAGTAACTGGGAGCCGCTCGTCGCCGCGCTGGTGGCGCTTGGCCTGGTCGATCCCGATCCCGAATTGGAAGCGCGCCGCGCCATCCTGGTCGCGCCGCAGTGGGCGGTGGGGGACGATACCCATCGCATCGCCTCCGAACTCGAGCACCGGCTGGCCCGGCTTCCCGATCTGCCCGGCAAGGTCGGCTTCGCGGTCGACGCCGGCGAGGCGCCCGTGCTGCACCGCGATCCCGCCGATTTCCGGGTCGAGCGCGGCGCGAGCGGCGGGCTGATCCTGCGCGCGGACGGGCGGGGCACCGGCGCGGCGCTGGCGCCTGGTAGCGAGGTAGATGCGCTGATCGCTTTGGCCGAATGGTTCGTGGCGAGCGGTGGCCGCGATGCGGGGCGAATGGCGCGGCACCACGCACCGCTCCCGTACTGGGCGGCCGGGGCTGAACACCCTGGCCCGCCGATGGCGCAGCCGATCACGCGGCGCCACCCGGTTGGAGCGGCGCAGGGCCTGCCGTTCGGACGGATCGATGCCGAAACGCTGCGAAAGTCCGACGCCGAAGCGATGCGCACGACGCCGTGGCGGATCGTCATCTTCGAAGGCGCCGCGCATGCGAACGCGACGGGCGTGCGCCTCGATGCCGATGCCTGTGTCGGTGCCCCCGCCTGTCCGCAGGCCAGCGTCGAAACACGCGCTCTCGCGACACGGCTCACGCCGCTGATCGACGGCCGGCTGCACGTTTCGGGATGTGCGAAAGGATGTGCCCGCGCGGCGCCGGCGGACGTGGTCCTGACCGGACGAGACGGCCGCTACGACCTCGCGTTCGCCGCGCGCGCCGGGTCGGTGCCGACAATACCGGGGCTCGATGCGGCCCAACTTCTCACCTATTTCGGAACCGCCTGATGCCGCATGTTTATGAGACCGATGGCGCGGCGATCTACCGCCGGTCCTTCGCCACCATCCGCGCCGAAGCGGCGCTTGCACGCTTCGGCGTGGAGGAGGAGCCGGTTGCCGTCCGCATGATCCACGCCGCCGGTTTGGTGGGTCTCGCGGAGCACATCCGCTTCTCGCCAGGCTTCGCGCTTGCCGCGCGCGCCGCGCTGGAACGCGGAGCCCCCATATTGTGCGACGCGCGCATGGTGAGCGAGGGGATCACCCGCGCCCGCCTGCCCGCCGCCAACCCGGTGATCTGCACGCTCCACGCGCCCGAGACGCCGGACCGGGCGCGCGCGATGAACAACACGCGCTCGGCCGCCGCGCTGGAACTCTGGCGCCCACACCTCGCCGGTGCCCTGGTCGCGATCGGCAACGCACCGACGGCCTTGTTTCACCTGCTCGATATGCTGGAAGATCCGGCATGTCCGCGTCCTGCCGCGATCATCGGCTGCCCGGTCGGTTTCATCGGCGCGGCCGAGTCCAAGGCGGCGCTCTGGGCCGAACAACCCGCCCCGTGCGTGATCGTCGATGGGCGGATGGGTGGCAGCGCGATCACCGTCGCGGCGATCAACGCACTGGCGAGCCGGGCCGAATGACGCCCGGCACCGTCCACGGCGTCGGCCTTGGCCCCGGCGCGCAGGATCTGATGAGCGTGCGCGCCGACCGGCTGGTGCGCGGCGCGCGCAACATCGCCTTCTTCCGCAAGCCCGGCCGGTTCGGGCAGGCGCGGCGGATCGTCGAGGGGATGCTCCGCGCCGACGCGAGTGAATTCGCGATGGAATATCCCGTCACCACCGAGATCGCCACCGTCGACCCGCGTTATGCCGCGCAGCTCGCCGGTTTCTACGCCGATTGCGCGCGCCACCTCGTCGCGCTCGCGAGCGGCGGCGAGGACGTGGTGGTGCTGTGCGAGGGCGATCCGTTCTTCTACGGATCGTTCATGCATCTGCACAGCCGGCTGACCGGGCTCGTGCCGGTACAGGTGGTGCCGGGGATGACTGGCATGTCGGGCGCGTGGACCGCTACCGACACGCCGATGACCTGGGGCGACGACGTGCTGACCGTGCTGACCGCGACCTTGCCCGAGGCCGACCTCGTCCGCCGCATCCGCGACACCGATGCGCTGGTAGTGATGAAGATCGGCCGCCATCTCGATAAGCTGCGCCGCGCGGTCGCCGCCGCCGGGCGCGACGGGGCAGCGTGGCTGGTCGAACATGCCGCGATGCCCGAGCAGCGCGTCACCCGCCTCGCCGACGCTGACCGCGTTGCCCCCTACTTCTCGATCCTGCTCATCCACGGCCAGGGGCGGCGACCGTGAGCGGGTGGCTTGCCATCGCCGGGCTGGGCCCCGGCGCCGCCGCGCAGGTCACGCCCGAGGTCACCGCCGCGCTGGCCGAGGCGACCGACGTGATCGGCTATATCCCCTATGTCGCGCGCGTGGCGCCGCGCGCCGGGCTGACGCTGCATCCTTCGGACAACCGCGTCGAACGCGATCGTGCCCGTCACGCGCTCGCTCTGGCGACGGCGGCGCGGCGCGTGGTGGTGGTGTCGTCGGGCGATCCGGGCGTGTTCGCGATGGCGGCGGCGGTGTTCGAAAGCGTCGAGCATGGCCCGCCCGCATGGCGCGCGCTCGACATCCGCGTGCTGCCCGGCATATCGGCGATGTTCGCCGCCGCCGCGCGCGCGGGCGCACCGCTCGGGCACGATTTCTGCGCGATCAACCTGTCGGACAATCTCAAGCCGCAAGCGGTGATCGACCGGCGCATCCGGCTCGCCGCCGAAGCGGATTTCGTGATCGCCTGCTATAATCCGCGCTCCAGGGCCCGCCCGGACGGGCTCGGCGCCGCGTTGGCGATCGTACGGGAGGTGTGCGCGGACGATCGCCCGGTGCTGTTCGCCCGCGCGGTTTCGACGCCCGAGGAACATCTGCGGATCGTGCCGCTCCCCGAGGCTCGCGCCGAGATGGCGGACATGCGGACCGTCGTCATCATCGGCTCGAGCCAGACGCGCATGATCGCCGGAACCCGCTTCCTCTACACGCCAAGGTCGGCGGTATGATCGATCCAGCGCAGCACGGCGGCTACGGTATCGACCTCGGTTCGCGGCGGCAGACGCGGTCGGTCGATCATCAGCACGGGCAGGCCCAATGCGCGCGCGGCGATCAGCTTGGCCTCGGCGCCGCGCCCGCCCGCATTCTTGCTGACGACCAGATCGATCTCGTGCGCGCGCATCAGGGCGATGTCGGCATCGACGGTGAAGGGTCCACGATCGACGACGACATGATGATGCGCCAAGCCGGGCGCTTCCCGCGGGGCATCGACGAAGCGCAGCAGATAGTGATGCTGCGGCTGCGCGGCGAAGGCATCGACATGCATCCTTCCCAGCGCGAGCATCACGCGGCGCGCCGGCCCAGCAAGGGCGGCGACGGCGCCGGGGATGTCGGCGACGTGGTACCAGCGATCGCCGGGCTGCGGGGTCCAGGCGGGGCGCGTGAGTGCGAGATGCGCGACGCCAGTCCGCGCGGCGGCGGCGGCGGCGTTCGCGCTCATCCGGGCGGCGAACGGGTGCGTCGCGTCCACCAGATGCGTGACACCGGCAGCGCTCAGATACGCCGCGAGACCAGCAACCCCGCCGAACCCGCCGATCCGCACCGCGACCGGCTGCGGCTTCGGCTTTGCGACGCGGCCCGCGTAGCTGAGCGTGGCGGTGAGCTCACGCGCCGCCAGCGCGGCCGCAAGCGCGCTCGCTTCGGTGGTGCCGCCGAGGATCAGGATGTTCCGCATGGCTGAAGCTACTGAAAATCCATGGTTGACGATCGTCGGATTGGGCGAGGATGGACCAGCGGGCCTCTCCGCCGCAAGCCGTGAGGCGATCGCGCGCGCGGAGTGGGTGACGGGCGCGGCGCGTCACCTCGCGCTGCTGGGCGATTTGACCGTCGCCGCGACACCGTGGCCGGTACCGTTCGCCGACGGCATCGCACCGCTGCTCGCACGGCGCGGTCGCCGCGTGGTGATGCTGGTCTCGGGCGATCCGTTCTGGTTGGGCGCCGGAACGGTGGTGACACGCCATCTCGCGGCGGACGAATGGATCGCCCACCCCACCCCCTCCACCTTCGCGCTTGCCGCCGCCCGCTTGGGGTGGGCGGTCGAGGAGACCGCCTGCCTCGGGCTTCATGCCGCACCTTTCGAGCGCCTGCGCGCGCACCTCGCTCCGGGCATGCGCGCGATCGTGCTGGTTCGGGACGGTGCTGCGGTCGCGGCGCTGGCGCGCTATCTGGTCGCGTGCGGGTTCGGCGAGAGCGCGCTGTGGGTGCTGGAGGCGCTCGGCGGCCCACGCGAGCGCGTTCGCCGGACGCAGGCGGAGGAGTATGATTTCGCGGATGTTCTCCACCCGGTCGCGGTCACGATCGAGGCGGCCGGGCGCGGTCCGGTCTTACCCGCGACATCCGGGCGGCCGGACGACTGGTTCGCGCATGACGGACAGATCACCAAGCGCCCGGTGCGCGCGCTAACGCTATCCGCGCTCGCACCGCGCCCTGGCGAGACGCTGTGGGACATTGGCGCCGGATCGGGATCAATCGCAATCGAATGGCTGCTTGCGCATCCCGCCAATCACGCAGCCGCGTTCGAGGCCGATCCCGCCCGAGCGACACGCGCGCGCGACAATGCGAACGCGCTCGGCGTCGATCGCCTGCGCGTGGTCGTGGGACGTGCGCCCGACATCCTCGCTGGCGAGCGCCCGCCCGATGCGGTCTTCATTGGCGGAGGGCTGTCGGACAGCATGGTGGAGTGGCTCTGCAAGGCTGTGCCGCGTGGCACCCGGATCGTCGCGAATGCCGTGACGCTCGAATCCGAGGCGGTTCTGGCGCGCTGGCATCTCAAGAAGGGTGGCGAACTGATGCGGATCGAAGTCGCCGATGCCGCACCGATCGGCACGCGGCGTGGCTGGCGGTCGCACTATCCGATCGTGCAGTGGAGCGTGACGCTGTGATCGTCGCAGGGTTTGGCCATCGCGCGGGCGCCGAAGCATCGTCCTTGAGCGCGGCGTTAGCGCTCGCGCAGGCGGGTGGACGGCCCGTCACCGCCCTCGCCGCACCGGCGGACAAGACAGCGCTACTGGCGCCCCTCGCCCGGGCATTGGCACTGCCGCTGATCGCGGTGATGCCCGAAGCCTTGCGCTCGGTCGATACGCCGACCCGATCGCCCTTCAGCCTCAACGCACGTGGCACCGGCAGCGTCGCGGAGGCCGCCGCGCTCGCCGCCGCAGGGCCGCGCGCGCGGCTCGTCACGCGGCGCCACATCTCCCCGGATCGCATGGCGACCTGCGCCATAGCCGAAGGATCTTTCACATGACCGTGCATTTCATCGGCGCCGGCCCAGGCGCGCCCGATTTGTTGACGCTGCGGGGCCGCGACCGGATCGCGGCATCCCCCGTCTGCCTCTATGCGGGATCGCTGGTGCCTTCCGCGCTTCTGGACCATTGCCCGCCGGGCGCGCGGATCGTCAACACTGCGCCCTTGTCGCTCGACGCGATCATCGCCGAAATCGCGGACGCGCATACGCGGGGGCAGGACGTGGCGCGGCTCCATTCGGGCGACCTTTCGATCTGGTCCGCGATGGGCGAGCAGCTTCGCCGGCTGCGCGCGCTCGACATACCGTTCACCATCACCCCCGGCGTCCCCGCCTTCGCCGCAGCGGCCGCCGCACTGGAGAGCGAACTGACGCTGCCCGGCCTCACGCAGTCGGTCGTGCTTACCCGCACGCCGGGCCGCGCGAGCACGATGCCGCCGGCGGAGACCCTGGCGGCTTTCGCCGCCACCGGCGCGACGCTGGCGATCCATTTGTCGATCCATGCGCTCGAAAGCGTAATCGCCGAACTGACGCCCCGCTACGGGCCCGATTGCCCGGTCGCGATCGTCTGGCGGGCAAGCTGGCCCGACGCGCGGATCGTGCGCGGCACCTTGTCCACGATCGCACAGGCGGCGGCGGACGGCCCTGAGCGAACCGCGTTGATTCTCGTCGGTCCGGTCCTCGCCGCCACCGATTTCATCGAGAGCAGCCTGTACGCGCCGGAATATGACCGCCGCTTCCGGCCGCGGACCGCCGCGTCTCCTTTCGCGGCGACCGGCGAATGACGCCCGGTTTGATGATCGCCGCGCCTGCATCCGGCGCAGGCAAGACCACCGTGATGCTCGGTCTGCTGCGTGCGCTGCGCGAGGACGGGCTGGCGGTTCAGCCGTTCAAGAGCGGTCCCGATTATATCGACCCGGCCTTCCACCGCGCGGCGAGCGGACGGCAATCGTTCAATCTCGATAGCTGGGCGATGCCGCGTGCGATGCTGAGCAGCCTCACCGCGCAGGCGGAGGGCGTGGATCTTGTCCTCGCCGAAGGATCGATGGGGCTGTTCGACGGCGTCGCCGAGCCAGGCGCCACCGGTAACGGCGCGACTGCGGATATCGCGAAGCGGATGGGTTGGCCTGTGGTGCTTGTCGTTGACGTATCGGGGCAAGCGCAATCCGCTGCCGCCACCGCCCTGGGCTTCGCACGCTACGATCCCGATCTCACGATCGCGGGCGTGATCCTCAACCGGGTGGCGAGTCCGCGCCACGAACGGCTCGCGCGCGGCGGGATGGCGGCTGTCGGTATCCGCATATTCGGCGCGCTGCCCCGGCGCGGCGATCTCAAGCTGCCCGAACGGCATCTCGGACTCGTGCAGGCGGCCGAACACCCCGATCTCGACGCGCGCATCGCCGACTATGCGGCGTTCCTGCGCGCCCATGTCGATCTCGCCGCGCTGCGCGATGCCGCCGCAGCCGCACAGCGCGATCCGGCCGAGCGGTGGCGGTTCGCGCCGCCCGCGCAGCGTATCGCCCTGGCGCGGGATGCGGCATTCTCCTTCACATACCCGCATATGTTCGGCGCGTGGCGCAGCGCCGGTGCGGAGATCCTGCCGTTCTCGCCGCTCGCCAACGAGCCGCCCGATGCGACCGCCGAGTTCGTCTGGCTGCCCGGCGGTTATCCCGAGCTTCACGCCGCGCGGTTGGCGGCGGCGGACACGTTCCGGGCCGGCCTCGCCGAACATGCCCGAACCCGCCCCGTCCACGGCGAGTGCGGCGGCTATATGGCGCTGGGCGAGGGCCTGATCGACGCCGACGGGACACGCCACCGCATGGCGGGATTGCTCGGCCTCGTGACCAGTTACGCGCGGCGGCGGATGCACCTGGGCTATCGCCGCGCCACCCTGCTGGCACCGATATCCGGACTCGCGCGAGGCGCCGCTCTCCGGGGCCATGAATTTCACTACTCGACGATCCTCGAACAGCCGGACCCGCCGCTCGCGTCCGTGAGCGATGCGGACGGTAACAGGGTCGCGGAGAGCGGATCGTATCGCGGACAGGTATCGGGCACGTTCTTCCACCTGATCGCGCCGGCCGAAGACCGATGATCGACCTGCACCTGATCGGCATCGGCACCGGCAACCCCGATCACCTCACCCGCGAGGCCGAGGCGGCGATGAACGCGGCCGATCTGATTCTGCTGCCGCGCAAGGACGACGCCAAATCCGAGCTGATCGACTTGCGTCGCGCGCTATGCGCCAAAGTGCTCACCAAGCCGGTGCGCGTCGTCGCGTTCGATCTTCCCGTCCGCGCGCGGGATGGCGACTATCTCGCCGCGGTCGGCGACTGGCACGACGCGATCGCCACGGCATGGGCGGCGCAGATGGCAATGCACCTGCCGAACGGCGGGCGGCTGGCGCTGCTCGTCTGGGGCGATCCCTCACTATACGACAGCACGCTCCGCATCGCGGATCGGTTGCGCGCGAATGGAATGGCGATGCGGGTCCATGTCGTGCCCGGCATCACCAGCCTGCAGGCGCTCACCGGCGCGCATGCGATCCCGCTCAACACGCTCGGCGCGCCGGTTCTCATCACGACCGGGCGGCGGCTGCGTGACGGCGGCTGGCCGGACGGCGTCGATAGCGTCGCGGTCATGCTGGACGGGGCGTGTGCCTTCACCGCGCTCGTGTCCGACGGCCTGACGATCTGGTGGGGCGCGTACCTCGGCATGCCGCAGCAGGCGCTGATCGCGGGTCCGCTGGCGGAGGCCGCGCCGCAGATCGTGCGCCGCCGTGCCGCGCTGCGGGCCGAGCACGGCTGGATCATGGACACCTATCTGCTTCGCCGTACGCGCGCCTTCGCATGACCGGACTCGCTTCCTCGCAGACCTCGGCGGCCTGTTCGGTTGGGGCGCGATGAACGACGCGGCTTGCGTGGCGCTGGTCGCTTCAGTACCAGACGGACGAGCGAGCGATCTCAAGGTCGCTTGCGTCATGATCGCGCTGGTGCCCCGTGAGGGGCTTAAAAGGGAACGCGGTACGGGATTTCGTCCCAAGGCCGAGGCTGTCCCTGCAACTGTAAGCGGCGAGCGCGATGCACATCGCTTCCATCCACTTGGGCGGAAGCAACCACTGGGTCGAACGCGTATGCGCGAGGCCTGGGAAGGTCGTGCATCGTAGCGTTGACCCGTGAGCCAGGAGACCTGCCAGCGTGGGTCGCTCTTGCTTCGGCCCAGGGGGTGGCTGCGGCACGGTGAACTCCGTTCGAGCGACGAAGGTGCGGGGGGCCGCACGGGCAGGCGTGACGGTCGCGATGGCGTCCGGCCGGCGCGGCTGCCGCCGTTCGCGCGGGAAGGCACCCCGGTTCGTCCGACGCCGGGGGACCGTATGAATGCGAAATCTCATGACTTGCACGGCGGGGGCCATCACGGTCGTCGCCACGACGGCGGGCGCGCAGACGCCTGCCACCCGCGACGACGCGGATAGCATCCTGGTAGTGGGCGAGCGTCAGCGCTCGAGCCTGACCACGCCGAACACGACCGGCAGCCGGCTCGGCCTCACCGCACTGGAAACGCCCGCCACGCTCTCGACGATCGCGGGCGATCTGATCCGCGCGCGCGGCGACATGTCGGTGATCGAGGCGGTGAGCCGAGCTCCGGGTATCAGCAACGTCGGCAATCTCGGCAACGGAGGCACCGCACTCGCTGCGCGCGGGTTCAGCGGCCAAGGTTCGGTGCTGCAACTGATCGACGGCGTGCGGCTGTTTCCGGTCGCCGGCACGATCACCTTCCCGACCGATCCGTGGATTGTGCAGCGGATCGACGTCCTGAGTGGCCCAGCGTCCGTGCTTTACGGGCAGGGTGCGCTCGGCGGCGCCGTCAATGTCGTCATGCGCAAGCCGGATACCAAGCGCACCGCCGTCGAGGGCGAAATCGGCTATGGATCGCAGAACAGCTTCCATCTCGCCGCCGGGATGGGTGGGCCGCTGAACGACCGGCTCTCCTACCGCGTCGATGGCAGCTATCGGCGTTCGGATGGTTATGTCGATCGCGGGCAGTCAAGCGGCTATGCGCTGTCGGGCACTTTGCGCTGGGCGCCGGCCGACGCGATCATCGTTACCGCGCGGGGCGATTATGGCGATCAGCGGCCGATGCGCTATTTCGGCACGCCGCTCATCGACGGCCACCTCGATCCCGCGATCCGCGAGCGCAACTACAATACGCGCGACGGCCACACGCACTATCGGGACAGCCGCACCAGCGTACAGGTCGATTGGACGCCGAGCGGCGCGCTGTCCTTCAGCAACCAGGCATACCGGCTAACGAGCAAGCGGTTCTGGCTCAATCTGGAAAGCTATTGTTGGATCGCCGCCGACGGCTTCTGCCCGAATGGCCTCAACGAAGACCCTGCCCCACCCGGGCAGATCTATCGCACCGGCATGACCGGCATCGTCCACGACCAGACGCAATGGGGCGATCAGGGCAGCGCGACGTGGCGGACCACGCTGGCTGACAGCATCGGCAACGATTTCGTCGTCGGGTTCGACGCGAACCTCATCAAGATGCGCTATTCGCACAATTTCGGTTCGAACCCACAGATATCGGTGGTGGACCCGATCGCGTTCGATCCCGGATCGATCGTCGATACGCAGGGCATCGCGCCGCGCTATCGTACACGCACCAGCGAAGTTTCGATCTTCGCGGAGGATCGGCTCAAGGTAGGCGATCATGTCTCGGCCATCGGCGGCGTCCGCCATGAACGGGACCGCATCAAGCGCTGGACGATCGCGCCGTCGGGCGCCGAGAGCTTCGCGCTCGACAAGACGCTATCCAATACGACCTGGCGGGTCGGCGGCGTGTACCAGCCCGCCAAGGCCCTCTCGCTCTATGCCCAATATGCTACCGGCGTGGACCCGCTGGGTACGCTGACCACCTATTCGACCGGGCAGGTTCAGTTCAGCAACGCCAAGGGCGATCAGGTCGAGATCGGCGCCAAGGCCGTGTTCCTCGGCGGTCGCGGCAGCGCGACGGTCGCCGCCTATCGGATCGTCAAGAAGGGTCTGCTGTCGCAACGCACACCCGCCAGCCCGGTCGAACAGATCGGCCAAAGATCGGCCAAGGGGATCGAGGCGGCGGTATCGCTCGATCTTCCACACGGCTTCGGGTTCGATGCGAATGGCAGCATCCTCGACGCGCGGTTTGACGATTTCCTCTCGGGCGGGGCCAATTTCGCCGGCAACACGCCGCCCGACATACCCGAACGTATGGCGAACCTGTGGTTGCGCTGGGATGCGACCCGCCGACTGCAGGCGCGCGCGGGACTACGCTATGTCGGGCGCCAATTTTCGGACAATGCCAACCGCTTCCGGCTGCCGGGTTACGCGACGGTCGATGCCACGCTGTCGCACGCGCTGACGCGCGCGGTCGCGGTCGATATCCATGTCTACAACCTGTTCGGCACGGATTATGCGACCAACGCCTATAGTGACCAACAATGGGTGCTCGGCAGGCCGCGCGCCGTGGACGTGTCGCTTCGTGCCGGCTTCTAGCCTCGTGCGCGTCGCCCGGCGCTGGCTGCACCTGACACACCACTGGATCGGCATCGCGCGCTCTGGAAGGTCGCGATCGACGATCCCGCGCGGGCGGACCTCTATGTCCCCTCGGCGACCGGCGTGGAGTATTCTGATCTCTCTGTTCCTCCTGATCGGGCCGGTGACGTCGGTGAGCGGCGTTCGGCTAGGCTATAAGAGGCTCGTACGATGACCGATCCCACGTCCCGCCCCCGCCTGCGGCGGCGTATCGTGCCGCTGCTGACGCTCCTTGTCTCCGCGAACGCCGCGGCCTGGGTATGGGCCGGCAGCCTCTTCCACGCCGCGCCCGCCATGCTTGGAACCGCGCTGCTCGCCTGGACGCTCGGCCTCCGCCACGCCGTCGATGCCGACCACATCGCCGCGATCGACAACGTCACCCGCAAGCTGATGCACGACGGATCGCGCCCCGTCACCGTCGGCCTGTGGTTCGCGGTAGGACATAGCGCCGTCATCCTGGTCGCGTCGGTCGCGATCGCGGCGACGGCCAGCGCGCTCACCCGCTTCGAGGCGCTCAAGGCCGCTGGCGGCGTCGCCGCGACGATCTTCTCGGCGGGTTTTCTGTTCGCCATCGCGGGCATCAACCTCGTCATCCTTCGTTCGGTATGGCGAACGTTCGCGCGGGTCCGCGCCGGCGCCAGCTACCGTGAAGGCGATCTCGACATGCTGCTGGCGGGGCGCGGCCTCGTCTCGCGTCTGCTCCGCCCGCTGTTCCGGCTGGTGACGCGACCGTGGCACATGGCCCCGCTCGGCTTCCTGTTCGGTCTCGGCTTCGATACCGCCACCGAAGTCGCCATTCTCGGCCTGTCCGCCGCGCAGGCGGCGCGCGGGTTCGCGTTCGCGCCGGTGCTGGTGTTTCCGGCGCTGTTCGCCGCCGGGATGGCGCTGGTCGACACCGCGGACGGCATCCTTATGCTCGGCGCCTACGAATGGGCGTTCGTGCGGCCGATCCGCAAGCTCTACTACAATATCACCATCACGGCGGTTTCCGCGCTGGTGGCGGTGATGATCGGCGGGATCGAGGCGACCGCTCTGTTCGCCGACAAGCTCGGACTGTCCGGGGGACTGTGGGACGTCGCGATCGATCTCGGGGGCCGCTTCAACCTGCTCGGTTTCTTCATCATCGGACTTTTCGCAGCCGCCTGGGCGATCAGTTTCGCGATCTATCGCTGGAAACGCTTCGATGAGATCGAGGTGCAGCCATCGACGCCGTGACATCTCGTACCACACGCGACACCGCGCGGCCCCCGCCCACGACGATCTCGGCTACGCCCGCGCCGCCTTCACGCGCCCGAGTAAGCTGCGCGAGCGGCCGTAGGCGAAATACACGCCCAGGCCGATCAGGTTCCAGATGGCGAAGCGCTCCAGTGTCTTCTCGGGCAGCGAGAACAGCAGATAGACACATCCAAGGATCGCCCCCGTGCCGACCAGATACGGCTGCGGGCAGCGAAACACGCGGCGCGCGTCGGGCGCGCGGCGGCGCAGGATCATCATGCAGGCGCCGACCGCGATGAAGGCGATGAGCGTGCCGGCATTGGCGAGTTCCGCGATCTCGTCGAGCCGGAAGAATCCCGCCACCGCGGCGACGAACACCCCCGTCATACCCGTCACCAGGACGGGCGCGCCGGTACGCGTCGACACGTTGGACAGCGCGCGCGGCAACAGCCCGTCTCGCGCCATCACGAAGAAGATCCGGCTCTGCCCGTACATCATCACCAGGATGACCGATGGCAGCGCGATCAGCGCCGCGCCAGCGATCGCCCAGGATGCGAACGGATGCCCCAACGTCCGTAGTACCAGCGCGAGCGGTTCGGACGACCGTCCGAGCGCGGTGAACGGCATCGCGCCGACCGCGGCCACCGCCACGAGTACGTAGATGATCGTGCACAATGCCATCGATCCGATGATGCCGATCGTCAGATCGCGACCCGGATTGCGCGCCTCCTCGGCTGAGGTCGCCACCGCATCGAACCCGTAAAAGGCGAAGAACACGATCGCCGCCGCCGCCATCACGCCGCGCGTCCCGCCGCCCTCGACATGGCTGGCGAAGCCGTAGGGCATGAACGGATGCAGATTCTGCGCATCGAACGCGGGGATCGCAAGGATGACGAACGCGCTCAGCGCGACCAGCTTGATGGCGACCAGGAAGATGTTGAACGTCGCGCTCTCGCGCGTACCCGCCATCAACATACCCGCGATGCCGAACGATACGACCACCGCCGGCAGGTTGATGATCCCGCCGGCATGCGGGCCGTTGAGGATCAGGGCGGGCAGATGTACGCCGACCGCGCCGAGCCAGCCGACCAGATAGCCCGACCAACCGACCGCGACCGTTGAACAGGCGAGCGAATATTCGAGGATGAGGCTCCATCCCACCACCCAGGCGAGCGTCTCACCGACCACCGAATAGGTGTAGGTGTAGGCGCTGCCCGCAGTCGGGATCATCGTGGCGAGTTCGGCGTAGGCAAGCGCCGCGCACGCGCAAACCGCACCCGCGATCGCGAAGGCCAGGATCACCGCCGGCCCCGCGCGCTCCGCGCCAACGCCGGTCAGCGTATAAATGCCGGTACCGACGATCGCCCCCACGCCGAGCGCGATCAGGTGCGGCCAGGACAAGGTCGGCTTGAGGCGACGGCCGTCGTCAGGGTCGATGCTGCGTTCGATCGGCTTGATCGGCCCCAGAAGATTCATTTAGCCACCCTTTGCTGTCGCGGACCCAAACGACCGAGAGCCCCACGCGGAAGCGGTCCTCGCGATCGATCCAGATCGTCTTGGAAACCGGCGTTGATACCCGGTCCCCCCATTGAGGGGATAATGCCCGTCGCGCCGGCCGCGTCCACCCTTTCCTCGACATCGGCACCGATCCGGCCGAGAACGGCATGGCTGTGCGCTTGGGAGATCTGCAATCGTGACCTCGATGATCGCGAGCGGGATAGAGAATGGCCGCCGGATGAACTCGCCAATTACCGCCAGGAACGCCCCCCTCTCGATGCCCGGCGCCCGAGCCAAGCGCTCGTGTCGCGCCCGTTTGGCCGCGGCGTTACTCATCCTGCCCGCGCTCGCGGGCTGCACCTCGATCAAGGCGGCCGAGGGGCCGGTACGCCTCCGGCGAATCGCCTATGTCAACGGCCCCCGCGTCCGGGTGGACCGTATGATCGAGGACAGCCGCTGTCCGGCCGGGACGCAGTGTATTTGGGCCGGTCGCCTGGTCGTGCGGGCGACCGTCTTTGGCGGCGGGTGGTCGAAACAGCTTGATCTCACGCTCGGCGTGCCGGTCGATATCGCGGACGGCAAGCTGACCCTGGTTGGAGCGGTTCCCGATCGACCGCCCGGTAGGCATCATTACGACCCGCGATCCTACCGCTTCACGTTGGACTTTCAGGGCGGTCTGTGACGATCACCCCTTCCGCCTCCCGGAACGTCAGCACAGGACGAGTTGAACCGCCTCCACATCGATCATCGCGCGGATATTCTCCGCCAGCAGCTCCGCGCGATCGACATCGATATCGCCAAGCCGGATCGAAATCCGCATCTCGTCCCCCTGCCGAATGGCGTCGACCTTGTCGGGCACCCACCCCAAACGCGCGACGAAGCCGAGGACGCGGCACAGAAGCTGGGCGTCCGCCGAGGCCGCCACGGTGAAGGCGATTGGCCCGGGCGACTTCGCATGAGCGGTCGGCATGGCGATCAGGCGGCGAGCGCTGCGGTTCTCCCCTCACCCGCGATGATCGAGCGGGCCAGCCGGTCGGCCGCGAGATGCGGCGCCACCTGATCCCCGTCGGCGAGATCGAGCACCTGCGCGAGCCGCGTGCCGATGCGATCGACACGCGCGCGCGATTCGTCCTCGCTCCAGCCGAGATATTCTGCGGCGACGTTGATGATGCCGCCCGCATTCACCAGGTAGTCGGGCGCGTAGAGAATGCCGCGTTCGGCCAATTCATCACCTTGCGCGGGCGTGGCGAGCTGGTTGTTGGCGGCGCCGCACACCACCTTGGCCCGGAGCCGGCGAACCGCCGCGGGATCGAGCACGCCACCGAGCGCGCAGGGCGCGAACACGTCGATCTGCGCCTCCAGCAACGCCGCCGAACTCATGATGTGCGCGCCGAACGCCGTCGCCGCTCGCGCCGCGACCTCGCCGCGCGGTTCGGCGACGATCAGCCGCGCGCCACGGTCGCGGAGCAACCGGCACAGCGCGAAGCCGACATGCCCAAGCCCCTGCACGCCGACCGTGACATCGGATAGGGGGGCGCCGAGCGTGCGGCGCACGGCGACCTCCATCGCGCCCAGCACGCCGCGCGCCGTCCATGGCGAGGGATCGCCCCCTGCCCGGCCAGGCTGCTGGGTCAGGCCGGCGACGTGGCGGGTGGCTTCGGCGACATCGCCCATATCCTCGACGCTGGTGCCGACGTCCTCCGCGGTCACGTAGCGGCCGCCGAGCGACTCGACTGCACGGCCGAACGCGCGGAACAGCGCCGACCGGTCGAACGCCCCGCGCGGAGCTCGGATCACCGCCTTGCCGCCGCCCAGCGGCAACCCGGCCAGCGCGTTCTTGTAGCTCATGCCCTCGGCCAACCGCACGGCGTCCGCCGTCGCTTCGCGCATCGACGGATATGACTGGAATCGGCACCCGCCCGCCGCTGCGCCTAGGCTCGTCGAGTGGATCACGATGACGCCCTCCAGCCCCGAAGCGGGATCGTCCAAGCGAACGATTTCGCGCGGCGGCAAGGGTTCGAGCGAATGGGACACAGGCATCGGGATACGTCCTCGGAATTTCGCGAGAACATTACGCGAGATTTCGCGGCGATTCCGACCTATTTCGCTTCCGGCTGGCGCGATCCGACATATACTGACCCGGCATGTCGCGGAATCGGGAAAAAACGTGCTGGATAAGCTGGACAGCTACGAGCGGAAGATCCTGCGGGTGTTGCAGGCCGACGCATCGCTTTCGACTGCGGCGGTGGCGGAGGCGGTCGGCCTCTCCGCCTCACCCTGCTGGCGACGAATAGACCGGCTTGAGCGCGACGGTTTCATCAAACGTCGAGTCGCGATCCTGGATCGCAAGAAGCTCGGGCTGAACGCGCAGATATTCGCGCAGGTGAAGCTCAACGCGCACGGCCGCGCGCATCTCGACGAATTCGCCTCCGCGATCCGCGACTTTCCCGAAGTGCTCGAATGCCACGTGTTGATGGGATCGATGGACTTCATGTTGCGCGTCGTCGCCGCCGACATCGAGGCCTATGAACGTTTCTTCTTCGAAAAGCTCTCGACGTTGCCGGGGGTGAACGAGATCAACTCGATCGTGGCGCTGTCGGAGATCAAATCAACCACGGCGCTACCGGTCTGACGGCTCGCCCTTCGACCGACCCAGCGTAAGTCCGGCGGCTTGCGAAATCGCGTCCGCCGCGCGCCGCAACGGCTCCAACAGCCGCTCGTGGCGCGCGTCTCCATCCGCACCGATCAATGTCGCGATCGTCAAGGCCGCGTTGAGCGGCGCACCCGGGCTGCCAACCAGCACGCCCATGTCGGCGCTGCCGAGAAATCGCTCGCCGACCGACTCGGCGTATCCGTCGCGCGTGATCGCCGCGATCCGTTCCTGCTTCTGCTTGCGCGCGGCGGTGCTCATAGCGCGCCATTCCGGCAACCGGCCGAGCAGCCCGTCGCGCGCCTGCACCTGCAAGCCCGCGAGCAGCAGGCGGCCTGAATTGGTGTGGATCGGCGAATGGGTCGAACCAACCTCGACCGAGAGGCGGAAAGCGTTCGGACTTTCCTCCTGTGCCAGAACCAGCACCGCGTCGCTCTGCAATACGGTGAGATGGCAGCTTTCGCGGACCTCGTCCGCGAGTGCGCGCATGAACGGGCGCGCGGTTGCGACCAGCCGTTCATAAGGCGAATGAATGCGCGCCAGTTGGAACAGCTTGAGCGTGAGCGAATAGCCGCCGCTGGTCGGCTCGCGCGCGATGAACCCGCGCCCCTCCAGACAGGCGAGCATGCGGAACAGTTCATTGGGTTGCCGTTCGAGCGCGCGCGCGAGTTGCGATTGCGTGAGCGGCACCGCCTGATCGGCGAGATACTCGATGATATCGAGACCCTTTTCGAGCGCCGGCACCATATATTTGCGGCGACGCTCATCGGTCGACAGTGCCTTCTCGGACATCGTGTTCCCTATACCGGAATATCTAAGCCCTTGTATCTCAACATGTGGCACTCAGACAACGGCCCGGCGCGAACCCGCCAGTTCGCCGTTGTATATTCATATAGACATTGTATGTTCATATACAAATATTCTCGGCGGAGTGATCTCGTGAAGCGGCCGCGCAATGCACGCTGAGGCATTTTCAAGACAATCAGCGCAACCATCCGGCCCGCTCGCTGGATTGGTCGTGCTCGACATGGCGCAGTTCCTCGCAGGGCCTGCGGCGGCGTTGCAGCTCGGCGATCTCGGCGCGCGCGTCATCAAGATCGAACGGCCGGACGGCGGCGACCTCGCGCGACGAATGTATCTGAGCGACACCGATATCGACAGCCACTCGACCTTGTTTCACGCCATCAACCGCAACAAGGAAAGCATCGCGCTCGATCTCAAAGCGGCGGACGACCTCGCGGCGGCGAAGCGGCTGATCGAACAGGCCGATGTCGTCATCCAGAACTTCCGTCCCGGTGTGATCGAGCGGCTCGGCTTGGGCTACGATGTCGTCAGGCGGATCAACCGCCGCATCATCTATGCGAGCGTGTCGGGCTATGGCGGCGCGGGGCCGTGGGCGAAGCTGCCCGGCCAGGATCTGCTCGCGCAGGCACGCTCCGGCGTGATGTGGCTGACGGGAACGGCCGAAAGCGGACCGATGCCGATCGGGCTCTCGGTCGCCGACATGCTCGCCAGCCATGTGCTCGCCAAGGGTATTCTGGCGCTGCTCGTCCGGCGCGGGCTGACCGGCGTCGGCGGGCAGGTTGAGACCAGCTTGCTCGAAGTGCTGGTCGATTTCCAGTTCGAGTTGCTTACGACGCATCTCAACGATGGCGGTCGTGCGCCGCAGCGCGCCGCCGCGCACGGCGCCAACGCCTATCTCGCGGCACCTTACGGCGTATATGCGACGCGGGACGGGCATCTGGCGCTGGCGATGACGCCGCTCGCGCGGATCGAAACGTTGCTCGAGCTGCCGGGGTTGGCGGATGCCGGCGACGGCTTCGCGGGCCGCGATGCCTTGCTCGACCGCATCGGCCGCCGGCTGAGGGAACGTACCACCGACGAATGGCTGACGATCCTCGAGCCCGCCGGCATCTGGACGGCGCCCGTGCTCGACTGGCCGGCCTTGCTTGAGGCGGAGAGCTTCCGCGCGCTCGATATGCTCCAGCGGATCGGCACCAGGTCCGGCTCGATCCATACCACGGCAAGTCCACTACGGATCGACGGCATGCGGCCGCTCAGCCCGAATGGCGCCCCCGATGTCGGACAGCATAGCGCCGCGATCCGCGACGCTTTCGGGCTCGATCGCGATTGACCGTATAAAGACCAGGAGACGGGCATGGCCTTGAAGCAGGTTTCACGTCGCGGCGTACTCGCGGGCGGCGCGGCGGCCATGAGTGCCACGATCGGGACGTGCGCGTTTGCGAGGCGGCACCGCGATCCGGCGGCATGGCTCCGTACACCATATAAATACAACAAGCTGATCCTCGGCGGCTCAGGCGTGGCTGGTGCGTTCGATGAGAAGGCCGTCGACTGTCCGTTCGTCTTCTCGCACGAAGGCCGTTTCCATCTGACCTACGTCGGCTTCGATGGCACCGGCTACCAAACCGGCATCGCGGTGTCCGACGATCTCGTTCATTGGGAGCGGCAGGGCATCATGCTGGCGCGCGACCCCGCCGATCCGGTCACGCGCTACAATGTCGCCTCCGCCTCGATCCTGCGCGAAACCGAATTGTATTCCCCCGGTCGATTGATCCGCGTCCGCGGCGAATATGTCTGCGCGTGGCACGCCTATCCGAGCGCTGGGTATGAGGCCGGCCCGGCGGTGATTGGACTCGCGTTCAGCCGCGACCTCAAGACCTGGCGCCGCGAGCCGCCGATCCTGTTCCCGCGGGACGGCGCCGATTGGGAGCGCGGCGGGCTCTACAAACCGTATCTGGTCAAGGATGGCGACACCTTCTACCTCTATTACAATGCCAAGACCGCCGAGAAGACGTGGCGTGAACAAACCGGCGTGGCGATCTCGCAGGATCTCAAGACGTGGCGGAGGCATCCGGGCAACCCGGTGCTGCGCAACGGTGCGCCCGACGCACCCGACAGCCGTTTCGCGAGCGATCCCTTCGTGGTGACGCACCGCGGGCAATGGGCGATGTTCTACTTCGGCCTCTCCGCCGCCGACCGCAAGGCGCGTGATCTGGTCGCGGTGGGTTCAGACCCGTTGCACTTCACCAAACTCGACGAGGTATTGGTCGATGCTGGCCCGCACGGCTCGATCGACGACGACTATGCCCACAAGCCGGCACTGATCTCGCATAGGGGCGACTTGTACCATTTCTACTGCGCGGTCGGCGGGCGATACCCCGACGACGTGCGCGGGATCTCGGTGGCGCGTTCGCGCCCCTGGTGAAGAGCAGCGCCTCGCCCTCCGGCCCGCGCTGAAGTAGCGCAGGCGGGCGGCGGGCGTTCGGGCGCGGTTCGCGGGCTATTTCACGTCGATCGAATCCGCGAACACCAGCCGTACCGGGCCGAGCAACCCCGAATCGAGCAACGGCTCATCCTTCTGGAAGAAGGTCCAGGTCGAGAAGGCGACGCGGCCATCATCGGGCTTGGGTTGGCCCGCCTTGTACCAGTCCGGCAACGCGACCAGCTTGCGCGCCATCACGTCGGCCTTGCTGCCATCGGCCGCGAACCGCTCGCCGATCGGCCATTCGGCGTCGACACGCGGGTATGGATCGGGCTGTTGCGCATCACCAATCAGGCGGTTCGGCCACAGGCTGGTGACCGCGATCGAGACGTCGTTCTGCCCCACCCGCAGCGCGTCGGTGATATCGACCCGGTAGGGCGCCTTCCACACCGTCCCGAGATCGCGCCCGTTGACGGTGACATGCGCGAGCACTTCGACGCGGCCGAGATCGAGGAAGGTGCGGCGCCCCGCCCGCCGTGCCTGCGCCGGCACGGTGATCTGCCGCGTATAGGTCGCGGTGCCTGCGAAATACCGGATACCGGGGTCCGCGTTGTGGCTGAGCGAGGCGAGCTTCGACAGCGCGGCGGTTGCCGGGCCCCCCCGGCCGGGTTCGAACGCGACCTGCCAGCCACCTTCGACCGTCAGCGGCGTGGGCACCTGCGCGGTGAACGCCGCGCCGGTATCGAGCGTGTACCGGCCGCTCTCGAACGCCAGCGCGCGCAGCCCGGCAGCGGTGCGCTCGATCTGCGCCGGCTGTGCGGCGATGTCCGGCGCTGGCGGCCCTTTGGCAGCGATGACCCCGATCTCGGCCGCGGACAGCACGCGCGGCGTGGTGACGATCGCGCTGTTGTCCCCTTCGAAGAAGTAGGTGACGCCGCTCGGCGACGGCGCATCGCTCCCGCCGGCGAATACCGTCCGGCTGCTCTTGAGACCGGTCCGCGCGAGCTCGCCGTTGATGTACAGGCGGGGCGTGCCGTGGTCATAGACCAAGGCGAAGTGCGTCCAGCCCGCGATCGGCTGGTGCGAGACCAGCACCGCCGGCGCGGAGTCGGGCGACACCCGCTCGATCACATACGCACCGTTCCGTCCGACCGCGAGTCCAGCCACCGCCGTTCCGGCGCCATGCATGTCGGCGCCCGAGCGCGCCGGGATGACGTAGAATTTGCCCGTCTCATTGATCCGCCCTTCCGTGCGCTCCGGCGGCATCAGGCGCAGATCGATGTCGGGCTTCGCCCAAACCGAGAGCGTGAAGCTGTCGGACGGCGCTGGGGTAGTGGGCGTTGTCGCGCCGAGATCGGCGAACCGCACCCCGTCCCGTGCTGCCCATCGCACGCTGGCGGCTGCGGGCTTGCGCAACATCACGAACGTCGATCCCGCCGGGTCGAGCGTGAAGGATACGCGCGTGCGGTCGCCCGTGGCATCGTACAGTGCTGGCGCGGCGACCGTACCGGTCTCTGGATTCCAGAGTTCGGGCGCCTTGCCGGCGACACGGAAGCTGCACGTCACCGTCTCGGCGCGGCGCTGGCGGTTCGCGACGAAATACATGTCGCCATCGGCCAGCGATCGATGCTGCCACACCACCTGCCCGTCCGGGGCGCCCGTGCGGCACTCGGCGTCCGGCCCGGCGCCGAGATCGCGAAGCACCCCCGCGATCGTGCCGGTCGTGTAGACCTTGCCTTTACTGAGCGTGTGCGCGCCATTCCCCGCGCCCCACAGGGCATCGACGTCGGCGCGAAACGCCGCCTCGGCGCGCGCGCCGCCGGCAAGCGACAGCAACCCGCGCGGGCGCTCGCCCAGCACGACCAGCCCGCGCGAGACCAGATCGCGCAACCGTGCCGCGAGCGCGCCCGTCATGCCGGTCAGCCCGTCCGGCAGCACCAGCATCCGATAACTGGCGCCGTTGGGCAGAACGATGCGCCCGTCCCGCACCTCTGCCGAGGTCAGCACCTCGGCATTGACGAAGTCATATTGATAGCCGGCAGGCATCGCTGGTGTGAAATGCGTGCCGATCCGCGGATTGCTGTCGGGCGAAATGTCGGGCCGGAGATATTCGGCCTGGTTGGGGCTGTCCTCGCCGACGAAGTACAGCACGTCGGCGGCATGGTGGCCGATGCCGAGCAGATACTGGCTGCGCGCCAGCGTATCGAGCCAAGGCTTGGCGGATTTGAACCAGGTGTTGCTTGCCTCCAGGTTGATCCCCCATGGGCCCATCGTCATGCCGGGCGCGGCCTTCGGGTCAGGCTGCATCGCGTAGCGGTGGAAATAGAGGCGATTGACCCCCTGGGAGAACATCAGGTCGCCCAGCGCCTTCATCGCATAGGGGTAATCGGACCAGCGGCTGGTCTGCGCCTCGCCGGTGAACGCCTCCGCTGCGACGAGATCCTTGCCGTAGACGTGCGCGGCGGAACTCACCATCTTGACCGAGCGATTGTCGGTCCACGGCGTGCGGGTCCAGAACTCGGTCATCGGGAACTGCACGCGCCCGGACACCTGCAACTCGTCGAATGGCCCCGGTCCATAGCCCTCGACGGTGAACTCGAGCCCAGCGGCGCGGACGCGCTGCTCCATCCGACCGTAATAATTGTCCGCCATCAGATCGGCGAGCGTGCGGCGGAAATCGAACAGGAACCGGTCGGATGTCTCGCGGTCGCCCACCACGCGCCCGATCAGCGCGGGCGCGAAGGTGGTCAGCGGATAGCCGTTGCGCTTGGCGAATGCGGCGGGCACGCCCTCGCTCCAGTTTTGCAGCCCGGCCTCGTAGCTGTCGATCTCGACGCGCTTGAACGCCTTGCGCGCTTGGCCATCGGCGGCGGCGAGAACGCGGCCGATGCTGCTATCGAACTGATGATCGACCGCGGCGACATCGAACTTGTCGACCTCGAGACCGCGCCCCGAATCCGACGCGGCGACGTTGAGCTTGCCGGTCGGCGTGTGGCCGAGCCGCAGGATCGTCCAGCGCCCTTTCGGCGCGCGCCAGTCGAGCGAACCGTCCGCCGCGACCTTGCCGGTGAGGTCGATCACGGTGGCCGGGTCGATCGCCGGCGGGCTCACGGGCGCCCCCGCCGCGCCCGCACCGTTCGCGGGCAAGGCACGGAATCCATGTTCCGCCTTGATGTCCCAATCGGCGAGGCGCGGCGTTGCGTAGAACAGCGCCTCGGCGAGCTTCGCCTTGGCGGAAGGCGTCACCCTGAAGTAGCGTCCCGAGACACCCGCGAAATTCGCCGTTCCGGGCGCCTCGATCCCGCGTTCGGCGCCCACCGCCACCCGCGTGACCGGACGCCAGGCGCGGCCATCATCCGAGGCCTCGATCACGGCGGAGAACGCAGGCTGGTCCTTGTCGGCGTAGAGCGTCACCGCCTGCGCGGTAAAGGCGCCCTTGGTCGTGATGACGAGCGGCGCTTCCGGGCCGATCTCGACGGTCGAATGCAGATCGCGATCGACCAGCGTCGCGGCCGGGACGCTGCGCCCGCCGACGGACATCACCGTCACCGCCTCGCGCCACACGCTTTCGTCACTGGTGGAAGCCGGATAGGCCACGACGATCGCATCGCGATAGAAGCCGAGCTTGGTATAGGGTTGCGACAGCCGCGTCATGAGGCGCCGGCCACCCTCCACAGTCGTTTCGGTCCAGACGATCTGCTGCATCGCCTGCGCGGGGCTGATCCAGGGGCCGCCGCTCGACGACCAGCCCGGCGCGTTCTGCATCGCCACCGTCAGCCCCAGTTCGTCACCGCGCTTCATCATATGGGTCATCAGGTCGAGCCACTTCGGGCTGAGATAATCGACCGGTCCTTTGGGAATGTCGCTGCTGCCGTCGAACGCGAGCAGTCCGCCCAGCCCAGCCTCTCGCATCGCGGCGAGATCGGCGTCGATCCCCTCGCGCGTGACGTTGCCGTTCATCCAGAAATAGAGCGTCTTGGGCCGCGCCTCGGCGGGCGGGGTGCGAAACGCGGCTTCGCTCGGCAGAACATCGGCCGGGGCGGCGGTGGCGCAGAGCGCGGCAAGCGCGACGCCGGAGGAAAGCGCGACGAGATGACGGATCATGAGGATTCTCCCCGATACGGGCTGATGGATCACCGGCTCGCGGCGTGTAGACGGTTAAGCGCCATGATGGCCTCGTCTGCGCTCTCTTGCCGTTGCAGCGCGAGGTTGAGACGTTGCGACGCGAGGTGCTGGAACGCCATGTAACCCCGGTGGCGCGGACGCAGCCAAGCGGCATCGAGCGTCGCTCGCGTCGCGCGGTAGAATTCCCGCGTCGCGGCGTTGGCCGCATCCGCGTCCCACGCGGCCGCATGCGCGGGCTGACCGCCATGCGTCGCGATGACATCGCGCTGCACCGCGCCTCCTGCGATCCACGTGGCGAAGCGCACCGCCGCGGCCGGATCGCGGCCTCGGGCCGAAACGGCGATCCCGGTTCCGCCAAGCGCCGATCCGCTTGGGCCGTGTTCAAGCGTTGGGACGTTGGCGAAGCCAATGGTCTCCGATCGGAATCCGGGCATCGCATAGCTGACGTAACCGTAGATCAATGGCGCGACAGCGAGCGTCGCGCCGGGACGGGCCATCTCCTCGAACATCGCAATCGGGTCCATGTCGTAAACGCAGGGGTCCAGCGCGGCGGCGAACCTTTCGAGAAGCGCGAAGGCGCGCGCGGCCTCCGGGGAAAAAAGCGCCTCGCCCGTCGCGTCAAGGCGCACGCCGGTCAGCCCGCAAAGCGTGAAGAGGCTCATCAGACTGTGCGGCGGACGCAACGGCAACGCCGCCCGCCCCGCCGCCGCCAGCGCGGTCAGATCGGTCCAGTCGGCAACGGGCGCTCCGATGCGGCTAGGCACCCATGCCTGCACCTGCGCGGCCGCGTCGATCGGCAGCGCCCATTGGTGCCCGGCCCAGCGATAACTCGCATATGATCCTCCGATCGATCCCGCAGCGATCTCGGCCAGCGCCGCCGGCTCGACGGCCTGCTCCAGAGCGACAAGACATCCCGATTCGGCGATTTCGCCGACGTGCGGATGATCGATCACGATAAGATCATAGCGCCGCGCGAGATCCTCTACCGGGTAGGTCTCGAAGTCCTGCAACGAACGGCGGTCCCAAGCGATCGTTTCGCCGGTCTGCCGTTCCCAGAGCGCGGATGCTGCGGCGAGCGGGTCGAAACCTCTGGGGTGGTCCCACGTCATACCGCGCATATTTATTCCTCTACAAATATCCGGTTCATATATAAAATCCGGTTGACACCCCATAGCGGCAACAATAGCGTGTGGGAATATCCCTCGATAAACATAATGCAGTAAGGATAAGCGCTTGGAGACGGAGCCGCAGGCCGACCTGGACGCCCATGACGGGCTGCCGCTGTCCGGCCTGATGATCTTGGATTTCAGCCAGTTTCTCGCCGGCCCCTCGTGCGCGCTGCGACTGGCCGACCTCGGCGCGCGCGTCATCAAGGTCGAGCGTCGCGCAGGTGGCGACGCGAGCCGCAGCCTGTTGCTGGCCGGCACGACGTTCGACGACACCAGCGCTCTGTTCCATGCAATCAACCGCGGCAAGGAGAGCTACGCGGCCGACCTCAAGGATGCGGACGATCTCGCCGCGGTCAAGCGGCTGGTGGCGCGCGCCGACGTGCTGATCCACAATTTCAGGCCCGGCATCATGGACCGGCTCGGTCTCGGCTGGGATGCGGTCCGCGCGCTCAATCCCCGGCTCGTCTATGCCGGTGTCAGCGGCTATGGCCCGGATGGTCCGTGGCGCGATCGGCCGGGACAGGATCTGCTCGTTCAATCGCTGTCGGGAATGGCATGGTTGTCCGGCGACGCCGACGATCCCCCGATCCCGGCCGGCTTTTCGGTCACCGATATGATGGCTGGCGCGCAACTCTGCCAGGGCATCCTCGCGCTGCTGTTACGGCGCGGCGTGAGCGGACGCGGCGGCCGTGTCGACGTCAGCCTGATGGAGGCCGCGATCGATCTGCAGTTCGAGCATTTGTCGGTCCATCTCAATCAGGAGGAGCCGATGCCGCCGCGCAGCAGCGTGGCGGGCGGAAACGTCTATCTCGCCGCGCCTTACGGGCTGTACGCGACGGCGGACGGGCATCTCGCGCTGGCGATGGCGCCGGTCGATCAGCTTGGCACTCTGCTCGGAATAAGCGCGCTTGACGCCTTCCCGCCCGAGAGCTGGTACCCCGAACGCGACACGATCAAGGCGCTGCTGCGGGACCATCTGCTGACGCGCGGCACCGCCGATTGGCTTGCCGCGCTCGAGCCGGCCGGCATTTGGTGCGCGCCGGTGCTCGACTGGCCGGCATTGCTGGCGGAGCCGGCCTTCACCGCACTCGACGCCACGCAGCGCATCGTCGCGCCGGGCGGCGCGAGCATGATGACGACCCGCTGCCCGATCCGGATCGACGGCGCGATCCTGCGGTCGTCGCGGCCGGCATCGCGGCTCGGCGCGGACCAGCAGCGCATCGATGAGGACATGGCGTTATGATCGTCGCGCAATATTTCGAGGATATGGAGATCGGATCGGAGCGGACCAGCTTCGGCCGCACCATCACCGAGACCGATTTCGTCGTCCATGCCGGGCACACGGGTGACTTCTTCCCGCATCACATGGACGCCGCATGGTGCGCGACCCAGCCGATAGGCCAACGCATCGCGCATGGCACGATGGTGTTCGCGATCGGCATCGGCTTGACCGCGACGACGATCAACCCGCATGCCATGTCCTACGGCTACGACCGGCTCCGCTTCGTCCGACCGGTGCATATCGGCGACACGCTGACCACGATCACGCGCATCGCCGACAAACGCGATCATCCCAAGCGCGCCACCCAGGGCGTGGTCACCGAGAACGTCGATATCCGCAACCAGCGTGGCGAGACCGTGCTGGCATGCGAACACCTCTACCTCGTCGATCGCCGGCCGGCCGGCTGATCCCATGCGCTGGCGCCCCCTGCCCCTCGCGCTGACGCTGCTGGTCGCGATCGTCGCGATCGCCTCGCTGATCGGCGTGCGCAGTGCCGCTCGCGCGGGGAATGGCGTCAGCGCGACCGGCCCCAGCGGCGGCAAGCGCTACGGACTCTCGACCGTCGGGCTCAGCTTCCCCTTCGCGGCCGCGATCGCCAAGGGCTTCAGCGACGCGGCTGCGCGCGCCGGCGCGACCGCGATCGTGCTCGACGCCAAGGGCGACGTGCAGAAGCAAGCCAACGATATCGACGATCTGATCGCGCAGCATGTCGCGGGCATCGCGGTGATGCCGCTCGATTCGGTGGTCGCGCAAGGCTGGGTCGCGCGTGCGGACAAGGGCGGCGTTCCGATCGCGGCGGTCGCGGCGCTGGTCGGCGATCCGCGCGGACGACGCGTGGACGATGTGTATCCCGGGCTGGTCGCGCTGGCCTCACAGGATGAAGTCGCGGCCGGGCGCGCCGCCGGTGGCTTGGCGGCGCGTCTGCTCCCCGCCGCACGCCCGGCGCAGATCGCGATCATTGAGGGCGCGGCCGGGTTTCCGGAGGTCGAGCAGCGCGCGCGCGGATTTCGCGAAGCGCTCGATTCGGCTGGCATGCGCTACAGCGTGGTCGCGACGCAACCGGGCAACTGGACGAGCGAGGGCGGCGAGGCCGCATGCCAGAACATCCTCGCCGCGCATCCGAACATCGACCTCTTCTACAACGAAGCCGACGACATGGTGATCGGTTGCGCGCGCGCGGTGCGGGCCGCCGGGTCGCACGCCCGGCTGATCGGCGTCGGCGGGTCGAAGCTGGCGATCGCCTCGATCAAGGCGGGCGCGGTAGATGGTACGGTGTGCTTCAAGCCCGAAGCGCTGGGGGCGCTCGCCTTCGCGGCCCTGCGGGGTGACCGTGGTCCGCGCTTCCGCACCTATCCCATTCCGGCGGTGACGCGTGCCACCGTTGGGGAGTGTGTCGGGCAATGGTAACGCCGCTGTTGACGCTCGCCGGGGTGACGAAGACCTGGCCGAACGGCACCGTCGCGCTGCGCGGGGTCGACCTGACCGTCGTTCCCGGGCGGGTCCACGGGTTGCTGGGCGCGAATGGCGCGGGCAAGTCCACCCTCATCAAGATTCTGTCAGGCGCGATCCCGGCGACCGGCGGTGACATCATCTGGCGCGGCCAGAGCGCACGCTGGACCTCGCCGCGGTCGGCTCGCGCCGCGGGCGTCGCCACCTTGTACCAGCACATCCCGCTCGTGCCGACGCTGAGCGCCGCCGACAACATCCTGCTCGAACAGCGCGGCTGGCTGCGCCACGCCGCTGCGGCAAGGGCGCGCGCGGTGGCGGTCACGGCGATGCTCGGCGATCCGTTCGCGCTCGACGCCATCGTCGGCGATCTGCCGATCGGCGCGAGGCAAATGGTCGCCATCGCGCAGGCGCTGGTCGGTGATCCGGCGCTGGTCATCATGGACGAACCCACCGCCGCGCTCGCCGGGCACGAGCGTGAGACCGTCTATCGCACGATCCGCCAGCTCGCCGAGGCCGGGCGCGCGGTGCTGTTCGTGTCGCACTTCCTCGACGAGATCCTCGCGCTGACCGACGCGGTGACCGTGTTGCGAGATGGCCGCGCGGTGCTGCACGCCGAGACCGCGACGCTCGACGAAGCCGCGATCGCGGCCGCCATCGCCGGCCGTTCGGTGGCGGCGCTGACGCGCACCCCGCGCCTGTCGCCACCCGGCGACGTCTTGCTCGAGGTGCGCGGTTTGCGCGCTCCCGGCCGGCTGGCGCCGACCAGCCTCAGCGTCCGTGCCGGCGAGATCGTCGGCATCGCCGGCGTGCTTGGGTCAGGCCGCAGCGAATTGCTCCACGCGATCTTCGGCGCGGACCCCACCGCGCGCGGCGAGATGCTGGTGGCGGGGCGACGCATCGGCCTGTTCGCGGACGAGAGCGTCGCCGCCGGCATCGCGCTGGTGCCCGAGGATCGTGCGCGCCAAGGCTTTGTGCCGAAGATGACGATCGCCGAGAACATCGCGCTGCCGCAGCGTCACCGCCTGCTCGATCGCGCCACCGAAGCCGCCGCCGCACGCGACGCCATCGCGCGGCTCGCCATCAAGGCCGATGGTCCCGACGCGCTGGTCAGCGAACTCTCGGGCGGCAACGCGCAGAAGGTCGTGCTCGCCAAATGGCTGACACCGGACACGCGCGTGCTGCTGCTCGACGAGCCGACCGCCGGGATCGATATCGGCGCGCGGATCGACATCCTTCGCGCCGTCCGCGCGCTCGCGGACGAAGGCTTGGCCGTCGTGCTGGTCAGCTCCGAATTCGAGGAGTTGCTCGCCATCGCCGATCGCATCCTCGTGCTGCGCGACGGGGCGGTGGTGCGCGAGATCACCGATCCCGGCGCGCTCGACGAGGCCGCGCTGATCCGGCTGACCGGCGGCGCACAGGCGGAAATGGGAGTGGCCGCATGAACCGGATCGACTGGCGGCGGCATTTCGGGCTACGCGAGGCCGGCGTCTATTACGCGCTGCTGATCCTGCTCGGCGTGCTGGCGACGCTCGCGCACGCGCATGGCCTGCCCGGCTATCTGACCCCGCAGAACCTCGGCAACATCGCCTATCAGGCATCGCTGGTCGGGATCATGGGGGTCGCGATGACGGTGATGCTGATCACCGGCGCGTTCGATCTGTCGGTTGCCTCCGTGGCGGCGCTGGCGGCGGCGGTGCTGGTCGGGCTGGCGCCGCAGGTGGGCTTCCCGCTCGCGGCGGTCGCGGCGCTCATCACCGCCGCCGCGATCGGGTTGCTCAATGGCGCGATCGTTCAGTTCGTCGGCATCAACGCGTTCATCGTCACGCTCGGCACGCTTACGGCGGTGCGTGGGCTGGTGCTGGTTCTGACCGACGGGCGCTCGCTGATGGTCGAGCGGGCCGATACGCTCGCGCAGATGCTCGCCTTCGAAAGCACGCGCGTCGCGTTGTTCTGGCCTGTGCTCGGGATCGCCGCCGCGCTGCTCGCGCTCGGCGTCTTCCGCCGTTCGCTCGTCCAGATCGGTGCGGCGGTGATGGTCGCGGCGCTGGTGCTTCTGGCCGGCCCAGGCGTCGCGGTTGCCGCACCGGTGGTGTACCTCGCGATTTTCACCACGATCGTATGGGCGGTGCTGCGCTTCACCGTGATCGGCCGCCGCATCTATGCGGTCGGCGGCAATGCTGAGGCGGCGCGGCTATCGGGTATCAACGTCCACGCCTACAAGCTCGGCGCGTTCGTGCTGTCGAGCCTTGCGGCGGGCTTTGCCGGCGTGCTCTTCGGCTGCCGCCTCGGCGCGATCAACCCGACCGCGCTGCAAGGCACCGAACTGACGGTGATCGCGGCGGCGATCCTCGGCGGCACCTCGCTGTTCGGCGGCGCGGGCAGCGTCATCAAGACCGTCGCGGGCGCGCTGCTGCTGTTCACGCTCACCAACGGCTTCAACGTGCTCAACCTCGGTGCAAGCTATCAGGGGCTCATCGAAGGCGTCGTGGTGATCGCCGCGGCGGCGATCTACACCGTCGGCGGCGACCGCCGCCGCACGCGCCCCGCCGGGGCCGCGGCATGACCCGCTTGCGCATCGCCGTTCGCCGCTTCGACCCGTTCGCGCGCGCCATCGCCGCACAATTCGCCGACTTCGTGCGCGCAACCGGCAGCGACGCCACGCTCGACGCGGTCGAAATGGACCTCAACCCGCTCCACGCAACGCTGATCGGGCAACGCGGCCTTGCCTCGGGCGAATGGGATATCGCGTTCCTCAACACCGATTGGCTCGCCGAAGCCGTCGCTGCCGGGCTGCCCGAAGATCTCGTCCCGCACCTCGCCCGCGCACCGATCGACGATTTCCCGCAGGCGTGGAGCCCTTCGCTCACCGGTTTGCAGCGCTTCGGCGGCGGTTTCTGGGGCATGCCGTATCATGACGGTCCCGAATGCCTGATCTACCGCAAGGATCTGATCGCGACCCCGCCGACGACATGGGAGGCGTTCCACGCCTGCGCGCGGGCGCACCACGATCCGGCGGCGGGGCGCTTCGGCACGGTATTGGCGCTGTACCCCGACGGGCATAACGGCCTCTACGATTTCTGCATCCAGGTCTGGTCGCGTGGTGGGGAACCGTTCGACGGCGCCGGCCGCCCAGCTTTCACAACCCGGCACGCGCACGACGCGCTCGATTTCCTGCGCGCGCTCGCACGCGACACGCGCGCGATCGCACCGAATTGCGCCGCGCTCGACAGCGTCGCGTCGGGGATGCTGTTCGCGCAGGGCAAGGTCGCGTTGATGCCCAACTGGTTCGGGTTCGCCGCCTATTGCGACACTGCGCCCGACAGTAAGGTGAAGGGCCTGGTCGATGTGGCGCCGCTGCCGGCGGGTCCGGGCGGGAAGAGCGTGTCGCTCAATGTCTTCTGGGTGCTCGCGATCGGCGCCGGGTCTCGCAACAAGCCCCTCGCGTGGGATTTCCTGCGGCACTGCGCGACCGCGCCGATGGACCGGCGCACCACCACCGAGGGCGCGATCGGGGTGCGGCGCTCGACCTGGGACGATGCCGGAATCAACGCCGCCATCCCTTATTACCACCGGCTCGGCTGGCTGCATGAGCATGCCCGCGCGATGCCGATCACGCCCGACCTTGCCCGGATCAGCCACATCGTCGATCGGATGACCACCGCCGCCATCACCACCGATCGCACCACCGCCGAACTGCTGGCGCAAGCGCAGGCGGAGGCGACGCGATGACCGACCTGCAACAAGCCTGGCCGATGCCGTCGGCGCCCCGCCCGATCGTCATCATCGGCACTGGCGGAATCGTCCGCGACGCGCACCTGCCCGCCTATCGAAAAGCCGGCTTCACCGTCGCCGGGCTGTACGATCCCGATCTGGTTCGGGCCGACACACTGGCGCGCGAATGGGGCGGCCTGCGCGTGTTCGGCTCGCTCGCCGAGGCTGTTGCGCAGGATGCCGTCTTCGACATCGCCGCGCCGCCCGTGGCGCACGCCAGCATCCTCGCCGCGCTGCCCAAGGGCGCGACGGTGCTGCTCCAGAAGCCGATGGGGCTCGATCTCGCCGGCGCGACTGCGATCCGCGATCTCTGCCATGCCCGCGGGCTGACCGCGTCGGTCAATTTCCAGTTGCGCTACTCGGCGATGATGCTGGCGATCGCCGACGCCATCCGGCAGGGGCGGCTCGGCACGCTGACCGAGATCGAGGTCCACATCAACCTCGTCACGCCGTGGCAGCTTTTTCCCCACCTCAAGCCAAACCCGCGCGTCGAGATCGTCAGCCATTCGATCCATTATCTCGACGCGATCCGGGCGTTGGTTGGCGATCCGCGCGGCGTGTTCGCGCGCAGTTTCGGTCACCCGACCAGCGCCTTGGCAGACACGCGCACGTCGATGATCCTCGATTATGGCGACACGCTGAGGGTGCTGCTGTCGATCAATCACCACCATGATTTCGGCCGGCAGTTTCAGGACGCGCGGTTCCGGGTCGAGGGCGTCACCGGCGCCGCCATCGCGAAGCTGGGCGCGCTGCTCGACTATCCGAAGGGCGAAGGCGACGAACTGTGGATCACACCGCGCCGCGACCCTTGGGCGCGGGTGCCGCTTGCCGGCGCGTGGTTCCCCGATGCGTTCATCGGCCCGATGGCCAACCTCCAGCGCTTCGCCGCCGGCGAGGACGCCGTGCTCGCCACCGCCGTCGATGATGCCTGGCAGACGATGGCGCTGGTCGAGGCGCTGTACCGATCGAATGACCAACCCGGCACGCCGCTGCCGAGCCAAAGGACAGACCGTTGACCGACCTGACCGGACAGACCGCCCTCGTCACCGCCGCCGCGCAGGGCATCGGCCGCGCGGCGGTGCTCGCACTCGCCGCCGCCGGCGCGCGCGTGATCGCCACCGACATCAACGCCGCCGCGCTGGACGGGCTTGCCGGCGAGCGGATCGAGACGCGCGCGCTCGACGTGCTCGATCCGCACGCGGTCGCCGCCTATGCTGGCGAGGCGATCGACATTCTCTTCAACTGCGCTGGCGTCGTGCATGGCGGCACCGTGCTCACCACCAGCGACGACGATCTTGATTTCGCCTGGGCGCTCAACGTCAAGGCGATGACCAGGACGTGCCGCGCGGTGCTGCCCGGCATGGCCGCGCGCGGCGGCGGCGCGATCATCAACATGGCGTCGGTCGCCTCCAGCGTGAAGGGCGTACCCGACCGGTTCGCATATGGTGTCACCAAGGCCGCGGTGATCGGGCTCACCAAGGCGATCGCCGCCGACTTCGTCGGTCAGAACATCCGCGTCACCGCGATCTGCCCCGGCACGGTCGAAACCCCGTCGCTGAACCAGCGGCTCGGCGCCGGCGGCGACTATGCGGCGACGCGCGCCGCCTTCATCGCGCGCCAGCCGATCGGCCGGATCGGCACCCCCGAAGAGATTGCCGACCTCGTCGTCTATCTCGCCAGCGCGACCTACACGACCGGGCAGATCCACATCATCGACGGCGGCTGGACGATATGAAGCGCCTGGCAGCACTTTGGCTCGCCTGCGTCGCCACTCCGGCGCTCGCGCAGGCGCCTGCCCCCAAGGCCGCCTCCGAGCGGCTCTGGCTGGGCTCGGCCTGGTATCCCGAGCAATGGCCCGAGGATCGTTGGGCCGAAGACCTGCGGCTGATGAAGGCGCAAGGAGCCAATGTCGTGCGGATCGGCGAATATGCCTGGAGCCGGATCGAACCGTCGGAGGGCGTGTACGATCTCGCTTGGCTCCAGCGCGCGGTACGGCTCGCCGCCCGATACGATATCAAGGTGGTGGTCGGCACGCCGACCGACACACCGCCCGCGTGGCTGACCAGCAAGTATCCCGACACGCTGCGGGTCGATACCAATGGCGTGCGCGCGGGACATGGCGGGCGGCGGCAGTTCTCGATCAGTTCGCCGCGCTATCGTGCGATGGCGCGCGAGGTCGTCGCGCGCATGGCCGATGCGGTCGGGGGCGAAGCCAATGTGATCGGCTGGCAGATCGGCAACGAGCATACCGAGGAGAGCTACGACCCCGCCGCGCGCGACGCGTGGCATGCGTGGCTTAAGGCGCAATACGGCACGCTCGATACACTCAACGACCGGTGGGCGACGGCGTATTGGTCCCAGACCTACAGCGATTGGGATCAGGTGCCGTTCAACGCGGGCATCAACAACCCCGGGCTAATGCTGGATCTCAAGCGCTTCATCACCGATCAGTGGGTCGCGTTCCAGGCCAACCAGGCCGATGTGCTGCGCGCCAAGCTGCCCGCGCGCGCGTTCATCACCACCAATCTTGGCGGGCTCGGCTGGGCGAATCGGTTCGATCGCTATGCGATCAACACCGGGCTCGATCTCGCGTCGTGGGACGATTACGTCGGCACGGGCCATCTCGACGCCTATCGCAACGGCGCGGTCAACGATCTCGTGCGCGGCTGGAAGCGGCAAAACTTCTGGGTGATGGAGACCCAGCCCGGCTTCGTGAATTGGGCTCCGGTCAGCAATATGCTCTATCCCGGCGAAACGCGCGCGCTGGCGTGGCAGACGGTGGGGCATGGCGCCGATGCGGTGCTGTTCTGGCAATGGCGCAACGCGCTCAACGGGCAGGAGACACTCCACGGCTCGCTGGTCGGGCCGGACGGAAAGCCGTTGCCGATCTATGCCGAAGCAGCACAGATCGGCGCGGACTTCGCCAAGGCATCGCGGGCGCTGGCGGGCACCTCGCCCAACGCGCAGGTCGCGGTCCTACAGGATTACGACAGCCGCTGGGCGATCGACTTCCAGCCGCTCACCAAGGACTATGACCAGATCGGCGTGCTGCTCGATTATTATCGCCCGTTGAAGACCGCGCTCGGCGCGGTCGATGTCGTCTCGGCGGCAGCGCCGCTCGCCCGCTACAAGCTGGTGGTCGCGCCCAGCCTCAACGTCATCCCGGATGCGCTCGCGCGCCACCTCGCCGACTATGTGCGCGGCGGCGGCCATCTGATCCTCGGACCGCGCTCGGGCCTCAAGGACGAATACAACCGGCTCGACACCATTCGGCAGCCCGGCCCGCTTGCCGGCTTGCTCGGCGGACAGGCCGAGCAATTCTACGCGCTCGACGAGAGCATGGCGGTCGATGGCGGCACGGCGAGCGTGTGGGCGGAAGACCTCGTCGTCAAATCGCCCGATGCAAAGGTGCTGCTGCGCTATGGCAAGGCGAACGGGTGGCTCGACGGCCACCCTGCCGCGATCACCCGCAAAGTCGGCAAGGGCAGCATCACCTATTACGGCGCGCTATTCGACAAGGCGGTGACCAGCACGCTGATCGATCAGGCGCTCGCCGACGCCAAGGTCGTGCGCGACTTCGCGGTCCCCGCCGATGTCGAACTGATGACGCGCGAGGGAGCCGGCCGCCGCATCGCCATCCTTATCAACCACGGCCGCACGCCGCAGCGGGTCGCGTTGCCCGTGGCGATGACCGACGTCCTCGGCGGCGGCACCCTCCAGGCGGTCGATCTCGCGCCCGAGGGAGTCGCCGTGCTGCAAACCGGAGAAAAGCGATGACACGCGCCCTTGGAACCCTGTTGCTCGGGTCCGCCCTCGCCATCGCCACGCCGGCGCGCGCCGACGAGGCCTATCCGATGGATTTCAAGCCAGGCCCGGTCGCGCGCCAACTCGCCAAGGTCGACCGGGGCACTGCGAGCGGCCCCTACCGCCCCGATTGGGAATCGCTGAAGGCGATCCGCGTCCCCGCATGGTTCCGCGACGCCAAGTTCGGCATCTTCCTCCACTGGGGGCCGTATGCGGTGCCGGGGTTCCTGACCGAATGGTACTCGCGCAACATGTATGATCCGGCGAACGTCGCCTTCACCTACCACCGCAACGTCTTCGGCCCGCAATCCCGCTTCGGCTACAAGGATTTCATTCCCAGGTTCACCGCCGAGAAGTTCGACGCGGCACAGTGGATCGCGCTCTTCCAGGAGGCCGGCGCGAAATACGTCATGCCGGTCGCCGAACATTGCGACGGTTTCGCGATGTACGACAGCGCGATGACCGACTGGAACGAGGTCAAGATGGGGCCAAAGCGCGATACCGCTGCCGCGTTGGAGAAGGCGGCGCGCGCGAGCGGACTGCACTTCGGCCTGTCCTCGCACCGCGCCGAACATTGGTGGTGGTACGGGATCGGCCGCAGCTACGACAGCGACGTCAACGATCCGCGCTATGCCGGGCTCTACGGCCCGGCCGCGCCGGTGCGGCTGCCGGGGGATCCCGCCGCGGGCCAGCCCCACCCGTCGCACCTCGAAAATTGGCTGCCGCCCAGCAAGCAGTTCCTCGACGACTGGCTCGCGCGCACCACCGAGTTCATCGACAAATACGATCCCGAGATCGTCTATCTCGACTGGTGGACCAGCGCACCCGCGTTCGAGCCGTACCTCCAGCGTATGGCAGCCTATTACTACAACGCCGCCAAGAAAAAGGGCTATAGCCCGGCGATCGCCTACAAGGGCGCGCAGTTCGCACCCGGCACCGCGCTGTTCGACGTCGAACGCGGCAAGCTCGATGAGTTGCGGCTCGAACCGTGGCAGACCGATACCTCGATCTCGACAAAGAGCTGGGGCTATATTCAGGACGACGATTACAAATCACCGAAGTCGCTGGTGCAGGATCTCGTCGATATCGTGTCGAAGAACGGCAATCTGATGCTCAACGTCGGACCGCGCGCCGACGGCACGATCCCGGATGCCGCGCAGGCGGTGCTGCGTGGCATCGGCGCGTGGCTCCAGGTCAACGGCGAGGCGATCTACGGCACGCGCCCGTGGAAATATTTCGGCGAAGGCTCGACCACGCTGGTGGCCGGCGAGAAGTCGGAGGCGGCCAATCGCGGCTGGAAAGCCGACGACATTCGCTTCACCGCCAAGGGTGACGCGCTCTACGCGATCGCGCTCGAACGCCCGGCGGACGGCATCGTGCGGATCAAGACGCTCTATGCCGGCACGCCCTATCTCGACCGCAAGATTGCCGGGATCACGCTGCTCGGCGGCGGCGAAGTCGTGTGGCGGCAGACCGACAAGGGGCTGGAGGCGACGCTGCCGGCTGCGAGCGGCGCCGACATGCCCAGCGTCCTGCGCATCCGTTTCGCAGCATGATCGCCCGCATCGCTCTTGCCGCTTTGGCCCTGTCCGCCGCCGCGCCGGCGTCGCCGCATGCCACGCCGGCGCGCGCGACCAACTTCCCCGACAAGCCGCCCCTTGCGGTCGGCGTGTCGTGGTATCCCGAGCAATGGCCCGAGGCGCGCTGGGCAACCGATCTCGCGCTGATGCGAAAGGCCGGGTTCAACACCGTGCGGATCGGAGAGTTCGCGTGGAGCCGGATCGAGCCTCGCGAGGGCCAGTTCGACTTCGCATGGCTCGACCGCGCGATCACCGCCGCCGCAGACCACGGCATGATGGTGGTGCTCGGCACGCCGACCGCCGCCCCGCCCGCATGGTTGACCCAAGCCTATCCCGACGTGCTGCGCGTCGATGAAGATGGCAAGCGCGCGGGCCATGGTGGCCGCCGCCATTTCTCGTTCGCGAGCGCGCGCTACCGCGATTTCGCCCGCACCATCGCCACCGAAATGGCCAAGCGCTACGGCCATGACCGGCGCGTGGTCGGCTGGCAGATCGACAATGAGATCGGGCCACCCTCGTTCGATGCCGAGGCCGTGGCGCGCTGGCACGCCTTTCTGAAGCACCGCTATGGCAGCATCGACACGCTCAACCAGCGTTGGGCAACCGAATATTGGAGCCAGCATTACGACAGCTTCGATCAGGTGCCGCTCCACGCGACTGGCCAGCAGAACCCGGCGCTGCTGCTCGACTTCAAGCATTTCACCACCGCGACCTGGACCGACTATGTCGCCAACCAGTCACGCGCGATCCGTGGCCTTGCCGATCCGCGCCAGTTCGTCACCACCAACACCATGTTCTGGAACGGCGGGTTCGACCACTTCGCGCTTCACCGCGATCTGGATCTGGCGGCCTGGGACAATTACATCCCGAGCGGCCGCCCCGACTGGGTGGCGAACGGCGCGAACCACGATCTCGTCCACGGCTACAAGCAGCGCAATTTCTGGCTGATGGAGACGCAACCCGGCCGCGTCGATTGGGGGCCGGTCAACCGTGCGCTCGATCCGGGTCAGGTGCGGGAAATGGCATGGCAGGCGATCGGCCACGGCGCCGACGCGGTGCTCTACTGGCAGTGGCGCCCCGCGCTTAACGGGCAGGAAACCTACCACGGCGCGCTGCTCGGGCAGGATGGCTTGCCCAATCCGATCCTCGCCGAGGTCACCCGAACCGCGCGCGAGATCACCGCCGCCGCGCCCGCGCTCGCCGACACCGTCCCGGTCGCGCGCGTGGCGATGCTGTTCTCTTATGACAGCCGTTGGGCGATCGACCTTCAGCCGCTCAACAAGAGCTTCGATCCGATTCGAGAGTTCACGGACTTCTACCGGCCACTGCGCATCGCCGCGCAGGGTGTGGCCGTGTTGCCCGTTGATGCCGATCTGTCGCACTACCCGCTCGTCGTCGCCCCCGCGCTCAACGTGCTTACCGCTGAGGCGGCGCAGCGGCTCGCGGCCTATGTGCGCGGTGGCGGCCACCTCGTCCTCGGTCCGCGCTCGGGGATGAAGGACGATGCGAACGCGCTATGGCCGGAGCGCCAACCCGGCCCGTTGGCTGCCCTGCTCGGCGCGCATGTCGAGCAATTCTACGCGCTCGACGCGCCTGTCGCGCTGTCCGGCACGGTCAGTGGCTCCGTCGCGACCTGGGCGGAAGCGGTCACGCCCGACGCGACCGACACGCAGGTTCTCGCGCGCTACGCCGATCCCGGCGGCTGGCTCGATGGCAAGCCAGCCATCGTCACGCGGCAGGTCGGCAAGGGCAGCGTCACCTATGTCGGAGCATGGCTCGATCCGGCACCGATGCTGTCGCTGGCCGAGCGGCTGTTGCGCGATGCCGACATCAAGCCGATCCTCGCCGGCGCCCATTCCGATATCGAGGTGAGCGCGCGCGCCGGTGCGGGCCGCTGCACCCTCGTCGTGGTCAACCACGGCTCGGCCGCGCGTGACGTGGCCGTCTCGACTGGCGCCCGACTGGCCGCCGGGAATATGAAAGACGGCAGGCTGCCGCCGCATGGTGTCGCTGTGCTGGAAGTCGCCGGCGAGTCCATCTGCCGCCGGTAAGCCGGGCCGGGATCGGGCCAACGCGCGGATCAGCACCGCGCCAGAGATAGACGCGCCACGTCGATCGCATTGAGCACCGCACCTTGTCAGTTTGCCGTGGCAATCGCCGCGCATCGCCTGTCGAGGTGGCGCGCACGATCGGCGCTGTGCGCGGCGTCTGCGTCGCTCAAACGCCATGTGATCGCGAGCATGCGACGGGCATGCTCGCCTCGAACGCGCGCGCACAAATCGGCCGACCCGCCGGTTGACACCATAATGGTCCATAATATACGAACTGGTGCCATAATATGAAATTATAAGGGAGAGAACGGCGTGCTCAACGTTTCCCATCGGGCCCTGGTCGCAGCCGCATTGATGATGACGCCGGTCTGCGCGCATTCCCAGAGCGCGCCTCGCGACTGGATCGATCCGGCCACCGGGCACCGCGTCGTCCGCCTCTCCGATGAACCTGGCAGTTCCAGCCTCTACTTTAACTTCAACGGCTACACGCCGCAGGGCGACCAACTGGTGATCTCCACGCCCAAGGGGATCGCCAAGGTCGATCTCAAGACACACAAGCTGACGACGATCGTTCCGATCGCGGGGCCCTTCCGTCTGCTGTTCGTCGGACATCGTACCCGCACCGCTTTCTACCAGACGCAAGCTGCCGACGGTTCCGGCGCGAAGACGATCTTCGCCGCAGATGTGGATAGCGGCAAAACGCGCAAGATCGCGGCGCTCGCGCGCGGCGACATCCAGACCATCAACTCGGACGAGACCTTGCTCGCCGGCGTCGATACCGATCCCACCGCCGCCGGCGGCGCGCTCGCGGTGTTTCAAAAGCGCGATTCCCGGTTCGACCAATCCGACTACAAAGCCACCGGCGCGGACGGCAAACCCCTACCCTATGCCGAGGCGAAAGAGGTGCGGATGAACGAGCGCCTCGAGGCGAAGATCCCGATGGAGATGTTCACCATCGACACGCGCAGCGGCGAGAAGCGCGTCATCCACCGCGCGACCGACTGGCTGAACCACCTGCAATTCTCGCCCACCGACCCCAATCTCCTGATGTTCTGCCACGAAGGGCCCTGGCACAAGGTCGATCGGCTCTGGCTGATGCGGCTCGACCATCCCGAGACGCCGCCGGTCAATCTCCACCAGCGCACGATGAACATGGAAATCGCCGGCCACGAATGGTTCGCCCAAGACGGCAAGACCATCTGGTACGATCTGCAAACGCCGCGCGGCGAGGATTTCTGGGTCGCCGGCTACAACATCGCGACCGGCGCGCGGACGCGCTACCACCTTCAGCGCAACGAATGGTCCGTACATTATCATAGCGCGCCCGATGGCAGCGTATTCTCGGGCGACGGGGGCGATCCCGAGATGGTCGCGCATGCGCCCGACGGCAAATACCTGTATCTGTTCACGCCCCACGGCATCCCCGACGTGGCCGGCATCCACGCGGCGGGAGCGGCATCGCTCATCAAGCCCGGCTATTTCACCGCCGAGAAGCTCGTGAACATGGCGAAGCAGGATTACCGGCTCGAACCCAACGGCAATTTCACGCCCGACGGCAAATGGATCGTGTTCCGATCCAACATGCACGGCGGCACGCAAGTCTATGCCGTGGAGATCGCCAAGGCGCGCTGAAGCGCCGCCGCGCGACGACTATCGACGAACATCAAAAATCTAGGGAGTGGAGCATGACCAACTTTTCCGCCGCGCGGCAGCGGCTGCGCACGCGTACGTCGAGCCTCGCACTGGCCGCCTTGCTGACGATCCCCACGGCGGCACTCGCGCAGCAGCCGCCCGCCACGCAGACCATCGCCCAGCCACAAGATACCGCCGCCGATACCGAGACACAGGACATCGTCGTCACGGGCTTTCGTCAGAGTCTCCAGTCGGCCCTCAATGTGAAGAAACAGGCGACCGGCGTGGTCGACGGGATCAACGCGGCCGACATCGCCTCCTTCCCCGACGCGAACCTCGCCGACTCGTTGCAACGCATTCCCGGCATATCGATCGAACGCGACGGCGGCGAAGGGCGCCAGATCACGGTGCGCGGTCTCTCCGGCGATTTCAGCCGAACGCGCCTGAACGGGCTGGAATCGACGATCGCGACGACCGGCTCGACCCTCGGCGCGGGCATCAACAAGGGGCGCAGCTTCGATTACAGCGTTCTCGCGTCCGAGCTGTTCAACTCGATCGTCGTGCGCAAGACGCAGTCGGCGGAGATCGACGAGGGCTCGCTCGGTGCGACGGTCGATCTCCAGACCGCGCGGCCGCTCGATTTGCCCGGTTTCCAGGCGGCGCTTTCGGCGCAGACCGCTTATTACGACATCAACAAGAGCTTCGCGCCGCGCCTTGCCGGGTCGGTCAGCAAGACCTTCGCCGACGGTCGCATCGGCATCATGCTCTCGGGTGCGTACAGCAAGCGCAACGTGCAGGAAGACGCATATTCGAACACCGTCCTCGCCGACTTCGGGGACGTGAACGGCGGCTTCTGCCCGGTCGTCCCGAACACCCCCGTCATGCCAGTCGATCCGCTGGTCGGTAGCAAGCCCGTGACCAATCCCTGCATTCCCGCGCCCGGCGCGTTCCCCGGTTCGACCCCGTCGGCATATGACACGGTCAACCGCCCCAACGTGTTCGTGCCCAAACTGCCCGGTTACGGCCGGTTCGTGAACAAGGAGGAGCGGATGGGCTTCGCCGGCACGGTGCAGGCCAAGCCGACCGATACCACGCTCATCACCATCGACGGCGTGTTCGCGCGCTACAAGCAACGTCAGAACGATCTCGCCACCAACCCGATCAGCCTGAACCGCGCCAATGGAACCGCGACCGCCGGCCTCACCGCCGCGCAACTGACCGGCCGCCCGAATATGAAGATCCGCGAGGCGCAGGTCGATGCGAATGGTCAACTCGTCTATGGCGTATTCGACGACGTCGACTTCAGCGTCACCAACAGCGAAAACCGGTCGACCACGACATTCTATCAGGCCGGCATCAACATCGACCAGAAGATCGGCGAGGCGGTCGATTTGCATCTGCAATATGGGCAGAGCGAATCGATTTTCGACAATCCCTATTCTCGCCTCGTCACATTCAGCCGCTTCGATAGCGACGGTTTCGTCTACGACGCGCGGACCAGCCCGACCCGACCGCTCCTCAACTACGGATTCGACGCGACCAATCCGAACAACTGGCAGTTCCTCAACGGCTATGACAACATCCGCGAATTCACCAACAAGGTGACCAACCGGCTGCACACCGCGAAGGGTGATCTCAAGTGGCAGGTCAACGATCAGTTCACGGTGAAGTTCGGCGGCGCCTACAAGCGCTTCAACTTCATATCGGCGCGGCAGCAGCGGATTGCGGGGACGACGACGATCCCGACGCTGGCCTCGGCGGGGCTGACGATCGGCGATGTCAGCACGGCACCGGTCAGCATCAACACGATCGGCCTTCCGAACGGCGCGACGTCGAGCTTCATCGTGCCCAACATCGGCAAGATCATGGATGCGTTCGGCGTCGATTGCTACTGCGTCAACCAATATGGTGATTTTCGCCTGGGAAGCCTCGGCACCGGCGCCCAGGGCGACAACCGCTCGGTACAGGAAGAGGATGTCAGCCCCTACCTTCAGTTCGATTTCAACATGGATATCGGCAGCGTCGCGCTGCGCGGTGACGCCGGCATACGCTACGCGCACACGCATCAATATTCGGAAGGCTTTGTCGGCATCGGCACGCCGGTCAACTTCACGCGCAATTACGAAGATTGGCTGCCCGCGATCAACCTGGCGCTCGACCTCACCCCCAGGCTGACCGCACGTTTCGCGGCGGCGAAGGTAATGTCACGACCCTCCCTAAGCTTCCTGACCCCGGGCGGATCGATCTCCACCGTCAACCCGCCCTTCTCGGCCACCGTCGGCAATCCGCAACTCGATCCCTATCGTGCGACCAATCTCGATGCGTCGGTGGAATGGTATTTCCAGCCGGGGGCGCTGCTTTCGGTGGCCTATTTCCACAAGGACGTATCGAGCTTCGTCCAACAGATCAGTTCGATCTCGACCTACGCGGCGGCCGGCCTTCCGCTCGAACTGCTCACGCCTTCGCAAGATCCGAACACCACGACCACCATCACCTCTTATGCCAATTCTGCGGGCGGCAAGATCGACGGCGTCGAGGTGCAATATCAGCAGCCCTTCACCTTCCTGCCGGGCTTCCTGAAGCATTTCGGCACGATCCTAAATTATACGCACATCAAATCGAACATCAGCTACATCCTGACCACCAACGCCGCAGGGCCGACGTTCATCCGGCCGCTCACCAACGTCTCGCCGAACTCGGCGAACGCGACGCTCTACTATGAGGATGCGAAGTTCTCGATCCGCGGTTCGCTCGCCTATCGTGACGAATATCTGCGCATGGTGCCGTTGCGCGCGGGATATGCGGACACGACGGGCTCGTATTCGAGCACCAACCTCGACATGTCCGCCTCATACAAGCTGACACCGCACGTCACGCTGACGGTCGATGCGATCAACCTCACCAACCAGCCGAGCAGCTATTGGGACGGCGAGGATCGCCGCGACCAGCAAATCTACAGCTCGACCGGGCGCCAGTTCTTCTTCGGCGCGCGTTATAAGTTCTGATCGACTGGTGAGACCTGCCGACGCCTGCTCAGCGCACGGTCGGCACGCCTGCCTGCCAACCACCGCCAAGCGCCTGGATGAGCGCAACGGCGGTGGTCTGGCGGTCCGACTGGATCTGGATCAGCGCGCGGCGCGCCGCCAAAGCGGTCGCCTGCGCGCTGACGACGTCGGTATAGACGACGATGCCGGACTGGTATTGGAAGCGCACCGATGCCTCGCTGCGATCCGCCGCGACCGATGCTTCGCGCAACAGCGCCTCCTGCCGCGCGAGGATGGCGGTGGCGGCGAGATTGTCCTGCACGTCCTGGAACGCGGCAAGCGTCACTTGCCGGTAATTGGCGACCGCCGCGTCATAAGCCGCACGATCCGCCGCCACCCGTGCGCGTCGTGCGCCCGCGTCGAAGATCGTCTGCGCGAGCGACGCGCCGACCGACCATAGCGATGCCGCCGAACTGAACAGCCCGGATAGCGTATCGTTGTTGAAGCCCCCACTGCCGGTCAGATTGAGCGTGGGAAAGAAAGCCGCACGATCCACGCCGATCTGTGCGTTCGCCGCCGCGACCTGCCGCTCCGCCGCCGCGATATCCGGTCGGCGTTCGAGCAGCGTCGATGGCACCGCCACGGGCACCTCGGGTGTCGTGGGTGCCCAGCCCGGCACCGGGGGAAGCGAGAAGGCCGCGGCGTTCTCGCCGACTAGCACCGCGATCGCGTCCTCGAACTGCGCCCGCGTACGTTTCTGCCCTTCGAAGTCGGATCGCGCCGACGCGAGCTGCGATTGGCCCTGGAAGACATCGCTATGCGGCGCGATTCCGGCATTGTAGCGGTTGGTCGCGATCTGGAGCGAGCGCTCATACGCCTCGACAGTCGCGCTCAAACTGATGATCTGCGCATCGGTGGCACGAAGGCCGAGGTAATTGGTGGCGAGTTCGCCGTCGATCGCGAGCTGCGCGGAGGCGAGGTCGGCGCGGCGCGCCTGCTCGGTGGCCCGCGCGTTGGCCACGGTATTGGCGATCTGGCCGAACAGATCGGGTTGCCAGCTTCCGTCGAGCCCGACGCGGTAGCTGGTCTGCGCGCTACCGCCACCCGAGGACGCGACGCCGTTGGTGACGATCGTGCGCGATCCGCCGCTTTCCGAATGCGTGACCGATCCGCTCGCGGAGACCGTTGGAAACAGGCTCGCACGCGCCTCGCGCGTGATCGCCCGCGCCTGCCGATAGGTCGCGGCGGCCTGCGCGATCGTCTGGTTATGTGCATGCGCGCGCACGATCAGGTCGTCGAGGGTCCGGTCGCCGAAGCCGCTCCACCAATCGGTGCGCGGCGCCTGATCGGACGGATTGGCCGGTTGCCAGCCATCGACCGGCTTCCACGCGGGCGCGGCGGCGACCTCCGGCCGCGTGTAATGCGGCGCGAGCGAGCAGCCCGCCAGCGCGAGCAGCGGGAGGAGCGACGCGGAAAGGATCGGCTTTGTCATGCGGGAAGCTCGCTGAGGGTCGATCGCCGCGCGTGGGCACGGCGCGACGTGAGACGGTCGAGATAGATATAGACGACCGGGGTGGTGAAGAGCGTCAGCAACTGGCTGCCGATCAGCCCGCCGATGATCGCGACGCCGAGCGGCTGACGCAGTTCCGCCCCTTCGCCGAACCCGATCGCGAGCGGCAGCGCGCCAAGCGCGGCGGCAATGGTGGTCATCAGGATCGGGCGGAACCGCAGCAGGCTCGCCTCGCGCGCGGCGGCCTCGGCGCTGATCCCGCGCGTGCGCTGCGCGTGGATCGCAAAATCGATGATGAGGATCGCGTTCTTCTTGACGATCCCGAGTAGCAGGAAAACCCCGATCAGCGCGATGATCGAGAAGTCCATCCCGAACAGCATCAGCGCCAGCACCGCGCCGACCCCCGCCGCCGGCAGGGTGGAAAGCACCGTGAGCGGGTGGACGAGGCTTTCGTAGAGGATGCCGAGCACGATGTAGATCGTTACCAGTGCGGCAAGGATCAGCAACGGCTGTTCGCCTTGCGACTGTTGCGAGGTCGCTGCCTGCCCGGCGAAGCGGCCATGCACGGTGGTCGGCATGCCGATCTGCGCCTCGGTATCGGCGATCGCCGCCTGCGCCGTTGAGAGCGCGACGCCGGGCGCGGTATCGAACGAGATCGTCGTCGAAACCTCGGTGCCGTCATGGTTGACGCTGGCGGCGGTGGCGGCCTGGCCGAACGACGCGATCGCATCGAGCGGAACCATCGTGCGCGGCGTGTTGCTGAGCGCGGCGCCGGTCGAGGGGCTGCGCAGCGCCGGGTTGGTCGGCACCGCCGCCGTGGCGGCCGAGGCCGTCTTGCCGGTCGCGCTGGTGGTGGCGGCGGCGCCGGTCAGCGTAGTCGCCGAGGTCGCCGTCGTCGTGACCGAGTTGGTCGCGGTCGCGTTTGGACCCGTGGCGATCACCGCATCGGCCTTGGCGGGCACGCGGACGTCGGGCAGCGCGTGCGGACCGGTGGTCGCCGTCTCGGGCCAGCCGAGGATCACGCTATACTGGTTCACGTCCTGGTAGATGTTGGCGACGCTGCGCTGGCCGAACGAATCGTACAGCGCGTTATCCACATCGAGCGAGGTGATGCCGAGCCGCGAAGCGCTGTCGTGATCGATCGTCACGAAGCTCGACACGCCGTTTTCGGCGAAGTCGCTATCGACGTTCTTCAACTCGCGTCGCGCCTGGAGCGCGGTGGCAAGCTTCTGCGACCACAGCTTCAGCGCGGCGCTGCTGTCGGCGACGAGCGTATATTGATAGGTCGAGTTCGACTGGCGCGCGCCGACCCGAAGGTCCTGCACCGGCATCAGGAACAGCCGGATACCCGCCACCGGCTGGAGCTTGCGCTGGAGCCGCATGATGACGTCGCTCGCCTGCACCCCGCGGCGCTTGCGCGCGGGTTCCAGCGACACCATCATGAACGCGCTGCCGGCGCGGCTGCCGCCGGTGAAGCCGACTACGCTCGCCACAGCCGGATCGGCGTTGATGATGCCGACGACCTGCTTGAGCTTGCGCTGCATGTCCTGGAACGACACGCTCTGGTCGGCGCGCACACCAGCCATCAGCAGCGGCGATTGCTGTTGCGGGAAGAAGCCCTTGGGCACCACCACGTAAAGCCACGCGGTCAGCACCACCACGGCGATCAGCAGGAACAGCACGAGCGGCTTCATCGCCAACGCCCAGTCGAGCGCGCGTTCATAGCCGCGCTCGATCCGCTGGTAGCCGCGTTCGAGCGCGCGCGACACGCGACCGGGTTCGCGATCGTGCTGCGGCGCCTTGAGGAACCACGCGCACAGCATCGGCGTGGTGGTGAGCGACAGCACGAGGCTGATGAGCACCGCCGCCGACAGCGTCACCGCGAATTCGCGGAACAGCCGCCCCACGATGCCGCCCATGAACAAGAGCGGGATGAACACCGCGACGAGGCTGACGCTGATCGAGAGGACGGTGAAGCCGACCTCGGACGCGCCCTTGATCGCCGCCTCGAACCGCCCCATCCCCGCTTCGAGATGCCGCGTCGTGTTCTCCAACACGACGATCGCATCATCGACGACGAAGCCGGTCGCCACCGTGATTGCCATCAGCGACAAATTGTTGAGACTGAACCCGAGCAGATACATCACCCCGAACGTGCCGAGCAGTGAGATGATCGTCGCGGTCGCCGGGATCATCGTCGCGCGCAGATCGCGCAGGAACGCGAACACCACGACGATCACCAGGATCAGCGCGACCAGCACGGTGATCTCGATCTCGCGCAGCGACGCGCGGATCGAACTGGTCCGGTCCATCGCTACGTCGAGCTTGATGTCGGGCGGCAATTGCTCGCGCAAAGCCGGCAGTTCCGCCCGGATCTGGTTGACCATCCGGATCAGGTTCGCGCCCGGCTGCTGGGTGATGTTGACGATGATCGCGCGCTTGCCGTTGAACAGCCCGAGCGTGCGCGTGTCCGCCACGCTGTCCGTTACGGTCGCGATGTCGCCCAGCCGCACCGCCGAGGCGCCGCGCCACGCCACCACCAGCGGGCGGTAATCCGCCGCGCTCTTCCCCGCGGCGTTGGTGTAGATCTGCCACGATCGGCCGTTCGCGCCCTCGATCAGACCCTTGGGCCGGTTGGCGTTCGACGCCTCGATCGCGGCGCGGACATCCTCCATCGCGATGCCATAGGCGTTGATCTGATACGGGTTTACCGACACCCGCACCGCCGGCAGCGACCCGCCGCCGAGTTCGACGTCGCCGACGCCCGGGATCTGCGACATGCGCTGCTGGATGATGTTCGACACCGCATCGTAGATCTGCCCGGCGGTGCGCGTGTCCGAGGTGAGCGCGAGCGTCACCACCGGCTGGTTGGCGGGATTGACCTTGCGGTAGGTCGGGTTCTGGCGGAGCGTCGCCGGCAGATCGACCCGCGCGGCGTTGATGGCGGCCTGCACCTCGCGCGCGGCGCCGTCGATATTCTTCGACAGATCGAACTGCAGCGTGATCCGCGTCGAGCCGAGCGAGCTCGACGAGGTCATCTCGTTGACCCCGGCGATGGTCGAGAGCCGCCGTTCGAGCGGGGTCGCGATGCTCTGCGCCATCACGTCGGGGCTGGCGCCGGCGAGGCTCGCCGACACGCTGATGACTGGGAAATCGACCTGCGGCAGCGGTGCCACCGGCAGCGAGAAGAACGCCGCGATCCCAGCCAGCGCAAGCCCGATCGTCAGCAGGATCGTCGCGATCGGCCGCCGGATGAAGGGTGCCGAAAGGTTCATGGCCGCGCTTCGGGTCCGACATCGGGCGACGAGCGCGCGCCCCAGCCGCGCCGCGCCAGCGATTGCTGCGCGCGATCGAAATAGAGGTACACGACTGGCGTGGTGAAGATCGTCAGCAACTGGCTGACCATCAGCCCACCGAAGATCGCGATGCCGAGCGGCCGGCGCAGCTCCGCGCCCTCGCCCATACCGACCATCAGCGGGATTGCCGCGAACAGCGCCGCGAGCGTCGTCATCAGGATCGGGCGGAAGCGCAGGATCGCCGCCTGGCGGATCGCCTCGAGCGGCGGTAGCCCCTCGTCGCGCTCGGCGGCGATCGCGAAGTCGATCATCATGATCGCGTTCTTCTTGACGATGCCGATCAGCAGCACGATGCCGATGATCCCGATCACGTCGAGATCGTGCCCCGTCACCCACAAAGCGAATAGCGCGCCGACCGCCGCCGAGGGCAAGGTCGACAGGATCGTGACCGGGTGGATGAAGCTCTCATAGAGCACGCCCAGCACGATATAGACGCACACGATCGCCGCGAGGATCAGATAGAGCTGGTTGGTCAGCGAGTTGGCGAACGCGCCCGCCGCGCCGAGGAACGTCGTAGAGATGCCGCGCTTGACGTTGAGCGTGGCGAGCTTCGCCTTGATCGCATCAACCGCGCTGCCGAGCGACACGCCGGGCGCGGTATCGAACCCGATCGTCGCCGCCGGGAACTGCGCGACGTGCGTGACCTGGAGCGGCGAACTGCCCTCGCGGATCGTGGCGATCGCGTTGAGTGGCGTGGCGCCGCCCGACGCTTGCAGGTGGAGCAGCCCGAGTGACTGCGGATCGGTGAGCAGCCCCGGTGCGGCTTCGAGGATGACGCGGTATTGCGTCGTCTCGGTGAAGATCGTCGAAACGATGCGCTGACCGAACGCCGAGTAGAGCGCGTCATCGACGCTCGACGCGGTGATGTTGAGCCGAGCGGCGGTGTCGCGGTCGATGTTGATGAATGCCGCCGATCCCTGCGCGCCAGCGTCGGTGGTGACGTTTCGCACCTTCGACACCGATTGCAGCGCCTTGGCGATCCGCTTGGCCTCGGCGTTGACGTCGGCGGTGTTCGATCCCTCGATCGACAGGCGGTATCGCGTCGGCCCGCTTTCGGCGTCGATCGTCAGATCCTGCGTCGGCTGGAGGTACAGCGTGACGCCGGGAATGCGATCGACCGCTTGCGTCAACCGCTGCATCACCTTGACTTGGCTGCCGTGGCTCTCCTTGAGGTTGATGAACATGCTGCCCGAATTGAGCGTGGCATTGTCCGAACCATCGACACCGACGAACGCCGACAGCGAGGCGACATCGTCGTCCTGGAGGATCGCTTTCGCGGCCTGCGCCTGGAGCGACGCCATCTTGTCGTAGGAGACGCTGGTCGAGGCGACCAGCCGCGCCTGCAACTGGCCGGTGTCCTGCGTTGGGAACAGTCCCTTGGGGATGACGAGGTATAGCAGCACCGTCAGGATCAGCGTGCCGATCGCCACGAGCAAAGTGGCGAAGCGGCGATCGAGCACAAACCCGAGCGCCTTTTCGTAGCGCCGCTCAACCGCGCCGAACAGCGCGGCCGAGCGCTGCGCGATGCGGCTCGGTTTATCCTCGGCCGGCGCCTTGAGCCAGCGCGCCGACAGCATCGGCGTCAGCGTGAGCGACACCACCGCCGAGATCAGGATCGTCACCGCCAGCGTTACCGCGAATTCGCGGAACAGGCGCCCGACGATATCGCCCATGAACAGCAACGGGATCAGCACCGCGATCAGCGAGACGGTCAGCGAGATGATCGTGAAGCCGATCTCGCCCGCGCCCTTCAGCGCCGCCTCGAACGGCGGGATGCCCTCCTCGATATGGCGCTGGATGTTCTCGATCATCACGATCGCATCGTCGACGACAAAGCCGGTCGCGATCGTCAGCGCCATCAGCGAGAGGTTGTCGAGGCTGTAGCCGAGCAGGTACATCACCCCGAACGTGCCGATCAGCGAGATCGGCACCGCCAGCCCCGCCACCAGCGTCGCTCTCCCTGAGTGCAGGAAGAAGAAGATCACCAGCACGACGAGCAGCACCGCCAGCACCAGCTCGAACTCGACGTCGCTCACCGAGGCGCGGATGCCGGTGGTGCGGTCGGCGATCACCTTCGCGTCTAACCCAGCGGGCAAGCTCTTGAGCAGTTCGGGCAACTGCGACTTGATCGCGTCGGTGGTCTGGATCACGTTCGCGCCGGGCTGGCGCTGGACGTTGAGGATGATCGCTGGCGTGGTGCCCGCGAGCGCGCCGAGCCGCGCATTCTCCGCGCCCTCGGTCACCTGCGCGACCTGCGACAGCCGCACCGGCGCGGCGTTGGCGTAAGCGACGATCAGGTTCTTGTAGTCGTCGACCGTCTCCAACTGATCGTTGGCGTTGATCTGGTAGGATCGGTTCGGCCCGTCGAAGCTGCCCTTGGCGCTGTTGGCATTGGCATTATCGATCGCGGTGCGAAGCTGCGACAGCGACAGGCCGAAGCTCGCCAGCGCTTGCGTGTCGGCGCGAATCCGCATCGCCGGCTTTTGCCCGCCCGCGAGGCTGACGAGACCGACGCCGCTGATCTGGCTGATCTTCTGCGCGAGCCGCGTATCGACGATCGACTGGACCTGCGTGAGCGGCATCGTCTTCGAACTGATCGCGATCGTCAGCACCGGCGCGTCGGCCGGGTTGACCTTGGCATAGACCGGCGGCGCGGGCAGATCGGCCGGCAGCAGCGCCGAGGCCGCGTTGATCGCCGCCTGGACTTCCTGCTCGGCGACATCGAGGCCTTCGCTCAGCCCGAATTGCAGCGTGATGACCGACGCGCCCGCCGAACTGGTCGAGGCCATTCGGGTCAGCCCCGGCATCTCGCCGAACTGGCGTTCGAGCGGCGCGGTGACGGTCTGGCTCATCACCTCGGGGCTGCCGCCCGGATAGAGCGTCGTCACCTCGATCGTCGGGTAATCGACTTCGGGCAGCGCCGACAGCGACAGCATGCGGAAGCCGACCAGCCCGGCCAACACGATGCCGACCATCAGCAGCGCGGTCGCGACCGGGCGCAGGATGAAGATACGCGAGGGGCTCATCGGTTGCGCCCGTCAGCCGCGATTGTGCCGACGACGCCCGCCGCCCCCGCCGCTGCCCGCCGCAGGCTTGTCGCCCGGCAGCGCGACCTTGGCGCCTTCGCTCAGCCGGTCTCCGCCGTCGGTGATGACGATGTCGCCAACGTTCAGCCCGCTGATCACCTGCACCTTGTCGGCGGAGGCGACGCCCGTCTTGATCGTGCGCTGCGTGACGGTCTTATCGGGCTTGAGCAGCCACACGAAACTGGAATCCTGCCCGGAGCGCACCGCCGCCGGCGGGATCGTCACCGTCTGACGGATCGTATCGACCGTTAGCCGCACGTTGACGAACTGGCTCGGGTAAAGCTGGGCGGCCGCATTGGCGAAGCGCGCCTTGCCCTTGATCGTGCCGGTGGTGGTATCGACTTGGTTGTCGAGCGTGGAGAACCGGCCCTGATCGAGCGTCTGGGTGCGGGTGCGGTCGAGCGCGATCGCCGGGATCTCGGCGCCCTGCGCGATCCGCCTGCCGATCGCCGGCGCCTGATCCTGCGGCACCGCGAACTCGACGTCGATCGGCTGGAGCGTCGTCACCACCGCGATACCGTTGCTGTCGCCGGCGCCGATGTAATTGCCGATATCGACCACCCGCAGGCCGACCCGCCCGTTGACGGGCGATACGACGCGGGTGAAGCCGAGGTTGATCTGCGCCTGCTGCACCTGGCCCCGATCGATCGCGATCGTGCCTTCGAGCTGCTTGGCGGTCGCTGCCTGCGTATCGACGTCCTGCCGCGCGATCGAATCCTGCCCCAACAACGTCTGGTAGCGCCCGAGCTGGACACGCGCGTTGGCGAGCTGTGCCCGATCGCGGATCAGCGCGCCCTGCGCTTGAAGCAGCGCCGCCCGATACGGCCGCGGATCGATGATCGCGAGCGTCTGGCCCTTATGGACGAGCTGGCCTTCGCGGTAGAGCACCTGCGTGATCGTCCCCGAAACCTGCGGGCGGATCGTCACGGTCGCGGCCGGCGTGACCGTGCCGAGCGCCTCGACCTCGATCGGCAGGTCGGCGCGGACCGCCTTGACCGTCCCGACCGTGGTGGGTTGGCCGCCACCGCGACGGCCGCCGCCCCCACCGCCCGGACCGCCACCGCCTCCGGGGCCGCCACGCCCTCGCCCGCTGAATGACGAACTCGAATGCGCCAGCCACACCGCGCCGAGCACGACCAGCGCGAGGACAGCGATGCCGATGATCCAGCTCAGCACGCGGCCCCGCCGGCCGATCGGACGCGGCGCATCCGCTACGGCATCGTCAGGGTAAACGGGGGAGGAAGGATCGACCTCGGTCATGGATGTTCCGCACGTGATTTCGTCGCGCGTACCGTCTCGGATCGGGGCTGTCTGTCAATCCAACAATTGTCGCAGAGTGTCGCGGGAGGTCAGCGCAGCGTGCGTTGGAACAGCGCCAGCGTCCACTGCATCGCCTGCAGGAACAGCGCCGGATCGTAGCGCGGCCCCTCGTCTCGGAGGAATGCGTGCTGCCCGTTCACCTCATGCCATTCATAGCGCGCGCCGACCGCTTCGAGCCGCGCGCGGATGCGTTCGCGCCCTTCGAACGGCACGTGCGGGTCTTGCCGGCCCCACACGAACAGCGCCTCGGCCTTGAGATCGGCCATGCGCGCGAGGCTGTCGTCGCTCCGCCCTTCGCCGAGCGTTCCCGAATGGATGTCGGTCGCGTAGAAACATGCCGCCGCCTGCACGCGTGGATCGAGTGCGGCGCGATAGGCGAGATGCCCACCGAGGCACACGCCGAAGGTCGCGAGCTGGCCATTGCAGGCGGGGTGTTCGCTGAGTGCGGTCAACGCCGCCTTGGCATCCGCATCATAGCCGGCGATCGGCTTGGTAAACTTGAGCGCGTTGCCGCGATCGGTGCCGGCCTGATCGTAAGCGAGCACCGTGCCGGCCGGCTCGTATTCGTGATACACTTCTGGCACCGCGACGACATAGCCGTTGCCCGCCAGCATCGCCGCGAGCCGCCGGATCGGCGCGGTGACCTGATAGATTTCCGAGAACAGCAGGATTCCCGGGAAACGCCCATCGACCGCTGGGCGGAACAGATGCAGCCGCATCGTGCCGCCGCCGGCGACCGCGATGTCCTGGGTTTCGTCGCTGCGTAGGATCATAGCTGGCACCCTCTGGCTGATCGGCGCTTGGTGGCACCGCACCAGCCAGAGGGCAACCGCCCGGTTAGAACTTCACCTTGACCGTACCGCCGAAGGTGCGGGGATTGCCGGGATAGCCCTGCACGATCCCGGTCGATTTCGTCAGCCCCAGCAGGTTGATGTAATAGGCCTTGTTGAGCAGGTTTTCCGACCAGAGCTGGATATCGTAAGTGCCGTGCGCGAGTTGTAGCCCGACGCGCGCACTGACCAGCGCGTAATTGCCGATCTCCGCCGTCGGATCGAGCGTGATCGTGGTGTTCTGCTTGCTCCGCCAGTTCACATCGACCAGCCCATAAGCGACCGCATCCTCGCCGACCTCGTGGCTGTAATCGGTGGTGAGATCGGCGGTCCACTTGGGCGCCCACGCGACCTGGCGGCCGGTCAGGTCGCATACCGATGCCGTCGTCGTCGCGGGGCAAGTCGAGTTGTGGAAGGACGAATAATAAGCGTGATTGTACGCGCCGAAGCCCTTCATGTGCAGGCCCTTGGCGAGGAACAGCTCGCCTTCTAGCTCTACGCCGTCCGATGTCAGCGAGCCGACATTGGCGAGGAACTTCGCCGCCGTGTTGCCGACGCCGACCGACTCGTTCGCCTGATAGTTGCGCACGACGGTATGGAAGCCGGTGAGGTTGAGCAGCAGGTGGCGGTTGAACCATTCGCTCTTGATGCCGGCCTCGAAATTGTCGGCTTTCTCGCCGCGCACCTGCTGGCCCGCGCCGTAGAGCGTCACCGCGCGCAGTACGCTCGCGTCGGGGTTGGAGGCGTTGACCGGGAGCAGGTTGAACCCGGCCGACTTGTTGCCGCGCGCGAACTTGGCATAGAGCATCGCCGACGGCGTAACCTTGTAGCTGACGCTCGCCTCGCCCGAAAGCGATCGGTCGTTGAGACGATCATCGACATGCCCGAGCTGCGCGTTGGCACCCGACGGCGACAGAGCGTTGATCTGCGCGGTGCTGAGGTTGCCGAGATTCGACGTGACCGAACCATCATAGACTTCGGTGCGGTGTTCCCATGTATAGCGCAGCCCCATATCGAGCGCGAGCCGGCGCGCCGCATCGGGATGCCAGGTCGCATTGGCGAAAGCCGCCTCGGTATCGGTGTGGAAGATCGCCTTCGACGCGAAGCCGAGACCGGCGACGCGATCGGCATAGGCACCCTGCGCCCAAGTGCGTCCGCTCACGGCGGGAAACGCCGTCGCCGAGGGGTTGGCTGCCCAGATGTAATATTGGTTGCCGAAGCGGATACGCGAATCGACCTCAAGCTTCTGCCGCGACAGGAAGCCGCCCACGGTCAGCTCGGTCGGGCGGTTCTTGGCGGTCGCCCAGCGCACTTCCTGCGAGAATTGGTGCTCGTCGTTGCACGAGCCGTAATCGGGGATGGCGTTGAGCTGAGTGTAATCATTGTCGTTGTTGGTGAAGCAACTCCAATGCTGGAACGCGGTGATCGAGGTGAAGGTGCCGCCGCCGACATCCCAATTGACCTCGCCGCTCACCGCGCGATTGTCGGTCACGGCGTTGAGCGCACCGTCGATGTTGATGCGGCGGTTCTCCACCGTGCCGGTGGACAGCGTATAACCGGCGTTGCGCATCCGCGTCTGAAGCAGCGTCGGATCATAGACCTGCAGGATCACCGGCGAGATCGTCGGGAAGCTCTGATGATTGTACGTGCCGATCAGCCGGATCGACAGCATGTCGGTCGGCGTCGCCAGCAACTGCGCGCGGATGCCTTGCCCTTGCCGCGCGTTCTGGTAGCTTTGGTTGAACTGGTTCGGGTAATTGCCGTCGGTCTTGCTGTAATAGCCCGACAGCCGCAGCGCGAGCTTTCCGGGGATCAGCGGACCGGTCACGCCGCCCTTGACCTCCTGATAGCCCTGGTTGCCGACCGTCGCCTCGGCATTCGCGCCGAAGTCGAAGCTCGGCTTGAGCGTGTTGATGATGACCGCGCCCGCCGTGGTGTTCTTGCCGAACAACGTACCCTGCGGGCCGCGCAGCAGCTCGACCTGGGCGAGATCGTTGAAGTCGGTCGAGACCATGCCCTGACGGCCGGTATAGACGCCGTCGACGAAAATGCCGACCGAGCCGTCGATGCCGTCGGTGTTGAAGCCGTTGTTGCCGATGCCGCGCACGCCGAGATTGAGCTGCTTGGGGTTGGTCAGATAAACCGAGAACGCCGGGAACTTCGACTGGAAATCCGTGAAGTTGACGAGGTTCTGCCGATTGAGTTCGGCAGGCGTGATGACCGTGACCGGGATCGGAACGTTTTGCAGATTCTCGGCCCGCTTGCGGGCGTAAACGGTGATGTCGCTGAGCTGATCCTGATCGGCGCTGTTCTGGTCCGCCGCTGGCGCGGCGGCCGAAGCGTCTTGGGCATATGCGGCGCCGGTAACCATGCTGGTCGACAGCAACAGAACAGCGATCAAACCCGACCGGCGTGACCGCAAACGAAATGTCATCATCAAAGTGCGCCCCCTGAAACCATCGGGCACGCGGCGGCCGGCGCTTGCCCGTCAGGACACGCGCGTTGCTTGAATGTTGCTGCCCGCCGCAGCCCGCGCCGCGCCTAGGGGCAATGCGCGACGATCTCGTTACGGCTTGACGACATCCCCGTGACAGACCGCCAATGTGCCTGTCGCGGGCTACTCGGCCATGAACGTCGCGAACGCTGCGGCATAGTCGGGATGCCACCGTGACAGCGCCGGACGGTTCGCGATGATGTCGTCCATCGCCCAGCGCATCCGCTTCTCGTCGGTGGCGCGATCGACGTCGTTGTCGGGGCAGAGGATGTAGAAGTCGCCCTGCGCGATGCGGTCGAACATGAAATCGGCAACCTGTTCGGCCGACCACGCCCCGGCAGGCTTCTCCGCGCGCCCGGTCATGCCGGTGAACGTGAATCCGGGGATGAGCAGATGCGCCGAGACCCGGTCGCCAGCAGCATCGCGTAGCGCGTGCGAGAGCGACTCTGTGTAGCTGCGCACGCCGGCTTTCGACAGATTATACGCATAATTGTCCGGCGGGCTGGTAATTCCTTGTTTCGATCCGGTGTTGATGACGATGCCGGGGCGATCCTGCGCCAGCATCGCGGGCACGAACGCCTGAACGCCGTGCAGCACGCCCATGAGGTTGGTATCGAGCAATGCCTGCCATCCGGCGGCATTCTCCCACGGCAGGCCGGGATTATGGCCGGTCGCGGCGTTGTTCATCAGCACCGACACGAAGCCCCATTCGGCGAGCACCCGGTCCCGCAGCGATTCGACATCCTCGAGCGAGGACACATCGGTCGGCACGACCAGCACCTCCCCCGCCTCGCCAAGCGCGCGGCCGGCCGCATCGAGTCTGTCGCCGCCGAGATCGGCGAGCGCGACCTTGAGGCCGAGGCCGAGCAGCCGCGCCGCGACCGCGAAGCCGATGCCGCTGGCGGCGCCGGTCACGACGGCGGTCGATCCGGCCGAAAAGGCGGGTGGAAGCGAAGGTGTCGGCATGGGGTAACTCCTTGATCGTACAGCGAACGTCCGACGGGCGCATTTGAGCCGTGGCTGGCGATCACACCTCCAGCGGTTCGATCCGCACCAGCATTGTGCCTTCGCTCACCTGCCCGCCTTCCTGCGCGTTGAGCTCGGCGATCGTGCCGTCGAACGGGGCGGTCAGGCTATGCTCCATCTTCATCGCCTCAACGGTGACGAGCTTCTGACCCTTGCGCACGGCGTCCCCAGCCGCAACCGCAACGGCGATGATCCGCCCCGGCATAGGCGACAGGATCGCACCGTCGCCAGCGACCTGCCCGCCCTTGCCCTCGACGCGCCAAGCGGAAAGTTGCCAGGTCTGGCCGTGTTCGGTCAGCAGCGTGTCCGCCACCGGATCGCCGCCGACGCAGGCCGGATCGAACGCGACCGTGACGGGCGCACGGTTCAGCAGAAACTGCGCGTCGCGCCGTGCCGGGGCATTGAGCCGGAAGCCGGCCGGGCCGACGGAGGACAAAGCCACGAGACGCGCAGCCGCCTGCGCGAGCACGCCGTCGCCGGGCCGCTCGGCCGGCATCAACGCCTCGCCTTCGCGCGCGATCAGCCCGGTATCGAGCTTGGCGGCGGCGAAATCGGCGTTGGCGAGAGCGCGCACCAGAAAGCCCGCGTTGGTGCGCAGCGGCCAGATCACCGTGTCGTCGAGCGCCGCCATCAGCGTGCGCCGGGCGGCATCGCGATCGGCGCCGTGCGCGATCACCTTGGCGATCATCGGATCGTAGAAGGGCGAGATTTCCGCGCCTTGCTCGACGCCCGTGTCGATCCGGCACCCACCACCGATGTGGAACGTGTCGAGCCGGCCGATCGACGGCAGGAAGCCTTTCGCGGGGTCTTCCGCATAAAGCCGGGCTTCCATCGCCCAGCCGTGGATCGCGAGTTCGTCCTGACGCTTCGGCAACAACTCGCCCGAGGCGACACGCAATTGCCATTCGACCAGATCCTGCCCGGTGATCGCCTCGGTGACGGGATGTTCGACCTGGAGCCGCGTGTTCATCTCCATGAACCAGATCCGGTCGGCGCGCAGCCCAGCCGAGCCGTCGGCGATGAACTCGATCGTACCCGCGCCGACATAGTCGACCGCGCGCGCCGCCGCGACCGCTGCAGCGCACACCGCCTCGCGCGTGGCGGCATCCATGGCCGGCGCGGGCGCTTCCTCGATCACTTTCTGGTGGCGGCGCTGAAGCGAACAATCGCGCTCGAACAAATGGACGACGTTGCCGTGGGTGTCGCCGAACACCTGCACCTCGATATGGCGCGGGTTGGTGATCCACTTTTCAAGCAAGACCTGGTCGTTGCCGAAGCTCGACGCCGCCTCGCGCTGACACGATAGCAGCGCATCGGCGAAATCCTCGGCCGCATCGACCTTGCGCATACCCTTGCCGCCGCCGCCGGCGACCGCCTTGATCAGCACCGGATAGCCGATCGCATCAGCCTCGGCGCGCAGCCGCTCGGGCGATTGATCGTCGCCGAGATAGCCGGGGGTGGTTGGCACGCCGGCCGCCTGCATCAAAGTCTTGGCGGCGTCCTTGAGGCCCATCGCGGTGATCGAGGCCGGGTTCGGGCCGACCCAGATCAGTCCGGCCGCCTGCACTGCGGCTGCGAACTCGGCGTTTTCGGAGAGGAAGCCGTAGCCAGGGTGGATCGCCTCGGCCCCGCTCTCGCGTGCAGCCGCGATGATGCGGTCGCCGAGCAGATAGCTTTCGCGCGCCGGCGACGCGCCGATATGCACCGCTGCGTCCGCGAGCCGCACGTGCAGCGCCTGCGCGTCTGCATCGGAATAGACCGCGACGGTCCGAATGCCGAGCCGGCGCGCGGTGCGGATGATCCGACAGGCGATCTCGCCGCGGTTGGCGATCAGGAGCGATTGCATCATGACATTACATCCGGAACACGCCGAACTGCGCCCGTTCGGGAACAGCGGCGTTCAGCGTCGCGGCGAAGGCGAGCCCGAGCACGTCGCGGGTCTGGGCGGGATCGATGACGCCATCGTCCCACAGCCGCGCGGTCGCATAATAGGGGTTGCCCTCCTCCTCATATTTGGCGCGGATCGGCGCCTTGAACGCTTCGGCCTGTGCGGGCGTCCAGGTCGCGGCATCGCGGTGGACGGTGGCGAGCACGCTCGCCGCCTGCTCGCCGCCCATCACGCTGATGCGCGCGTTGGGCCAGGCGAACAGGAAGCGGGGCTGATAGGCGCGCCCGCACATGCCGTAATTGCCCGCGCCAAAGCTGCCGCCGATCAGCACGGTGATCTTGGGCACCGACGCGGTGGCGACCGCGGTCACCAGCTTCGCGCCGTTCTTGGCGATCCCCTCCGCCTCATACTTGCCTCCGACCATGAAGCCCGAAATGTTCTGGAGGAACAGCAGCGGGATACGCCGCTGGCACGCCAGTTCGATGAAATGCGCGCCCTTGATCGCGCTTTCGCTGAACAGCACGCCGTTGTTGGCGAGGATCGCGACCGGCATCCCCCAGATGTGCGCGAAGCCGCAGACGAGCGTGGTGCCATAAAGCGGCTTGAACGCGTGGAACTCCGAGCCATCAACGATCCGCGCGATCACCTCATGCACATCATAGGGCGCGCGCACATCATCGGGGATGACCCCGTACAGCTCCTGCGGGTCGAACAGCGGCGGCCTGGGCGTGCGGAGCGTCAGATCGGGCACGCGATCCGCCGGCAGCGTCGAGACGATATCGCGCACGATGGTCAGCGCGTGCGCGTCGTTCTCGGCGAGATGATCGACCACGCCCGAGCGGCGCGCGTGCAGATCGCCCCCGCCGAGGTCTTCCGCCGAGATCACTTCGCCGGTCGCCGCCTGCACCAGCGGCGGTCCGGCAAGGAAGATCGTGCCCTGATCGCGCACGATCACCGATTCATCGGACATCGCCGGCACGTAAGCGCCGCCGGCCGTGCAACTGCCCATCACGCAGGCGATCTGCGCGATGCCGCGCGCGCTCATGGTCGCCTGATTGAAGAAAATTCGCCCGAAATGCTCCTTGTCCGGAAACACCTCCGCCTGGTTGGGCAGGTTCGCGCCACCCGAATCGACCAAATAGACGCACGGCAGCCGGTTCTCGAGCGCGATTTCCTGCGCGCGGAGATGCTTCTTCACCGTCATCGGATAGTAAGTGCCGCCCTTCACCGTGGCGTCGTTGCAGGCGATCATCACCTGCCGCCCCGACACGCAGCCGATGCCTACGATCAGCCCCGCGCCCGGCACCTCGTCGCCGTACAGTCCATTGGCGGCGAGTTGGCCGATCTCGAGGAACGGCGAACCAGGATCGAGCAGTTGCTCAACGCGCTCGCGCGGCAGCAGCTTGCCGCGCGCGACATGCTTGGCACGCGCGCTTTCCGAGCCACCGCGCGCCGCCGCCGCAACCTTCGCGCGCAATTCGTCCGCGAGCGCGCGATTGTGCGCGGCATTGGCGCGGGAAGCCGCGTCGTCGGTCGCCAGCTTGGTGTCGAGAACGGGCGCGCTCACTGCGCGACCCGCTCGGGCGCGCCGATCAACTCGCGGCCAATCAGCATGCGGCGGATTTCGTTGGTGCCGGCGCCGATGTCGAGCAATTTGGCGTCGCGCATCAAGCGCTCGACCGGCCAGTCCTTGGTATAGCCCGCGCCTCCGAGCGCCTGCACCGCTTCAAGCGCGGTCTTCATCGCATTCTCGCTCGCGAGCAGGATCGCGCCCGCGGCATCGAAACGCGTTGTGCGGCCAGCGTCGCACGCCTTGGCGACCGCATAGACATAAGCGCGCGCACTGTTGAGCGCGACGTACATATCGGCGATCTTGGCCTGCATGAGCTGGAACGCGCCGATCGGCTTGCCGAACTGCTGCCGCTCACGCACATAGGGCAGCACCACATCGAGGCACGCCTGCATGATGCCGAGCTGGATGCCGGCGAGCACGGTGCGCTCGTAATCCAGCCCCGACATCAACACCCCGGCGCCGCCGTTGAGCGGACCCATGATGTTCTGCTCAGGCACCTCGCAGTCGTCGAAAACCAGCTCGGCGGTCGGCGAGCCGCGCATGCCAAGCTTGTCGATCTTCTGGCCGATCGAGAAGCCCTTCATGTCCTTTTCGATCAGGAAGGTGGTGATGCCCTTCGAGCCGTCGCCAGTCTTCGCATAGACGACCAACGTATCCGCATAGGTCGCGTTCGTGATCCAGAATTTGGTGCCGTTGAGCACGTAGCGGTCGCCGCGCTTCTCGGCGCGGAGCTTCATCGAGACCACGTCCGACCCCGCGCCCGCTTCCGACATCGCCAGGCTGCCGACATGCTCGCCCGAAATCAGCTTGGGGAGATAGCGCGCCTTCTGCTCGGCCGACCCCCAGCGCCGGATCTGATTGACGCACAGATTGGAATGCGCGCCATAGCTCAGCCCGATCGAAGCCGAGGCGCGCGCGACCTCTTCCTGCGCGACGACGTGTTCGAGATAGCCGAGCCCAAGCCCGCCGTCCTCTTCGCCCACGGTGATGCCGTGCAGCCCGAGCGCGCCCATCTGCGGCCAGAGCTCTCGCGGGAACCAGTCCTTCGCGTCGATCTCCGCGGCGAGGGGTGCGATCCGGTCGGCGGCGAACCGAGCGGTGCTCTCCCGGATCATGTCGGCATTTTCGCCGAGATCAAAGTCGAATGTCGCCATATCTGCTCTCCTGAGCCGACGGTAGCCGTTTTGCCGCCACGTGAAAAATTGAAAGCGCCCCAAGCGTCGGATAGATGCCGTCTATGATCGAGCGCTATCTCGTCCGCTACTTTCTCGCGATCGTCGATCACGGCAGCTTCTCGGCGGCGGCGCAGCACTGTCGGGTCACCCAGCCGACGTTGTCGGTCGGGATCGGCAAGCTCGAAACCGCGTTGGGCGTAACGCTGTTCGAGCGCTCCAACCGGCACCTACGGTTGACGGCGGCCGGCACCCGCTTCGTCGAACATGCCCGCCGGATCGAGAACGCGTTCCATCTCGCGCAGCGCGCCGTCCAGTCCGACCCAGATCCAGGCGCGATACGGCTCGGGGTGCTCAACAGTCTGCCCGGTCTCGATCTGGCGCGCATGACCGAAGCTGCGCTCCGCCACGGTCCGGCGACGTTCGAACTGGTCCCCGGCACCGCGCGCGAACTCCAGGCCAAGCTCACCCAACGGCGGATCGACGTCGCGTTGACCCTCACGGCGACGGGAACCTCGAGCACACTTGAACGCCCGCTTCGCACCGAGCGGTTCGGGCTGTTCCTGCCGGCCACCCACCCGCTCGCCGACCGGGACGAGATCGCGGCCGAGGCCGTCGCGCATGACGTCATGATCGTGCGGCGTCACTGTGAGTCGCTTGCCGCGGTCAGCCGCCATTTCACCGACAGGGACGTACGCCCGCATTTCGCGCTGCGGAGCACCAATGACGAGCGTGTCTTGCAGATGATCGCCGCCGGTCTCGGCATCACTGTGATGCCGATGAGCTTCCAGGCGCCCGGCGTGTGCTCGGCGCGGTTGCGCGGGTTCGATCTCCAACGGACGATCGGCCTCGCCTTCGCCCCCGAAGCGGAATGGGTGGAGCAAACCCCGCAAGGCATCGTGCTGGCGGCGATCGAGACGTTTGCATCGCCCCACGCTGAGCGATGATGGGGGCGAGACACGACGAAGCCGACCACGACGATCCCGTCGTGGTCGGCAGCGTCTCGACCGATCAGTTACGGTCAGGTGCGCTCGGTCTTGGCCGCCGCTTCGGCCATCGCTGGCGCCTCGGCGATCGTCGCCGCGCCTCCGAAATCCCCGTCCGTCACGCGGCCCGCGCCCGGGCCGGCGCCGAGATCGACTCCCGTCGTGGGATCGCTCGTAACGTCGGACGCAAGCCGAGCCGCCATCTTCGCGACGACCTTGGCATCGGTGCCATCCAGATCCACGGTGGCGAGGCCGTCGCCGCCATCGGCGGGCATGACCTGCGTAAGATCGTCGATCCGATCCCATTGCGGACCCGAATTCCACGGGCCGGTCATATCGCCCTCACCTTGCGAGGTATTGACGTACATGTTGGCGTACTTCTCGACACCCGGCAGCTTGCCCGGCGGAAAATTATCTTCGATAGAATAGAGCGCCTTTTCGAACGACTTCTGATGCGCCACTTCGCGCGTCATCAGGAAGCCGAGCGCGTCCTTGATGCCGGGATCATCGGTGATGTTGATGAGCCGCTCATACACGATCTTGGCGCGGCTTTCGGCCGCGATGTTCGAGCGCAGGTCCACCGTTGGTTCGGACCGCGTATCGACATACGCGGCCGTCCAAGGCACGCCGGCGGAGTCGACCAGAGCGGGGCCGCCACCGAACAGCAACGATTCCTTCGCGCTGGTGCCGGTCTGCCCGACCATGCTGTACAGTTCCGCCTCGGCCAACTGACCTTCGGAGAGTTGCGCTTTCGCACCCTTGTTGAGCATCGCGACGATCGATCCGATCACTTCGAGGTGGCTGAGTTCCTCGGTCGCGATATCCAGCAGCATATCTTTGCGGCCGGCATCTTCCTCGCCCAGACCTTGCGTGAAATAGCGCATCGCGGCTGCAAGTTCGCCATCGGCACCGCCGAACTGTTCGAGCAGCAGACACGCCAGCCTCGGGTTCGGCTCGGATACGCGGACAGTATATTGCAGCCGCTTGTTGTGCATGAACATCGGCACGCTCCTGTTGATTTGGGGACGCGCCAAGAACGGGGGAACGACACGACAAGTTCCGCTTGATAATTATCAAGATATTGATTTAACTTAAATTTAAAAGGAGATTCGCCGATTTCAGTCGGTCAGCTTTGCGGGCGTATCTTCAATATCCGGACGATAGACGAGATCAAGGTAGTAGCCAGCGAGATGATAATGCGCGCGCACGGCCGCAGGATCTGCCGCGCGCTGCGCCTGGCTCAACTCCTGCTCCGCTCGCCGGTGGAAATAGGCGCGATCGCTATTCTCGACGAGATTCTCGCTCATGAGGCGATCGTGATCGCCGACGGCCAGGCAGTCCATTAAGTAAGTCAATTATTTAGCGGCTGCTCACCACCGGAGGCGATCAGCGGCGCCAGGATCGCGGCGACACGATGCGCCTTGAACGGCTTCTCGACGCGCGGCACCGCCGCGAAGCGATCCGGTAGCGCCTCGCAATCATAGCCGGTCGCGAAAGCGAACGGGACGCCGCGTTCAATCAGTGCATCGGCCACCGGAAACACCATGTCGCCCCGCAAGTTCACGTCGAGCACCGCCACGTCGATCCGCGGTTCGGCGGTGATCCTCTCGGCTGCCTCATCGACGCTCGGCACCGGCCCAAGCACCTCGGCGCCGGCAGAGGACAAGGCGACCGAGAGATCGTCCGCGAGCAGATATTCGTCCTCGACGACGAGCACCCTGCATCCGCGCAGAACCTGTTCGATCATCATCGTCTCCAACAGACATGTCCGTGAGCACGGTTGCTCCGGTCGTGCGGTGAACGCCTTCGCTAGCAAAGGCATGTCGGGGTCGTGCATCGCTAGGCTCGGCTATGCGCGCTCGTCGGCTTGCCGGCCATTCGACCTTCGTTCGTTGCCGCCATATCCGAAACGGCGACCTCGCGCCAGCCAACGCGCCTGCGCGCCGCGCGACGTACGATACCCGCCGCGTCGAAATTCACCCCGTAGATGACCCACTTGATTCCGCCAAGCGTTAGGACGACAGGCGGCCATTCCCAATGTGAGCGATGGTTGGATGATACGACACGTGCCAGCGCCACAGCGAGCGGAAGACGCGTCCTCTGGCGATGCGAACGCCGAGGCGCTTCGTGCCGAACTGAAGGCGGCGCGAGAACAGCTTGATTGCGCCACGCGATCGTTGGCGGCGAGCGAAGCGCGCGAGCGCCTGCTCCAGAACGAACTTCAGCACCGCGTTCGCAACATGCTCGCGGTGGTGCGGTCGATCTTCGCGCGCACCGTGGAGGCCGGCGGCGCACTCGAAGATGTCGCCGACCACTTCAAGGGCCGGCTCGACGCGGTATCCCGCTATCAGTTCGCCTCCGCCATCGACCCGCGTGGCACGATCGACCTGGACATGATGATCTGGGACGAACTGCGCGTGTTCGAATTCGATCCACGCGTCGCCGCGGCCGGACCAGAGGCACGCGTCCCCTACGACATCGCCGTGGTTCTGGGGCTGGCGTTCCACGAACTCGCCACCAATTCGATCAAGTTCGGCGCGCTCGCCGATACCGCGCGCGGCGCGACGGTGCATATCCGCTGGGAACTCTCGCAGGGCGAGTTGAGCTTGACCTGGGAAGAAACGGGTGTGTCGATCGTCATGCCCGCGCCAGTTCCACGCGGCTTCGGCCGTGAGTTCATCGAAGCCGCCCTGCCCTACCAAATCGGCGCAACGACTGCCTTCGAGCTTCGGCCGGGCGGCATCCGGTGTACGATCACGGTGCCCCTAAATGCGCGCTAACCAGGCGCGTCGCCACCGGTTTCGCCCGCAAAACATACTGATGCGGATCAAGTCCGCGAGGCGTGACCGGAACGCGCCCTTGTTCGGCTCGTTCAAGGCGACGGATCGTACTTCTGACCCGCAAAGGAGCATTTCATGTCCGTCATCGACAAGCTGGTCGCCGCCGTAACGCCGCCCGAAAGCGAAGAGGCGCGGATCGAAGCGCGCAAGAAGGCGGAAGCCGTTGCCGCGCCGGGCACTTGGCTGGCCGAGATCCTGCAGCATCACCGCAAGATCGAAGCTCTGTTCGACGCGGTGAAGATCGCCGAAACCCCCGCCGGTCGCCAGCGTGCGCAAAAAGACCTCGCCCTGCTCCTGACCGCCCATTCGATCGCGGAAGAAGCGGCGGTCTATCCCGCGCTGGCGGCCGACAAGCAGGTCGGCCATGCCGAACTCGCCTATCAGGAGCAATCCGCGGCGAAGATGGAAATGGGGCTGCTCGAGCGGCTCGACCCGATGAGCCAGGACTATCTCGACAAGCTCGAACATATCCGTGGCGCGGTCACCCACCACATCTATTCGGAAGAGGGGACGTGGTTCCTGCAACTCGCCGAGGACGTCGGTCCCGCCGAGCAGGATCGGATCACCGCGCGCTACCGCGAGGAGTTCGATCGTTATACGAACGGCGCCGCCTGAGCGAGCGTGGGTCCGGGCGGGCGCCCGGACCTAATCGCTGCGCGTAGCTGACTTTTGTTCCCGAATGACAATGATGGAAAAATTGCCGCGACCGAGATATGAGCTCGATAAGCCCTTCTCTCGCGCAGGAACGAAACAGCCATGAAGATGCGTCCAGCGTTCCGTGTCGCCGCCGCGCTGTGTGTTTCGTTGCCCGCGGCGGCCTATGCGGATGACTCGAGCGACCTGCGCCAGAGCATCCTGCAAGGATGCGGCATCCCCGCATGGCAATTCGCCGTTCGCATCGAGAAGGGTGGCACCGTCACGCCGCAGATCTCGCCGACGATCACCGCCGACCAGAAGACGTGTGTGCGGAAGATGATCGACGACTATCGTCGCAACGGTGTCAGCTAAGCAGGCCGCCCATCGTGCGGTGTGTCAGAGCCAGCCGCGCACGCCGAACACCGCCGCCACCCCGCCACGGGCAATGCCGTCCGCGCGCGCATAGTCGGCGGTGATGCCGATTTTCCTGTCCCACGCCACACCGACATATGGCGCGAACTCGCGGCGGATTTCATACCGTAGCCGCAGGCCGAGTTCCGCCCTGGATAAACCTTCGCCGATGCGCTGCTCGGGGACGTTCTGCGCGGCGAGGTTGAGTTCGACGCGGGACTGCAGGGCGAGCCGCTGGGTGATCCGTTGATCGTACCACGCCTCGGCGCGGGCAAGCACATCACCCTTGTCGGACACGAACAGGGTGCCTTCCGTCTCGAACCAATATGGCGCCAGTCCTTCGATTCCGACCGACGCATAGATCCGGCGCACGCCGGCGCCGAGATCCTGCCGCACACCGGCCTGAAGATCATGATAGGGTCCGATCGCGCGCGAATAAAGCAGTTGCACCTCGGCGGCCTCCGCGACCCGGCCAAACCGTGCTTCCCCTTCGCTTTTCAAGACGAGGCGGTTGACGTCTCCGCCCCACCAACCCTCGCCATCCCACCGGAATCCCTCCTCGCCCCGCCGCACCTGGATTTCGGCGAGGTTGAACAGAATCTGGTGCAGCCGCATGCCGCCATGGTCGCGGTGCAACCGTTCACGGGCGGGCGCCATGGCTGCGGCGCCCCACACGGCATCGGCGGCATGGTCGGCCGGCGGGGGCGGCGCCGGTCGGAGCCGGTCGAGCGGAGGCGCGTCCGTTCCGACCTTTTCCGGCGGGGTCGACGGGGGTGCCGATCCACCGCCGGCACGCATGGCCGGCGATGATCCCGCATCGCCAGGCACCATCTGATGAGCTCCGTGAACGGGCACTGTCTGCGCCTGAGCGGGAACGGCGACCAATGCCGCCAAGCAAGCCAGCATCTTCATGCCGCCGCGGCCGGACGCACGCTCACCACCTGCATCATGCCGGCGTGCATATGGTAGAGCATGTGGCAGTGAAACGCCCAGTCGCCCACCGCGTCGGCGGTGAGATCGAAGGTCAGCATGCCGCCGGGCTGTACGTTCACCGTGTGTTTGCGCGGAGCGTGATCGCCATGTCCCGTCACCAGTTCGAAGAAGTGGCCGTGCAGGTGGATCGGGTGGTTCATCATCGTGTCGTTGATGAGCGTGATGCGTACCCGCTCGCCGGCCGTGAACGGAATGGGATCCTTCACTTCGCTAAGCTTTCTACCGTCGAACGCCCACATGTAGCGTTCCATATTCCCGGTGAGATGGATCTCCATCTTGCGAGATGGCGCGCGGCCGTCCGGGTTGCGGTCGGTCGCAATCAAATCGGTATAGACCAGCACCTTGCCACCGACGTCGGCAAGTCCCTGCCCCGGCTCACCGGTGCGGTCGGCGGGCATGGGAGATATCGTTTGTATGCCCGGCCCGAGCGGCAGCGCCGGCGCGTTTCGCCGGTCGCGCATTCCCATGTGCATTGAGGACATGTCGATCATGTCCGGGTCCATCGCGGCCATGTCCATGCCCATCTCCCGCATCGTCGCGAGCGGCCGGTGCCGCAGCGGCGGCGCGATTGCCGGCATGCCGGGCCGTGGCGCAAGCGTCCCGAAAGCCATTCCGGAACGATCGATCGCCTCCGCGACGAGCCCAAAGGCGCGCTCCTCGGACGGAACAACGATCACATCGTAGGTTTCGGCATTGGCAATCTGGAACTCGTCCACCTCCACGGGCCGTACTGGTAGCCCGTCGGCTGCGACCACCGACATTCGCAGCCCGGGAATGCGCACGTTGAAGATCGTCATGGCCGCCGCATTGACGAAGCGTAGCCGCACCCGCTCCCCCGGCCGGAACAACCCCGTCCAGCCATCCGCCGGCCCCCGGCCATTGATGAGATAGGTGTAGGTAGAACCCGTCACATCGGAGATGTCGGTCGGATCCATCCGCATCTTGCCCCATCGGCGACGCTCCGCCGGATCCTGGTCCCGGCCGGCGATCTGGCCCGCCAGCGTCTGCTTCTGGTAATTGAAATAGCCACCCTGCTGCTTCAGCCGTTCGAAGATCGTGTGCGGGTGCATCGGGCTGTGATCGGACAGCACTACGACATGCTCACGATCATAGGCGATCGGGTCGGCGCCAGCGGGATCGATCACGATCGGACCGTAATGCCCCATTTGCTCCTGCAACCCGGAGTGGCTGTGATACCAATAGGTGCCGGACTGGCGGATCGGAAATCGATAGGTGAAGCGGCTGCCCGCCTTGATGCCGGGGAAGCTGATGCCTGGCACGCCGTCCATCTGGAAGGGCAGCAACAACCCGTGCCAGTGGATGGACGTGTCCTCGTCCGGCAGATCATTGATGACGGTGAGGCGGACGTCCTGCCCTTCCTGCAAGCGGACGAGCGGACCGGGCACGGTGCCATTGACACCGATCGCGTGCATCTCGCGGCGGCCGATCCGCAACATCTGGTGCGCGATCCGAAGTTCGATGTTGGTTCCGTTCACGGTCGGCGGCGCGGCGGGAAGCCCTGGTGACACCGCCGCCGCCCAGCCGGGCCAGCATGCGGTCAGCGCGCCCGCGCTCCCGATCTTCAAGATATCTCTGCGCCGAATCGTCATGATGCCCTTTCCGTGCGATCCATACGCGCCGATATGGCTTATCCCTCACCAAGCAGGGCTGTGAGGCGCAAGCGCGCGCGGTACAGCCGGGTCTCGACCGCCTTTTCGCTGATCTTCAGCGCCGCCGCCGTCTCGGCCTGGCTCAATCCATTCACGGTGCGCAGCAGCAACGTCTCACGTAGCCGTTCGGGCAAACGCGCGATCGCGGCCCAGGCGCGTTCAAGCTCGATGCGCGCGCCCGCGGCGGCATCGGGCAGCGGCTCGTCGGCCGGTACCGTCTCCTCCTCGCCGCCGACCCCGAACCCGATGAACCGGCGCAGCGCGCGACGGCGATGCCAGTCGCGCGCGCGGTTGATCGCAATGCGCGCGAGCCAGGGCCGCAGCGGGCGCGACTGATCGAAACCAGCGAGGTGACGCCACGCGGTCGCAAAACAATCCTGCACTAAATCGAGCGCCTCCTCCGCATCGCCGACATGACCACGCACGACACGATACAGCGGATCGCGATGGCGACGCATGATCTCACGGAACGCGGCCTGCCTCCCGGCGATGGTGCGAGCGACCAGTTCCCCATCGTCCAACGCCGCAAGATCGCCGCGCGCCGCGTCGGCGTTCACCGCGCCGGATCGGTGAGCTTGTCCGCGATGGCCGCGTCGAAGCTCGCCGCCTGATCCGGCCGAAGCACCTGTCGCATCGCGAAGACATGCGCCAGGGTCTCGCGCTGAAGCGCGCCCATCGCCATGTGCGAGGCATTCACCGCCGCCGCCACGCGCGGACCATAGCCGTGCTCGGCCTTGATCGCCCATGCGAGCCGCGCGTTGTCCGAGCGCATCTCGGCCTCAAGCGCCTCGCGGCGCGCGGCATAGTGTCGCTCAAGCGCCTCGATCCGCGCGCCCTGCATGCGGTCGAGGTGGATGCGATCGTGGAGCAGCCGATGCAACGCCGCGCCCGGCGGAGCCGCCCCCGGCCAGACGAGCCGCCCTACCCCCACCCCGCCGATTGCGGCGACGAATGCCAGCGCCGTCGTCAGCACGAGCCATAGCCCACGGCTCATTCCACACCGCCCAGCAGCGTCGAGGGCGCCAGCGCGGTATTCACCAGAACGACGGACGGCTCGACACCGCGCCCGCCCGGAATGGCCGCGCCGGCGGCGCCCGTGATTGTCGCGACGGCGACCGCGACCAGCATGCCCCCTCGCGCCTGGCGGCTGGTACGGGCTGTCGCATCGATCCGGGAGAATACCCCGTTGTCGATCGTCTCCAAACCCGGATGGACGGGTGATCCGGCAAGCGCGCCCAAGGTGTCTTCAATCGTCATAGGCATCTCTCCTACGCGACCATACGCGTCACGCCATGCCACCCCTCAAGGATTTTACGAAAGCGGCGAGGGATGCGGCGAGGCCGCGCGTATTCCGCGGACCGGCACCGGTCCAGCAACGGAGAATCCCATGCGCCGCCTCATCCTCTCATCAGCCGCCGCAATGCTCATCGCCGCGCCCGCTTTCGCGCACCCCGACGTCGTTTCCAGCAACCCAGCCGCCGATGCCAGGGTGGCGCCGACCAACCGCGTGGAAATCACCTTCTCGGACAAACTGACCGCGCAGTCGGTCGGCGCCACGCTGGAGATGGTGGATATGCCGGGCATGAGAATGGCGGCGCCCATGAAGATGAAGGTGGCGACCAGCGTAAGCACCGACGGAACGACCCTCATCGCCACCACTTCCAAGCCATTGCCCAAGGGCACCTACAAGCTAACCTACCACGTCGCATCCGCCGATACACACGGGGTCGATGGAGATCTCGCTTTCACGGTTCAATAACCCACGTAGGACAAGCGTCTTCAAACGTCGTCCGTCACCGGCGCGTTATCTTCCTCGTGGACGCGGCGTCGGTGACAATCGATCGACGCGCGAACCCTTGGGGATCGGAACGTCGCAGTCACGATTGCGCGACATGTCGGCAGGTGATAGCAAATCCTTATAGGAAACCGAGTGTTCGTAAAAAGAAGGCCGCGCGATGTACGTCGGCTTTCCAAGAGGCATGAGGAGGGGGATGCATTGAGGGCTTCTGCCGCAGCAAGGATAATGCGTCCTTCGCGATTTGCCGTTCTGATCGCCGCCGCGATGTTCCTCCATGCGCCTGATGCGCGCGCCGACGCCCTTGCGGCGGTCGATCGCAACGGCAGCATCGTCGCGGTCGAAGGGTACGGGCCAAACATTGTGCGGATCACGGTCGCAGTCGATCGGACGCTCGCCACCGCCGCCCCCGGGCCGGGCATCACCGGGAAAACCGACGACGCCGGCTGGAAGCACACGACCGATGCCAGCGGCGACGTGTTCCGCTCGGCGGCGCTCTCCGTGACGGTCGCGGCGCAGCCCTGGCCCAAAGCACCGACGCAGATGGAGCGCTATTTCGCGCCGGCGTTGCCCCCGGTTTCGGTCACCATCGCTGGAGCGGATGGCCGCGCGATCACCCGCATGACCGGCTGGGAGATGGCGCCGCAAACCGTAAACGGCGAGCAGACCTTCCGCGTCGGCGCGAGCTTCACCGATACCGCCGACACCCACTATTACGGCCTCGGTCAGAATCAGGAGGGCGTGCTCGATTTGCGCGGCCGGACGATCGACTGCCGCCATTATTATGACGCGCCCGCGGGCGAACAGGTCTGCGTCCCGTTTCTCGTCACCAACAAGGGGTACGCGATCCTGTGGGACAATCCGGCGGCGACCACCGTCTCTCCCGGCCTCCACAACGCCACCCGCTTCCAGAGCCAGGTCGGCGAGCGCGTCTCGTTCTTCGTCATCACTGGCGCGACCACCGATGCGTTGTATGCCGGGTATCGCCGGCTGACCGGCGCCACGCCGCTGCCCCCGAAGGCTGCGTTCGGACTGATCCAGTCCAAGGCGCGCTATGAAAGCCAGGCCGAACTGATGAGCATCGCGCAAGGCTATCGCAAGCGCGGCTATCCGCTCGATGCGATGGTGCTCGACTGGTTCTACTGGACGCGGATGGGGCAGCTCGACATCGATCGCACCTACTTCCCCGATCCCAAGAGCATGAACGAGCAGCTTCATGCGATGGGTCTGCACTCGATCATCAGCGTGTGGCCCCGCTTCGAGCGGGAATCGCGATATTTCGACATGCTCGCGGCGAAGGGCTGGCTGCTCCACGACAAGGACGGCAAGGCCATCGACGGCCTCGCGGTGCGCGCCGACCGCGCCGGCGCGCTGCTCGATTCGACCAATCCGCAAGCGCGGGCGTGGTTCTGGGCGCGAATCCGCGACAACATCCTGAGCCAAGGCTTTGATTATACCTGGCTTGATGAGACCGAACCCGATCTCGTACCCGACGGCGCCTTTTATTCGATCGGGTCTGGCGACCGCTATCACAACCTGTTCCCGCTGCTCCATACATCCTCGGTCGCGGAAGGGTCGGCGGCGGATCGGCCGGACTTCCGCAACATGATCCTGTGCCGCGCCGCCTATACCGGTACGCAGGCAAACGGGTGCCTGTTCTGGTCGTCGGACGTGCAAGCGACGTGGGAAGCGCTGCGGCGGCAGGTGCCGACCGGGTTGGGCTTCACCGCCTCCGGCCTCGCCTATTGGGGATCGGACACGGGCGGCTGGCAGACCCCGAGCGGCCCGCCCGCGCCGCGCCCGGTGCTGGTCGATCCGGCCGGCGCGACCGCGATGTCGCCCGACTATCGCGATTATCCGGAGCTGTTCGTACGGTGGTTCGAGTATAACGCGCTCACACCGACATTGCGCATCCATGGCCAGCGCCCCGGCACCGCGATCTGGGAATATGGCACGGCGGCCGAGCCGATCCTCGCACAGTGGCTACGCCTGCGCTATTCGCTGATCCCGTACCTCTACGCGCTGGGCCGCGAGACGTATGAGAGCGGGGCGCCGTTCATGCGCGCGCTGTTCATGGACTTTCCCGCTGATGCCCAAGCGACGACAATCGGCGATGAATATATGCTGGGCCAGGCGCTGCTCGTCGCCCCCGTCACCGAACAAGGCGCGACCAGCCGCAAGGTCTATCTCCCCGGCGGCAGTGACTGGTACGACTGGTGGACCAACGCGAAGCTGACGGGCGGCCAGTGGATCGACGCTCCCGCCCCGATCGACCGCATCCCCGTGTTCGTCCGCGGCGGGTCGATCATCCCGATCGGCGCGCAGGTGCCAAGCACGGCGACACGCCAGATGCTGGAGAAGGTTCGGGTCTATCCGGGGCGCGATGCCAATGCCACGCTCTACGACGATGACGGTGTCTCCAACGCATATCGGGCACGTGGAGGGAAAAGCGCCGTGCTGCACTGGGACGAAGCGGAGCAACGGCTGACCGCATCGGGTGCATTGCCGACCGGGCAGGCGCTCGGCGGTCTCGTCGAGATCGCCACCGCGCGCAAATAACGCACAAGGCCGTACCCATGAAGGAGAGGATTTGATGGATCGCCGTGAATTCGTCGTGGGGAGCTTTGCGGCGGGAGCCGCCTTGACGGCCGCATCGAGCGGAGCCGCCGCGCCGAAACCGGCCCAACATGGCACCGACGCATCCGCCTTTCCGCCGGATTTCCTTTGGGGTTGCGCCACCGCAGCCTATCAGGTCGAAGGTGCCGTGAAGGAAGATGGGCGCGGGCTCACCAACTGGGACGTCTTCTCGCACACGCCCGGCAAGATCGTAAACAACGCGACGGGCGACGTCGCGAGCGACAGTTATCATCGCTACGGCGAGGACATCGCGCTGATGAAGGATCTCGGCGTGCGCGCCTACCGGATGTCGCTCGCCTGGTCGCGCATTTTCCCAGAGGGCAAGGGGCAGCCGAACCAGAAAGGCGTCGATCATTATAACCGCGTGATCGACGCGCTGCTCGCCGCCGGCATCGCCCCCTATGTGACGATGTTCCACTGGGATCTGCCACAGGCGCTCCCCGGTGGCTGGCAGAACCGTGACACCGCCAAAGCCTTCGCCGATTACGCCGGCTTCATGGCGGGCAAACTCTCCGACCGCGTTCACCATTTCATGACGGTCAACGAGGTGCGCAGCTTCTCAGACCTCGGCCATAAATCCGGCATCCACGCGCCGGGGCTGATGCTTCCGCCACGCGAACTCAATCAGGTGCGGCATCACGCGATCCTCGCGCACGGTCTCGGCGTCGGCGCGATCCGCGCGGCCGCGCGCGCCGGAACGCAGGTGGGCGTCGCCGACAACGCCACCTTCTTCGTGCCCGTGGTCGAAACGCCCGAGCATATCGCCGCGGCGCTGCGCGCGACGCGCCAGGAGAATGCGATGTTCCTCACCGCGATCATGGAGGGGCGCTACATGGACTCCTACCTCGCCGACGCCGGCGCCGGCGCGCCGGTGGTGCAGCCAGGCGACATGGCCGCGATCGGCAGTCCGCTCGATTTCCTCGCGATCAACGTCTACACCCCATTCTACGTCATGGCCGACGACACGCCCAGCGGCTATTCGGTGTTGCCGCGCTCGCTCCACTCGCCGCGCATGCCTTCACCCTGGCTCTATGTCAGCCCGGAGGTCGGCTATTGGTCGGTGCGGAGCGTCAGCGAGCTGTGGAAGCCCAAGGCGATCTTCGTCGCCGAAAACGGTTGCTCGGCGGACGACATGGTGACGCCCAACGGGCAAGTGCTCGATCCCGACCGGGTCATGTATCTGCGCAACTGCCTGACGCACTTCCGCCGCGCCACCGCCGAAGGCTATCCGCTCAAGGGCTATTTCGTGTGGAGCCTGCTCGACAATTTCGAATGGGCCGACGGCTATACCAACCGCTTCGGCATCCACTATGTCGATTTCGAAACGCAGAAGCGGACCCCGAAGCTGAGCGCGCATTGGTATAAGGAACTCATCCGCCGCAACGCGCTCGTGTGAACACTCGGGCGCCACGAACCCTAGCGATTATGTCGCGTCTCGCGCATCGTGATCTCCCCCTCTCCGCGAGCGCCGCGCTCGGGCGCCGTGTCTAACGACGGCGTCCGGTTCAGCCGCCGTCGGTGTTCCGTCGTCGCTGTTTAAGGGCAACGTCTTTGATTGACGAGCGTCTGCCGACGCCCGATCGGCCTGGTAGTGGTCCCCTGTGGCGGCCAGCGTTTCCCGGTCGAGCCGTATTGCAGACGAGGACACGGCGCTCCGGCGGCCCCTTCGAGCGGTTCGCCCGCTATCCTCCGGTTGGATTTGGAGTCCATTGGCTCTTAAGTTGGGCGGCAATGTATCTTCCCGCGTTCCACGGAGACAGCCATGACCGACACCATCCTCACCAAGCTCAAGGCGGACGGCTGGCTGCGCGAGATGAACGCGATCGGGGGCGAATGGCGGAGCGCCGACAGCGGCCGAACGGAAGAGGTCACCGACCCGGCGACGGGCACCGTGATCGGAACCATCCCCTGGGCCGGCGCAGCGGAGACGAACGCGGCGATCGCCGCCGCGCAGGCGGCGTTCAAGCCTTGGTCGATGACACTGGCCGCCGAGCGGGCGGCCGCGCTCCACCGGATGGCGGCGATCATCCGGGACCACGCCGAACTGCTCGCGTCGATGCTGACGCTGGAGCAGGGAAAGCCCCTCGCAGAAGCGCGCGCCGAGATCCTGCTCGGGAGCCAATATGTCCAGTGGTTCGCCGAAGAAGCTCGGCGCATCGATGGCACGATCATCCCCTCGCCTTGGCGGGGTCGGCAAATCCTGGCGACGCGCGAGGCCGTCGGGGTGGTCGCGGCGATTTCGCCCTGGAATTTCCCGTTCTCGATGCTTTCTCGCAAAATCGCCCCAGCCTTGGCGGCGGGTTGCACCGTTGTCGTCAAGCCGTCCGAATTCACCCCCTATTGCGGGCTGCTGTGGGCGGTCCTGGCTGAGAAGGCAGGCATCCCCGCCGGTGTCATCAATGTCGTGACGGGCGACGCCGGCGCGATCGGCGGCGCGCTGACCGCCAGCCCGCTGGTGCGCAAATTGACCTTCACCGGCTCGACCCGCGTCGGGAAGATTCTTTACGAGCAATCGGGCGCGACGATGAAGAAGCTCTCGATGGAACTCGGCGGCAATGCCCCTTTCCTTGTCTTCGACGACGCCGATCTGGAGAAAGCCGTCGAGGGCGCGATCGCCTCGAAATACCGCAACAGCGGCCAGACCTGCGTTTGCACCAACCGCTTCTATGTTCAGGACGGCATCTACGAAGTGTTCGCCGAGCGGCTTACCGAGCGGGTGAAGGCGCTCAAGGTCGGAAACGGCTTCGACCCTGATGTTCAGCAAGGTCCGCTCATCAACGATGCAGCCGTGAAGAAGGTCTCGGCGCATGTCGAGGACGCAGTGGCGAAGGGCGGCGTGGTGCTTACCGGCGGCAGCCCGCACGCCCTCGGCGGCACCTTCTACGAGCCGACGGTGATCCGCGACGCAAACCAGGACATGCTCGTCGCACGCGAGGAGACGTTCGGCCCGGTGGCGGCGTTGTTCCGCTTCACGCATGAACAGGACGGCATCGACGCCGCCAACGCCACCGAATTCGGTCTGGCGGCCTATTTCTATACGCGCGACCTTTCGCGCACCTTCCGCGTCGCGCGCGCGTTGGAGGCTGGCATGGTCGGGATCAACGAAGGGATCATCACCAGCGAAGTGGCGCCGTTCGGCGGCGTGAAGGACAGCGGCATCGGCCGCGAAGGGTCGAGCTTCGGCATCGACGAGTTCCTGCACGTCAAATACCTTTGCGTCGGTGGGCTATGATGCGCCTGCGGTCTGCTGCGGAGGCGCCCGTCCCCGGCGCATGGCGATGATCGGCGTACCGCCTGTCAATCGAGCAACCGCCATGTCGCGCGAAAGAAGATATGTCGGACAAGTTAGCCGTTGCCGTTCGAGGCTCCGGTTGCAATAACCACGCGGAATGAGATCGTCCGCAGAGTCGATCACGACATCGAAGTATTGGGGAGGTTCGGAATGAAACGCATGGCCGCCGCGCTGCTGATCGCCAGTGCCGCTATAAGTCCAGCACTGGCGCAGACCGCCGCCGCGCCCGTAGCCGAGGACTTCAAGCCATCGTCGCTCAATCAGCCGGGGCAGCAATACCCCCAGGTGAATTCGCAGGGGTATGCACGGTTTCGGATCATCGCACCCGATGCGAAGGCGGTAAAGGTCAGCCTCGGTCTAGGGGGGCGCGGCGGCACGGTCTTGACCAAGGCCAGCGACGGCACATGGATCGGGACTTCGGAAGGCCCGCTGGACGAGGGATTTCACTATTATCATCTGACCATCGACGGCGGCACGTTCAACGATCCGGGCGCTCTCAACTTTTATGGCTCCACGCGCTGGGAGAGCGGGATCGAGATACCCGCGCACGACGCGGACTTCTATGCGCTCAAGGATGTCCCGCACGGGCACGTCGAGCAGGTTCTGTTTCCGTCCCCGAGTACGGGTACGCAGCGTCGCGCCTTCGTCTACACGCCCCCCGGCTATGAAAAGAACCCGCAGACCCGCTACCCGGTACTCTATCTTCAGCACGGCTGGGGTGAGGACGAGACCGCATGGGCGAACCAGGGCCATGCCAATCTCATCATGGACAATCTGATCGCCGAAGGGAAATCGCGGCCGTTCATCATCGTGATGACCTATGGAATGACGAACGACATCAAGCCCGGCAGCCCCGGCGGTCTCGCCAGCTTCGATATCCGCCCCTTCCAGACGGTGCTGCTCGACGAACTCATCCCCTACATCGACCGCAGCTATCGGACATCTGCCGACGCCAGCCACCGGGCGATGGCGGGCTTGTCGATGGGAGGCTTCGAAACCAAGCTGATCGCGCCGAAGAACCTCGACACGTTCGGCTATATCGGCCTGCTGAGCGGGGGCACCTTCGGGATCGACGACGTTAACGCGACGCCAGGTTTCAAGGACAAGGTGAAGCTTGTCTTCGTCAGCTTCGGCAGCCGTGAACTGGACGGGGGCCGCGCGGCCGCACCCGGCGGCGGCCCCCGTCCCGATCCGCGCGCGAACGCGGCCGCGCTGAAGGCGGCCGGCATCAACAGCGCCTTCTACGTCTCTCCCGGCATAGCGCACGAATTCCTCACCTGGCGCCGAAGCCTGCGCGAGATGGCACCGCTGCTCTTCCGGAACTGACATCTCGCCACACGTATAACATCTTGATCGGGGCCCGCTGGAGAAGACATGCGCACCATCATCCTCGCAACCTCGGTTCTTTCCGTTTCGGCACCCGCCGTCGCGCAGGCGGATCGTCCTCGTGTCGTGATCGACACGGGTGCCCTCGTCGGCCGGAGCGACGATGGAGTCCTATCCTTCAAGGGCATACCGTTCGCGGCTCCCCCCGTGGGCGCGCTGCGCTGGCGGGCGCCCCAACCTCCCGCCAAATGGTCTGGGGAACGCGACGCAGGCCAATATGGCCATGATTGCATGCAACTTCCCTTTCCGAGCGACGCCGCTCCGCTGGGCACCGCCCCGGCGGAGGACTGCCTGTACGCGAACGTGTGGAGACCCGCGCACGCCAGCGCCAAACTGCCCGTGATGGTGTGGATTTACGGCGGCGGCTTCGTGAACGGTGGCTCATCTCCGCCCACCTATTCGGGCGCCGAACTTGCGAAGCGCGGCATTATGGTCGTCAGCTTCAACTATCGCCTTGGTCGGTTCGGCACATTCGCTCATCCACAACTCACCGCGGCCAATCCGGACAACGGCCTGTTGGCCAACTATGGGTATATGGATCAGTTGGCGGCGCTGCGGTGGGTCCGCCGCAACATCGCGGCCTTCGGCGGCGATCCTGCCGATGTGACGATCATCGGCGAAAGCGCTGGTGGAATGTCGGTTCACGCCCTCATCACATCTCCGCTTGCAACCGGCCTTTTTCACAGGGCCGTGATCGAATCGGGCGGCCCGAGCGCGGAGCCCGGCACCACTCTCGCCACAGCGGAGGGGATCGGGGTCGCGTTCGCCAAGTCCAAAGGTATCGAAGCAAACGATCCGCGAGCCCTGGCGAAACTTCGCGCGCTGCCCGCCGATCAGGTAGTCGATGGCTTGAACCTCGCCACCATGGCCACGCCGCCTGGTCAGCCCAGAACCTTCACCGGCCCGATCGCGGACGGTCGAATCGCGGTGGATACGATTGCTGCCTACCAGAACGGCCGGTTCAGCAAGGTGCCCGTCCTGCTCGGGGCGACTAGCGACGATATCGGCGGCCCTGCCGGCTATATGATTACCGGTGCCCGCAAGATGGCCGCGCTATTCGCTTCCAACGGAATACCAACCTACTATTATCGGTTCTCCTACGTCGCCAACGCGGCCCAGACTGCGAGCGGGCAAGGTGCCAAACATGCGACGGATATTCCGTTCTTTTTCGACACCGCATCCATAAAATATGGCGACCAGACCACCGATACCGATCGCGCCGCATCACGGACGATAAGCAACTATCTGGTCAACTTCGTGAAGCGCGGCGATCCCAACGGAGATGCATTGGCAGCCTGGCCCCGCTATTCGACCGGCCGAGCATCCATGCTTACCTTCGATATCGATAGCGTCGCGCGGCTAACGCCAGATGCGCTTCCTTAAGGCGGTAGAGCCGGTCAGGGGCATGCGCCAAAGTTGGAAGCATGCCTTTAGCTGCGCAGACGGATGATGTCGCCCACTGAAGGAGACACGCGCGAGCGGTCAGTCACCGAACCGCTGGAGCCAAAGGCGTAGCGGCCACGCGCCGGCCAAGCTCCGAATCGTGAATCCGCTTCTCGCGATGTGGAGATTGTTGGTTTGCGCACCGGCGAACACGCGCAGTACGTTAGCTTCAGATCCGTACGACCTAACCAACAGGAAGTTTGAGAAATGGTGGAGCCGAGGGGGATCGAACCCCTGACCTTTCGCATGCCATGCGAACGCTCTCCCAGCTGAGCTACGGCCCCATTTCTCTCGGGCCGTTTGGCCCTCGGGAGGCGACGCCACTAGCCGGGCGTCGCTGGCTTGGCAAGCGGCGAAATCGCCGCCTGCCGCCATTTTTTCAAATCAATGTTCTTCGTCTTCGGTTGGAGCTTCCACGCCGAGATCATCATCGCCGCCGAGGTCGACCTCGTCGTCGGGGGACGGCTCTTCGTCTTCGCCGATATCCAGCGCCTCGTCGTCACCGGCGAGATCGTCATCCTTCTTCAATGCCTCGGGCTTGGGCGAATCGAATGGCAGCGGCTGCTTCGACTTCAGGATCGGCTCCGGCTCCCACGTCGACCCGCATTCGATGCAGGTAACGGGATCGTCCTTGCCGAGATCATAGAAACGCGTTGCGCACTTCGGACACGATCGCTTCGTGCCCCATTCCGGCTTAATCATATGCCGTTTGGACCTTTCAAACTTCGGATAACCCTGGGGGTGAACCCCGTCAAAGTGGCGCGCGCCTTGCCATAGCGCAAGGGCGCTGTCAAAAGCCCGGGCCCGATGCCCCATGCCAATCCCACCCCCCGCGAAATCCACGCCTCCGGCCCGCTGCGCGGTCGCGTTGCCGTGCCCGGTGACAAATCGATCAGCCACCGCGCGCTGATGTTCTCCGCGCTCGCGGTCGGCGAAAGCCGGGTCGAGGGGCTGCTCGAGGGCGAAGACGTGCTCGCTACCGCCGCCGCGCTCCGCGCCATGGGCGCCGAGATAGAACGCGGCGCGGACGGTATCTGGCGAATCCACGGCGTCGGCGTCGGCGGACTGCTCCAGCCGCAGGGTGCGCTGGAGATGGGCAACTCGGGCACCTCGACACGACTGCTGATGGGGCTGATCGCCAGCCACGCGATCACCGCCGCCTTCACCGGCGACGCCTCGCTGACCAAGCGCCCAATGGGGCGCGTGATCGAGCCGCTGTCGCGGATGGGCGCGAGCTTCACCGCCTATCCGGGCGGGCGGCTGCCGCTGATCCTGCGCGGCATCAACCCAGCGGTACCGATCGACTACACGCTGCCGGTCGCCTCGGCGCAGGTGAAGTCGGCGGTGCTGCTGGCGGGGCTCAACACCCCCGGCACCACCCGCGTGATCGAGCCGATCGCGACGCGCGATCATAGCGAGCGGATGCTGCGCGGCTTCGGCGCGACCGTGGAGGTGGAGCAGACGCCGCAAGGGCGCATCATCGCCATCAGCGGCGAGGCCGAATTGAAGCCGCAACAGATCGTCGTGCCGGGCGATCCGTCGTCCGCGGCGTTCCTGGTCGTCGCGGCGACGATCGTGCACGGATCGGACGTGGTGGTCGAGAATGTCGGCCTCAACCCAGCCCGCGCCGGCATCTTCACCGCGCTCAGGATGATGGGCGCCGACATCACCGAAGTGAACCCGCGCGAGGTCGGTGGCGAGCCGGTCGCGGATCTGCGCGTCCGTCACGCGCAGCTAAAAGCGATCGAAGTGCCCGCCGAGCTCGCACCGAGCATGATTGACGAATATCCAATCCTGTTCGTCGCCGCTGCTTTCGCCGAGGGGCGCACCGTCGCACGCGGCGCGCACGAACTGCGCGTCAAGGAATCGGACCGGATCGCGGCGATGGCGGCCGCGCTAAATGCGTGCGGGGTCGCAACACACGAATATGAGGACGGCTTGGCTGTACAGGGCAATGGCGGCGAAGCGATCGCCGGCGGCGGCACCGTCGCCACCCAGCTCGATCACCGGATCGCGATGAGCATGGCGGTCGCCGGGCTCAACACACGCACCCCGCTCACGCTCGATGATTCCGCACCGATCGCGACCAGCTACCCGATCTTTTTCGAATCGCTGGACAGACTGCGCGGCGCCAACGCGGGGGTGGCGGCATGATCATCGCCGTCGATGGCCCTGCCGCCTCGGGAAAAGGCACGATCGCTCGCGCGCTCGCCAGCCATTATCGTCTCCCGTATCTCGACACCGGGCTGCTATACCGGGCGGTCGCGGCCAACGTCGCGCGGCTCGACCTTGATCCCACGATCGAGGCAGATGCTGTCGCCGCGACCGACTTCGACGAGTCCTTGCTCGACGATCCGGCATTGCGCGACGATGATACCGGCAAACGTGCGTCGATCGTCTCGGCGCATCCGCTGGTGCGCGCGGCCTTGTTCCACCGCCAGCGCCGTTTCGCCAACCAGCCCGGCGGCGCGGTGCTCGACGGCCGCGACATCGGCACGGTGATCGCACCCGAGGCCGACGCCAAATTGTTCGTCAAGGCGACCCCGACGATCCGCGCGCGCCGCCGCCATTCCGAACTGCGCGAACGCGGCTCGAACGTGAGCATGGACAAGGTGCTCGCCGACATCCGCGCGCGCGACCAGCGCGATTCGATGCGCAGCAGCGCACCGCTCCTCGCGGCAAACGATGCCGCATTGCTCGACACCAGCTTTCTGTCGATCGAAGCGGCGCTGAAGCGCGCGATCGAGTTGGTAGAGCGGCAGGTGAAGCTGAAAGCGGAAAACCGGCGCGGCTGACCACGCGCGGTCACCAGGCCGGCTAACTCTGTCCCCGATCGAGCGTGTCGCTCGGGCTACGCGCATCACCTTCCTTCTGATGCTCGGTTGAGAGGTTCGGCGCAGGCTGGGTTTCCGTCGCGGCATTGTCGGCGGTCTTCTTCTCGCCCGGCTTGGTCGAGAGGTTGGGGCGCGGCTGCGTTTCGGTGTGCGTATCGTCTGGCATGCGGTTGCTCCTTGCCATGACTCAACGAGCCGCACCTGAGCGCCGTTCCCCCTTTGCTTTCTGCACGGGGGCGATACACTGCGCGCGGCTGTCGAGGAGGGTTTGATGGGCGTGACCGGCGTGGGCGGAATCTTCTTCCGCGCCGATGATCCCGACGCGTTGCGGCATTGGTATCGCACGCATCTCGGGGTCGGCGGTGAGGGCTATGAGCCTTGGCCGCAGAGCGCCGGGCCTACGCTGTTTATGCCCTTCGCCACGAACACGGATATGTGGCCGCGCGAAAAGCCGTGGATGCTCAACTTCCGCGTCGATGATCTCGACGCGTTGCTGGCCACGCTGCGCGGGGCGGATATCGCCATCGAACTCGACCCCGCGTGGGACACCCCGGAGACGGGTCGCTTCGCCCGCATCCATGATCCCGAAGGCAATCCGATCGAGCTTTGGCAGCCGCCCGCGGAATAGGTTCCGGTCTGGCGTCGCCTTGCGTCGAGAGCGACCGCGCGCTATAGATTGGCGGTCCAGCGGGCAGGCGCTCGTGGAGGAAGGCGCGGAGGTTTATCTTCTTGCGCCTGTTCGGCTTGGTCGAGCACTCCTTCGCTTCGCTCATCCGCGCGGATGCTGCGGCGGCATGAGGCTGTCGCGGCGTATCGGCTAGAAGACCGCCGGAGACAACCGGCCGGCCGGAAACGTTAAGACCAGGAACCGACTCCTTTATGGCCACTATGGCATCCCCCACGCGCGACGATTTCGCAGCCCTTCTCGAACAGACGCTCGGCGGCGCCGACAGCTTCGAAGGCCGCGTCGTCAAGGGCACCGTCACCGGCATCGAGAATGATCTCGCCGTGATCGACGTGGGCCTCAAGTCCGAAGGCCGCGTGCCGCTGCGCGAATTCGCCGCCCCCGGCCAGAAGGCCGATCTCAAGGTTGGCGACGAAGTCGAAGTCTATGTCGATCGCGTCGAGAACGTCCACGGCGAAGCGATGCTGTCGCGCGACCGCGCGCGCCGCGAAGCCGCATGGGACACGCTCGAAACCGAATTCGCCAAGACCGCGCGCGTCGAGGGCGTCATCTTCGGCCGCGTCAAGGGCGGCTTTACGGTCGATCTCAACGGCGCCGTCGCGTTCCTGCCCGGCTCGCAGGTCGATATCCGTCCGGTGCGCGATGTCACTCCGCTGATGGACATCCCCCAGCCCTTCCAGATCCTCAAGATGGACCGCAAGCGCGGCAACATCGTCGTGTCGCGTCGCGCGATCCTCGAAGAGACCCGCGCCGAGCAGCGTTCGGGCCTGATCCTCAGCCTCGCCGAGGGTCAGATCATCGACGGCGTCGTCAAGAACATCACCGATTACGGTGCGTTCGTCGACCTGGGCGGCATCGACGGCCTGCTCCACGTCACCGATCTCAGCTACAAGCGCGTCGGCCATCCGAGCGAGGTTCTCAACATTGGCGATACCGTCAAGGTTCAGATCATCCGCATCAACAAGGACACGCAGCGCATCTCGCTCGGCATGAAGCAGCTCGAGAGCGATCCGTGGGATGGTGCATCGGCCAAGTATCCGGTCGGCGCGAAGCTCACCGGCCGCGTCACGAACATCACCGAATATGGTGCGTTCGTCGAGCTGGAAGCGGGCATCGAGGGCCTCGTCCACGTGTCCGAAATGTCGTGGACCAAGAAGAACGTGCATCCGGGCAAGATTGTCTCGACTTCGCAGGAAGTCGATGTCGTCGTGCTCGAGGTCGATCCCGACAAGCGCCGCATTTCGCTCGGCCTCAAGCAGGCACAGGCCAATCCGTGGGAGGCGTTCCTCGAAGCGCATCCGATCGGCTCGACCGTCGAGGGTGAAGTCAAGAACGCGACCGAATTCGGCCTGTTCATCGGCCTCGACAACGACGTCGATGGCATGGTCCACATGTCGGACATCGCCTGGGGCGTGTCGGGCGAAGACGCGCTCAACCTCCACCGCAAGGGCGAGGTCGTCCAGGCCGTCGTTCTCGACATCGACGCCGAGAAGGAGCGTATCTCGCTCGGCATGAAGCAGCTTGAGCGTGGCGCGCCGTCGGGTGCACCGGCAGCGGGCGGCGGTTCGGGTTCGGGGCTGAACAAGAACGCGGTCGTCACCGTCACGGTTCTCGAAGTCCGCGACGCGGGCCTCGAGGTTCAGGTCGGCGACGATGGCGCGACCGGCTTCATCAAGCGCACCGATCTCGGCCGTGACCGCGACGAGCAGCGTCCGGAGCGGTTCCAGGTCGGTCAGAAGTTCGACGCGATGGTGACCGGCTTTGATCGTTCGAAGAAGCCGACCTTCTCGGTCAAGGCGATGCAGATCTCCGAAGAGAAGCAGGCCGTGGCGCAGTACGGTTCGTCCGACTCGGGCGCGTCGCTTGGCGACATCCTCGGCGAGGCGCTCAAGGCGCGCAACGAGAAGCGCTGATCTGAACGTGGTGGGTCGTCGGCGATGCCGGCGGCCCACCTTGCTTTGCCGGTTGCACCGGAATGGCCCTTTCGGCCTTATTTACGTTTACACCTCTCGCACATTGATCTACGTCTAGTTTTAAATCACGCATCTCTCATGGGAGACTGTGGTATGATCGTGGATGTATTTTAATCGGGAGCTTACAGCGCAATGATCCGATCGGAACTGGTCCAGTTGCTGGCCGAGCAGAATCCCGATCTGGCGCCGCGCGATATCGAGGCGATCGTCTCGACGTTTTTCGATGAAATCTCAAAGCGTTTGGCAAGCGGCGGACGCGTCGAGCTGCGTGGCTTCGGCGCCTTTTCAACGCGTGCGCGCGACGCTCGGACCGGCCGCAATCCCCGCACCGGCGAATTGGTCGATGTCACGGCGAAGCGGGTTCCGTATTTCAAACCGGGCAAGGAAATGCGCCTTCGCCTCAACGTATGAGTCGCCCGCGCAGATCGCGCTTGGCTGATCCAGACTTGCCGTTTATGCACCCCCTGATGATGCGGGCGTGGCGAAATCGGTAGACGCACCGGACTTAGACAACTTGAGTGCTCACGGGGAAACCCGCGAAGTAGAACTGCTCAAATTCGGGGAACCCTGTAAAATGGCGATCCCGAGCCAAGCCCGTCATTCCGACGGGAAGGTGTAGAGACTAGACGGGCAGCACCTGCGCCCCGCTTGATCGAGCGGGGCATGGTGAAGGGATAGTCCAGACCACAAACGCTTGTCCGGCGCTCTGGGCAAGTGGCGGCGAAAGCCGTAGCGGTACGAAAATCCGTCGGGCCGCGAGGCCCTTGGGGGTTCAAGTCCCCCCGCCCGCACCATTTCTCCCCGAGGCCCGCATTCGCGTCACCGGCGACCGATTGCACCGCGCCGTTATCGCATCGCCGCAAGCATCCCGTCGATGGAGACGATTGCGAAGCGCGTGAAATCGTCCGCCACGGCGTATGGCAGCAGCATCTCGCGCCCACGCACCAGCGCGCCGCAGCTATACACCACGTTGGGGACATAGCCGTTGCGCTCATGATCGCTGGGCTCGAGCAGCGGCTCGGCCAGCCGCCCGAGCACCTTCGCGGGATCGTCGCGGTCGAGCAACACCGCGCCCATGCAGTAATTGCGCACCACGCCCACGCCGTGCGTTAACACCAGCCAGCCTTCGTCGATCTCGATGGGCGAGCCGCAATTGCCGATCTGAACACTCTCCCATGCGTACAACGGCTCCAGAAGCTTGCCCTGCGCTCGCCACGTCAGCAGGTCGTCGGACGACGCCAGCCACAAATTCTCATTGTCCTGCCGCCCCAGCGCCAGGTAGCGCCCACCGATCTGACGCGGGAACAGCGCCATACCTTTGGCATCGGCAAGGTCGCCCCGCACCGGATGCATCTTGAAGGTGCGGAAATCGTCGGTCTGGAGAAGCTCCTGGCGCGCGCCCGCCGCGCCGACCGCGGTGTAGGTGCCGATAAAGGTCAAGGGCCGGTCCGGTATCGCGAAGGGCGTGAGCCGCAAATCCTCAATGCCGCGGCTTTGGCTTTCCACGACCGGGAACAGCACCGTCTCGGACGGTTCGCAACTGCCGGAGCAATCGAGTTGGATCGTGTCGGCGTCCTGCCAGCCCCGCACCGGGGTGGTAATCGGCGGCACGCCGCTCGCGGCGGGTGCGGCGATCTCGACATCGCCGTCGGCCCGCCACACGCCGGTCCGGAACGTCACCGAGGACAGATGCCCTTCCCCGATCCCGCGCAGTGACAGAACGAAGCCCGTGTCGCCCGCCGGCTGCATACCAATCGGCCATGCGACGATGCTGGGATTGAACAAAGCCGCCGACTCGAACGAATATTCCGCGCTGAAATACGCACCGATCAGCAATCGACGATCTTCGTCGAGGGTCGCGACATCGACACCGGCGACGCGCCCCGCGAGATCCCCGCCGCGTGCGCGCAGCGTATCCTTGGCGCCATGATCGGCATGTCCGATCGATTCCCACAGCCGCTCGATCTGACGGGTCACCGCCGCACCGTCGAAGGCGAGCACGCGACGGACGATTCGGGTCGTGCGGTCTTCGGGTTGATGGTCGAAGCCGGCGGGATCGGACGGCAGGAATGGCCGGATCACAGTGCGGCTCGCGTCGGGACGCAGTTCGATATCGAGCTTGCGCAGGTAAGGTTCAGTATCAGCCATGAGTGTCTCCGTCAGGCGATTGTACCAATCGCATCGGTATGAACGTCGACCCCGACCAGCCGCGCCGGCCCAAGGCTCGTGGTCAGTGCCGTATTGGTCACATCGCCTCCGCGCGCCATCAGGACGCGGCCAATCCGCCGGGCGGTTGTCGCGCGCATCGAAGCTATGCCGATAGCCGCCGATGTCTCGTAGCGGATGTCGTATCCGGCGCGGCTCAGCATTGCGGTTCCAGGCTCCGGCGTCATGCGTAAAGGTTTGTACCGGGGTCGTAACGCGATCCTCGACCGAAATGTCCACGCCTCGGGCCATGTCCCGGAAACTTACTGGAAAGTCGGGTCATGTACGCGAGATCGGCACTGGCTGATGGAGGCTCGCGCGCCGCCATGATACGGCGTTCGCTGGATGACACGGCCCGTCCGTCACGATAGCTGGTCACATGGACCGACACCGCGAACACAACGAGCCTTCTCACATGAGTGACCGGCTGGACCGAGCGCTGCTGGGCATAGACGAGCCGTCCCCCGTCCGCATCGTCAATCCAAACGGTCGCTCACCTTTCCTGCTGATCGGCGATCACGCCGGCAATCTGGTGCCCCGCGCCTTGGAGCCATTCGGCGTGACTTCGCCGGACTTGGACCGCCATATCGGCTGGGACATCGGTATTGCCACGCTCGGCGAGACGCTCGCCACGATGCTCGACGCGACCTTCATCGCACAACGCTATTCGCGCTTGGTGGTCGACTGCAATCGCGCCCCGGACGCCGAGGACGCCATGCCGGCGGTGAGTGACGGAACGCCGATACCCGCTAACGCCTCACTCGATGCGGAAGGCCGCGCAGCCCGCCTGGCAGCTATCCATACCCCCTATCAGGCCGCGATCGCGGCCGAACTGGCACGTCGCGACGCCGCGCGCGAGGATGCGGTTCTGGTCGCTCTGCATAGCTTCACCCCCGTAATGCGCGGCTTTGCGCGACCCTGGCAGATCGGCGTCCTCCACGGCGGCGGCGACGAGGCGTACGCGCGTCGGGTATTGTTGGCGTTGGAAGCACGCGGGGATCTCGTGGTCGGCGACAACCAGCCGTATGCGATGGACACCGTCGACTTCACCATCCCCCACCACGCGTTCGCCGCAGGACGGCGTTACGTGGAGACCGAGATCCGCCAGGATTTGCTGAAGACGGAGGCGCAAATTCACGAGTGGGCCGACCTGCTGGTAACGGTGCTGACTGCTGCGCTCTGATTCTTTCCGCTCCCGGAGGATCATGGCGCATAGGTGATCGTTGCCTGCCCGGTCGCGCGGACCGGCATGAACAGGCCCTTCCCCGTGACGGCCAACGTACCGTTCTCCACCTTGGTCACATCCGCCGACAAGACAAAATCCCCCTCGCGCCGCGCACCTATCGCTTTCCGTGCCGCCCGTAGCACCTTGGCGTAGTCGGGCGCGAAATCATGGCTGAGACCGCGCGCGATGCTATCGCGGATCGATCCGTCCTTGAACAATGCGATCAGGAGGTTCGTCACCCCGCTGTCGGTGTCGGTGGCAATACCTACGTCGCGAACGCGCACCAGTTGCGACCCTTTGACGTTGTACGGGACCGCCGTCAGCCAGACCTGTCCCTTGGTCGACAGCAGGGGAGCGGTACGCGCATGGGCCTTCGCCTTCACACCCACCGCGAGGTGCCCGCCGGTCGTCGCATAAACCGTCACGTCGCCAAACTCGACTTCGACAGGGCCGATCCCCGGTAGCGATATCCCCCTTTTCGCGCGCCTGACCAGCGCCCGTTTCACCACCGGCTCCAGTTGCGCATAGTCGGCCAGCACCGGCACGAAAAAATTGATGCCGCGCTTGTCGGTGGTCGGTACGGGCGGCGGCAGCGGCGTCGCCACCGGGTCGCTCGGCCGGTCCCCGACGAATGTCTCGGTCAGCGCATCGGCGGAGAGCAGGAGAGTCAGCCTGCGGCCCGAGACATGATAACCGCCAAAGCCAAGCCGCTTGGGGGTCACCCGCATCCAAGCCGGGGGTTTATCGCGGTTGAGCATGATCGACGTGAAGCCTTTGGGCCACGCCGATGCGAGCTTCCTATGCAGGTCGAGTTTGTTGAGTTCGCGCGGCAGGCTCTGCTCCAGGCTGGCGATCACCGGCGTCAGCCTCGCGTCCGCCTTGGTCGCGAACTCGATACGCTGGCCAAGGAAATCGATCCCCGGCGCGGTCGTCCAGTCATAGGCGATCCTGACCGTCGCGGTCGGCTTCCAGTCGCCGGTGATCGACAGCCGCGCGACAGCGCGCACAACAGCGTCGCCGGTCGCGGTCTTCGAGACGATCCCGCCGACTTTCTCCGCCGCAATCGCCGCATGCACGGGGAAGGTGATCGTCAGCCTGTCGCCGCTTCCCCCCAACACCAGCCGTCCGCGTGTGACCGCGCCAACCACGCGGCAGCCGAGGTCCGGCAACAATTTGACCCTGGCGATCCTGAGATCGACCCGTTGAGCGCCAACGCACTTGTCGAGCCGCTTGTCGATCCGCCAGAGCCGGCGCGGCGTCTTGGCCTCCAGCGCGCGTTGCACGTCGTCGAGCGATCCCGAAATCGGCACCACGATCGACGACGTTTCGATCGGAAAATCGGGCGCGCTCTCCACCCTGTGCGGTGGGGGCACCTGCACCTTATGGCCGCACGCGCTCACCAGCAGCGACGCGGTCGCCAACACCACGATCGAACGAGATTCCAAAAACCAATCCTCTCGGACAGGCGAACGTTCGACGCGACGCAATGGTACCGGGTAACGTCTTGCGGCGGGCGATAGCTCTCGAACTCAGCCGCGCCACAGCCGAACCGCTCGGCCTATCCGACGAACGCCCGCTCGATCACGAAATCACCCGGATGCGCATTCGAGCCTTCCTTGAAGCCCTCGGCCTCGAGCATCTTCGCGAAATCGTGGATCATCGCGTTGCTACCACACAACATGACCCGGTCAGTCGCTGGATCAAGCTTCTTGGGGCCGGTCAGCGGCGCTTCGAACAAGGTACCGTCCTCGATCAGCCCGTCGATCCTCTTGCCGTTGCGGAACGGTTCACGCGTGACGGTCGGGATGTAGTGGAACTGAGCCGCCGCCTCATCGGCGACGAGCGGATCGTCTGCAAGCTGCGCGGCCATTTCGTCGTGGTAAGCGAGATCGCTCACGCGACGGACGCTATGCACGACTACAACTTGCGAGAAGCGTTCGTACACGTCGGGGTCGCGGATCAAGCTGAGAAACGGCGCGAGTCCGGTGCCGGTCGACAGCAGGAACAAGCGGCTGCCCGGCAACAGCGCATCACACACCAACGTGCCCACCGGCTTACGGCCAAGATAGACCTGATCGCCCGGCTGGACCTTTTGCAGCCGCGAGGTGAGCGGGCCGTCCTGAACCTTGATCGAAAGAAACTCGAGTTCCTCGGCATACGCCGGGCTGGCGATCGAATAGGCGCGCATCAGCGGCTTGGCACCGTCGTCGAGGCCGATCATCACGAACTCGCCCGACCGGAAACGGAACGACGCCGGCCGCTCGATCGCGAAGCTGAACAGATGCTCGTTCCAATGGCGGACCCACTTGACCTCGACCGAGTGAAAGGCCGCGTTGTCAGGGATCAGCCGCGGGGTGGTGACAGGCGCGTTCATTGTAACAGGATTCCGTTCAGTCAAACCGTAGAGACGTGCCCGTCGCCTCTACAGACCCATCGAACAAGGTCAACAATATGATCCGCTCGATACCGCGCTTGTTCGATCAGGATGCGCGCTTGGGCGCCGGCCGATCATATGGGAATCCGCTGCGGGCTGACGCGCTCCGTCATCGACTCGACGCAACACCGATTGCCTATGCTGGCGATAGGAATATCATGGCGTCATAACCGGAGTCGCGGCCCACCCGACCCGAACGGCGAGATCCCTCGAGGAGTCCGGTCATGACGTTGGAGAGCGACTTTTTCGGCACCCATCCGCTTCTCACCGTGACGGTGGCGGGCGATCGTGCACCGGAGTGGCCGGCGGCTAACCGCAAAGACGTCCGCACCCTCGCGCTCGACATGAGGCACAAGCACCATCGCGGTTTCTGGGCGATGCAACTCGATGAGGCAGCGCGCGCGGCGGGCGAGCCGCATGTGGTGGTCGCGCGCGGTCTCGCCTGCCTTGCCGTGGTCCGCTGGGCACAGCTCTCGCCGAAATCCTATCTCGGCAACATCGCGGGCGCCTGCCTGTTCTCGCCGCTGTCGTTCATGCCCGCCCAGGCGCCGCTCGCGCAGGCGCTGCAACCCAGCCCAACCCTGCCGCTGCCATTTCCATCGCTGGTGGTCGAGCATCGTACCGCGCCGCTCGTCGCGCATCTGCTCACGCTCATCGATAGCTGGGGCAGCCATTTCATCGACATAGCCGATTTCGCTGCGCCCGATCTCTCGCCCCCTGTGAGGGTCGAACCTCATCTGCCGGGCAGCCGTCTCTGGCGCTAGGCGGCCCGGCGCCATGCGATAACTGCGCTGGAAAAAAGCTCTGCGGCACGCAATTGCCACACCCGATCTTCCCCGATATGGTAGCGCTATCGTATCAATCGAGCCTCTCCAGAAGGCTAAGAGGGTGATGAACGGCATGCTACTTCGCACATCGATCACAATCGCGGCGCTGCTCAGCGCGAGTGCGCTCGCCGCGCAAGCTCATGAGGATAGCAAGGGGGCTGATGCCTCGCGCTTCCTGTCGCAACCGCTGGTGACCTCGATCTACACCGCCGACCCTTCTGCGCATGTTTTCAACGGCAAGATCTACGTTTATCCATCGCATGACGTGCCGACCGACACGCCTGACGACGACCTCGGCAACGAATATGCCATGCACGATTATCGCGTGCTGCGGATGGATCGGATCGGCGGGCCGGTCACGGTCGGCCCGGTCGCCCTTGATGTGAAGGACGTTCCGTGGGCCTCCAAACAGATGTGGGCGCCCGACGCCGCCTATAAGAACGGCACCTATTACCTGTATTTCCCGGCGCGTGATAAGTCGAAAGACAAAAACGGTCTCGGGGCGTTCAAGATCGGCGTCGCCACGTCGAAGAACCCAATGGGCCCGTTCAAGGCCGAGCCCAAGCCGATCCCGGGCAGCTTTTCGATGGACCCGGCGGTGTTCACCGACACAGACGGCAAGACCTACATGTATTTCGGCGGCATCTGGGGGGGGCAGCTTCAGCGCTGGGCCAAGGGCACGTATGATCCCAATGGCAGCGACACCGATCTGATACAGGACGATCAGCCCGCGCTGTCGGGCAAGGTCGTGCGTATGAACGCCGACATGAAAACCTTCGCCGAAAAACCTCGCGACGCGGTGATCCTCGGCGAGGACGGCCAGCCGGTGAAGGGCGGCGAGCACGACAAGCGCTTCTTTGAAGGCTCTTGGATGTTCAAGCGCGGCTCCACCTATTATTACACCTATTCGACGGGCGACACGCACTTCCTGAGCTACGCGACCGGGACCAATCCATATGGTCCGTTCACGTTCCGCGGGCATTTCCTCCTGCCGGTGCAAGGCTGGACGACGCATCATTCGATCATCGAGCACGGCGGCAAATGGTGGCTGTTCTATGCGGATACGCAGCTCAGCAACAAGAACCACCTGCGCAACGTCAAGGTCACCGAGTTGTTCTTCAACCAAGACGGCTCGATCAAGCCCATCAATCCGTTCGTGAAGTAACACGCATGTTCCTCGGCATCGATATCGGCACGTCGGGCGTCAAGGCCGTCGTCCTCGACACCCACGGCAGCGTGGTGGGTCAGGGCACGGCCGCGCTCACCGTGCAGCGCCCTCACCCGCTCTGGTCCGAGCAGGATCCCGATAGCTGGTGGGCGGCGACCACCGCCGCGGTGCAGGCGATCGATGCCGATGTGCGGCGCGCGGTGCGCGGCATTGGCCTCGCCGGCCAGATGCATGGCGCGACCTTGCTCGGCGCTGACGACAAACCCTTGCGCCCGGCGATCCTGTGGAACGACGGTCGCAGCGCTGCCGAATGCGCCGAGTTGGAAGCCGCGACGCCACTGTTCCAGTCGGTCGGCGGCAACATCGTCATGCCGGGTTTCACCGCGCCCAAGCTGGCGTGGGTGCGCAAGCACGAACCCGACGTGTTCGCCGCGACCAAGCTGGTGCTGCTGCCGAAAGATTATGTTCGCCTGCTGATGACCGGCGAAAAGGCATCGGACATGTCCGATTCGGCCGGTACGCTCTGGCTCGATGTCGCCGGTCGGACCTGGAGCAACGACCTGCTCGCCGCGTGCGGGCTGGACGTCAGCCAGATGCCGGCGCTGGTCGAAGGCCCGCAAACCACCGGGCGGCTGAGCGCGCAGGTGGCCGAACTGTGGGGCATGCCGCAGGTACCGGTCGCGGGCGGCGGCGGCGACAATGCGGCGGGCGCGGCGGGGGTCGGTGTCGTCAAGGATGGCGACGCGCTGCTGTCGCTTGGCACGTCGGGCGTGATCTTCGTCGCCAATGATGCCTTCCGGCCCAACCCGGCGCGCGCCGTCCACGCTTTCTGCCACTGCCTGCCCGATATGTGGCATCAGATGGCGGTGCATCTCTCGGCAGCCTCCTGCATCGACTGGGTCGCGCGGCTGACCGGCGCGGCGGGTGCGGCCGATCTGTTCGCGCGCGCCGAAAAGGCCGGTCCTGCGAGCGGCCCCGAACTGTTCCTCCCGTATCTCTCGGGCGAGCGCACGCCGCACAACGATGCCGAAGTGCGCGGCGCGTTCCTGCGGCTGGACAATGACACCGGCCCTGAGCGGCTGGCACAGGCCGTGCTCGAGGGCGTCGCCTTCGCGCTCGCCGACGGGCTGGACGCGCTCCGCGGTGCAGGCACTGAGGTTGCCAAGCTGTCGGTGATCGGCGGCGGCGCACGCTCACGCTATTGGGGCGCGACGCTCGCGGCTGCGTTGAACACGCCGTTGGTCTATCTTCAGGCAGGCGAAGTCGGCCCGGCGCTCGGCGCCGCCCGGCTTGCCCAGATCGCGGTCGATGGCGGCTCGCCCGCAGAAGTCTGCGTCGCACCGCCAGTCGCCCACGTCATCGAACCCGATGCCGCGTTGGTCGATCGGCTCGCCCCCAAGCTCGCCGCGTTCCGCGACGCCTATGCTCACATCACCCCCCAGAATATCACCCCAAGGAGTGCCTGATGGCCATCGACTTCTTTGCGAACATCCCGACGATCAAATATGAGGGGCCGGACAGCACCAACGAGCTGGCCTATCGCTTCTACGACAAGGATAAGGTCGTACTCGGCAAGCGGATGGAGGACCATCTCCGCTTCGCTGCCTGTTTCTGGCACACCTTCGTTTGGCAGGGCAGCGACGTATTCGGCGGCGGCACCTTCAACCGCCCGTGGCATCAGGGCCCGAACGACAGCGCGACCGCCGCGATCAAGCGCGAAGTCGCGTTCGACTTCTTCACCAAGCTCGACATCCCGTTCTACTGCTTCCATGACATCGACGTGATGGCCGACGCGCACAACGTCGCCGAGCATCGCCAGTATTTCGCCGAAGCGGTCGATCACCTCGAAAAGCTTCAGGCCTCATCGGGCCGCAAGCTGCTGTGGGGCACCGCCAATCTGTTCAGCCACCCGCGCTTCGCCGCCGGCGGCGCGACCAACCCCGACCCCGAGGTCTATGCGTTCGGCGCGATGCAGGTGCGTGACGCGCTCGAAGCGACTCACCGGCTCGGCGGCAGCAACTACGTGCTGTGGGGCGGCCGCGAGGGCTATGAGACCCTCCTCAACACCGATCTCAAGCGCGAGCTCGACAATTTCGGGCGGTTCCTGAGCCTGGTCGTCGAGCACAAGCACAAGATCGGCTTCAAGGGCACGATCCTGATCGAGCCGAAGCCGCACGAGCCCACCAAGCACCAGTACGACTTCGACACCGCGACCGTGTACGGCTTCCTCAAGCGCTACGGCCTCGAGAACGAAGTGCGCGTCAACATCGAGGCGAACCACGCGACGCTCGCCGGCCACACGTTCGAGCATGAGATCGCCACGGCGAACGCGCTCGGCCTGTTCGGTTCGATCGACGCCAATCGCGGCGATCACCAGAATGGCTGGGATACCGACCAATTCCCCAACTCGCCCGAGGAACTGACGCTGGCGATGGTCGAAATTCTCCGCGCCGGCGGCTTCACCGATGGCGGGTTCAACTTCGACTCGAAGGTGCGTCGCCAGTCGATGGACGCGGTCGATCTGTTCTACGGCCACATCGGCGGCATCGACACGGTCGCGCGCGGCCTGCTCGGCGCGGCCAAGCTGATCGAGGACGGTCGCGTCGATGCGATCAAGGCCGAGCGCTACGCCGGCTGGAATGGGGAACTCGGCACGCAGATCGGCGGGCTTGATCTCGCCGGCATCGCCGATCTGGCGGTCGAAAAGGCGTTCGATCCCAAGCCGCGTTCGGGCCAGCAGGAGCGGCTCGAGAACCTCGTCAACCGTTTCGTCTGATCTTAACCGGCCGTCACCCGACCTGTCGGGTGGCGGCCAGTGCTTCCCAAGCGCGGCCGGCCGTGCCACGTAACCCCGACACGCAGCCGGGGGCCTCATGAGCATCTTCGCCGACCTCAAAGCGCTGACCAGCGCGCAAAAGAGCTCGATCTGGGCGAGCTATCTCGGCTGGACGCTCGACGCGTTCGATTTCTTCCTGATGGTGTTCATGTTCTCGGCGGTCGCGCGGGAGTTCGGCACCGACGTCAAGACCACCGCCGAAGCCACCTTCTTCACGCTCGCCGCACGGCCGTTCGGCGCGTTCGTGTTCGGGCTGCTCGCCGACCGATACGGCCGGCGGCCGGTGATGATGATCGTCATCCTCGCGTTCTCGGCCTTCTCGGTGCTGTCGGCGTTCGCCTGGTCGCTGACGTCGTTGTTCGTGATCCGCGCGCTGTTCGGCTTCGCGATGGGCGGCGAATGGGGCATCGGCGCCAGCCTGGTGATGGAAAGCATCCCCGCGAGGATGCGCGGCTTCGTGTCCGGTTTGCTGCAGAGCGGGTATCCGTCCGGCTATTTCCTTGCGAGCCTCGTGTTCTTTCTGCTGTTCGACCATATCGGCTGGCGCGGCATGTTTCTGATCGGCGTCGTGCCCGCAATTCTCGTTTTCCTGATCCGCATGCACGTCGAGGAAAGCCCCGCGTTCGAGGCGCTCGCCGAAAAGCCACGCATCAACCCGCTCACCGCCCTGGTCGATAACTGGAAGATCGCGTTGTACCTCGTTGTGCTGATGACGGCGTTCAACTTCTTCAGCCACGGTACGCAGGACGTGTATCCGACCTTCCTCAAAGAACAGCATCACCTCTCCACCCACACCGCCGGCCTGCTTGCGATGGTAATGAACGCGGGTGCCATCGTCGGTGGAATTGGTTTCGGTATCTGGTCAGAGAAGATCGGCCGCAAGCGCGCCATCATCATCGGCGCGCTCTGCGCTCTGCCGGTTATTCCGCTCTGGGCATTCTCGACCACGCCGGTGATGCTCGGCGCCGGCGCGTTTCTCATGCAGGTCGCGGTGCAGGGCGCCTGGGGGATCGTGCCGGTCCATCTCAACGAACTGTCACCGGCGGCGGTGCGGGGCATGTTTCCGGGTTTCGCCTATCAACTCGGCAATTTGATCGCCTCGCGCAACGCCGTGATACAGGCAGGCGTGGCGGAGAGCCACGGCGGCGACTATGGCTTCGCGCTGGCGCTGGTCGCCGGGATCACCGCGATCGTGATCGTGATCTGGACCGCGATCGGTCCCGAGCGGCGGGACGTGGACTTCGTCGAACAAGCGAAAGCGTAACGGCGACGATCCGGCGTGATCGCGCCGGTCAGTTCTTCTCGCTTTTCACCGCCGGGGTGGCGGAGGCGGTCACGATCGGCGGCCCTTTGGCGATCGCCGCGCTCAACTGCGAGATCTCGGGGCAAGCGCGCTTGGCGCAGACCGCGCGCAGCTTGGTGAGGTTGGTCTTCGCGCGCTCGACCGCGCCCTGCTGAACGAGCGCCTCGCCCTGTTCCTTGAGCGCGGCGACGTCATCCGGCTGCAACTCCAGCGCCTCGCGGTAGAAGCGGATCGCCTTGCCGGGCAGGTCGCGCTTGCGGGCGACCTCGCCGAGACCGATGAATGCTTGCCGGGTGCGCGGATCGACCGCCAGCGCGCTCTCATAGGCGTCGATCGCACCGTCGAGGTTGCCGGTCGCCTGCGCCGCCCGGCCCTTGTCGACCAGCGCCAGCGCGCGCGCGTCGATCGCGCTGTCCGGGCGCTGGCCATGCACCGCCGTCGATACCGTCAACAGCGTCATCGCGGCGGCAGCGGCGACGGACAGATAGCGCATGATCCACTCCAGTTTCGGCACAATGCTCCGAGTTAACACGGGGCCTGCATCCGCGCGACAAAAAAGCCGTCCGTGCCGTCGTGCGCCGGCGTGAGCCGCACGCCATCGCCGTGTGCGCGCCCGACGGGCAGCGCGAGCGGCTCAGCGCGCCAGCCGGGGCGGGCGGCGAGGAAGCGCGCCACCTGCCCCGCACCTTCGACATCGAGGAGCGAGCAGACGATGTGGACGAGCGCCCCGCCCGGCTTGACCAGCGCCGCGCCGACGTCGAGCAGGCGGGCTTGCGTCTCCACCAGCCGCGCGAGCCGATCAGGCGTGAGCCGCCAGCGCGCCTCGGGGTTGCGCCGCCATGTGCCGGTGCCCGAGCACGGCGCGTCGATCAGCACGCAATCGGCCTGCGCGGTCCAGTCGGTCAGCGCCTCGCCTTCGCGGCCCGGATCGAGCAGGCGCGTCGTCACGATCGAGGCGCCGGCGCGCGCGGCTCGGGGCAAAAGTCGCGAAAGTCGCCCACGATCGCTATCGCTGGCTAAGATCGCACCCTGATTCATCATTGCAACGACAAGGGCGAGCGTCTTGCCGCCGGCGCCCGCGCAGAGATCGACGATGCGCTGGCCCGGTGCGGCGCGCGCAGCCAGCGTGACGACCTGGCTGCCGGCATCCTGCACCTCGATCGCGCCCGCCGCCCATTCGGGGAGCGCCTCGACGTTGACGCCCGGGGGCAGCCGCAGCGCATCGGGCAGGCCCGCGATCGGCGCGGCGCCCGCGATCGCGACGGGCATGTCGACGAGCCGATTGACACGAATGTCGAGCGGCGCGCGCTCGACCAGCGCGGCGAGTTCGGCATCGGCGAGGCCCGACTCCGCGAGCGCCGCGCGCAGCCACTCGGGCGCGATGCCCTCGGGAGCGACCGGCTCATCCGCCGCGATCCGCGCCGGGGCGTGGCCCTCGCCCGTGAAAAGCGCCGCCAGCGCAGGATCGCGCGCGGCCACCGCGAGCATCGCCGCACGGCCGCTGACCGGCGGCGCCCCGCACAGCCGGATCGCCGCATAGACCAACTCGCGCACCGCGCGCCGATCCTTGCTGCCCGCATAGCGGCGCGTCGCGAAATAGCGCGCGATCAGCGTATCCGCCGCCGCGCCGCCGGCGCGGGCGGCTGCGAGGATCTCGTCGAGGAGGTCGATCGCCGCTTGGGCGCGGGCGGAGGGCGTCACGCGGCGCGTCCGCTTACGAGGGGGCATGCGGCGGACGCGTGTGCAGGCAAGATCATGCTTAAATCTTTGCCAGTTTTACAGGGGATAGAACAGGCCGAAGCCGTGCGGCGGACGTGAGGCACGTGCTTCGACTGCGCTCAGCACGAACGGGCTCGAGGTGAAGAGGCGCTTGCTCAATATCTCGGCAGACGCATCATCGAGCGCCCCCCGCCCTCACCGCGTCGGGTAGTTCGGCGCCTCGCGCGTGATCGTCACGTCGTGGACGTGGCTCTCGCGCAACCCCGCACCCGTGATCTGCACGAAGCGGGCGCGCTGTTGCAGGTCGGCGATCGTCGCCGATCCGGTATAGCCCATCGCCGCGCGGATACCGCCGACGAGCTGGTGGATCACGTCCTTGGCCGGGCCCTTATAGGCGACCTGCCCCTCGATCCCCTCGGGCACCAGCTTCAACTGGTCCTTGATGTCGCCCTGGAAATAACGATCGGCCGAGCCGCGCCCCATCGCGCCGACCGAGCCCATGCCGCGGTAGCTCTTGTACGCGCGGCCCTGATACAGGAAGGTCTCGCCGGGCGCCTCCTCGGTGCCCGCCAGCAGCGAGCCGATCATCACCGACGACGCGCCGGCGGCGAGCGCCTTGGCGATGTCGCCCGAGGTGCGGATGCCGCCATCGGCGATGACGGGCACGCCATATTTCTGGCCAATCTCGGCGCAGTCCATCACCGCGGTCAATTGCGGCACGCCGACGCCGGCGACCACGCGGGTGGTGCAGATCGAGCCGGGGCCGATGCCGACCTTGATGCCGTCCGCGCCCGCGTCAATGAGCGCGCGCGTCGCTTCGCCGGTGGCGACGTTGCCCGCGATCACCTGCACCGAGTTCGACAGCTTCTTGACCCGCTCGACCGCACGCGCGACGTCGCGGTTATGGCCGTGCGCGGTGTCGATCACGACGAGGTCGAGTTCGGCGTCGATCAGCGCGGCGGTGCGATCGAACCCCTTGTCGCCGACGGTGGTGGCGGCGGCGACGCGCAGGCGGCCGGTCGCATCCTTGGTGGCGTTGGGATAGGTGACCGCCTTCTCGATATCCTTGACGGTGATGAGGCCGATGCAGCGATACGCTTCGTCGACCACCAGCAATTTCTCGATGCGGCGCTGGTGAAGCAGCCGGCGCGCCTCCTCCGAGGTGACACCGGGCGAGACGGTGGCGAGATTGTCGTGCGTCATCAGCTCGGAGACCGGCTGCGCGGGGTTCTCGGCGAAGCGCACGTCGCGGTTGGTGAGGATGCCGACGAGCCGGCCGTCGCTTTCCACCACCGGGATGCCACTGATCTTGTGGCGCTTCATGATCGCCTGCGCCTCGGCGAGCGTGGCCGAGGGGGCGATGGTGATCGGGTTGACGACCATGCCGCTTTCGAACCGCTTGACCGCGCGGACGGCGGCGACCTGATCCTCGACGGTGAGGTTGCGATGCAGCACGCCGATGCCGCCCAATTGTGCCATCACGATCGCCATGTCGGCCTCGGTGACGGTGTCCATCGCCGAGGAGAGGATCGGAATGTCGAGCGCGATGCCGCGCGTAAGCTGCGTGGCGGTGTCAGTCTGGCTGGGGACGATATCGCTCTCGGCCGGGTACAGCAGGACGTCGTCGAAAGTGAGGCCGAGGCGAATGTCCATGGAGTGCCGTTCCTGCTTGGGGGCTAAGCGAGTCGTGGCGGTCCATGTAAACAACGGCTTCCGCTGGCGCTAGGGGTGCGGGGTGAAGGATTGTTCACGTGGAGGCGCGGAGGGTTCCGTGATGGTGAAGTAGCGGAGGCTCGTCTCTCTTCCCCGTTCGTGCTGAGCTTGTCGAAGCACGTGCCCCGGAGCGCGCCGTTTGAGACACGCCCTTCGACAAGCTCAGGGCGAACGGGTGGGTTGGTCAGGTTTGTTGTGCCACGCGTCCCGCCCCAGTTCGGCGCGGCGACGCGGGAGCGCCTCGGGCATTTCATCGCGGATATAGGCGAGCAACGCCTCGCGCAGATCGCAGCGCAGATCGAACGCGGTGCCGGCGTCGCGCGCGGTGGCGAGGATGCGAACCTCGATCGCATCGGGCTTCATGTCGGTGACCTGCAGCACCTGCGCGCGACCGTCCCAGCGCGAGTTGGCGCTGACGATCTCGGTGTATTTCTCGCGCAGGCGGGCGATGTTGGCGGTCGGATCGAGATAGAAGAACGCCGAGCCGAGCAACTCCGAGCCGGTGCGCGTCCAGTTCTGGAAACTGTCCTCGAGGAACTTCGAGACCGGCACGACCAGCCGGCGCTCGTCCCAGATCCTGACGACGACATAGGTGAGGCGGATCTCCTCGATCTTGCCCCATTCCCCCTCGATGATGACGACGTCGTCGAGCCGGATCGGTTCGGTGAAGGCCATCTGGATGCCGGCGATGACGTTCTTGAGCAGCGGCTGCGCGGCGGCGCCGACCGCCAGCGCCGCAAGGCCGGCCGAGGCCATCAGCGTGACGCCGACGCTGCGCACGCTCGGGATGCTGAGCAGCATCAGGCAGATGGTGACGAAGCCGACACCGAGCAGCGCGATCTGGGTGAGGATCGCGCTGCGCGTGCGGCGCCGGCGCGCGCGCAGATTGTCGGCGACGGTGATGTCGGCGAACAGCGCGATCGCCTGATCGCTCGCCCGGATCATGTTGATCGCCAGCCAGCCGATCAGGGCGGGCACCAGCATCCCCGCCGCGCGCGCCCACAGGATCGTGCCGGTCTTGCCGAGATCGAGCGATTCGCGCACCATCGCGAGGCCGAGCGTGATGAGGATGAATTGCAGCGGGCGCTTGGCGTAGGTGACGAAGATGTCGTCCGCCGAGCCGGGGGTGCGTTCGGCGATGCGGCGCAGCGCGTTCATCAGCAGCCAGTGGACGGCGAGCGCGAGCAGCACGGTGACCGCGATCGTCGCGACATCGACGAGCGAGGCGGGAACGGTCCATCCGGCGATAGTGACGCTCGACATGCGCGCGATAACCGCTCACGCGGGCAAGCGTTCCTCGCAGGCGCAGCATGACCGCGAATGCGATCGTCCCGGACGGACGGCCTCTCGGCGCGACCGTCCGGGCGCGGCGATCAGACCGCCGTCGCGGCCTTGGGCGCGGACTGGCGCACGCCTTCATCGACATGATCGGCGAATTGCGCGAAGTTTTCGACGAACTGATCGACCAGCCTAGCGGCGGTGGCGTCATAGGCGTGCTTGTCCGCCCAGGTCTCGCGCGGATCGAGGATCGCGGAGTCGATGCCGGTCACCGCCACCGGCACCCTGAAGCCGAAATTGGGATCGGTGCGAAACTGCGCGCCGTTGAGGCTGCCGTCGAGCGCGGCGTTGAGCAAGGCGCGCGTCGCCTTGATCGGCATGCGGCGGCCCACGCCGTATTTGCCGCCGGTCCAGCCGGTGTTGACCAGCCAGCAATCGACCCCGCCCTTTGCGATCCGCTCCTTGAGGAGATTGCCGTACACCGAAGGATGACGCGGCATGAACGGCGCGCCGAAGCAGGTCGAGAAGGTCGCCGAGGGTTCGGTCACGCCGATCTCGGTGCCGGCGACGCGCGCGGTATAGCCCGAGAGGAAATGGTACATCGCCTGATCGGGGGTGAGCTTCGCGATCGGGGGGAGCACGCCGTACGCGTCGGCGGTGAGGAAGATGATGTTCTGGGGCACCGGCCCCATGTTCTCGGCCGAGGCATTGGGGATGAAGTCGATCGGATAGGAACCGCGACTGTTCTCGGCGAGGCTGTTGTCGTGGAAATCGAGCGTGCGCGTCTCGTGATCCATCACCACGTTCTCGAGGATCGTGCCGAAGCGCTTGGTGGTCGCGTAGATCTCGGGCTCGGCCTCGGGCGAGAGGTTGATCATCTTGGCGTAGCAGCCGCCCTCGAAGTTGAACACGGCGGTGTCCGACCAGCCATGTTCGTCGTCGCCGATCAGCGTGCGGCTGGCGTCGGCCGACAGCGTGGTCTTGCCGGTGCCCGACAGGCCGAAGAACACGGCGGTGTCGCCCTCGGGGCCGATGTTGGCCGAACAATGCATCGGCATGACGCCCATCGGCGGCAGTTTGTAGTTGAGCAGCCCGAACACCGACTTCTTCATCTCGCCGGCATATTTGGTGCCGCCGATCAGTATCAGCTTCTCGGTGAAGTTGACCGCGATCACGGTCTCGGAACGGGTGCCGTGGCGGGCGGGGTCGGCGCGGAAGCTCGGCAGGTCGATGATGGTGTATTCGGCGTCGAAGCCCTTGAGTTCATGCTCTTCCGGGCGGACGAGAAGCGTGCGGATGAAGCTGCTGTGCCACGCGAGTTCGGTGACGACGCGGACATGGACGCGATATTCGGGCTGCGAACCGCCGAACAGATCCTGCACGAACAGCTCGTCCTTGTCGGCGAGCGCGGCGAGGAAATCGGCCTTGAGCGCGGCGAAATGATCGGGAGCCATGCCCTTGTTGGTCTTGCCCCACCAGACCGTATCCTCGGTCTCGGCATCGCGGACGATGAACTTGTCCTGCGCGGAGCGGCCGGTGTGCGCGCCGGTCTCGACGACCAGCGCGCCGTCGATCGAGAGCTTGCCCTCGCCGCGCGCGACCGCCGCCTCGACGAGCCGCGCGGTCGGCAGATTCCAGTTGAGCTTGGCATTGGTTTGGATGCCCCGCGCGGCGAGGTCCGCGTTCGGAATACGGTGGCTCATCACTCATTCTCCCCAGTACGGCCGATCGTGTCGATCGTGCGCGTGTCTCATGACCTGATCGGCATATCGCGCGCGTAACCGGGGGTCAAACGACGCGATTACTATGAGGGCGCGATGTTTGATTTCGGCAAGACGCGAAGCGATCGGCGCCGGGATTGTCATTTGTCTGTGAAATCCTGCGCGCGTCGGGGCGCTCGATCTGGCGGCGGCGGTGTTGAGCGGCCTTGCGCTTTGGACTAACGCGGTGCCCCGGCAACCAAGGTGTGTTTTTGCGATGACGGCTACGATCGCGCTCGTCGATGATGACCGCAACATCCTCACCTCGGTGTCGATCGCGCTGCAGACCGAGGGGTTCCTCACGCGCGTCTATTCGGACGGCGAGACCGCGCTCAAGGCGCTGATCGACAACCCGCCCGACCTCGCCATCTTCGACATAAAGATGCCGCGCATGGACGGGCTCGAACTGCTGCGGCGGATGCGCGAGAAGAGCACGATCCCGGTGATCTTCCTCACCTCGAAGGACGATGAGCTGGACGAGGCGCTGGGCCTCGCGATGGGGGCGGACGATTATATCGCCAAGCCCTTCTCGCAGCGGCTGCTGATCGCGCGCATCCGGGCCATCCTGCGCCGCACCGAGGCGTCGCAGCCCGCCGCGCCCGAGAGCGGCGAGCCGGCCGAGACGGTGCTGGTGCGCGGGCGGCTGTCGATGGATACCGCCCGCCACCGCGTGACCTGGAAGGGCGCCGACGTGACGCTGACCGTCACCGAATTCCTGATCCTGGAAGCGCTGGCGCAGCGGCCCGGCGTGGTGAAGACGCGCAACCAGTTGATGGATGCCGCCTATCACGACGACATCTACGTCGATGACCGCACCATCGACAGCCACATCAAGCGCGTGCGGCGCAAATTCCGGCAGACCGACGCCGATTTCGACGCGATCGAGACGCTGTATGGAGCGGGCTATCGCTTTTCCGAAGAGTGACGACCGCGAGCTGACGCTCCGCTGGTCCGCGCGGGTCTCGCTGACCCCGCGCATCCTGTTCGTCAACGTGTTCGCGCTGGCGCTGCTGGCGGGCGGGTTCTTCTATCTCGATTCGTACCGCAGCCGGATCGTCGACAGCCGCGTCGCGCAGGCCGGCCGCGAGGCGCGGCTGATCGCCGAGGCGCTCGGCGCGGTCGCGCCGGACGCGCGGGCCGGGGTGGCGCTCAGGCTGGCGCGCGATACCGGCACGCGCATCCGCCTGTATGACGACGCGGGCCGGCCCGTGCTCGACACGCGCGCGCTGGGGGAACGCAACTTCGTGCTGCTCGACCCCGACAAGCAGGATTGGGGCATGGCGGCGGCGCGGTTCCTCGACGCGATGATCGACACCGTCGTCGGTGCCCCCCGCGCGCCTTTGTATCGCGAGCACGCTGCGGGGGCGGACTGGCCCGACGTGCAACTGGCGCGCGGCAGCCAGCGCGCGCCGGCGACGGTGTGGCGCGCGCCCGACCGCACCCCGGTCATCACCGCCGCCGCCGCGGTGCCCGGCGACGGCGTGGTGATGACGACGGTCAACGCGCGCGACATCACCCAGACGGTGCGGTTCGAACGGTTCCGGCTGAGCGTGGTGCTGCTGATCGTCTCGCTCGTCTCGGTGCTGCTGTCGCTGTTCCTCGCGCGCACGATCGTGCGGCCACTGCGGCGGCTGGCGCGATCGGCGGTGCGCGTCCGGCTCGGCCGCGCGCGCGAGGTGGTGGTGCCGCGCCTGCCCTCGCGCCGCGACGAGATCGGCATGCTCGCGCGGGCGCTGTCCGACATGAGCCTCGCGCTGCGCGCGCGGATCGACGCGATCGAAGCGTTCGCCGCCGACGTGACGCATGAGATGAAGAATCCGCTCGCCTCGCTGCGGTCGGCGGTGGAGGGGCTGGCCAGCGTGCGCGATCCCGAGCTGCAGCGGCAATTGCTCGCGATCGTGCGCGACGACGTCCACCGGCTCGATCGGCTCATCACCGACATCGCCGAGGCGTCGCGGCTCGACGCGCAGCTCGGCCGCGCCAAGTTCGAACCGGTGGAGTTGGGCGCGCTGATCGCCGGGCTGATCGCGCAGCACGGCGCGCGCGGCGTGGGGCATGACGTGGTGCTGCGCTTCGATCGCCCGATCGGCGGCGGGCCGCTGATCGTGCTGGGGGAAGGCGCGCGCCTGGAACGCGTGTTCGAGAACCTCATCGACAACGCCATCTCCTTCTCGCCCGAGCGCGGCGTGATCGCGATCTCCGCCGCCGAGGAGGGCGACGAACTGGTGATCCGCGTCGAGGACGAAGGGCCGGGCGTTCCCGAAGAATCGCGCGAGACGATCTTCCACCGCTTCCATTCGTTCCGGCCCGAGGACGAATCGTTCGGCAAGCATTCGGGGCTCGGCCTCGCCATCGCGCGGACGATCGTCGAGGCGCATCACGGCACGATCCATGTCGAATCGCGGGACGACCGGATGCACGGCGCGCGCTTCGTGGTGCGGCTGCCGGCCGGGCCGCGGGCATGACACCCGCGCGGCTCCACGCCACCTGCGTGGCGATCGGCGAGCAGGCGGTGCTGCTGATCGGCGCTTCGGGCAGCGGCAAGTCCGATCTGGCGCTGCGGCTGATCGATCGCGGCGCCACGCTGGTGAGCGACGACCAGACGCTGTTGACGGTCGCCGAAGGCACGCTGACCGCCGCGCCTCCCGCGACGATCGCGGGGCTGATCGAGGTGCGCGGGATCGGCATCATCCCCCTGCCCCATCGCGCGGCGGCGCCCGTGGCCCTGGTGGTACGGCTCGGCGAGCCGGTGATGCGGATGCCCGAAGCATCGCTGAGCGAAACGATCAACGGCATTGCAATTCCGCTGGTTCGGGTCGATTCTCATGAGGCTTCTGCGCCGCTCAAAGTGGAATTGGCGCTGCGGCGGGTCACAGGCGGAACATCATGAACACGTTGAGCGGTGGCGACCGCAAGGATATCCTACTGGTCACCGGCATGTCGGGCGCGGGCAAATCGACCGTGCTGCGCACGCTGGAGGATCTCGGCTGGGAGATCGTCGACAATCTGCCGCTGGCGCTGCTCGACCGGCTGCTGAGCGCGCCGCTGCCCGAGGGCGCGGATGGATCGTCGCAGCCGCTCGCGATCGGCATCGACGCGCGCACGCGCGACTTCGATCCGGCCCGGATCGTCGGCCGGATCGACTCGCTGCGCGAAGGCCACGGGCTCGATATCGGCACGTTGTTCCTCGATTGCGCGGGCGGCGAGCTGGCGCGTCGCTATTCGGAGACGCGGCGGCGCCACCCGCTCGCGCTCGACCGGCCGGCGGTGGACGGCATCGCGCGCGAACGCGAGCTGCTGGCGCCGCTGCGCAGTTGGGCCAACCGGCTGATCGACACCACCGACATGACCGCCAACGAACTCGCGCAGCAGGTCCGCGCGACCTTCTCGGGCGAGCGGCTCGGCGAGCCGACCTTGCAGGTGATGTCGTTCGGCTTCGCGCGCGGGCTGCCGCGCAGCGCCGATCTCGTCTTCGACATGCGCTTCCTGCGCAACCCGCATTGGGTGCCAGAGCTTCGTCCCGGAACGGGACTCGATGCCGATGTCAGCGCCTATGTCGCCGGAGACCCCGCGTATGACGCCGCGCTGCGGCAGATCGAATCGCTGCTGCTGCTGTTGCTGCCGCGCTACAGGGCGGAGGGAAAATCCTATGTGACGATCGCCTTCGGTTGTACCGGAGGGAGACACCGATCGGTTCATGTCACGGAGCGGGTCGCGGCACGGTTGCGTGACGCCGGTTTTTCCCCCACGGTCGCGCATCGTGATCTTGCTGCATCGCCGCAAGACTCGCTGGAGGGCGCCCGCGAGGCAGCCGACGGGGGCGGGACGCAGATTTGATGAGCAGGATTCGGCGATGATCGGGCTCGTATTGGTGACCCACGGTCGGCTGGCCGACGAGTTCGTGACCGCGATGGAGCATGTCGTCGGCAAGCAGGAACGGATCGCCACCGTCGCGATCGGCCCCGATGACGACATGGAAGCGCGCCGCAACGACATCGCGGTTGCGATCAAGACGGTCGATGCCGGGCGCGGGGTGATCGTGCTGACCGATCTGTTCGGCGGCACGCCCTCCAACCTCGCGATCTCGCTGATGGAGCGCGGGCGGATCGAGGTGATCGCGGGCATCAACCTGCCGATGCTGATCCGGCTCGAATCGGCACGCAAGGCGATGAAAGTGGTGGACGCGGTCGCCGCGGCGCGCGAAGCTGGCCGTAAATACATATCGGTAGCCTCCGAAGTTTTGGGAGAAGCGGCGGCGTGAGCCAGATTGCCCGGACGGTCCTCATCACCAACAAGCGCGGCCTGCACGCGCGCGCGAGCGCCAAGTTCGTGACGCTCGCCTCGACGCTCCCCTGCGAGGTCGCGGTCGAGAAGGACGGCGCCGGATCGGTAACGGGCACGTCGATCATGGGGCTGATGATGCTGGGCGCGGCGATGGGCGATTCGATCGTCATCCGCGCCGAGGGCGACGGCGCCGAGCAGGCGGTGAGCACGTTGGCGGAACTGGTCGAGGCGCGCTTCGGCGAGGATTGAGATTTACGATCCGTTCGTGCTGAGCTTGTCGAAGCACGGACCAAGCGGCCCGGTGTTTGACGCACGTGCTTCGACAGGCTCAGCACGAACGGTGTAGTGCTCAGGTCAGCCCTCCATCGCCTCCACATTGGCCAGGACGCGCTTGAGCAGCCCGAGCAGCGTCTCGACCTCGGCGTCGGACAATCCGCGCATCGCCTCGACATTGCCCTGACGTAGGATCTCGCGCCCGGCGGGGAGCCGCTCGCGCGCGGTTTCGGTGAGTGAGATCAGGCTGCTGCGGCGATCGGCGGGATCGGGTTCGCGCTGGACGAGGCCGTCACGCTCCATCCGCGCGATCAGTTGCGCCATCGTCGGCTGCTCGACCTTGGCCCAGCGCGCCAACTCGGTCTGCGATTTCTTCTCGCCGTCGCGCAGCGCCGACAGCACCGGAAGCTGCGCGGTCGCGAAGCCGACCGCCGCGAGCCGCTTGTCGCCGATCCGCGCCAGCGCGCGCGCGATGCGGGTGAAATAATGACCAGGCGTGAGCATCGGCGTCCAAACGGACTCGGCCATTGCATAGGCTCCTATGTTTATGTATAGGCCCCTATGTACATCGAGGAGGCCAGTATGACAATCGACCCACGCATCGCGATCATCGGCGGCGGCCCCGGCGGGCTGATGCTGGCGCGATTGCTGCACCTGCGCGGGCTCGCGCCGGTGGTGTTCGAGCGCGATGCGGATGCCGATGCGCGGCCGCAGGGCGGATCGCTCGATCTGCATTCCGACACCGGCCAGCATGCGATGCGCGCCGCTGGGCTGGAAGACGCGTTCCGCACGCACGCGCGGCCGGAGGATCAGGGCGACCGGCTCTACGACGCGGACGGCACGTTGCTGTTCGACCGCGACGGCGCGGGCGACGATCGCCCCGAGATCGACCGCAGCGCGCTGCGCCGCATCCTGCTCGAGTCGGTTCCGCCGGGGATGGTGCGCTGGAACAGCGGGGTCGAGGCGATCCGTCTTGGGGATGCGGGCCACATGGTCGTCAGCGCGGCGGGGGCGGAAGCGTTCGATGTCGTGGTCGGCGCGGACGGCGGCTGGTCGAAGGTGCGCGCGCTGCTCGGCGATGCCCGGCCGCGCTATGAAGGCGCGGTGTTCGTCGAACTCGGGTTCGATACGCGGCGGCACCCGCAGGTCGATGCGCTGGTCGGGGCCGGCAAGATGTTCGCGGTCGGCGACAACCGCGCGCTGATCGGGCAGCGCAACGGCAACGGCCACATTCGCGGCTATGCCGGCTGGCGGATCGACGAGGCGGATGCGCGCGCGCTCGGCGCGATGCCGCCCGAGGCGGTGCGCGCTGCGGCGCTGGCGGTGTTCGAAGGCTGGTCCCCAATGCTGCGCGACATGATCGTCAGCGGCGATCCGCTCGGCGTGCGGCCGCTATACGCGCTGCCGATCGGGCATCGCTGGGCGAGCGTCGCGGGCGTGACCTTGCTCGGCGACGCCGCGCATCTGATGTCGCCGTTCGCGGGCGAAGGCGTCAACCTCGCGCTCGCCGATGCGGTCGATCTCGCGGCGGCGCTGACGTCGGGCGCGGGGTGGCCGGCGATCGCGCGCTATGAGGCGGCGATGGTCGCGCGTGCCGTGCCGGCGGCGCAGGCGGCCGCGCGCGGGATGGCGGCGGTGCTGTCGGGCGCGGGCGCCGCCCCGATGCTCGACCATTATCGCGCCCGGCTGGGCGGATAACGGGGGGGGGCCGGATATCAAATTTGTCACGGGACATCGCGCGCCGCGACTTTATCGTCGGCGGGGCGTTTTCGACTGGCGGTGTTCGCGGCACGGCCTGTCGTGAGCACCGACCCTTTGGAGGCCCCGATGTCCAAGACCCGAACCTTGCCCCGCACGCTGAACCGGGCGCTGAGCGGCGCCCTGCTCGCCACCACCCTGCTCGCCGCCGGCTGCGCGACGCAGACCCCGTATCGCCCCGCGACCGGATCGGGCTTCGCGCGGACCGGCTATAGCGACCGCCAGATCGAGGCGAACCGATTCATGGTGAGCTTCGCCGGCAACGGCTACACGCCGCGCGAGACGGTCGAGCGCTATCTGCTGTTCCGCGCCGCGCAACTCACCGTGCAGCAGGGCTACGACTATTTCGTGCTCGCCGACCGGCAGACCGACAAGAGCACGCGCACCTATGCGACGCCCGAGCCGTTCGTCGGCGGACCTTATGGGTATTGGGGTCCGGCGTGGAGCTATTACGGGCGCGGCTTCGGGTGGCGATCCTGGAGCCCGTTCGCGGGCGGCCCCTATTGGGATCGCAACATCGACATCCAGACGATCGATAAATACGAGGCGCATGCCGAGATCGTGCTCGGGCATGGTCCGAAGCCCGAGGGCAACGTCCGCGCGTTCGACGCGCGGGACGTGATCAAGAACCTCGGCCCGACGATCGTGATGCCCGAGCCGAGCAAGCGCTGACTCCGCGCGCCCTGGCGGAGGCCGGGGCGCGCCGCGTCACGCCGGCGCCGCGAGGCGGGCGGGCGCGTAGCGTGCGGGATCGATCGCCGCGGCGATCGGATCGGGCGTAGTACCGAGCAGCACGGCGGCGGCGAGCGCGGCGGCGGCGGGCGCGGTCTGGATGCCGAACCCGCCCTGCCCCGCGCACCAGAAGAAGCCGGGCACGCGCGGATCGAAGCCATAGACGGGCAGCCGATCCGGCGCGAAGCTGCGCAGCCCCGCCCAGCGCCGTTCCAGGCGGGCGACGCGCCAATCGACGACGTGCTCGAACCGGTCGATCGCCAGCGCGACGTCGATCTCCTCGGGCTGAACGTCGGACGGCGCGGCCGGGGTCTCGTCATGCGGGCTGAGCCACAGCCGCCCGCCCGCCTCGGGCTTGAAATAGAAGCGCCCGGCGATGTCGGCGACGTGCGGCAGCCCCGCGGGGGCGGGCGGATCGGTGAGCAACTGAACGACGGTGCGGCGATAGGCGGTGATGCCGATCGGCGCGGCGCCGGCGATCCGCGCGACCGCATCCGCCCATGCGCCGCCCGCGTTGACCAGAACCCCCGCGCGATAGGTCTCGCCGCCGGTGACGATCGTCCACCCGCCGCCGCTCCGCGTCGCCGCGCGGAGTGGGGAATCGACCGCCAGCACCGCACCGGCGCGCCGCGCGGCGGCGAGGCAGGCGGCGTGAAGCCCCGCCACGTCGATATAGGCGCAGCTCGGCTCGAACACGCCGAGCGTCCATTCGGGGCGCAGGCCCGCAACGTGATCGGCGGGATCGACGGGTTCGAGCGCGATGCCGCTGCCCGCGAACTCGGCGAGGAACCGCTCGATCGCCGCCGCGTCCCCGGCGCGGCCGATGTGGAGCGAGCCGAGCGGCTGGAGAAACCCGCCCGCCTGCAGCGCCGGACCCGATGCGGTGGTGAGCGGCGCGACTCCCGGCCCGCCATAGGTTTCCGACCAGAAGGCGGCGGAGCGGCCGGTGGCATGATAGCCGGGCGCGCTTTCCGCCTCGATCAACAGCACGCGGGCGCGGTCACCGATCGCGGCGGCGACGCTCGCGCCGGCCATGCCCGCGCCGATGATCGCGATGTCGAACCCCGTCATGGCCGCCCGCCCAGGCGCGCGGCCAGGAACGCGTCGATCTCGGCGAGGGCGCGGTCGCGCACCGCATCGACCTCGCGCAAGATCTCGTGCGCGCACTCACGGCCGAAGCGCACCACGCGCGCGTCCGGCAGCCGCGCCGCCACGCGCAGCGCCGCGCGCGCCGAGACGAGCTGGTCGTACTCGGCGAGCAGCATCAGCACCGGAACGCGCACGTCGGCGAGGCGCGGGTCGGCGCGCAGCAGGCGGGTCGAGGCGAAGGCTTCGATCAGCCAGCGCCAGCTTGGTGGCCCGAGCACAAGATCGGGCTGCACCGTCTGCCAGTGGATCTCATCGCGATAGCGCGCATCGTCATGGGTGAGCAGCGCCTGGCGGGTCGCGGTGGTGGCGGGATGCTCGTTGCCGCGCCACGCCCGCCGCGCACCATCGCCGCGCCCGCCGATCCGCCGCGCCGCCCATTCGCCGAAGCCGGCGCCGACCGGGGTCTTCAGCCCGAGCATCGGCGCGACCAACACCGCCGCATCGGGCGCGATGCACCCTTCCGCCATCGCGCGCAGCACGAGATGGCCGCCCATCGAATGGCCGATCGCGACCGTCGGCCCAACCGCGCCCTTGCGCCACACCCGCCAGAATTCCTCGAAATCGGCGACGTAGAGCGCGAAATCCTCGACATGGCCGACGCGCGGGTCGCCCGACAGCCGCCCCGAGCCGCCCTGCCCCCGCCAATCGAACGCGCTGATCGACCAGCCCTGATGGTGCCAGTGCGCCAACGTCTCCAGATATTTCTCGAACACGTCGCCGCGCCCGGCCTGGAACAGGATGCTGCCGCGCGGGCTGGCATCCGCCGGCCAGTCGAACCGGCGGAGCATCCACCCGTCGCGCGCGCGCCAGAAACCGACCCGGGCGCCGGCGGGAATGGCGCGGCGATGGGAGTGCGGCGACAGCATCGACTCTGGTTACTTTTTTGAAAGCCATTCCGTCTAGGCGCTTTCAGATGGGTGGGACGCTATTCGTGACATTGCTGCCGGGCGCGCTGGCGCTGCTCCTGGTCTGGGCCGGGATCGAGGACGCGCGCACGCGCGAGATCGCCGACTGGAAGAACATCGCCATCGCGCTGCTCGCGCCGCTGTGGTGGCACGCGAGCGGCATGGCGCCGTGGCCCGACATGGCGCTCCAGATCGGCCTCGCGGCCGCCGTGTTCGGCCTGTTCTGCGGCGTGTTCGCGTTCGGCTGGATGGGCGGCGGCGACGTCAAGATGATCGGTGCGCTCGCCTTGTGGTTCCCGCTGCAGGCGCTGGTGTGGATGCTGGTGGTGATGTCGATCGCCGGCGGGGCGCTCACCATCGTGATGCTGTTCGATCGCGCCCGCGACCGCACCACGCCGATCGAGGTGCCGTACGGCGTCGCGATCGCCTTCGCGGCGCTGCTCGCGATGCGTGAACTGCATCTTAACCACCCAAGCATAGTTGCTTGAACTCCAATTAGCCGGGCGTCGAAAGGCCGAGATGGACAGTCGCAAAATCCTGTTGCTGGCGAGCGCGCTGGTGGTCGCCGCCGTGACCGCCTTTCTGGCGCGCAGCCTGATCGTGGGCGCGCCGACGCCCCAGGCGGCGGCGATCGCGACCGCCGCGCCGGTGAGCGGCCCCGAAGTGCTGGTGGCGACACGCGCGCTGCCGGTCGGCACGATCCTCGACGCGACCGCGCTGAAGTACCAGCCCTGGCCCAAGGAGCTGGTCGAGAACGCCTATTTCATCCGCCAGGGCAATTTCGACGCCAAATCGCTGCAAGGCACGGTGGTGCGCAACCCGATCACCGCCGGCCAGCCGATCACGCAGGGCGCGCTGGTCAAGCCCGGCGACCGGGGCTTCCTGGCCGCCGCGCTCGGGCCGGGCATGCGCGCGGTGACGGTGCCGGTCTCGCAGCAGAGCAGCGTCGCCGGCTTCGTGTTTCCCGGCGACCGGATCGATCTGGTGCTCACGCAGAACGTGGTGGGCGGCGGCGACGGGCCGCCGCTCAAGGTCGCCGAGACGGTGATGCGCAACCTGCGCGTCCTCGCCACCGACCAGCGCACCGACAATAGCGTCGACGAGACCGGCAAGACCCAGGTCCGCAGCTTCTCGATGGTGACGCTGGAGGCGACGCCCAAGCTCGCCGAGCAGATCGCGGTGGTGCAGACGCTCGGGCAGCTTTCGCTCTCCCTGCGAAGCCTCGCCGATAATCCGTCCGAACTCGAACAGGCGATCGCCAGCGGCGCGGTGAACGTGCCCGACGGCAATGATCCCAAGGCCGAGAAGGCGATGATCGCCAAGGTCGCCGCGCAGCCGAGCGCGGGCAGCCTTTCGTATGAAACCGGCGCCGACGTGTCGCGCTTCCAGCGCCGCACCGTGCCGGGCAAGCCGGTCGATGCGACCGCGCCGGGGGGCGCGGTGGCGCTGGCCAAGGGGCCGGTCGTGCGGATCGCGCGTGGCAATACCGTGACCGATGTCGCGGTTGGGGGGAAGAAATAGGATGCGCGCTGTTTCGAAGTCGATCGGCTGGCCGCTGGCTGCCGCGCTGATCGCGGGCGCGGCGAGCGCCGCGCCGCTGAAGCACGCGCCGGCGAGGCGCGCCGTCGCCGCCGTGGTGCCGGCCAGCACGCTTTTGCAGGTGAGCACCGGGCGCGGGCGCCTGATCGACCTGCCCCGCCCGATCACCGACGTGTTCGTGGCGAGCGACGCGATCGCCGATGTGCAGGTCCGCTCGCCGACCCAGCTCTACGTGTTCGGCAAGGGCCAGGGCGAGACGACGGTGTCCGCCACGGCGGCCGGCGGCGCAGTGGTGTATTCGGCGACCGTGCGCGTCGGCAACAATTTCGACACCATCCAGCAGATGCTCGACATGGCGATGCCGGATTCGCACATCATCGCGACGACGATGAACGGTCTGGTGCTGCTGACCGGCACGATCGCGAGCCCCGGCGACGGCGCCGAGGCCGAACGGCTGGTCCAGTCCTTCGTCGGCGACACCACCAAGGTGCTCTCGCGGCTGAAGACCGCGACGCCGCTGCAGGTGAACCTGCAAGTGCGCTTCGCCGAAGTGAGCCGCAGCTTCGTGAAGAACATCGGCGTCAACCTGACCACCTACGACAAGGCCGGCGGTTTCCAGTTCGGCCTCGGCCAGGGACGCCCCGCCGTGCCGCAATATACCCCGTCCGGCGGCCTGTTCACGGGCATGTCCAAGGCGGACAGCGGCAGCAGCGTGCTGACTTCGATCGCGAACGGAACGACGATCGGCGCGGCGGGCAAATTGCTCGGAGTGAACATCCTCTCCTCGCTCGATCTCGGCGAGCAGGACGGCCAGGTGACGACGCTCGCCAACCCCAACCTCACCGCCCTGTCGGGCGAGACCGGCACCTTCCTCGCCGGCGGGGAAATCCCGATCCCGGTCAGCCAGGGGCTCGGCGCGGTCTCGGTCGAGTATAAGCAATATGGCGTCAGCCTCGCCTATACGCCGACCGTGCTCGCCGATGGGCGCATCTCGCTACGCGTCCGGCCCGAAGTGTCGCAATTGACCTCCGAGGGCGCGGTGACGATCAGCGGCGCGACGATTCCCGCGCTGAGCACACGGCGCGCCGAGACGACGGTCGAACTCGGCTCCGGGCAGAGCTTCATGATCGCCGGGCTGCTTCAGAACGACCACAACAACGCGATCAGCAAGGCCCCCGGCGTGGGCGACATGCCGGTGCTCGGCGCGCTGTTCCGATCGAACGCGTTCAAACGCAACGAGACCGAACTGGTGATCGTCATCACGCCGTATCTGGTCAAGCCGGTCGACGCCAACCAGATCGTGCTGCCGACCGACGGCTATAAGGCGCCGACCGATCTCGACCAGATCTTGTTCGGCCAGCTCGGCGGCGGGACAAGCGGCGCGCAACGGCCCAAGCCGCGGCTCGTCGCGCCCGTGACGGCACCGCCGGCGATCGGCGCGGCGACACCCGCGCCGCCGATGCCGGGCACGCCCGCCGCGCCACCGCCGCGCGGCACGGCGGTGGCCGCGACCGATCCAAAATCGCAGCAGCCCGGCGCGGCGGCGCCCGGCTTCGACAACTGACGCTTCGCGAAGGGCAATGTCCATGCGTAAACATCTGATCCTGATCGCCGCGCTCACCATCGGCGGCTGTACCGGCACGCAGAATCGCGGCCTCGAATCGGTGCATCAACCGGTCGTCGCGCGTACCGATTACGTGTTCGATGCCGCCACCAGCGGCGACGCGCTCGCGCCCGGCGAAGCGCAGCGGCTGGCCGGGTGGATGGCGTCGATGCGGCTGGGCTATGGCGATCATGTCGCGGTCGATGATCCGGGCGGCCTTGCGGTCCGCGCGCACGAACAGATCGCGGCGCAGGTCGCGCGCTACGGGCTGCTCGTCACCGATGACGCGCCCACGACCGATGCGCCGGTCACGCCGGGCATGGTCCGCGTCGTCATCAGCCGGATGAAGGCGAGCGTGCCGGGCTGCCCGGACTTCAGCCGCGTCGGTCAGCCCGATTTCGAGAACCACACCGGATCGAACCAGGGCTGCGCGATCAACGCCAATCTCGCAGCGATGGTCGCCAATCCGATGGACCTCGTGCGCGGGCAGAGCGCCGGCAGCCTGACCGACACCGCCTCCGCCACCAAGGCGATCGACAGCTTCCGCAAGACCGTGCCGACCGGCGCGGGCGGACTAATGGGCGGGCTGAAGGACGTGAAGAAATGAACGCGCCCTTCAACCCCGGCAAGATCGGGTTTCGCGAACCGTTCGTCGCCCACGTCTGCGACGAGCAGACCGCCGAGACGATCCGCGCCGTCGCGTCCGACATGGGATGGGCGGAGGAGAAGGTCAGCAAGGGCGGATTGCGCAACGCGGTCCAGTCGCTGTCGGTGCAGGCCAGCCCGCAGATCCTGCTCATCGATCTGTCGGAGAGCGGCGATCCGCTCAACGACATCAACGCGCTCGCCGAGGTGTGCGAACCCGGCACCGTGGTGATCGCGACGGGCCAGGTCAACGACGTGCGGCTCTACCGCGATCTCATCGCCAGCGGCATCCAGGATTATCTGCTGAAACCCCTCAGCCCGGCGATGCTGCGCGAGGCGCTGACCCATGCCCAGTCGGTCTTCAACGCGCCCAGGGCGATCGAGGATCATGGCGGGCGGCCGCACTGCGCGACCGCCTTCATCGGCGCGCGCGGCGGCGTCGGCGCATCCACGCTGGCGACGTCGGTCGCATGGCTCATCAGCGAGCGCGGGCCGCGCAATACCGCGATCCTCGATCTCGACGTGCATTTCGGCACCGGCGCGCTCGCGCTCGATCTCGAACCCGGCCGTGGGCTGACCGACGCGATCGAGAATCCCAGCCGCATCGACGGGCTGTTCATCGAACGCGCGATGGTGAAGGCGAGCGAGACGCTTTCGGTGCTGTCGGCCGAGGCGCCGATCAACGCGCCGGTGCTGACCGATGGCGCCGCCTTCCATCTGTTGCAGGAGGAGATGCGGCTCGCGTTCGAATGCACCGTGGTCGATCTGCCGCGCGCGATGCTGGTGCAGCACCCGCAGCTCGTCGCGGGGGTTCAGGCGGCGGTGATCGTCACCGAACTGACGCTGGCGGCGGCGCGCGACACGATCCGCATCCTCTCCTGGCTCAAGTCGAACGCGCCGGCGAGCGAGGTTATCATCGTCGCCAACCGCGTTCCGCCGGCGGCGCAGCTCGAGATCAGCCGCAAGGATTTCGAAGGTTCGATCGAGCGCAAGATCGACCATTTCGTGCCGCTCGACCAGAAGCTCGCCGCGCAGGCGGCCAAACTCGGCAAAACGCTGGCCGAAATCGGCAAGGCGTCGAAGACGACCGCGCCGCTGGCGGAGATCGCGGCCCGCATCCTCGCGACCGGCGAGACCGAAAGCGGCGCACCGCGCGGCAAGGGCAAGGCCGGCGGCGCTTCGCTGTTCGCCAAGATGGGCGCGCTCACGGCGATGATGCCGAAGCGCGGCGATAAGGCGAAACAGGCTTGAGCGTCGGGAGCGATTGAGACCGATGGGGATGATGCCGCTCCTTGCCGTGGGCGCCGGCGCGCTCTGCGTGCTGGTGCTGGTGGCGTTCGCGTTCGCCGGCCCTTCGCCCGAGCGCGCGCGCGCCCGCCGGCTGGCATTGGTGCGCGAGCGGTACGGCGAGACGGCGGCGGCGCTCTCGGCCGTGCAGGCGCGCGGCATCGCCGCCGCGCGCGCCAACAAGATGGACGCGGCGGCGATGCGCTATCTGCCGCGCCCGGACGCGCTCAAGAAGCGGCTGGCGATGACGGGAAAGACCTGGACGGTCGGCCAATATGGGATGGCGACGGTCGGGTGCGCGCTATTCGTGGCGTTGGGGCTGATGGTGCTCAATCTGCCCGTCGCGCTTTCGGTGCTGCTCGCGATCGCCGTCGGCGCGGGCATTCCGCACATGACGGTGAGCTTCCACATCCGGCGGCGCGTCACCCGCTTCACGGCGAAATTCCCCGACGCGATCGAACTGCTCGTGCGCGGCTTGCGCTCGGGCCTGCCGATCACCGAGACGATCGGCGTCGTCGGTCAGGAGATTGACGGGCCGGTCGGCGTCGAGTTCCGCGCGATCACCGACCGGATGCGGATCGGCCGCACGCTCGACGCGGCGTTGCAGGAGACCGCGGACCGGCTGGGCACGCCCGAATTCCAGTTCTTCGTCATCAGCATCGCGATCCAGCGCGAGACCGGCGGCAACCTCGCCGAGACGCTCGCCAACCTGGCCACGGTTCTGCGCACGCGCTTCCAGATGAAGCTGAAGATCAAGGCGATGTCCTCCGAATCGAAGGCTTCGGCCTATATCGTCGGGTCGCTGCCGTTCATCGTCTTCGCGATGATCTGGATGGTCAACGCCAGCTACATGCGGAACTTCTTCGTCGATCCGCGGCTCATCATCGCGGGCGTTGGCGGGCTGGTGTGGATGGGGATCGGCGTGTTCATCATGGCCAAGATGGTCAGTTTCGAAATCTAACCGCGGGTACGAGCGACAGATCATGGCACCAGCAGCCGGCCCCACGATCCTCGGGATCGACGTCTTCGCGGTCGCGACCCTGCTCGCGGCGGTGGCGGCGTGTTCCGTCCTGCTCGCCATCTACGCGGCGACGACGGTGCGCGACCCGATGACGAAGCGGGTCAAGGCGCTCAACGACCGCCGCGAACAGTTGAAGGCCGGCATTGCCCCATCGCCCAAGCGCCGCGCCAGGCTCGTCACCCGCAACGAGACGACCGACCGCATCAAGGCGTTCCTCTCCGCGCTCAAGATGTTGCAGGACAGCCAGGTCAAGGCGGCGCAGGTCAAGCTGCTCCAGGCGGGCATCCGATCCAAGGAATATGCCGTCGCGGTGATCTTCGGGCGGCTGGTGCTGCCAATCGTGTTCGGCGGGCTGAGCCTGTACTTCGTCTACGGCACCGACATGTTCGCGACCTGGTCGCCGCTGAAGGCTTACGGCGTGGTCGCGGGGACGTTCATCCTGTCGTACAAGGCGCCCGACCTCTACCTCGACAACAAGGTGACGAAGCGGTCGGACGCGATCCGCAAGGGGTTGCCCGACGCGCTCGATCTGCTGGTGATCTGTGCCGAAGCGGGATTGACCGTGGATGCGGCGTTCGGCCGCGTCGCGCGTGAACTCGGCAAAGGCTATCCCGAACTGGGCGACGAATTCACGCTGACCGCGATCGAACTGGGCTTCCTGTCGGAGCGGCGGCAGGCGTTCGAGAACCTTGCGGCGCGGGTCAAGCTCGATGCGATCCGGGGCGTGGTCACGACGATGATCCAGACCGAGAAATACGGCACGCCACTCGCCTCCGCGCTGCGCGTGCTATCGGCGGAGTTCCGCAACGAGCGCATGATGCGGGCGGAGGAAAAGGCCGCGCGCCTTCCCGCGATCATGACGGTGCCGCTGATCCTGTTCATCCTGCCGACCTTGTTCATCGTCATCCTCGGCCCGGCGGCCTGTTCCATTTCGGACTCGTTCATCCACGGCAACCACTGATCTGTCCCGAAGCGGAGCATATCGTCTGGCTTGCCGCCCGCGCGGGCGCGCGGCAGGAAAGCCGCACCGTGGATGGAGGCCGGTGCTGCGATGCTGTTCGATTCGCCGTTGCAACTCCTCGTGCTGTGCGCGGTGGCGGTCGGTGCGTGGCTGCTCGGGTTCGCGACCAATCCGACCTCGGTCAATCGCGACCGCATGATGCGCCGGCTGACCAGCGAGTTCGCCGCGTTCCGGACGCAATCCCAGGACCGTCTCAACACGTTGGCCCGCCACGCCGCCGCGCTGGAGGCCACGCACGAGACGATGGCGGCGCGGCTGGGCGAAGCCGAGGCGCGGATCGCGGCGTTCAAGATCGCCGGCGCGGCATCGGCGCAGGAACGGCTTCCGAAGCTCGCCGAGACCGAGGCCACCTCCGATGCCATGCCCGATGCGCTGACGCGGATCGACGGGATCGACGATGCGCTCGCGCAACGGCTGCTGGACCTCGGCATCACCAGCTTCGAGGATATCGAGAAACTGTCCGACGAGGACGAGATGGCGCTGGAACTGCGCCTCGCGCTGCCGGCGGGTTACGTCACCGGCCGGCAGTGGCGCCAGCAGGCGGCGACGTTGCGAACCCCCGGCGACGCATGATCGCGCTCAGTACCGAACCCGCCGCACGGTGATGTGCTTCTTCGCGAGCAGCGACTGGACGCTGCCCGCGCCGGCGAGATGCCCCGCCCCGACCGCGATGAACACGGTGCCGGGCTGATCCATCCGCCGCGCGATCCAGTCCGCCCAGCGCGCGTTGCGATCATAGAGCAGCACCTGGCGCAGCACCGGCTGTTTGGTGAGATCCTCGTTCATCATCTTGCCGAGCCCGTCGGCATCGCCCTTGCCCCACAGATCGACCATCTTGTCGATTTCCGCCGGGAAGGTGTCGATTTCCTCGATGCCGGAGAGCAGGAACGAGACCTGCGCGTCCTGCGGCAGATCGTGGAAATAGCCGAGCTGCTGGCCGAGCGTTTCCAGCCCGGTGACCGGCTTGCCCGCCGCCTTGGCCGCGGCATCGAGCTGTTTCTCGACGCCGTCGTCGCGCCCGAAGCCGCTCTTCTGCAGTTCGAGCTGGCCGACCGTCGCACCCGCGAACCACGGCTCGAAACGGTCGAAAGCATCCGGCCGGACGCCGAGCTTGGCGAGCCCCGCGCGATATGCCGCGCGCTTGTCGGCGGGGATCTTCTCGGTCAGCGTCGGCCCGGTCGGATCGAGCGCGAGCGGCAGCATCACCTTCTGCGCTTCGTCGGGCGAGGGCATCGGGATTTCGAGGACGAGGCTGTCGCTCGCGTCGAACGCCTTCCGCACCGCATCGTCGAACCAGCCGAGGCCGGGTTTGAGCGCGTGGATCGTGCCGAACAGATAGATGGTGGTATCCGCGTCCTTGACCACCCACAGCGCCGGATCGACATCCTTGACCGCACCCGGCGCGGGCTTCGCGCAGGCGGGCGTGGCCGCGATCAGGCTCACCGCCAGCAAGGTCTTCAAGAAACGCATCGTTCACATCCCACAGAGCCGAGCGGCGCCGATTATAGAATCCCGCGTGCCGCACCAGCCCAAAGTCGGCTCGCGCAACGCGCCTGCGTGGAACGGTGGATGCCGGAACCGGGCCGCCGCGTGCGCCGCATCACTGCACCCGCGTCACGCGCACGCCGCGTTTCTCGAGCAGCGCGAGCACCGAATCCGGGCCGATGAAATGCCCCGCCCCGGCCGCGAACAAGGCGGTGCCCGGCACCTTGAGCCGCCGCACCAGCGCGTCCGCCCAGGCGCGGTTGCGATGCGCGAGCAACGCGCCCCCCAGCGCATCGCCGCCCGTCGTGACCGCCAGATCGCGGGTCAGCGCCGACCCCGGGCCGAGATCGCCCTGCGCCCAGGCGTGCGTCGGCGCGCGCCGCTCGGCGCGAGTCGCGGCGGGCGTGTCGAGCGCCTTGTCGAGCGTCTTGCGCTGCTCGGCCTCGGCCACGGCGTTCACCTGCCCCATCACCTTCGCGGCATCCTCGATCGCGATGACGGGTTTGTGGCGGCTGCGGAACTGCGCCTCGATCCAGTCGTCCGCGCCCGGCCCCGGCAGCTCGCCCGCCTGCGTGTCCCGCGCGAAGCCGACCGCGATCGCGGCGATCCAGGTCGGCATGCCGTCGAGCACGGCGGCGGCCTCGGGCGGCAGCGTATCGGTGAACCGGCGCAGCGCGGCGCGATGATCGGGCGAGACGCGCGCGGCGAGCGGCGGCAGTGCTGAGCCGCCGGCATATGTGACGGCGAAATCGGGCACGGCATCCTCGTCGATCGCCTCGACGATCAGCGTGTCGGCCTTCGCCACGATCGCGTCGATCGCCGCGTCGCGCCACGCGAAACCGGGCGGCAGGACATGGACCGTGCCGAACAGATAGATCGTCGTGTCACGGTCACCGATCCGCCAGATCGCCGGATGGGGGCGGTAATTCTGCGAAAGCTGCGAGAGCAGCAGCGTGTCGGCGCCGCGCGCCGCCTCCTCGGGCGATATCGTGTCGCCGTCGAGCGGCGTATCGGTCGGCGCGGTCTGATCGTCGAGCGGCAGCGCGGTATAGCCCACCTTCGGGGCGGGCTCGACCGGCTGCCCGTGCAGCGTGACCGTCTCGCTGGCGGGAACGGATGGATAGGCGATGCGCTGCGCGAGCGCCGGCGCGCCCGCGCACGATAGCGACAACGCGACCGCCAAGGCACAGCGTACCCCCGACCCGCCCGCCCGCGGCAAAGCGAGACCCTTTCGCACCATGACGCCCCCGATGAAGCGCAAAGCCGCCGCGCCGTCAATCGTGCGCGGTACGGACGGTTGACCCTCTTTCGGCCATACGCCAAAGCCGTGGGCCACCAGCCACCCGTGAGGATATCGTTCTTGGCCGCAAGCCACCCCTCCGCCCCCGCCCCCGGCGAGCCGCTGAGCTTTCAGCGCATGATCCTGACGCTCCACGATTACTGGAGCGCGCATGGCTGCCTGATCCTGCAGCCGTATGACATGGAGATGGGCGCCGGCACCTTCCACCCGGCGACCACGCTGCGCGCGCTCGGGCCGAATCCGTGGAACGCCGCGTTCGTCCAGCCCTGCCGCCGCCCGACCGACGGCCGCTATGGCGAGAACCCCAACAGGCTCCAGCATTATTACCAATATCAGGTGATCCTGAAGCCGAGTCCGCCCGATTTGCAGGAGCTGTACCTCGGCAGCCTCGCCGCGATCGGCATCGATTTCACGCGGCACGACATCCGCTTCGTCGAGGACGATTGGGAGAGCCCGACGCTCGGCGCATGGGGCCTCGGGTGGGAAGTGTGGTGCGACGGCATGGAGGTGACTCAGTTCACCTATTTCCAGCAGATGGGCGGATTCGACTGCAAGCCGGTCGCGGGCGAGCTGACCTATGGGCTCGAGCGGCTCGCGCTGTACCTCCAGAACAAGGACAGCGTGTACGATCTCGCGTTCAACGACGCGCAGGGCAATAAGCCGCAGATGACCTATGGCGAGGTGTTCCTGGAGAACGAACGCCAGATGAGCGCGTGGAACTTCGAGGTTGCCGATACCGAGCGGCTGTTCGACCTGTTCCGCAAGGCCACCGCCGAATGCGAAAGCTGTCTGGAGACGAAGCTGCCGATCCCCGCCTATGAACAGGCGATCAAGGCGAGCCATGTCTTCAACCTGCTGCAAGCGCGCGGCGTGATCTCGGTGGCGGAGCGCCAGGCGTATATGGGCCGCGTGCGTGATCTGGCGAAGGGCGCGTGCGCGGCGTGGATGGAGAAGAACGGGTGGGCCGCGTGAGCACCGTTGATCCCAACCGCTGTTCCCCCGCGAAGGCGGGGGTCCAGACCCCAATCAACATTCCGCGCGCCAGCGCGATCGGCGCTGCGCGCCGAGGCTGGACCCCCGCCTTCGCGGGGGAACGGAGAGCATCATGACCGACTTCCTCCTCGAACTCCGCTCGGAGGAAATCCCCGCGCGCATGCAGGACAAGGCGCGCGACGATCTCGCGCGACTGTTCGCGGCCGAGTTGGCGAAAGCGGGTCTGCACACCGATGCCATTGTCACCTTCGCGACGCCGCGCCGGCTCGCGCTGATCGCGCGTGACCTGCCCGACGCCACCGCTGCCGTCTCGGAAGAGACGAAGGGGCCGAAGACCAGCGCGCCGCCGCAGGCGCTCGAAGGCTTTCTGCGCAAGACCGGGCTGACGCGCGACCTGCTCGTCGAGCGCGACGGCGTGTTCTTCGCGGTGGTCGAGCGCGCCGGGCGCGCCACCGCCGACGTGCTCGCCGAGGCCATTCCCGCCGTGATCCGCGGCTTCCCCTGGCCCAAGTCGATGCGCTGGGGCGAAGCGTCGCTCACCACCGAATCCCTGCGCTGGGTGCGCCCGCTGCAAGGCATCGTCGCTTTGTTCGGTGAGGATGTCGTTCCGTGCGAGATCGCCGGCGTCGCCTCTGGCGCCGCGACGGTGGGGCATCGCTTCCACCATCCGGGCGTCATCACGATCGGCTCGGCGAGCGATTATGTCGAGAAGCTCCACGCCTGCCACGTCGTCGTCGATCAGGACGAACGCCGCGCGCTGATCCGCGAGCGTGCGAGCGCGCTGGCCGAGGCGGCGGGGCTGGCGCTGGTCGAGGACGAAGGGCTGGTCGCCGAGAATGCCGGGCTGACCGAATGGCCGGTGCCGCTGCTCGGGCGCTTCGACGCGGCGTTCCTCAGCGTCCCGCCCGAGGTGATCCAGCTCACCGCGCGCGTGAACCAGAAGTATTTCGTGTGCCGCGATGCCAGCGGGAGCCTTGCGAACGCGTTCGTCTGCACCGCCAATATCGACGCGGTCGATGGCGGCGCGAAGATCGTCGAGGGCAACCAAAAGGTGCTCGCCGCGCGGCTTTCAGACGCGAAGTTCTTCTACGAGACCGACCTCAAGGTGCCGCTCGAAGAGCAGGCCGAGAAACTCGCGCGAATCGTGTTCCACGAGAAGCTCGGCACGCTCGCCGACAAGGTGGACCGGGTCGCCAAGCTGGCGCGGTGGCTGGTCGAAGAGGGGATCGTCGGGGGTTCAAGTCCCTCCTCCGCTACCACCACCGTCGTCACCCCAGCGCAAGCTGGGGTCTCCCGCGATGGCGCGGGGCAAGAGCCGCACGAGACCCCAGCTTTCGCTGGGGCGACGAAGGAGGCACTGGTTGACCTCACCGAACGCGCGGCGCGGCTGGCGAAGGCCGATCTCGTCACCGGCATGGTCGGCGAGTTCCCCGAGTTGCAGGGGCTGATGGGTGGCTATTACGCCGAGCGCCAAGGCGAAGACCCACGCGTCGCGGCGGCGATCCGCGATCATTACAAGCCGGTCGGCCAGGGCGACGACGTGCCGACCGATCCGGTGACGGTGGCGGTGTCGCTGGCGGATAAGCTGGATACGTTGCGCGGGTTCTTCCTGATCGAAGAACTGCCGACCGGATCGAAAGACCCGTTCGCGCTGCGCCGCGCCGCGCTCGGCGTGATCCGCCTGATCGTCACCAACGGGTTGCGCGGCGCGCTCGGCGCATGGCTGACCAAAGCGGCCGATCTCCACCTCGAAGCCTATCTGCGCAGCGTCGGGCGCGCGGTGCCGGGCGCGCCGATGTATCTCGAAGTCTCGGGCGATGTGCGCCGGCTGATGGCGGACCGCGAAGAACTGATCGTCTTTCCGGTGGCTGACGATGCCCGCAGCTACGCGGGCCTGCGCGCGGCGGGGCTGCACCCCGCCCCGCCGATCGACTTCTTCGCCGACCGCCTCAAGGTCCAGCAACGTGAAGCCGGTGTGCGCCACGACCTGATCGATGCGGTGTTCGCGCTGGGGGGCGAGGACGATCTCGTCCGGCTGCTCGCGCGGGTGCGGGCGTTGCAGGCGTTCGTCGGCACCGAGGATGGGGCGAATCTGCTCGCCGGGTACAAGCGGGCGGCGAATATTTTGAAGAAGGAGGGCGTTCCCCAAAGCGTCACCCCAGCGCAAGCTGGGGTCTCTGGCGATGGTGCAGGACAGGAGCCGCGAGAGGCCCCAGCTTCCGCTGGGGCGACGGCTGGCGTGGATGCGACGTCTGTGGCCACCGAACCCGCCGAAGCCGCGCTCGGCGCCGCGCTCGATGCGGCCGAGCCGGCGGCGGCCGATGCGGTCGCGCGGGAGGATTTCGAGGCGGCGATGGCGGCACTCGCGACGCTGCGCGCGCCGATCGACGCGTTTTTCGAAGCGGTGATGGTCAACGATCCCGATCCCGCCAAACGCGCGGCGCGCCTCGCGTTGCTCGCGCGGGTTCGTCAGGCGGTCCATACCGTTGCCGACTTCTCGAAGATCGACGGCTGATCTTAGCGCGGACTTGGCATAACTCTGACAATTGACTGATATCGCTAACACGATCGAAAGATCAATTTAGCGCCTTCGACTTGAATTCTTGCGTGCTGCGATGCACAACGCGGGAAACACGTTTTGGAGGAAGACATGGCGACGATTCTGGCTGACGCGGACACTTCCACCGGTCAGCGCTATGTCTATCGTTTCGGCGGCGGTGTGTCGGACGGCGGCAAGGGCGACCGCAACCTGCTCGGCGGCAAGGGCGCGAACCTCGCCGAGATGGCGTCGATCGGCCTGCCCGTGCCGCCGGGCTTCACGATCAGCACCGAAATGTGCACGCGCTATTATGACGAGGGTGGCCGCTTCCCGCAGTCGCTGCGCGACGAGGTCGCCGCCGGCATCGCGCATATCGAGGGCGTGACCGGCAAGGTCTTCGGCGACGCCGCCGATCCGCTGCTCGTCTCGGTGCGCTCGGGCGCGCGTGCCTCGATGCCGGGCATGATGGATACGGTGCTCAACCTCGGGCTCAACGACCAGACGGTCGAAGGGCTCGCCGCCACCTCGGGCGACGCGCGCTTCGCGTGGGACAGCTATCGCCGCTTCATCCAGATGTATTCGGACGTCGTGCTCGAACTCGATCACGGCGCGTTCGAGGAAGCGCTGGAAATCGCCAAGGAAGACAATGGCTATTTCCTCGACACCGATCTGACCGCCGACGATCTGCGCAAGCTCGTCACCGAATATAAGGCGCTGGTCGAACAGCAATGGGGCAAGCCCTTCCCGCAGGACGTGCACGACCAGCTCTGGGGCGCGGTCGGCGCGGTGTTCGGATCGTGGCAGTCGGAGCGCGCCAAGGTCTATCGCCGCCTCAACGACATTCCCGCCGCCTGGGGCACCGCCGTCAACATCCAGGCGATGGTGTTTGGCAACATGGGCGAGACCTCGGCGACCGGTGTCGCCTTCACGCGCGACCCCGCCAAGGGCGACCGCGCCTATTACGGCGAGTTCCTCATCAACGCGCAGGGCGAGGATGTCGTCGCCGGCATTCGCACCCCCCAATATCTGACCAAGGCGGCGCGCGAAGCCGCCGGCGCCAAGCCCGCCTCTATGGAAGAGGCGATGCCCGAGACCTTCGCCGAACTGGCCAAGGTGTTCGACCTGCTCGAAACGCATTACCGCGACATGCAGGACATCGAGTTCACCGTGCAGCAGGGCAAGCTGTGGATGCTCCAGACGCGATCGGGCAAGCGCACCGCCAAGGCCGCGCTCAAGATCGCGGTCGAGATGGCCGAAGAGGGTCTCATCACCCGCGAGGAGGCGATCGCGCGCGTCGAGCCGCAGGCGCTCGACCAGTTGCTCCACCCGACGCTCGACCCCAAGGCGGCGCGCGACGTGCTGACCAAGGGGCTGCCCGCATCGCCGGGCGCCGCCTCGGGCGCGGCGGTGTTCGACAGCGACACCGCCGAGAAGCGTGCGGCGGCGGGTGACGCGGTGATCCTGATCCGCGTTGAAACCTCGCCCGAGGACATTCACGGCATGCATGCGGCCAAGGGCATCCTCACCGCGCGCGGCGGCATGACCAGCCACGCCGCGGTGGTCGCGCGCGGCATGGGCCGGCCGTGCGTCTCCGGCGCGGGGTCGATCTCGATCGATGCGAAGGCGCGGGTGATGCGCGTCGGCGCGCGCGAGATCGCCGAGGGCGAGATCGTCACGATCGACGGCACCACCGGCGAGGTGATGGCGGGCGCAGTGCCGACGGTGCAACCCGAACTGTCGGGTGATTTCGGCACGCTGATGGGCTGGGCCGATGCGGTGCGCCGCCTCAAGGTGCGCGCGAACGCGGAAACGCCGCTCGATGCCAGGACCGCGCGCGAGTTCGGCGCGGAGGGCATCGGCCTGTGTCGGACCGAGCATATGTTCTTCGACGCCGCGCGCATCACCAGCGTGCGCCAGATGATCCTGGCGGAGAACGAGGCCGGCCGCCGCTCGGCACTCGACAAGCTGCTGCCCGAGCAGCGGAGCGACTTCGTGCAGTTGTTCGAAGTGATGGCCGGGCTGCCGGTGACGATCCGCCTGCTCGATCCGCCGCTGCACGAATTCCTGCCGCACGAGGAAGCCGAATTCGCCGAGGTGGCGACCGCCGCCGGAATCGACATCGACACGCTCAAGCGCCGCGCCGCCGAACTGCACGAGTTCAACCCGATGCTCGGCCATCGCGGCTGCCGGCTCGGCGTGACCTACCCTGAAATCTACGAGATGCAGGCGCGCGCGATTTTCGAGGCGGCGATCGAAGTGGCGGAGAAGTCGGGCGCGGCACCGATCCCCGAAGTGATGATCCCGCTCGTCGGTACGCGCCGCGAGCTGGAGCTGATGAAGGTGGTGGTCGACCAGGCCGCGCAAGCGGTGTTCGCCGAGAAGGGCCGCACGATCGAGTATCTGGTCGGCACCATGATCGAACTGCCGCGCGCCGCGCTGATGGCGGGCGAGATCGCGGAGGTCGGCGAGTTCTTCTCGTTCGGCACCAACGATCTGACCCAGACCACGCTCGGCGTGTCGCGCGACGATGCCGCGCGCTTCCTCGGCGTGTATGTCGAGAAGGGCATTTACGCCAAGGATCCGTTCGTCAGCCTCGATGTCGAGGGCGTCGGCCAGTTGATCGAACTCGCCGCCGAACGCGGCCGCAAGACGCGCGCCGGCATCAAGCTCGGCATCTGCGGCGAGCATGGCGGCGATCCGGCCTCGATCGCGTTCTGCGAGAAGACCGGGCTCGATTACGTCAGCGCCTCGCCCTACCGCGTGCCGATCGCGCGGCTGGCGGCGGCACAGGCCGCGCTCGCCACCAAGGGGTGATGCGCGACGCGTGACGAACTGATCTAGCGCCGTTCACGCTGAGCGAAGTCGAAGCATGGCGAGCGGCCTGGTTCGGCCACGCACTTCGATTTCGCTCAGTGCGAACGGTTGAAATTGAGACCGCTACGCCTCGACCTTCTGCTGGTGCGAGGCGATCAGCGCGTTGAGCACGCGGATACGCTCGCGCGTTTCGGTCGAATCCTGTGAGGGGTAGGTTTGAATCTTGTCGAGAAGGATGGCGAGTTCCTTCTCCCACTCGGCCTGATTGTTCTCGGACATCATACTCTCCTTCTTGGTCTCCCACCGATATGGGAAGGCGCCCGGCCAATTCCAGCGGTATCCGGGACGCGCCCGCCCCCTTGCCCTCCGCGTACGCTTCGGCTATGCGCGCCGGCTTCCGGTCAGGGTCATCCCTGGAGGCCTGGCCGGACCATGAACCACCGTATTTCGGAGATCTGCAATGAGCGAACAACTTACGCTCGCAGCCGAGACGCGCGAACAGGTTGGCAAGGGAGCCTCCCGTTCGCTTCGTCGTGAAGGCCGCGTACCCGCCGTCGTCTATGGCAACAACCAGGAGCCGCTGGCGATCCACGTCGAGGAAAAGGCGCTGATGCGCCTCCTCATGACGGGCCATTTCATGAATTCGCAGGTGATGATCGAGGCCAATGGCCAAAGCATCCGCACGCTCCCCAAGGACGTGGCGTTCGATGCCGTCACCGACCGCCCGGTCCATGTCGACTTCCTGCGCATCGGCGCGCACACCACCGTTCACGTCAGCGTGCCGGTCGTGTTCACCGATGAGGACGAGGCCCCCGGCATCAAGACCGGCAAGGGCGTGCTCAACATCGTCCAGCACGAGATCGAGCTGGTCTGCGACGCGGCCGCGATCCCCGACGACATCACCATCTCGCTGGCCGGCCGCGAGATCGGCGATTCGATCCACATCTCGAACGTGACGCTGCCGAACGGCGTGACCCCGGCGATCACCGACCGCGACTTCACCATCGCGACGATCGTCCCGCCGACCGTGCCGACCGCCGCCGATGACGAGGCTGATGCCGCCGTCGCCGCCGAAGCAGCCGCGGAGAGCGAGGCGTAAGCCTTACCCGATCGGGCAGATTTGGGCAGGGCGGCGCGCGGCGTTGCCCTGCCCTTTTCGTATTCGGAGCAATCGCACGTGCAAATCTGGGTCGGTCTCGGCAATCCGGGTGCGCAATATGCGCTCAACCGGCACAATGTCGGCTTCATGGCGGTCGACACGATCGCCGATCTCCACGGCTTCTCGCCGGTCAAGAAGGCGTTCCAGGGCTGGACCCAGGAAGGGCGCATCGGACCTGAGAAAATCCTGCTGCTCAAACCCGCCACCTTCATGAATGAAAGCGGCCGCAGCGTCGGCGAGGCGATGCGCTTCTACAAGCTCGACACCGGCGACGTCACCGTCTTCCACGACGAACTCGATATCGCGCCGTTCCGCGTGAAGGTGAAGGTCGGCGGCGGCACCGCCGGGCATAACGGCCTGCGCTCGACCGAGGCGCATATCGGCAACGCGTTCCGCCGCGTCCGGCTCGGCATCGGCCATCCGGGGCACAAGGACAAGGTCTCGCCGTACGTGCTCGGCAATTACGCCAAGGCGGAGATGGACCCGCTTTCCGACATGCTCGGCGCGGTAGCGGCGGAGGCGCCGTGGCTCGCCAAGGGCGACGACATGCGTTTCATGAACGATGTCGCGCTGCGGCTTGGAGATGGCAAATGAGCGTGCGCACTCTGTTCGCGACTCCGGTTTACGAGGGCGCGCTTGGCGACGCTCGGCTGCTCGAAGACCTGGAACAATCGTGCCTGATGTTCGCGCAGGAAGACCGCGCCGGGCGCGCCTGGTCGAAGGCGCACACCTATCGCGGCTACACCAGCTATGCGTCGCTCAACGACTTGCCGCAGCGCGATCCCGCGTTCGGCGACCTCGCCAAGCGGCTCGCCAAACACGTCGCGGCCTTCGCCGAGGCGTGCGCGTTCGATCTTGGCGGGCGCAAGCTCCGGCTCGACAGCCTGTGGGTCAACGTCCTCAAACCTGGCGGCATGCATTCGGGGCATATCCACCCGCATTCGGTGGTGTCGGGCACGCTGTACGTCGCGGTGCCGCCGGGTGCTGGCGCGATCCGCTTCGAAGACCCGCGGCTGCCGCTGATGATGGCCGCCCCCACCCGCCGCGACGACGCGCCGGAGCCGCTGCGCAGCTTCGCGCATGTCACGCCCGAGCCGGGCACGATCCTGCTGTGGGAAAGCTGGCTGCGCCACGAGGTGATCGCCGGCACCGCCAAGCAGGACCGGATCAGCATCAGCTTCAACTATAGCTGACACGCATTTCCGTCATCCCAGCGCACGCTGGGATCTCTCCGGGGAGGGCGTGCGGCCCACCCGGAGAGACCCCAGCGTGCGCTGGGGTGACGGTCTCGGTGTGACATCTGGCATTCCCCCTCCGCACTCGCTATCGGCGGCACCATCGCGCGCCCGTTGCGGCGCACCAGCATTCAAGGACGAGAGTATGGGTTTCCGCTGTGGTATCGTGGGCTTGCCCAATGTCGGCAAGTCCACCCTGTTCAACGCGCTGACGCAGACGGCGGCGGCGCAGGCGGCCAACTATCCGTTCTGCACGATCGAGCCGAACGTCGGCAACGTCGCGGTGCCCGATGCGCGGCTGGATCAGCTCGCGGCGGTCGCGGGCTCGGCCAAGATCATCGAGACGCAGCTCGCCTTCGTCGATATCGCCGGGCTGGTGCGCGGCGCTTCGAAGGGAGAAGGTCTAGGCAACCAGTTCCTCGGCAACATCCGCGAGGTCGATGCGATCGTCCACGTGCTGCGCTGCTTCGAAGACGGCGACGTGACGCATGTCGAAGGCAAGGTCGATCCGATCGCCGATGCCGAGACGGTCGAGACCGAGCTGATGCTGTCCGATCTGGAAAGCCTCGAAAAGCGCGTGCCCAACCTCGCCAAGAAGGCGGCGCAGGGCGACAAGGAGGCCAAGATCGGCGTCGCGGTGCTGGGGCAAGCGCTCGAGCTGCTGCGCGAGGGCAAGCCCGCCCGCCTGACCGTGCCCAAGGACGAGGAAGAGGCGCGCGTGTTCGCGCAGGCGCAATTGCTCACCTCCAAGCCGGTGCTCTATGTCTGCAACGTCGATGAAGGCGATGCGGCGAACGGCAACGCGCTGTCAGCGCGCGTCTTCGAGAAAGCGGCGGCGGAGGGCGCGCAGGCCGTGGTCGTCTCCGCGGCGATCGAGGCCGAGATCGCGACGATGCCGCCCGAGGAGCGCGGCGAGTTCCTCGGCGAGCTTGGGCTTGAGGAGACCGGCCTCGCCCGCGTCATCACCGCCGGGTACAAGTTGCTCAACCTGCTGACCTTCTTCACGGTCGGCCCCAAGGAAGCGCGCGCCTGGACGGTGCATGTCGGCGCCAAGGCGCCGCAGGCGGCGGGCGAGATCCACACCGATTTCGAACGCGGCTTCATCCGTGCCGAGACGATCGCCTTTGCCGATTACATCGCGTTCAAGGGCGAGGCGGGCGCGCGCGATGCGGGCAAGCTGCGCCAGGAAGGCAAGGACTATGTCGTGCAGGACGGCGACGTGATGCTGTTCCGCTTCAACGTCTGAGCGGCACACCGCGCTGTCTTGAAGATGTAGCAGAGCCGGCGCAGGGGGCGGTCATGCGTTGGTATAGCAAGATCGTCGTCGCCGGGCTCTGCGCGGGCCTCCAGGCCTGCGTCACCCCGCCGGCGGTAGCCCCCGCCCCGCCCGCCAAGTCCGTCGCCCAAGCGGCGCGGACGCCGGTCACCATCCTGATCTCGATCGACGGGTTCCGGGCGGATTATCTCGAGCGGGGGGTGACACCCAATCTGTCGGCGCTCGCGGCGGCGGGAATCAGTGCGGCGATGCGGCCGTCGTTCCCGTCGAAGACCTTCCCCAACCACTGGACGATCGTCACCGGCGAGCGGCCCGACCGCAACGGCATCGTCTCCAACAGCATGGAGGACTCGCGCCGCCCCGGCGAAACCTTCACGATGGCGACCGACGATCCGTTCTGGTGGAATGAGGCCAAGCCGCTGTGGGTCGATGCCGAGCAGGCCGGCATCCATAGCGGCACGATGTTCTGGCCGGGCGCGAATGTCGCCTGGGGCGGTGCGGTCAAGCCCAACAGCCACGGCGCGACCACGGGCGGTACGCGGCCCGAGGACTGGATGCAGTTCAACCAGGCGGTGACCGGCGAGCAGCGCGTCAACGGCGTGCTCGACTGGATGCGCCGCCCAGCCGCGATCCGCCCGCGCTTCGTCACTCTGTATTTCGACACGGTCGATGGCGCCGGGCACGAGTTCGGCCCCGACGATCCCCGCACCACCGCTGCCGCTGGCGCGGTCGATGCGCTGATCGGCAAGCTCGTCGCCGGCCTGCGCGAGCTTGGGCAGCCCGCCAATCTCGTCATCGTCGCCGACCACGGCATGGCCGCGATCAGCAGCGAGCGCACGATCGCGATCGACCGGATCGCCAACCCGGCCGACTATCGCATCTTCGAGACCGGGCCGTTCGCCTCGCTCTCGGCAGTGCCGGGCCACGAGGCGGCGCTGGAAAAGGCGTTGCTGGCGCACCACGACCATCTGCAATGCTGGCGCAAAAGCGATATCCCGGCGCGCTTCCATTACGGCAGCAATCCGCGCATCCAGCCCTATTTCTGCCTCGCCGAGCCGGGCTGGGAGACCGCCAAGACCACCCCCGACAAGCCGCGCACCGGCGGCGACCACGGCTATGACAATATGGCGCCCGAGATGCGCGCGCTGTTCGTGGCGAGCGGGCCGGCGATCAAGCCGCTCGGCACGCTGCCGCCGTTCGACAATGTCGATGTCTATCCGTTGCTGCGCGATCTGCTTGGCTTGCCGCCGGCCAGCGGTGTCGATGGCGACGACACACCGTTCCGGGCCGCGCTGAAACGGTAGCCGGTGCGAAGGCTCGCGCGATCCTAACCCCGCAGGATCGCCATAAAGCGGTCGGCCGGGCAGAGTTTCCCGCAGCCGGACACGCTGAGCACCTGCTCGACCGGCGCGCCGCCGCCCGCGCGCAGCGCGGCGAGCGGCTGTGCGCGGTAGCGAACCCGCACGAACGCCTTGCCCGCGGAATCGCGCAGCCTTTCGATCACGATCGCGCCGCCCGGCGCTGGGTCATCTTCGGCATAGCCGGGAACGTGCCAGTGGACGCCGAGCAGCCCGCCGAGATTGGCGATCTGCGTATCGTGCGCGGAAAACACCGTGATCCGCGCCGCCTTGGGGTCGGTCAGCGCCGCCGCGATCGTCGGGGTGATCAGCGACAGGTTCGCGCGCGCGACCGGGAGCGGCCGCGCGAGTAGGCGGAATTCGAGCGCGTGGAATTCGGACAAAGCGGTCACATCGGCGGCGGAGGCGCGGCCGAAGCCGACATCGGCCATCGGCTTGCCATCGGCATATTCGAGCAGCAACACCTGCGCCGCGGTCGAAGCGAGATCGAGCGCGCCGCGCAGCTTGGGGCGGCTGGTCGCGGTCGCATCGGTGAGGCCGGTCGGGGTGCGCGTCACGCCGCAGGCGGGCTTGCCGCCACACAGGATCGCGTCGAGCCTGCGCAGCAGCGGCGCGTACCGTGCGTCGAGCGCCGCCACCCCGCCGGGCCCGACCGCCGCCCTCACCGCCGCGCCTACCGCGACCGGATCGAGCGTCGCGCCATTGCCGAGCGGCGAGAACATCGGATCATCGACATCCTGCGGCTTGTGCGTGCTCGGCAGCGCGCAGCCTGGCGCGAAGCCCGACGCCCAGGCATCGGCGGTGGCGATCGTGCGCTGGTCGCTGTCGGCGATGATCGCGACCGATCCCGCCGCCGGGCAACCGCCCGCCGGGACCAGCCCGGCCTTGACCACCGTGGCGCGATCGGCGGCGCCGAGCGCCGTCACCGCGACGGTGCCGTGCGCGGTCAGCCAGCCCGGCGGCACTGCCCAATCGGGCCAGCGCTCGGGCGTGACGCTGACCGGCATCGCCGGCGCCTTGGTTGGCGGGCGGACGCCGTGGCGCATCATCAGCACGACGCGCTCGAGTTTTAATGCGGGGGTCTTGGCCGGCGCGGCGCTCGTGCCGAGCCCGGCCAGGGCGATCGCGAGAATCAGGGCTGAACGGCGCATCTGTGTCCCTTTCGATCAATCACCCAAACCGTTCGTGCCGAGCCCGTCGACGCACGTGCCACGCAACGCAGCGCCTTGGGCACGTCCTTCGACTTCGCTCAGGACGAACGGGGGTGCAGGCGGTGTCTCTAGAAATGGAGCTGCACGCCACCCCGCAGCGAATAATCGTACCGCTCGCGTTCGACCAGATTGGCCTTGGTGCCGATGAACCGGCGCCACGGCGCGTCGCTGAGGTTGGTGCCGTCCGCGAAGATCGTCACCATCGGTGTGATCTGATAGCTGGCATGGACATCGAGCTGGCCGTTACTGTCAGTATATTCGTCGGTCGCGGTGCTGCCGCCGAGCAGATCGAGATATTTGGAGCGGTAGCTGTAGGCGACGCGCGCCGCGAAGCCGTATTTCTCGTAAAAGAGCTGCGCGGTGCCGATATCGTGCGACTGGAAGCCGAGCGGAAGGTCGCCCGCGCGGATGCCCGGTGCGGTCGCATGTCCCTCGACATGCGTGTAGTTCGCCGACACGCCGAACCCGCTGAGCAGCCCCGGCAGCCAGGTGAACTGGGTCTGCGCGTTAAGCTCGATGCCGTACACGACTTCGCTGTCGGCGTTGATCGGCTTGGACACGTCCGCCGCCGCATAGGCCACGCCGGCATAGGTCACGTTGGTGAGCCGCGCATTGCTCGTGTAGATCGGGTTGTCGATATGCTTGTAGAACAGGCCGATCGCGAACACGCTGTCCTTGGTCGGATAATATTCGAGCGACGTGTCGAGATTGACCGCCTTGTACGGTTTCAGATCTGGGTTGCCGAGCGAGATGCCGGGCACCGTATCGTCCTCGACGACGATATAAGGCGCGAGATCGGGATAATTGGGCCGGCCGATCGCGGTCGTCACCGCCGCGCGCATCAGCAGATCGTCGGTGATGTTCCACTTGGCATTCACGCCCGGGAAGACGTCGGTATAGCTCTTCTTGCCGAAGCTGTTGTAGCCGTCGGTCAGTTTCGAGGCGGCATCAACCACGGTGGCGCTGGTCTTGTCTTCGGTATGCTCGACCCGGACGCCGGGGATGATCGTGATGGGGCCGAACTTGAGCGTCGCCATCGCATAGCCCGCGACGATCGTCTCGCGCACGTCATAGTCGCTCGACAGCGTATCGGCGAGCGTGCCGTCCTTGTCGATCTTGAGCGTCGAAGGGTTGGCATCGACATAGGCGCGCGCCTTGTAATAGTCGATCCGCTGGCCGAAACGGTACATGCCGTCGTAGAAATTGGTGTTGCCGACATAGCCGAAATTGGTGAGCGCCAGCGCGGTGCTGCCGGCCTTGTAATCCGTCTTGTCCTGATTGTTAAACTTCTTGCGGTTCAGATATTTGCCGCCGATCTTGATCGAACTGTCATCGCCGATCGCGATCGGCAGCGTGTAATCGACGCGCGCCTGCCACACTTCCTCATAGGCCTGACGGCGATCGAGATTGAACTTGCTGAGCGTGAACTTGCTCGGATCGGTGAAGCCCGGCGCGCGCGGGGTGAAACTATAGGGATCGGTCGAGAGATCATAGTCGACGGTCAGCCCGTTCTTGGGTGTGGTGAAGGTGAACTCGCTGCGGATCGGATCGGTCTTGACCGCCTTGGTATAGCCGCCCGATGCCTCCAATTTACCGCCGCCGACGTTGAACTCGCCGCCGAGCGTCACCGACTTGGTGTTGTCGTCCTCCTCGCGGCGGCGCACGAGGATCGTGCCGGTCGCCTTGAACGTACCGCTGGTCGCGCTCGCCGGGGTGATGCCGGTTTCGCTGCCCACGCGATTCTGGTCGCGCGTCTCATGATCGGTGAACTTCGAATAGCTCGACCGGATATAGAGCTTCACGTCGTCCGACGGGCGATAATCGAAATTGCCGACGATCCCGAGCCGGGTGCGTACGAGGTTGTAGTCGCGCAGCCCGTTCTGATCGGGAACGCCACTGCCCCACGCTTCCGAACCCTGGAAGTTCTCCGACTCGATCGGCCGGCGCGAGTAATTGGCGGAGACGACCGCGCCGAACTCCTCATTGGCGCCGAACCGCCCGCCGACCTGGCCATCGACCTCCCACGGCGTCTTGCCGTTGAGCTTGCTCCAACCCGCCGAGCCACGCGCACCCAGGAAGAAGCGTTCGCTGCGGTCATATGCGGTCAGCGTGCGGATCGCGACTTCGCCACCGATCGCATTGGCATCCTGGCTCGGCAGCAACGACTTGGAGACCACCACCGACTGGATCATCGCCGAGGGCAGATCGTCGAGCTTGACCTGCCGGCCATCGGGCTCTGGCGCGGGCAAGGTCTGACCGTTGAGCGTGACGTTGACGAGATTCGGGTCGATGCCACGGATGATGACATACCGCCCCTCGCCCTGATCGTTCGCGACCGACAGGCCCGGCAGGCGGCGCACCGCCTCGGCGACGTTCTGATCGGGCAGCTTGCCGACATCGTTGGCGTAGAGCGCCTCGACCGTGTTGTCCGCGCCGCGCTTCTCGGCGACCGCTTTGCGCTGGCCTTCGCGCGCGCCGGTGACGACGATGTCAGGCGCGGTATCCTCGCTCGCGGCGTCGGGAGCCGGCGCCGGTTCCGCGTTCGCCAGCGCGGGCGAAACCCAGGCGCCCGCGATCACCGCGCACGCGGCGGCACGCGCGAGCAACGCGCTCTTGATCGGCTTCATCGATAGTCCCCCACAATCCCTGTGGGCGCGCGCTAGGCAAAATTCGCGACGCGTGCATGACGCGGCGGTTACGGTTTCGCGTCAACCACCGCACGGGGAACTACATCAGTCAGCCGGCTTCTTGCGCACCGGAACGTCGAGATTGCACAGATCGGCGTTGCCCGCCGGCACGGTGAAGAACGGTAAACCGCGATTGGCGCGCGCCTCCAGCGTCCGCGCGAACTCGGGCGCGGAGGGCTTGAGATACTGGTAGGACAGTCGCTCCCCGGCGGGCAGATCGCTCGCGATCGCGACGCGGCGGATCGGCACATAATCCTCGGCGCTTTCATACAGGCCGAGGCCCCCGCCCGTCCCGCGCTTGCGCGCCGAAAACGCCGCCATGCCGTCGATCACCCGGCCGACCAGCGCGATGTTGCGATCGAGATGCCGGGGCGCGTGGCCGATCACGGTGTAAAGATCTCCGCCCGTCCCGACATCGGGCGCCAGATCGCGCGCGACGCCGACCATGCCGTAGCAATGCGGCAGCCATTGCGAACGCCCGTCCCCCGCCACCGCCCAGCCATCGGCGGTGAAGCCGGTGACGGCGGCATAGGCATCCTTGTACGGATTGGCGACGACCGGGTGCGCCGACGCCGGCCATTCATATTCGGCGGGCGGATGCAGCGCTATGCCGGCGGCGGGCGGCTTCTTGTTGGTGGGATCGCCCCATTGCGTCACATAATCGTCCTGCACCCGGTAGATTGCGCCGCCCCGCCACCAGCCGCTGCGCGCGATCGTGCGGATGTTGGCGACATGCACCGGCGCGAGCGTGGCGGCGAGCCAGATAATCCCGCGCTGCCCGTCCGCGAAATCGATCACCAGCAGATCCTCGGGCGCGATGGCGGCCCAGGACGAGGCCGGCGCGGCGGCGGCGATCTGCGCGGCGGTGGGTTTCGGCGGCGGCGCGGCACCCTGCGGGGCGGCGGCGAGTGCGAGCAGTACGGGCAGGAGCATCGGCATGGCGGCGATCCTGACACGAGGCGCGGCCACCATGCAATCCTCACGCGCCGCTTGCGCTGCCCGCACCGACCCGATAGGGGCCACAAATCCAGCGAATGCGGAGCGGTGGCCGAGTGGTCGAAGGCGCTCGCCTGGAAAGTGAGTATACGTCAAAAGCGTATCGAGGGTTCGAATCCCTCCCGCTCCGCCACGGACCATTCCACAGGGGTCCGCAGAAGACCACGGGTCTCGACTTTTTCCTCCTGATTACCGACGCTTAGCAGACCGGTTCGGCCTCGGCCGTCCGTAGCCGTTCATGCCCATTCAACGAATCGGCTTTTCAACTTTCTTGAACAAGTCTGGCGAACTTTCCTCGCTATTTCCCGATGTGGAATTCTTTAGGGTCAACGTCATCGCTTCCGGACCCTGAAGGAGATTGAAAGATGACCGCAACCGCAACCGCCAGAGCCGGCACGTCGCTTATCTCGCCGACCGACCACATGCTGATCCTGATCGACTTCCAGTCGCAGATGGCGTTTGCGACCAAGTCGATCGCGGCGGAACTGCTGCGTAACAACGCAGCGCTTATCAGTCGCGCCGCCAAATCGTTCGACGTACCAACGATCCTGACGACCGTTGCCGAGAAGAGCTTTTCCGGCCCGATGTTCGACGAAATCAGGGATGCGTTCCCGGGACAGTCGATGCTCGACCGGACGTCGATGAACACGTGGGAGGACGAAGGTGTCATCGCCGAGATCAATCGCATCGGCAAAGAGCGGATCATTTTCGCCGGACTGTGGACCAGCGTCTGCATCGTCGGCCCTGTCGCTTCGGCGGTCGATCAGGGTTTCGATTGCTACTTCATCGCCGATGCATGCGGCGACGTTTCGGTCGAAGCGCATGAGCGCGCCGTGCAGCGCATGATCCAGCTTGGCGCCAAGCCGATGACGTCACTTCAGTACTTGCTGGAACTGCAGCGCGACTGGGCCCGCAGCGACACGTATGACAGCACCACCGGCATCGCAAAGAAGTGGGGCGGCGGTTACGGCCTCGGCGTCACCTACGCGAAGACGATGTTCGGTGCCTCCGAGGGCGCGCACGCCTGATCAGGCGGGCGCTTCGCGGAAAGGATCGCCATCCACATGACCAACCCCAAGATCGAGCTGTCCCGTCGCGCGGTCGTCATCGCCTCCGCTGGCGCGGCTGCGGCGACACTGCTGCCATCGGCAGCCCTTGCGACCATCAAATCCGGTACATTCAAAGGAGTGAAGACAATGAGCGAGTTCGTAACCACCAAGGACGGCGTCGAAATCTTCTTCAAGGATTGGGGCCCCAAGGATGCCCAGCCGATCATGTTCCATCACGGCTGGCCGCTCTCGTCGGACGACTGGGACGGGCAGATGCTGTTCTTCCTGAACAACGGCTTCCGTGTCGTCGCACACGACCGGCGTGGTCATGGCCGGTCGGCGCAGGTCGGCACGGGCCACGACATGGACCATTATGCCGCTGACGCGGCGGCGGTGGTCGAACACCTCAACCTTCGCAACGTCGTTCACATCGGCCATTCGACGGGTGGCGGCGAAGTCGCGCGCTATGTCGCCAAACATGGCCAGCCGTCTGGCCGCGTCGCCAAGGCGGTCCTGGTCAGCGCGGTCCCGCCGCTGATGATCAAGGCGCCCAACAACCCCGATGGTCTGCCGATCGAGGTGCTCGACGGCATCCGTCAGGGCGTCGCGACCAATCGTGCGCAGATGTTCCGCGATTTCGCCGCCGGCCCGTTTTACGGCTTCAACCGGCCCGGTGCGAAGGTCAGCCAGGGCATTATCGACAATTGGTGGCGCCAAGGCATGAACGGCAGCGCACAGGCCCATTACGACGGCATCAAGGCCTTTTCGGAGACCGATCAGACCGCCGATCTGCAGGCGATCAAGGTGCCGACGCTGATCCTGCAGGGCGATGACGATCAGGTCGTTCCGTACAAGAACGCCGCACTGAAACAGGGCAAGCTCGTGCCGCATGCCACCGTCAAAATCTACCCCGGCTATCCGCACGGCATGCTGGCGACCAACGCCGATGTCATCAACCCCGATCTCCTCGCCTTCGTGCGCGGTTGATCCTCCGACGCCGAGGATATTGTTATGAAGCCCTATATCATTTCGCTTGCCGCAGGCCTTCTGGTTGGCGGTATCTACAGCCTCCTCGGCGTCAAATCTCCGGCACCACCGATGATCGCGTTGGTGGGCCTGCTCGGCATCCTGTTCGGTGAGCAGGTCGTGCCGATCGCACGGCGGATCATCGCCGGGCAGCCGGTGGTGGCGGCCGTCACGAGCGCATGCGCCGAACCGATGATGGGCCGCTTGCCGGGAGATCCAGCGGCGGCGCCGGGGAAGGCAGATGCATGACGATCACGCGGCGCGACACCCTGCTCGGAGGCTCGGCCGTCCTGACGCTGGCGGCGATGCCGGCCAACGCTAGTCAACGGAGAACAGCCATGACCGACCTGATCCTCGTCAACGCCAAGGTGACGACGCTCGACCGCGAAAATCCCGAAGCACACGCCGTCGCGATCCGCGACGGCCGGTTCCTCGTGGTGGGTTCCGAGCAGGAAGTGCGCGCGGCGCTGCCGAAGGCACAGGTGATCGACGCGCACGGCCGCAGGATCATACCGGGCCTGATCGACAGTCACATGCACATCATTCGCGGTGGACTGAACTACAACATGGAGCTTCGCTGGGACGGCGTGCCCAGCCTTGCCGACGCCATGGCGATGCTCAAGCGACAGGTCGATAACACCCCGGCGCCGCAATGGGTTCGCGTCGTCGGCGGCTTCACCGAACACCAGTTCGTCGAGAAGCGGCTGCCGACGATCGCCGAACTGAATGCCGTCGCGCCCGATACGCCCGTTTTCATCCTCCATCTCTATGACCGCGCGCTGCTCAATGCCGCGGCACTCCGCGTCGTCGGCTACACGAAGGACACGCCCAACCCGCCCGGTGGCGAGATCGTGCGCGATGCGGCGGGTAACCCTACCGGGCTGCTGCTCGCCCACCCCAACGCAACCATCCTCTATGCGACGCTTGCCAAGGGACCGAAGCTGCCGCCGGAATATCAGCTCAACTCGACGCGCCATTTCATGCGCGAGATGAACAGCCTGGGCGTCACCGGCGTGATCGACGCGGGCGGGGGTTATCAGAATTACCCCGATGATTACGAGATCATCGAACAGCTCCACAAGGACGACCAGCTCACGCTGCGCATCAGCTACAACCTCTTCACGCAAAAGCCGAAGGAGGAGCTTGCCGACTTCCAGGGATGGGTGAAACAGGTCACGCCAGGGCAAGGCGACGACACGTACCGTCACAACGGCGCGGGCGAGATGCTCGTCTATTCCGCCGCCGATTTCGAGGACTTCCGGGTCGAACGGCCCGATATGGCGCCGAGCATGGAAAGCGATCTGGAACCCGTTATCCGCTTGCTGGCCGAACATAAATGGCCCTGGCGGCTCCACGCGACCTACGACCAGACGATCGGCCGTGCGCTCGACGTCTACGAGAAGGTGGCGAAGGACATCCCCTTCACCGGGATCAACTGGTTCTTCGATCACTGCGAGACGATTAGCGACCGCAATATCGATCGCATCGCCGCACTTGGTGGCGGCATCGCGATCCAGCACCGCATGGCCTATCAGGGGGAATATTTCGTCGAACGCTATGGCGCCAAAGCCGCCGAGCGGACGCCGCCGATCGCCAAGATGATGGCGGCGGGTCTGCCTGTCGGCGGGGGCACCGATGCGACTCGCGTGGCCAGCTACAATCCGTGGGTGTCGCTCAATTGGCTGGTGACCGGCAAGACGGTCGGCGGGCTATCGCTGTACCCGGGCGTCAATCGCCTCAGCCGTGAGAAGGCGCTGCGCCTCTGGACCGTGGACAACACCTGGTTTTCGAGCGAGGTCGGCAAGAAGGGCCAGATCAAGGTCGGCCAGCTCGCAGATCTGGCGGTGCTATCGGGCGATTATTTTTCCGTGCCCGAAAGCGACATCCCGCACCTGCGTTCGGTCCTGACCATCCTCGGCGGCAAGGTTGTGTCGGGCGAGGGCGATTACGCGCCCCTCGCCCCCGCGCTGCCCCCGCCGATGCCCGATTGGTCCCCGGTCGCGACCTTCGGCGGCTATCATCGTACACCCGAAGCGTCCGCCAAGCTGGCCAGCGCCTGCGGCTGCACGAGCGCCTGTTCGGTCCACGGCCACGACCATGCGGCAGCGCTCGGCGCGAATGTTCCGGTCAAGGACGTCCAGAGCTTCTGGGGTAGTTTCGGCTGCGGCTGCTGGGCCGTCTGATATTTCCTCGAACAGAAAAGGCAATCCGATGAAGATCAAGCTCAGCCTGCTCGTTGCGACCGCACTGCTAACAAGTGCGAGCGTCGTCCCCGCTGCCACGGCGCAGCAGACCGCCACCACCGACTACGCCGTCGGCCCGCAATATGACACGACCCATGTCTACGTTCCCCAGGAGCAATACGACGCCTTCATGCAGAGCTTCGTCGCGACCTTCGGCGGCAAGCTGAGCGCGCAGGGCCAGTTCCAGGTTACGCCGACCCCGAGCAAGACCAAATCGCAGCTCGCACTGACGCCCGCCGGCACCGTTTCGGGGTTCGGCTTCCTGACACCGATCCCCTACCCCTTCGGGCACGAGCGCAACGGTTATCTCGTCACCGACATCGACGCGGCCGTCGCCTCGGCGGTGAAGAACGGCGCCGTGCGGCTGATTACAACCTTTCCCGATCCCATCGGCCGCGATGTCGTCGTGCAATGGCCCGGCGGGGTGAGCATGCAACTCTACTGGCACACTGCCAAACCGAACTACACGCCACTTGCCACGGTGCCGGAAAACCGGGTTTACCTGACCGCCGACGCCGCACCGGCTTTCCTGAAGAGCTGGCGCGGCTATGCCCACGCGAAGACGCTCGACGACAAGACGGCGGACGGCGCGGACATCGGCCAACCCGGCAAGAGCTATCGCCGCGTGCGGCTCACCTCGGGCTATGGCGACATGCTGGTGATCGTATCGGATGGTCAATTGCCTTGGCCATATGGCCATGAGATCACCGGTTATACCGTTCCGAATTTGCAAGCGACACTGGTGAAGGCGACTGCCGCCGGTGTCGAGACGCTGGTCGCGCCGCATGTGGCGGGTGACCGGCAATCGGCAATGGTTCGTTTTCCCGGCGGGTACATCGCCGAGATCCATTCGCCCGTCACGCAGTGACGATGAGACCACAAAGCGATCCCCGCTTCGTGGATGCGATCCTCGACTGGCGCTGGACGGGGTTCGTCGCTCGTCTGGCGCTGGTCGGCGCCTATCTGCTGGGCGGGATCGTGAAGGCGAGCGACTGGCCTGCGGCGGTCGCGGAGCAGGCGCATTTCGGGATGCAGCCTGCCGCCGTCTTCGCGGCTCTGACCATCCTGGTCGAAATCGTTGGTCCAGTCTTGATCCTATGGGGACGGTTCGTGTGGCTCGGCGCAGGGATGCTTGGCGTGTTCACGCTGCTTGCCGCGATTACCGCCAATGCCTTCTGGGCAATGCCGGCGGGGCAGGCGCGCTTCATGGCGACCAACGCGTTCTTCGAGCATCTTGGGCTGATCGGCGGGTTCGTGCTGGCGGCCATCGTCGCCGAATTGGACCAGCGCGCCAAAGACGCTCGACGTGGCTAAGCTCGCGAAGCTTGCGATCACGGTGGTTGCTGCGGCCTGCCTGACCAAGCAGGTCTCAGCGCAAACCGCGACGGCCGGCACTCAACCACCGACTGCAACGGAAGCGTGGCAGGCACCCACGCTGACGATCACCCGGTATGACGAGCATTACGACCAGCTTGCCAGTTCCGCCGCACGCACGGATCACTGGACGGAACCGTTCAAATATATCCCGGTCGGAGATGATGCCTATCTGACCACCGGAATCGAACTGCGTGCGCGTAACGAGACCTATCACAACAATCTGTGGGGAGGCGGTGACGCGCCCGACGACAGCTATCTGTGGTTGCGCGCAATGCCCTATGCCGATCTCCATATCGGCACAGGCGCGATCGGCGCGCGCGCTTTCGTCCAGCCGATCCTGGCATATGCCATCGGCGTCGCGCCGTCCGCCGGCCCCGTCGATCAGACGCGCACCGATGTGCTGCAGGGGTTCGTCGACCTTCGCCTTGGTGCTCAGACGAACGCGATCGATGGCGCTGGCGTGACGCTGCGTGCAGGCCGGCAAATGCTGTCGCTCGGCACCGAGCGATTGGTGGGCACACGCTACGGCCCGAACGTGCCGCTGGCGTTCGATGGTTTGCGCGGGCTCGTTTCCCTGAAAGGGGCGACCATAACCCTGCTGGCGGTCCGCCCAGTAACGCCGGGCCCCGGCACGTTCGACGACACCCGCTCCCGCACCAAGTCGCTATGGGGCGTTTATGCGACGATCCCTGCGATCGGCCTTGCGTCCGGCATCGACGTTTATTGGCTCGGCTATCGCAACACCGCAGCCCGATACGGCGGCGTCAATGGCGCCGAGCAGCGCGACAGCTTTGGCGCGCGACTGTTCGGTGCATCGGCCGGGTGGCACTGGAACGTCGAAGGCGTCTACCAATCGGGCCGATTTGCCGATGAGCCTATCTCAGCTTGGACGATCGGCACCGAGGCTGGCCACAGTTTTGCCGACGTACCGTTGAAGCCCGACGCGGTTCTGCGCGTCAACATCGTCTCCGGCGATCGCGACCGCGACGATAAGAGATTGAACACGTTCAACGCGCTGTTCCCGAAGGGCAAATATTTCGGCGAGCTTTCGCCGGTCGGACCCTACAACATCATCAGCGTCAATCCGCGCGTCGCGGTGGCGCTGGCCAGCAGCGTGTCGGCGAGTATCGCCGGTATGGCCTATTGGCGCTATTCGCGCGCCGACGGCGTGTACGACATCCCCGGCAATTTGATCCGTGCGGCGGGCAGCGCAACCGCACGATTCATCGGCAAAGAGGCTGAGGCCACTCTGGCATGGCAGGCAACGCCCGAACTTGAACTCTCGACCTCGCTCTCCGCCTTCGCGCCCGGCGGCTTCATCCGTCAGACGGGGTCCGCGAAGACGATCACGATGCTGGGTCTCGAGACCAATTTTCGCTTCTGAAGAGGATCACGTCGCATGTCAGCATCCCCATCCCGCCCGTCCGTTTCCGACCCGCGCGTGCCGCTGCTGCTCCTGCTCTCGGCTACGACCGGGCTCGTCGATGCCGCCAGCGTTTTGGGCTTGGGGAAGGTGTTTACGGCCAACATGACCGGCAACGTCGTTTTTCTCGGCTTTGCCGCCGCCGGCGCGCCGGGGTTCAAGGTCATGCCCTTTGTCGCGGCGATCATCAGCTTCATGATTGGCGCTACGATCGCCGGGCGTGCCGGCAAGGCCCATGTCGGCAAGACCGAACGGCGCTGGTTGCTCACCGCAGCGGCGGCCGAAGCGGCGCTGCTATGGGCCGCCGCCGGTGTCGCGATCGGCTTCGACGTGGCGACGCAGACGCCGGAGGTGCGGCTGTTTGCCATCATCGCTCTCACCGGCCTTGCGATGGGCTTTCGCAACGCCACCATCCGTCAGCTCAAGGTGGCCGACCTTACCACCACCGTCCTGACGCTGACGCTCACCGGCCTGGGCGCGGATTCCAGCGCGGCGGGTGGCAGCAACCCCAATTGGCCAAGACGGATCGGGGCGGTGCTGGCGATCTTCGTCGGCGCGGCAATCGGGGCATGGCTCATGGTCCACGTCGGGATCGCCTCGCCGTTGGCGCTTGCCGGCGCGCTGGTTCTGTTCGGTACGATGGCGTGCTCGCTGCATCCGGCGTCCGCGAAGCTGGTGTCGTGAGGACGGGCGCTGCATCCGTTGGCATCCGTGTAGCTTCGACGCCCCCGCCCCCGCCCGCGCGCCCGCGACCGAACAACCACAAACTCTCGCACGCCTATGCGGCAGGCACGCAGGCGTCGGTTTCACAAGCGCGCGCACCGTTTTCTGAAAGGATCTGATCATGCGTCTCCCACCGATCGCCCCCGACGAGCTGAGCGATGCCCAGCGCCCGCTGTTCGACGCGATGACGGCAGGCGTCTCCGCAAAGTTCGGCGGCTTTACGACCACGCGCGCTGACGGCGCGCTGCTCGGCCCGTGGAACGCATGGCTCCACGACCCCGAAGTCGGCACGGCGTTCTGGACCGTCACGCAGGCGCTCACGAAGGCGCAGCGCATCCCCGACCCGGCCCGTCAGGTCGCGATTCTGGTCACAGGCGCCCATTTCGGCGCCGCCTTCGAGCTCTACGCGCATGGCGCCGTGGCGAAGCAAAAGGATGGAATGAGCGATCGGCGGATCGCCACCCTTGCCGCAGGCGAGCGGCCCGAGGATCTGGACGAGCAGGAAGCGGCCGCATTCGACATCGCCAAGGCTTTGCTGAAAGGCGGTCCGCTCCCCGCCGCCCTCTATGAACGGGGCATCGCGCTGTTCGGTCAAGCGGGCGCCAACGAACTGATCTGGCTTGTCGGCCATTACTGCTTCGTATCGGTGACGCTCAACGGCTTCGACATCGCCGTCCCGACCGACGGCGCCAATGCTGGCTGAAGCGTGATCCGAAAGCGTTTTCCCCGGACGCATCTCTCAACAAGGCTCGATGCCCGAGCCGGGCAACACCGTTCAACCAAGGAGACGACCATGGCCATGACAATCGAAAAAGACCTTCCGACGATAGTGCTCGTTCACGGCGCCTGGGCCGATGGGTCGAGCTGGAGCCGGGTCATCCGGCTAATCCAGCAAAAGGGCTTTCCGGTACGGGCCGTACAATTGCCACTGACCGGACTGGGTGACGATTCCACGACGACGCGCCGCGCGCTCGCGGATATCGTCGGCCCGATCGTCCTGGTCGGACATAGCTGGGGCGGTAGCGTCATCACGGAAGTGGGATTGGACGCCGATGCCGATGTCAAGGCTCTGGTCTACATCGCCGCCTTCGCGAACGATGCGGGCCAATCCGGCAGCGACCTGCTGGCGCCATATCCCACGCCCGGCGTGATGGGCGCGATCCGGCCGTATGGCGAAGGTTTCCTGTTGATAACCGACGCGGGGATGGCGGACGTCATCGCGCACGATTTGCCCGCCACGGAAACCAAGGCTCTGGCCGCGATACAGCGACCGCTTGCCACATCCAGCTTCGGCGACCGCGTCAGCACGCCGGCGTGGCGCTCGCTGCCATCGTGGTATGTCGTGGCGCAGGATGATCGTGCCATCAGCCCGCAGATGCAGCGTGATTTCGCCACGCGCATGGGCGCGCAGATCACGGAGCTGGCGTCGAGCCACATGGTAGTGTTGTCGCACCCCGGAGAGGTGACGGATGTGATCCTGGCGGCTGTTTCGGCGTCCGCGAAAGACGCGGCATAGCTTGGGCTCGGGTGATCGGATTGATCCGATCACCCGTAACAGGCGCTTGGCGCAGCCCCTCGGTATCATCCGCTGCGGTAACCTTGCCGTCGTCCGGTCACCGCTCGAGACGAGGCCGGGCGTTCAGCGCATCACACTCCCGTCCAGCCGTCCAGAAAGTCGAGGAGGAGCGCGTTCACGGCTTCGGGCCGTTCTTCATGTGGCAAATGGCCACACCGCGGGATCGGTACGGCGCGGAGGGTATCCGCCATCTCCGCCCAGACCTTGGGCATATCGAACATCTCACCCACGGCGCCGAAGTTTTCGCCCCACAGCGCGAGGGTCGGGCAGGCGATCTTGACGTCCGCATCCGCCGCATCCTGCGCCAGATCTTCGGCATTGGCGCGGTAGTCGGCCATCGCGCCTCGAACCGCACCGGGCGCGCGATACGCACGAACGTATGTGTCGAACGCATCGCCGGTGATCGCCGCTGGGTCATAGGTCCAGTCGGAAAAGAACCAACGCAGCCACGGCTCCTCCTTGCCCGCTATCAGCGTTTCGGGGAGGTCGGGGACCAGATGAAAGAGGAAGAACCAATAGGCTTTGGCGATGCGCGCATCGAGATCGCGCGCGACGATGCGGGTGGGGACATTGTCCATCACCACCAATCGATCGACCCGGTCCGGAAAGTCCTTGGCGAAGCGCGTCGCGACACGCGCGCCCCGATCGTGCCCGACGAGCGCGATTTTGTCGATTGCGAGGAGATCGAGCAGCGCGGCAAGATCCGCCGCCATCGTGCGCTTGTCATAACCGGATGCAGGCTTATCGGTCTCGCCATACCCACGCAGGTCGGGCGCGATGATGCGATAAAGCTCGCCGAGAACCGGCACTTGATGCCGCCAGGCATAGTTGGTTTCCGGGAAACCGTGCAGGAGAACCACCGGAGCGCCGCTGCCCGCATCGATGTAATTCTGACGGATGCCGTTGGCGCGCGCGGTGTGGTTGGCGATCTGTATCATGGCGTGATCCGGTTCAGCGTGTAGTTGGCAGGCACCCAACGATAATGGCCATTGTCTGCGACGACATGGCCGATGCCGGGAAACGAGATGTGCGCGCCCGCCACCCACCAATGCTCCGCGCTTGCCCGTGCGAGGATAGCCTTGCGTGCCGCCACCGCCATGTCCGCATTCCAGTCATAGCGAATGGCGATGTTCGGGTCGGCGAACTGGACGGGCTGCATGTGGACGGTATCGCCCCAGAACAGCAGCGACTGACCTTCGTCCTGCAGCAGATAGAAGGTGTGGCCGGGCGTGTGGCCGGGCGCGGCGATAGGAGTAAGTCCCGGCAACAATGGCGCCTCGCCTTCGAAAGGCTTGAAGCGCCCTGCGGCGATATAGGGCGCTACCACCTGCTGGATCGCAGGAAAGAACGGTTTGAGAAGATCATCGACGTTGGCCTGATTGGCATCGTTCAGCCAGAAATCGGCGTCACGCTTCGAGACGTGGACGATCGCCTTGGCGAAAACCGGCTTGCCATCCAGCAGCAACCCGCCCGCATGATCCTCGTGCAGGTGCGTGATGAAGATGTCGTCGATCTGATCGGGCGTGTAGCCTGCGGCTCGGATCGCCGACACCAAACCACCGCCCTCCTTCCCGTAGAGATTGCCGGCTCCCGTATCGATCAACACAAGCCGATCTCCCGTGTTCACCAGAAAGGCATTGATCATACCTTCGAACGCCGGCGGCAGGTATTGCGCTGCGAGCAGCGCATCGACCTCGCCCGGCTTCGCGTTCACCGCCACCTTGTCCGACGGGAAGGGGTGCGTGCCATCGAGCAGCGCCGTGACCTCGAAGCGACCGACATGCATCCGGTAATAGCCCGGCGCCTGCCCTCCCACCGGCCTCGCCGCAGCGATGGCCGGTTGTAGTGACGTACCCACCGAAAGCACGCCAATCAGCACCGACGCCAGCATGGCACGCCACCGCACGCTCACTTGGCGTCGCCCTGCGCGACCGTAGGCGAAGCGCCGACGCCCGTCATCGTGGCTGCGGTAACGCTCAGGAGCAAGCGGTCGATCATGCACATTCGAAAGTCCTCGTCGGTTGGATACTGGATCGTTGGGCATCGGCCGGTCATCAACGTTGCATCGCCGGGAATCAGGGAAGCGGCGCTCCGGCAGCGTCACGGCGTTCGATCGTCGGCGTGCCGTCGGCAGCCACGGTCGCGTCGAGCCGTCGCCTGCCTGCCGCGTCGATCAACACCACGCCCGAGACGCCTTGATTGTTGAGGAAAAGGTAGCTCGATGCCCCGCCGGGGCGATCGAACTTCACGTGGGCTCCCTTGTCATCAATCGCGAGTGCCGCACTCGGCAGCGCCGGGTCGGGGTTCGTCAGCGTGACGCTGGGCCGGTTTGCGGCATCTAATGCCACAGTCGCGCCCGGCTTTCCGTCAAGACCAACCAGGACGATCGTCGGCACCCCGTCCTTGGCGGACATCAAGATGCGCGGATGGCCTTGCGCATCGACGATGCGTAGCTCCTGCGTCGTCATGGGCGGTGGTGACAGATCCGACATTGTGTTCTCCATTCCGCGATAATCGTATGCGCAGCGCGGATCAGCCGGTGCGCAACAGATATTTGTGCATGCCCGAGAGGACGAGTTCGCCCTTTTGATTGTGGACGGTCACGCTGGTCGTCACCTGGCCCTTACCGTCCATCGGCTCGAGCGCGACGATCTCCAACGCGGAATACAGCGTATCGCCGGCATGAACCTCGACCAGGAATTTCGCGGACAGTTCGGTGAAGGCGATGAACACCGCGCCGAACGTGTGCGGAAGCAACGTCGCACCCGGCGCGGTGAACGCGAGTACCTGCAAGCCGTGGACGACCGGCGCGGGATGGCCGTACCGCCGCGCGTATCCGACATCGTAATGGATCGGATGGTTGTCGCACGAAACCGTCTGGAACGCGGACGCATGGGCGTCAGTCAGTGTCCGGCTGGGCGCCCGGAAGATTTCGCCGACCTTCAGTTCGGCAAAGGTTCGCGCCGGCACGATCTGCCAGTCGGTGGGTTCGAATACGAAGCTCATGCGATGGTTTCCTTCGGCGATGGCGATGCGTAGACGCAGCGCCTGCTCAAATCCTCACGTCGTGCGGAAAATGGAAACCGGCACGATACGAAGGCGGGAACGTGTGCGTGCGATCAGGGTTTGATCATGTCGCGCGCATAATCGAGGCCGATGCCGTAACCGCCGCCGTGATCGACGACGATGCTACGCGCGGCTTCGTAGGTATCGTGACGCGTCCAATCCCGCTGCATTTCGAGCAGAAATTGGAGCCACGACGTCATCACCGCGCCCGCCTGCTCCATTCTGCGCAACGCCGCGTCATGGCTGGCCGGCGTCAACCCGCCGCACGCATCGGCAACCACGTGGACCGCGTAACCGTCCGCAAGCGCGGCCAGCACCGGAAAGCTGACGCAGGCCTCCGTCAACAAACCTGCGACGACCAGCGTCTTACGTCCGGTCGCCACCACTGCCGCTTTTGCCGCATCGTCTTCCCACAGGTTCATGGTGCGTCGCTCGATCGGCGTGACGTTCGGCAGGACCGCGCGCAGCGGCGGCATCAGCGGGCCGCTATACACTTTCGATGCCGATGTGCTGACGACCGTTGGTATTTCGAACGCGACCGCGGTTCGCGCGAGCGCAACCGCGTTGCTGCGTAGCGACTGCCGATCCGCAGAACCGGCTGCGAACGCGAGCCCGGCCTGCTCGTCCACCAGAACCACCGTGCAATCGGCGGGAGTAAGAAGCGTTTTCTCGGCCACGACCTATCTCCAATAATCTCGGGGACGAGATACAGGACGCCTCGGGCTAAATCAGTGGGATAGTATCGAGGCTGGCGTTCAACATTGTTGAATAGCTCTGTCGCGGCACCGCCGGGCCAATCGATGCGCCGCCGCGAAGCTGCCCCCGGTAACGGTCAAGCCTGTGGCTCGATGACCGTGAGCGCAGCTCGAAACTGCGCTTCTGCACCGTCGAGATGCGCAATGCCCGCGTCGAACGTCCAAGACCGCAAGGGCGGCCGCGAAGCGAGTTCCAGCGTGGCTGTGCGTTCCAGCCGGCGCAACGCGGAATTGAGACCGCCCAGCATCGCCGCTGGCGTATCCCCTGTCGCCTTGATGCCCGAATCCAGCAGACTGGGCGCGAACGCGACCGAGGCGACGCGGCGCTCGTGCGCGATGCCGGCCGCCAGCATGACGGACCGCTCCATCACCGATGGCGTCCACGCGAGCGGATCGCCAAGGCCGATGATCAGCACCGCGGCCGAGCCGATCTCTGCCGGAAGCTGGTCCAGCACGAGGAAGTCCATGTCCTTCGCGCGAAAAACCGTCTCGGTCCTCAACCGTAAGAGTGCGCCCCCGAGCGCCACGTCGAGATGCAGCAGACCTCCCGCAATCGATGTCCCGGGCATTTCGCGCTCGAACATGCATACGCACGATAAATCGACCGCGGCACCGACCCCGTCCCATCCCGCCACATCGACGGCAACACCTTTGAGCGAACCTATCGCCCGCCGATCGATCGTCACAATCCTCGTCCTCGCACTCTTTCCAGGTTTAGATATCAGACAGGTCTGTGAACTCCTGATCTTGCTTGCCGTACTCGACGAACTGACGGAGCAGCCACGACCCGGCTGGACCCGGTGGCAGATCACGACGCCACACGCCGGCGAAGCGGTACATGCCACCAGGATGGTCCGGCATTTCGAGCCGAACCAGCGTGCCCGATGCGAGATCGCCTTCGATCATCGGCAATGGCATATTCCCCCAGCCGATCCCCTCCCGCAGCAGTGAATGCTTGGCGCCAAGATCCGCGAGCCGCCAGGTTCGCGGGCTCATGACCGAAAAATCCCGGCCTTCGGTGAGCGGCGAGCGATCGGTAAGGACAAGCTGGATATGTTCCCGCCCGGCGCCAGGCGCGATCCGCTCCATGCGCGCAAGCGGATGATCGGGTGCGGCGACCGGAACCATCGGTACCGAACCCGCCGATATGCATTCGACACCCTGCACGCCCGCGGCCAGCGGTCCGGAAATGCCGACCACCGCGTTCTGATCGAGAACCAGCGCCGTCACGGCGCCAAGCGCCTCCACATGCAGACGCAAGGTAACCGTCGGGAACTCCACGTTGAAGGCGCGCAGGACGGAACCGACTCTGGCGGCCGGCAGCATGACGTCGAGCGCTAGATTGACCTCTGCCTCCAGCCCTTCCAGCAGCCCTTTCACCTTGGCGCGCAGACCATCGAAGCCTTCGCCGATCGTCCGGATCTCAGCGAGGACCGCGCGTCCGGCCACCGTCAGCTTCGGCTTGCGCGTGCCTTCGCGATCGAAGAGCCGTACCCCAAGTTGCGCTTCAAGATTGGCGATGCCGTAGCTTATCACGGAGACGGCACGGCCGAGTTGACGGCCTGCACCGGCGAAGCTCCCACTGTCGACCACTGCAAGGAAGGTTCTGAGCTGATCGTAGGTTGGGGTGCCAGGATTGACCATTCAAGTTCCTCGAAGGTTTCCGTCAATATCATCGCTTGGGTCGGGCAAGTCGAGCTGGGCCATCTGCAACGGGCTTGCGAGGCAGGTCGCTACCGCAGGCGACGCAACTCCAGCCGGGTCGGCCCGACCCGCACGACCTGGAGGGAAAGCAAGGCCGATACGCTTCGGGCGAAGTGTTCAGGGTCGCCAGCGCGGAACCGCCCGGACACGCGAAGCTGTGCGATCTTGGGATCGGGAACGACGAGTTTGAGCGCGCTACCCTGGTTGATCGCCGCTGCCGCAGCGGCAAGCGTCACGTTATCGAGCTGGACCAGTTCGCCGCCCCCCGCCTCTCCGGGGGGGACCCGCGTGATGACGTCAGGCTTTCCGGGGCGTGCGATCAGTTGCTCGCCGGGCCGCAACACCCTTGTGGCGTCCCCCCCTTCGATACGGACGCTGCCCTCGAAAAGAACGACACGCATTGCCCCATTGCCCAAGGCAACCTGGAAACGCGTGCCGATATCGAGAATGCGTCGGTCCCGCGCAACGACCTGGAACGGGCGCGACGCATCGTGCGCCACGGCTAGCGTCACCGTTCCGCGCTCCAAGGTCACGACCCTGCTCTCAGCCGACATCGATGCCCGAGCCAGGGTATCGGCCCCGAGCGCCATCGTCGTTCCGTCTGCGAGCGCGAACCGCTGCGGGGTGGGTTTCGTCTCGAAAATCTGGTTCTCGGGAGTTGCACCCGGCGTCGTCGCGATCCCTCCGCCCGACGGTACCGGGCGGCGACCGAGTTCTCGACCGCCAGCTATCAGCACAACGAACACCGCTACCGCGGCCGCCACCGGGCGCCAATGGTCGCGCACGTCATACCAGCGCGACACCGGAGGAACCGCCAGCGCGGCATGGCGAAGTTCCGCGAGATCCGCATCGTCCGCCGTGTCGAACACACCCCAGGCGCTTTCGACGGACTGCCAAGCCGCTCGGTTGGCCTGGCTCTGCTCGAGCCACTCCTCGAACAGCCCTGCCTCCAACGGTATCCCCTGATCTTTCTGCACGCACCACAACGCGGCGGCCTCTGCTGGCGACAGTGTCGCCAAACGCCCCCTGGTGATCGGCTCGCTCATCGCAGATCTCCAACTGAGGCGAGGTGCGCGACTGCACGCACCATATGCTTTTCCACGGCGCTCACCGAGATACCGAGACGCTTCGAGATATCGAGATAGCGCATGCCCTCGATCCGCCGAAGAACAAAAATGGTACGGGTCCGGTCGGGGAGCTGGTTCAGTGCCGAAAGCACGGCGTTGAGCGTCTCTCGTCCAGCTATTATCCGGTCGGGCGCGAGCGCTGGCTCGGCCATCCTTTCGGGATCGAGCTCGACATGCGCATCCGCGTGACGGACTGCGCGGCGGCGCTGGCGATCGGTGAGCACGCTCTCCGCGACCTGAAAGGCATAGCCGCGCAGGTTCGCGATTTCGACCAGGGCGCCACGCTGCGAAAGTCGCAGAAAAACCTCCTGCACGAGATCGTGGACGTCTTCTTGCTCGCGGACACGATGTCTGAAATATCCGGTCAGCAGCGGGCGCAACGCATTCAAAGTGGCCCCACTCGGCGAATCGTTACCGGATATATCGTCAGACCAAGCCACTCGGGTGGTTTGCGGCACGCGCGGGCCGAATACCAGCCGCTCCGCGCGGTGGTTTTCGGACGGTTTTCGGCGACCCTGGCGTAGCAGCATTTCCATAGCCGGCACGACGCACGCCGTCGTCAAATCCACACTCGACCTACAAGTTTGCAGCTACCGTGAGATCGAAGCGCCGCCGCCGCGGATCGAGATAGGTGTTGTACGCACCAGAAGCGTTCACGACGGTCTTCGGGCGAGTGTCAAAGGCATCCTGCACCCCGAAGCGGATGCTCATTGCACGAGGGCGACCCGCCAGACCACCATCCGCGATGGAGACGCGGTACTCGACGGCGAGGTCGAACGTTGCCTGCGCCGCGATATCCGCACCGCCCTGATGCACCACCGCATATCGCTCGTCGATATCCTGGAGGAATTCGAGGGCGCTGGTTATCCGGTACCTGCCGGTCAGTTGCGCGTCGGCGGAAAGGGTTAGCGGTCCCGCCGTGAAGCGCGCGCCCGCATTGCCCCGAAACGCCGGCGCACCGTCCGTCACACCGACATAATTGCGGCTCGGTAACCCAAAGCCGATGATCCGTCGAAAACGAGGCTGCCACGCCGTGGCCGCGTGCACCGCGATGATGCCGGCGCCGTTGAGCGAGAAGCTGAAATCCATCAAGCCATCGACGGAATCGGTGACGGTCCGGCCGTTCTGCAAGCTTGAGCTATCGACGCTGGTGATGAGCCCGCCGGTGTAGCCAAGCGCCGCGTCCGCGCTGGTGAGCGGTTGCCGCACGACACGATCGGGGTAGTCCTGTTCGTTCGCGATGAAATAGGCGGAACCGTTGGCCAGAGTCACGACATCCTCACCGCGCTTTTCGATGTGGGTGAAATCGACCGACACACGCAGGTTAGGCACGCCCTGTGGCTGAAAGACGATACCTGCGGACAGGCTTTGGGCCCGCCCCGGCCGCGGGTTCGGGGCGCCGCCCGACACCTCGTCAAAGAATTCGAACGTTCCGGGCCGCTTTGGATCGTTGAACGTTAATCCGGGCAGTATGTACCGCGACAAATTCGAAACGGTAAGGGGCTGCTGCCCGGTCGAGATGCTGCCCCGGAGAAGGAGACCCTCGATCGGGGAGAACTTCAGACCTGCCGTGTAGACGGTCCCGGTATTTCGCACCGTGCGCGTGCCGCCGCCATCGACCGACAGCGCATTCTGGATGGCATCGGTCGTAGTCCAGTCTCGCCGCATGGCAAGCTGGACCTCCAGCCCGCGCAAGGGGCGGAAGCCGGAGAGCGCATCCACCAAGGGTGCGCGAACCTCCCCGTAGAGTGAGCTGGTCACTTGCCCGTAGTTCGGACGAGCCTCGACAATCTCGTCTGAAAGGAGGGGCGAGTAGGAATGTCGGCTCGCGTTTGCCACGCGCTCGCTTCGCCGCTCCGCGAGCAATGTTGCGCTGAGATCGCCGCCGGAAAGCGACAGTACCGGGCCGGCCAGCCTCAACGACGCGTCGCCGAAGACATTCCGCGCGTGCGACGTTTCGCCATAATCGCCGAACAACCCGGCAAAAGACTGAAGATATGCCGAATAGTCACCGAGGGGATTGCCGATGTTGCCGCCGTAATATGCGTTAATCCCGGCAAGCGTGAGTTGCTGCCCGCGCGAGACATAGCTGCTGATGCCCGACCCGTGGCTATAGTCGCCCTCCGCGCGCCACGCGCCCGGGAGTTGAACGATCACGCCACCCGTCAGTCGGGAAACGCGAGAGCTGAAGGCGTAGCGGATCGTCTGCGAGGGCTGAGGCGCATAGACGGTGACGGCTTGGTCGAACGGATTCCCGGGATCGTCGGCGCTGAGCTTTATCGTATTTTGCGGATACCCTGTCTGCGCGGTGCCCTCATTGTCGAAATGGAGATAGTCCACGAAAAGCTCGATCGGCCCCAACCGATGTCTGGCGCTGGCGATGAAAGCGGTGGTGCGCCGTCCGGACAGCAAGGTCTGACCATCACCTGACGCATCCGGGCTCGGGTTGGGATCGATCTTGCCGGCGTTTTCGATCAACACCTGGACAAGTTCAGCGCTGGATCGCCCATCCGCCGGCGGCACGAAGGTGATCTGCGAACCCAGTGTCGCGCCGCCGAACGCGGATTTCAGCCGCAGAACATCTCCGCCGCTTGCAGCGACCGTCAACGACGCCGATGGCGGCGGCCCCGCCAAAACGAAATAGCCGGGATCATTGGCGAATATGCGGGCATTGGCGCGCTTTTGGTAATCGCGATCCCCAACATCGAGCCCGCCGAACGTCGATCGGGCGTATTCCACCATCACATCGGTCGATCCGTGATCGGGGGTGAAACCAAGCCGCAGGTCCACCCGACGCGTGGGGGTGTCGCCGCGGGCGGTGACGCCATCGGTCACCGCAACGTCGATGCCGCGATAGTCACGCCGAAGCACCAGATTGACCACACCGGCGGTCGCGCCGGGGCCGTAGATGCCGCCGGCCGTCGCAGTGATCGCCTCGACCCGTTCGATCGCTTCGAGCGGAATCGCGTTCACGTCTGATTGATTGAACCCGTTCACCGGCCCCGGCATCATGGGAAGGCGGTGGCCATCGACGAGGATGAGGGTCTGGTCCGTCCCGAGACCGCGCAGGTTGATCGACGATGCGGTCGAACCCTGAGCGCCAGCCCCCTGCTGCGACAGCGTCGCCCCCTGATCGTTGGCAGGAAACCGCTTGCCGGCAAGCTCTTCGATCGTCGAGACATGGGACGCTGCGATGTCTTGACGGGTAATCACCTGATACGGACGAACGTCGTTTTCGGTGCGGCGAACGTCGGTGTTCTGGGTCCGCTGGCCGATGACAAGAATGTCGGGAATGGCTTTCGGTTGCTCGCTGGACCCGACGGACATGGCGGTGATGATGAAACTGCCTTCGCCGGTTTTCTGGACGGCAAGCGGAGAGCCGGCGAGCACCAGGGCGAATGCCTGTTCTACGGTCATTCGCCCGGAAACCGAGGGCGCCCAACGCTCACCGATCACGCTTTGCGAAAATAGAAGCTGAATTCCATAGCGCTTCGCGATCGATTGCACGCTAGACGATAGCGGTTGCGCCGGGAGCGTGAGTGTACGCAAAGCGTCCTCTGGCGCCGCACGCGCGATGGAGGGCACCGTCAGCGCGACGATCCCCAGATAGACATAGCGCCACATGACCCCTGTTCCGCCCCTAAGCTACTCTGACGTCCTGAACAGGTCACCGACGCGCAAGGGCGCATAGTGGACCATCGCTCGCCAACCTCGATAATACCCAACCCGTTGCAACGGCTTTTCGGAAATGTGGAGCGTTTTGCAACGTCTTGTTCAGCTCAACCGCTCCCGGTTCATCGAAGGCTTCGGATGTCACGTTAGCAGACGTGACCCTTTAACGACCTTCGCAAACCCCGGAAGGCATCGCTTGGCCGCCGTCAGCAGCTCCGGGTCGCGCCCACAGAACTGCCGACCTGGCGCATCGATTGATCTGTTCCCAACAGAGGGATCGACCAGCAAGGCTCAGCATCATCGGCGCGACGCTCCGAGCAGCGTTGGTGCGTCGATCGTGAACTTGAAGCCGAACACAAGGGCATTGCCGATATTCTTCGTGCGGAACGGCGCGCCAGTCTGGTCGGGGTGCAGGATATACTGGATATTGGGCGAGATGCGTACGGCGGGGCTGAGTTGCGCCCCATACGCCAGCTCCATCATATATTGGTGGCGGCGGATATTGCCGTCACCACCCGCCGACATTCGCGCGGTGCGCATCCGCTCCATGGCGAGGTCGCTGAACTGCTGGTCGTTGATAAGAAAGCCGATCGTGTCGGCATCACGCCCCCGGAAGGTGCCGGTCTGGAGCAAGCCGAGTTCGAGATAATGGCTCTCCTCGACGCGGCCCGTGAGATTGGTCATGGCGACCCCGAACACGGCCAAGCCCCGCTTCGAATTCGGATCGGGACGGGTCAGCATCTGGTCGAACCGGAAATAGAGTCCCGAGCGCCCATGCAACGTCGCGGCCGGCTTGCCGGTCAGGATTGCGATGCCGCCCGAGGCATCGCGCACCGGATCGGCATAATCGCCGCGGTCGAACCAGCCGCCGAGGATATAATGGCCCGGCAGGCGCGTGGCGTAGCTGTCGTCGGCATAGCCCGCTTCCCACGGTACGACGACGCCTGTCGCATTGCGCGTGCTGAAATTGAACCCGTGGTCATCGGCGCGCTTGCGATCGGGATTCACCTCATAGACGCCGGCGTGGAGGAACCAGCGCGGCGTGAACTGGACACGCGCCTGCGCCATCCAACTCGACGCCGGGAAATAGGTGAAGTTGCTGTTCTTGAACACGAAGGTCGGGTTGCCGCAGGCAGAGTTCGTCTGGAAATTGCAGTAGAGCGGGGAATTCAGAAAATGGATGTTCGCCTGGCTGCGACCGGCTTCGATGTCGAGGCGGCCATCGAACAGTTTCTGCTCCCAGGTCAGGATGGCAAGGTGGGTGTTTTGCGTGCCCCACACTTCCTGAACTGAAGTATTGTTGCCGATCGCGATCGCCGAAAGGCTGTCGCCATGCCGGTTGGTGACTGCAAAATGGATGGTGCCACCGTTGATCCCGACGATATGATCCATGTCGAAATCGGCGCCGACATAGACCTGGCCAGTATAGGCGCTGTCACGCCGCAGGCCCCCGCTCACATTGCCGGCGGCCTCGCCGGTATAGCTGAGCGCCAGCGCGATGCCCTGCGCAGCCAGGGGCTGGAACGGGCGCACCGTATCGGCCTCCTGGTTTGGCAAAATCGGCGGTGGCGGGGTGGCCGGATCGGTGACGGTGCTATCCTGGGCATACGCCGCGGGTGCTACCACGAAAGACAAGGAGAGGACGGCGACGCCTGCGGTGCAGGCGCCCTTGAGCGAAGCGAGCATGGGTCGAGTTCCTTCGGGCCGGCCGCGCCGGCCTCAGTGGCGGGATTTCACGCGGTGGCAGGGTCTCTGTGAGACGCCTTGAGCACCCCGACCAGCACCGCCGTCAGCGTCGTTCCGGCCACAATCGCTGCGGCATACGCGAGCAGGTGCGTGACCGCGCCGGGAATTGGCAGGACGAAGATGCCGCCGTGCGGCACCTTCAGTTCGACGCCGGAGGCCATCGAGATCGCGCCCGCGACAGCCGACCCCGCCATCAGCGATGGAATCACACGGAACGGATCACGCGCCGCGAATGGGATGGCGCCCTCGGTGATGAAGGACAGGCCCAGCACGCCCGCCGCAGCGCCCGCTTCGCGCTCTTCGGCGGTGAAGCGGTCGCGGAACAGAAAGGTCGCGAGCGCGATGCCGAGCGGCGGGGTCATGCCGGCGGCCATGGTCGCGGCCATCGGCGTATAGACCTGGGAGGCGACCAGCCCGACCGAAAAGGCATAGCCGGCCTTGTTGACCGGGCCGCCCATGTCGAACGCCGACATGGCCCCGAGGATCACCCCGAGCAGAATCGCGCTCGATCCCTGCATCGAGCGCAGCCACTCGGTTAGGAACGCGAGCGCTGCGGCGACAGGCGTTCCAACCGCAAAATACATGAGCAATCCCGTCAGCAGCGTACCGAGCAGGGGCAGGATCAGCACCGGCTTGAGACCCGTCAGGTTCTTCGGCAGCCTGATCCAGCGGTTGAGCTGGTCGACGCCATAGCCGGCGATGAAGCCGGCGACGATGCCGCCGAGGAAGCCGGCGCCGAGCATGGCGGCGACCATGCCGCCAATCATGCCGGGTGCGATGCCAGGCCGATCGGCGATCGAATAGGCGATATACCCAGCGAGCGCCGGCACCATAAGCGCGAACCCACCCTTGGCACCGATCAGGAACAGGGTGTGGGCGAGCGTGCCGGCAGCGGCATCATCATTGGCGTGGATGCCGCCAAGCGCGAAGGCGAGCGCGATCAGGAGGCCGCCCGCCACCACGAAAGGCAGCATGAACGACACGCCGGTCATCAGGTGCTTGTACGGCCCCGCGCGCTCCTTCGCGCCCGCTGGCGCGGAGCCCGCTGCGGCGCCCGCACCGCCCTGAACCGTCGCTTCGGCGAGCGCCCTCTCGATGAGCTTCGCGCCGCCGGTGATCGCCGGCTTGGTGTTGCTTGCGAACACGCGCTTGCCCGCGAAGCGCGAGCGATCGACTTCGCGATCCGCCGCAATCAGCACGATCTCGGCGTTGGCGATCTCTTCGTCGGTCAGGGGCGTGCCGGCGCCGACCGACCCCTGAGTCTCGACCCGGATCGGATAGCCGAGCTGCTTGGCGCCCTCCTGCAAACCTTCCGCCGCCATGAAAGTATGCGCGATGCCGGTCGGACAAGAGGTTACGGCGACGATCGAGGGAATCCGCGAAGCCAACACCGCGCCGTCGTCAGCCGCGTCGCGGAGCGCGCCGGCGGGGTCGGTCAGCACGGCATCGAGGGTCAGATGCCGGTCGGCTTTCCGGCCGAGCGCGCCTTCGTCAGCGCCGACGAGCAGCAAGGTCGTGCCATCGTCGGGCACCACATCGAGCGGCTGCCGGCGATCGCGCACCTTGATTTCAAGCGGACGGCCTTCGGTTTGCGCGGCCTTGCGCAGGGCTTCCGCCGCCAGCACGGCCTGGATATCTCTGCCCTCGCCGTCGATTACGGCCAATAGTCTCTTCATGATCCTCTCCGCTTCATGATCGTTGTCAGGCGATCTCCAGTCGCGAGACCGAAACCTCCGCAGCGAGCGCTTCGATGGCGCCGCGCGCCGGCAGGTTCGGCCCCGCCATTCCGAGCTTGCCCCCCGCGAAGGCGGTCGCGAGCCGGGCAAGCCGCTCCGGTTCCGCATTTTCGTGAAGGGCAGCGGCGATCCCGGCGACCATCGCGTCGCCGGCGCCGACCGTGCTGGTTACGTCGCCGAGCACCAGTTGCGTCGCGACCGTGCCCTCCGCCGACAGGAACAGCGCGCCTTCGGCGCCCATCGAGACCACCACCAGTTCGACGCCGCGATCCAAAAGCCCCCGGGCGGTGTCGATCAGCGCGGCGCGATCCGCAAAGGGATGCCCAACCCAGGCGGCAAGCTCATCCCGATTGGGCTTGACCACATGGGGCAACACCTCGGCTTCGAGCGCGCGCTCGAGCGGCAAACCGCTGGTGTCCAGCAGAACCCGGCAGCCCGTACCGCGCAACTGCCGCACGAGCATGGCATAGATACCGCTCGAACAGCCGGGCGGTACGCTGCCCGACAGGATGACAAGATCGCCGCGCTGGACTGCTGCGCTGAGCGTCGCGACGACCATGTCGACTTGGCTCTCGTCGACCGCGATGCCGGTCAAATTGATGTCGGTGGTACCGACCCTGTCGACCAACTTCAGATTGACCCGGGTCGATCCGGCCACGCGGACGAAGCGATCATCGATCGCCTTCTGGGCGAAAAGCTGGTCGAACGGCGCGGCATTGTCGCGCCCCAGCAGGCCATGCGCGACGACGTCCAGATTCCAGTCGGCGAGACAGCTTGCGACATTGACGCCCTTGCCACCGGCATTCTGGCGGACGGCTGTCGCGCGGTGAACCTCGCCTGGCACGAGCCGGTCGAGCGTAACCGTCTGGTCGATCGCCGGGTTGAGGGTGACGGTATGGATACGCATCAGGCCACCGCCTCGCCAAGCGCGCGCACCTCGGCCGCCCCCTCCATCTCGACGGCGCGGCGGGCGAGCGCCTCGAGTGCGGTCAGATCGGAGGCGCGGATGCGAGCCTTCACCGCCGGAACGTCGCGCGGAGTCATCGACAATTCGGTGACGCCGAGGCCAACGAGCAGCGCCGCCCCGAACGGATCGCCGGCGATACCGCCGCACACCCCGACCCAGCGGCCATGCGCCCTGGCGCCCTCGACCGTCATTGCGATCAGCCGCAGCACCGCCGGGTGGAGACTGTCGGCCTCGTTGGCGAGATCGGGATTCTGGCGGTCGATGGCGAGCGCATATTGCGTCAGGTCGTTGGTGCCGATCGAGAAGAAGTCGGCATGGGCGGCAAGCGCCCTGGCCTGGACGGCGGCCGCCGGTACCTCGATCATGATACCGATCGGCACGACCGGCGCGTCGAGTTCGACCCGGATCGCCTCGCAGCGCTCACGCAACCGGACCAATTCCCAGGCCGAGGTGATCATCGGAAACATGATCGACAGGTCACCGCCCGCCTTCGCCGCCCGGTAGAGCGCGCGTAGCTGCGGATCGAGCAGGTCGGGGCGACGCAGCAACAGCCGCGCGCCGCGCACGCCGAGGAACGGGTTTTCCTCCTTGGGCAGATCAAGGTGTGGCACCTGCTTGTCGCCGCCGATATCGAGCGCGCGGACGATCAGTGGGCGGCCGTCCAGCGCGTCGATCATGCCGCGATAGATCGCCTCCTGCTCCGCTTCGTCCGGCGTGTCGCCGCGTTCGAGGAAAAGGAATTCGGTCCGCATCAAACCGACGCCTTCGCCGCCCTGCGCCAGCGCGAACGCCACCTGATCCGGGCGATTGACGTTGGCGGCGACCGCTATTTCATGCCCGTCACGCGTCACCGCCGGACGGCTGCGATCGGCGGCTTCGGCGAGACGTTTTTCCGCCAGGTCAGTAATCCATGCCTTTGCGGAATCGAGGTCGGCGTCGGTCGGGTCGAGCCAGACGCGCCCGCTGTCGCCGTCAACGATCACCGCCGTCCCCGGCGGTAGCGCGAGAAGATCGGCGCCGCCCGCGACGATCGATGGCAGGCCCAGGGTGCGTGCGAGGATCGCGCTGTGCGACGTGGGACCGCCGAGTGCGGTCGCGATGCCGACCACACGGTTGGTATCGAGCGTGGCGGTGTCGGACGGCGACAGATCGGGCGCGATCAGAATCGCTGGCGCCTCCGGCAAGACGGCGAGCGACCCTGCGGCCAGCGCCGGATCTATCGCGGCGAGGACGCGTCGGCCGACATCATGCAGGTCGGCGGCTCGCGCCGCGAGAACCGGATTGCCGAGCGCCGAGAGCTGTCCGGCGATCCGGCCGACCGCCTGGTCCCATGCCCAGCCGACGCCATGCCCTTCGACCATCAACTGACACGTCAGCGTGATGAGATCGGTGTCGTCGAGCAGGTCGGCCTGCGCCTTGAAGATCGCCGCATCGGAGGCGCCAAGCCGCCGCGTGGTTTCGTCCACCAGCGCCTTCATCTGCGCGCGCGTGCGGGTCAGCGCCTCGTCCAGCAAAGCCCCGCCGGTCACGAGATCGACCGGCTCGTCCGGCACCACAAGCTCGGATGGAGCGAGGACGTGGACCTTTCCCACGGCAAGCCCCGGACTTGCCGCGACCCCGACGATCGCCTTCAGCGCGGTTACGGGCTGCCAGCCGCGCACCGCGACGCTCGCCTTGGCCGCCGCGCGCGCGGCGTCTTCCTTCTCACGCGCGGTCAGGCGGCGAACCACGGCCAAGAAGGCGTCGAGCGCGGCGCGCGCATCCGGGCCGTCGGCAGAGATGGTGACCGCGTCGCCCGCCTTAAGCCCAAGCTGCAGCAACGACACGAGGCTGCGCGGATCAGCGGTCTCACTGCCATGACGGACGCGTAGCCGCGCTGTTGCCGCGCGCGCCGCCTCACCCCAGGCCGAAGCCGGACGGGCGTGAAGCCCCGCCGGATACTCCACCGTCCACTTGGCGGTCTCGCTGAAGTCTTCGGCCGCTGACGCGGCGGCGGAGGGAGCATTCTCCTGGAGCGCGGATGTGATCACCCCCGCATCGTCGGTAGCGACGAGCGACTGAATCCGGGCATCGTCCTGAATAAGCCGGGTCAGCCGACGCAGAATAGCGATGTGGCTGTCCGAATTGGCGGCGATGCCCACGACGAGATGTGCCGTCTGCCCGGGGTTCCACTCGACACCGTCGCGCAGTTGCAGGATCGCGATGCCGTCACGGCGGACGAGCCCCTTGTCCTCGCCAAGCCCATGCGGAATCGCGACCCCGGCGCCGAGGAATGTGTTGGCCACGGCCTCGCGGCGAACCATGCTCTCCTCGTAGCCTGGCGCAACGCAGCCAGCAGCGATGAGCAATTGTCCGACCTGGCGGATCGCGTCTTCCTTGTCAGCGGCGCGCGCGGCGATACGCACAAGCTCGTCGGCGCGGGTCAGCGGTTCGGCGGAAGCGGGCATTTCAGACGACTCTCCACGTATTCTCGTTGACGATGAGAAAACGTTTTCTCGCAATCTTTGTCAAGAGGGTTGCGAATTAGGGAGCAAAGGATGCAGAATGCGCATCTGGGAACAGCGCGTTATCCCGTAATGAGAGATCGATTTCTTATGGCTGTCGGGATCAAGGATGTAGCGAAAGTCGCACAGGTTTCGCCTGCCACGGTGTCTCGCGTGCTGGCCGGGCGCCCGGTCGATCCCGCCATGAAGGATCGGGTGCAGGCCGCCGTCAAATCGACCGGCTACCGGCCCAACCTGGCGGCGCGCAGGTTGCGTTCGCAGCACACGAACACGATCGGTCTTATCGTCGCCGACATCCGCAACCCCTATTTCACCTCCGTCTCCCGCACGATCGAGCGGGTCGCCGCCGAGCGGGGCTTCAGCGTGATCCTCAGCAACACCGATGAGGATCCCGCTCAGGAAGCGAAGTATCTCGAGTTGATGCAGCAGGAGCGCGTGGCCGGCGTCATTCTCGCCCCGTCCCGCCAGCGAGTCGATCGGGCGGGTAAGCTATCGCTCGATTGCCCGGTCGTGCTGATCGACCGCGCGATGCCGCAGACCGGGCATGACTGCGTGCTTCTCGACAATGAAGCCATGGCCGCGTTGCTGGTCGAGCACCTCCACGCAGAAGGGCATCGCCACATCGCCGGATTGTTCGGCGCTGCGAGCAGCACCGGCGTCGCGCGCCGCGCCGGCTTCGAGCGCGCTGCCGACCAACTCGGCATGAATGCGGCAGCCGTCGCCATTCCGCATGAATCAGATGCAGCAGAGCGGGTGGTCGCGGAGCTTCTGCAGGGCGCCAAGCGGCCTGATGCGCTCGTCGCGAGTAACGGCGTCATGGTGTTGACGGTGTTGCGTGCGCTGCGCACCCTCGGCCTCGACGTACCCCGCGACATTGCTCTCGCTGGTTTTGATAATAATGACTGGATGGAATTTGTTGGTGAAGGACTCACGGTCATCGAACAACCTGTCGAGGAAATCGGCCGCACCGCGATGACCATGTTGTTCGACCGCTTCGATCATCCCGGCGGCCCTGCGCGCCGTGTGGTTCTGGACGGACGCCTGATCGCCCGCGGATCGAGCACGCTTGCGGGCAATGTCGGACGACGCGGGCTCATGCCTCCACAACCGTCTTTATGAACTGCTCGGGTTCGATTAGGTGTCCAGCCATTCAGAACGTCAGGGCGATCGCCGAAGCGACCGCATTCGCCCACCGTCCAGACCTTGCCGACCGGATCATGACCCTTGCGCGGAGACAGCCCGATGAATGAAACGAATGACCGGAACACCGCGCGAGCACCAACGCTGTCCCGCTTCCTGATCGATCAGCAGCGCAAGCCCGGCTGCCCTTGTCCGGCCGAACTGCGTTTGCTCATCGAAACGGTTGCCCGCGCGTGCAAGGCGGTGGGGTATGCCATCTCGAAGGGCGCGCTCGGTGACGTGCTGGGGACGCTCGGCAGCGAGAATGTCCAGGGCGAGGTCCAGAAGAAACTGGACGTCATCGCCAACGATCTGCTGCTCGACGCCAACGAATGGGGCGGGCACCTTGCCGGCATGGCATCCGAGGAGATGGAGACGATCCACCCCATTCCCAATCGCTATCCCAAGGGCGAATATCTCCTCCTGTTCGATCCCATCGACGGATCGAGCAACGTCGATGTCGATCTGTCGGTCGGCACGATATTCTCGGTGCTCCGCGCCCCGGCCGATTGCGCCGGACGCGACGTGACGGAAGAAGACTTCCTACAGCCCGGCCGCGATCAGGTCGCCGCGGGCTATGCGATTTACGGTCCGCAAACCTTGCTCGTGCTGACAGTGGGTACCGGCGTTTACGAGTTCACGCTCGATCGCGAGGTTGGCTCCTGGCGCCTGACGGATGGTCCGCTGCGCTTGCCGGCCGGCACGCAAGAGTTCGCCATCAACATGGCGCGACGGCGGCAATGGTCGCCCGCAATCGCCCGCTATATCGAGGATCGCATCATGGGTTCGGAAGGGCCGCTCGGCACCGACTACAATATGCGCTGGACCGCCTCGATGGTGGCCGACATCCATCGCATCCTCAAGCGCGGTGGCGTGTTCCTCTACCCATCGGACCATCGGCACCCCGGCAAGGCGAGGCTGCGCTTGCTTTACGAGGCCAATCCAATGGCGTTGCTTATCGAGCAAGCCGGCGGTGCGGCAAGCGACGGCTCGCAGCGCATCCTCGACGTGATGCCGGTCGGATTGCATCAGCGGGTGGGGTTCATTGCCGGCGATGCGCAAGAGGTTGCCACTGCGGTACGTTAAGAGACTTGGGCGCAGCTAGGATCCATAACCGCTATCCCATTGGCGCGGATCGTGCAGCGCACAGTGGGCCAGCGCACTTGCTAATCCACGCCTTGGCTTCCTCAAGAATGACTTCGTCGTTTCGACCAGCCTCGGTCACTCCCGTTCCGCAGAGAATGCCCGCTTACAACGATACCGGTCATCGACCACCGGCAAGCGCGGCATTCGCCCGATCTGCGGAAAGGTCGATCTTCGTGCCGGCTGCCTTGCGTTCCGAATACCGGTCGACCAGTTGGCCCGCATGGGGCCGCATGAGCACGGTGATCCGCACCAGCTCCTCCATCACGTCAACGATCCGGTCATAGTAGCTGGACGGCTTCATACGCCCCGCCTCGTCGAACGCCTTGTAGGCCATGGCGACGGAGGACTGGTTGGGGATGGTGAACATCCGCATCCAGCGCCCAAGCAGGCGGAGCGTGTTGACCGCGTTGAACGACTGCGAACCACCGGACACCTGCATGACGGCAAGCGTGCGCCCTTGCGTCGGGCGCATGCCGTTCATTTCCAGTGGCAGATGGTCGATCTGCGCCTTGATGATGCCACTGATCTGGCCATGCCGCTCCGGGCTGCACCAGACTTGGCCTTCCGACCACAGCGAGAGTTCGCGCAGTTCATGGACGGCGGGATGATCGTCCCCGGCGACCTGATCCGGCAATGGCAGATCGGACGGATCGAAGATGCGCGTTTCGGCGCCGAAGACCTGGAGCAGCCGCGCCGCTTCCTCGACGGCGAGCCGGGAAAAGGAGCGTTCCCGCAGCGATCCATAGAGCAGGAGAATGCGCGGTGGTGGCTGGTCATCGCCAAGACCGAGCGCCGGACGCGCGATGGCATAGTCCGGATCAAGCGCGGGGAGATGGTCGGGGTCAGGCAAGGTGCGGATGCGGCTCATGCGCGGTCCTCTATTGGGCTGCGGAAGATGATCCCGGCGGCGAAGTGGGCGGCGATGGCACCGATGATCTGCGCGGCCACGAAGGCCGGTACGCAGGAGGGGGCGATCCCCGCGAAGCTGTCGCTCAGCGATCGCGCGACGGTGATGGCGGGGTTGGCGAAGCTGGTGGACGAGGTGAACCAATAGGCGGCCACGATGTAGAGGGCGACGCTGGTCGGCGCACTGTCCGGGCGCGTCCGCGCCGTGCCGAGGATCGTCAACACCAACCCGAACGTCGCGACCGCCTCTCCGGCCCATTGCCCCGGGCCATCGCGCAGCTTCGTGGACAGTTGGAGCAACGGCATGTCGAACATCACGTGGGCGAGCCACACGCCGATGACGCCGCCAACCATCTGGGCTGCGCCATAGGCCAGCGCCGCGCCGGTGCGGATGTGACCGCGCAGGCGCATGACGAGTGTGACGGCGGGATTCATGTGGGCGCCCGACACCGGCCCAAGCATCGTGATCAGCACGAACAGGATCGCGCCGGTCGCCAGCGTGTTGCCGAGCAGCGCGATGGCGACGTTCCCGCCCGCCAGTCGCTCCGCCATGATCCCCGAGCCGATGACGGTCGTGAAGAGCAACAGGCTGCCTAGCGCCTCGGCGAGGACAGCGCGGCGGTTCACGCCTGGATGCGATTGCCGGCGGCGTCGATGACCTGCTCGCCGTCCTCCTTGGTGAAGGCGCCCCGCTGTGCACCCGGCAGGATATCCAGCACCACCTCAGACGGGCGGCAGAGCTTTACGCCGAGCGGCGTCACCACCAGCGGCCGATTGATCAGGATCGGGTGCGCCATCATCGCGTCGATCAAGGCATCGTCGGTCAATGTCTCGTCACCGAGCCCGAGGTCGGCGTAGGGCGTGCCCTTCTCACGCAGCAGGTCGCGGGGCGTCATGCCGGCGCGCGCGATCAGCTCCACCAGCAGCGCGCGCGCCGGCGGCGTCTTCAGATACTCGATGACGTGCGGCTCGATACCGGCGTTGCGGATCATGGCGAGCGTGTTGCGGGACGTTCCGCAGTCGGGATTGTGGTAGATGACGATGTCGGTCACGGGGCTGGTCCTTCAGCAGCAGGTGAGTTCGGCGAGCAGCGGCTCGCACAGGTCGGCGCGGCCCCCGCAGCAGTCCTTGGCGAGGAAAATCATGAGGCCGCGCAGCGCGTCGATACTGACGCGCTGGATCTGCCGACGTCCACGCTTTTCGGAAACGACGACCCCGGCCTTCACGAGAACCGCCAAGTGGGTGGAAAACGTACTCTGGCTCAACCCACTGGCCTCGACCAGTTGACCGGTGGAGAGGCCGCCAGGCTCATGCTGGACCAGCAACCGGAAGGTCGCGAGACGGGTGGGATGAGCGAGAGCTGTGAGAATCCCAAGAGCCGTATCCGTTTCCATGTATCGGAATTAACCGATGCGATGATAAGAGTCAACAATGCATCGGCATATCCCGATGCATTGTTGACGCCCGCTCTAACCAAGAGCCGCCGTTGATAGCGCGGGTGGCGAACGCGCCCCAGGGCACGACCATTCGCCGATCCTCGGAAACTTGCTTTGTATCGTAGTTCGAATACCGTGCATTCCGCCGAACCGAGCCGGCAAGTATCGGTTTTCGGACGAAAAGTTTTGGTCTCTCGAGGTATCGAAAGAAAAGCGGATCGATCAGAACCACGGCAAATCAGCCGCTTGTCGGGCCGATCCGAATCCCTCCCGCTCCGGCAAACATCCGTTGTCAGCATTATGGTCACGACCGGCCTTATAACCGCTCGCCCCGTTTATGGCCCGGCGCGGCGTGTTTTGCTTCGCACTGATACGGTCGATACAGTCTTGCGGCGCAGAGTACATGCCGTGATCCAGGTAAATCCCTGCCACTTCGGCCGATCTTGTGAATAATCCTGCGATCGTGTAAGTCATTACTATTCGTACCACCGGATTTCAGAAGCACGGTGCGGACCGACAGTAAATCAGAAAGCTGCCGCTCATGAGACGGAGCTTTCACATGGCTCAGCATGATAGCACCCATTCCGAATGCCGCTGCTGGGTGTCGGATCGGAAGGCTCGCGATACTGTCACCCTATGCTCGTGGTCGCCACGAAATGCCGCGATGATCTCGGCCTGACGGCGCCCCTACCGCGCATCAACCTGCGCGGCGAGGCGTTTACCTTCCCTGTGAGGATGGCCGTCAGCCCGACCCGCGCGATGGCCACGCAATAAGGAAGTCATCATGTCTGTTATAGCGATTCCGCCGACGGGAGATTTCCACCCGGCGCTCCGGCGCCTTGCAGCGATGGTCGAGCTGACCGACGCCGACCGCGTCGCGCTGCGCGGCGCGGTCGGCCGAGAGCGGAGCGTCAAGGCGCGCGGCGAACTGTTGCAGGAAGGCAAGCCGATCCGCGAGCGCCTGCTTGTCCTCTCCGGCTGGGCTGCGCGGGTCCGCATCCTTCAGGACGGCCGGCGGCAGATCATCAATTTTCTTCTGCCCGGTGATCTGATCGGCAATTGCAGCCATGCCAATCCGTTGGCGCCATCGACAGTCGCCGCGCTCACCCCCCTCACCGTATGCTCGCTCCCCGATCCGGCGACCTCGCCGACGCTGTGCGAGGCCTATGCGCTGAGCGCCGCGACCGAAACCGCCTATCTGATGGCGCAGATCGTCCGGCTGGGGCGCATGACCGCGTCCGAGCGCGTCGAAGACCTTCTGCTCGAACTGATGGAGCGGCTGGAGATCACGGGCCTCGCCCGCGAGGGCCATTACGCGATGCCGATCACGCAGGAGACGATCGCCGATGCGCTCGGGCTGACATCGGTTCACGTCAACCGCATGTTGCAGCGCTCGCGCCAGGCCAAGCGATTGCGCTGGGCGCGCGGCGCGATGGAGATCGCCGCACCGGCCGAAATGCGCCGCGACGTCGGCCGTATGCCGGTCCGCGTCTCGCAATGACGCTTTTCACGCGATAATCAGGAACTTTCTGTAACAATTGAAATTTCTAACACCTGCGGCGGGCCATTTCCGTGTACGATCGCACGATCAACTGTGGGGGTTTGACAAGGGTGACAGGCTCGGAACGGCGCGAGAGCGGCGGCGGACCCTTTGATTTTGCGGCAGGCGGCGGCGAACTGGGGGAGCGGATCGCGGCCTTCGACTGGGCATCGACCAGCATCGGCCCGGTCGAGGGGTGGCCGGTCGCGATGAAGACCCTGCTCGCCTTCGTGCTGCGCTCACCCGTGCCGATCGTGACCCTGTGGGGCGACACCGGCGTGATGATCTACAACGACGCCTATCGCGCCTTCGCCGGAGGGCGGCATCCGGGCATTCTGGGCACCAACGTCCTCGAAGGGTGGCACGAAGTCGCCGACTTCAACGCCAACGTGATGCAGAAGGTGTACCACGAGGGCGGGACGCTCTCCTATCAGGATCAGGAGTTGACGCTGGTTCGCGACGGCACGCCGCGCGTGCTGTGGACCAATTTGGAATATTCGCCCGCGTTCGACGAGAACGGCCGGCCGATCGGCGTCGTCGCGGTCGTGATCGAGACCACCGAGAAGGTGCTCGCCAGCCGCCAGTTGGAGGACGACCGCAACCGGCTCTGGACGATCTCGCGCGATCTGCTGCTGGTCAGCACGATGGATGGGACGATCACCGCGGTCAATCCGTCCGCGACCCGGATGCTGGGCTGGGCCGAAGCCGAACTCGTCGGCGTCAAGGTCTCAGAACTGGTCCACCCGGACGACCTCGCCGACACCGCCGCCGAACTCGAGAAGCTGCGCCAGGGCCAGACGACGCAGGTGTTCGAGAACCGCTATCGCACGCGCGATGGCGGGTACCGCCTGCTCGCCTGGACGGCGGTGCCCGAAGGCGGCCGCATCCATGCCGTCGGCCGCGACATCACCGAGGAACGCCAGCTCGTCCGCGATCGCGACCGGATCTGGAAGCTGTCGCCGGTGCTCAAGGTCGTGACCGATTCCAACGGTTGCATCACCGATATCAACCCGTCGTGGACGCACAAGCTCGGCTGGACGCGCGAGGAGACGCTCGGCCACCGCACCGCGCACTTCATGATCGAGGACGAAGGCCGGTGGGCCGAGCGGGTCGAAGCGCTGCGCGCGGGCACGCCGCTGCCCGAATATCGCACCACGCTCGTCGCCAAGGACGGCAGCCACCACATCATCCAATGGACGACGGTGCCGGAGAATGGCACGTTCTACGGCTTCGGGCGCGACGTGACCACCGAGATCGAAGCGGCGGCGGCACTCGCGGAGACGGAGGCAGCGCTCCGCCAGTCCCAGAAGATGGAGGCGGTCGGCCAGCTCACCGGCGGCATCGCGCACGATTTCAACAATTTGTTGCAAGGCATTACCGGCAGCCTGGAGATCGTCCAGCGGCGCGTGGCGCAAGGGCGGATCGACGAACTCGACCGCTTCATCACCGGAGCCTCCACGGCCGCGAACCGCGCGGCTGCGCTGACCCACCGCTTGCTGGCCTTTTCACGCCGCCAGCCGCTCGACCCCAAGCCAGTCAAGGCCAACGCCCTCGTCGCCTCTATGGAAGATCTGCTGCGCCGGACGATCGGCGAGCGGATCGAACTCGAATTCGTGCTGGCGGGCGGTTTGTGGACCACCAAGTGCGATCCCAACCAGCTCGAGAGCGCGATCCTCAACCTTGCGATCAACGCGCGCGACGCGATGCCCGACGGCGGCAAGCTGATCATCGAGACGTGCAACACGCATCTCGACCGGGCCTATGTCGCGCGGCAGCGCGGCGTGAAGCCGGGGCAATATGTGTGCCTAAGCATCTCGGACACGGGCATCGGGATGGACGCGGACACGATCGGCAAGGCGTTCGAGCCGTTCTTCACGACCAAGCCGATCGGCCAGGGCACCGGTCTCGGCCTGTCGATGATCTACGGCTTCGCCCAGCAGTCCGAAGGCTATGCCAAAATCTATAGCGAGGTCGGCCAGGGGACGACGTTCAAACTCTACCTGCCGAGGCATCGCGGCGGCACCGAGGAAGACGACGTGCCACCACCCGCAGCGGCGCTCCAGCATGCCGAGGATGGCGAGGTCGTCCTCGTGGTCGAGGATGAGGCCGTGGTGCGCGGGCTGATCCTCGAGGAACTGCACGAACTCGGCTATGCCGCGCTGGAGGCGGTGGATGGCGCGAGCGGGCTCGAGATGCTGCGCTCGAAGCGCCGGATCGACCTGCTGATAACCGATATCGGCCTGCCCGGCCTCAACGGCCGGCAATTGGCCGACGCAGCGCGCGAGCTGCGGCCCACGCTGAAAGTGCTGTTCATGACGGGCTATGCCGAGAATGCGGCGCTGGCGTCCGGTTTCCTGGAGTACGGCATGGAGATGATCACCAAGCCGTTTGCGATGGAAGCGCTGGCGAGCCGTATCCGCGCGATGCTGGAAACCCGCTGAGCCGCACGTTCCGGCGCGTTTTCCGTGGCTCCCGGTCGCGTGGCACGGGAGCGGTCCGGCGGCGCGCGGAACGTCGCGGTGCGGCATATGTTCTGTCTTTCTGAGAATGGGAGACGATCATGAGCGACAGACAGCCGACGCCCGCCGACGAGCGCGAGAAGCCCGAGACGATCACCGAGGACGTCACGCCCAAGAACGAGTCGGTGGGTGAAAGCGGCGGTGGCGCCTACCCCAACCCGCATACCGGCAAAGACGGCGGCGGCTTCGACGGCGGACAGACCGAGCGCCCGTACAGCGGCCCCGACAACCCGAACGCGACGACAGAATAGCCGGAAAGTTCCTAACCTGAGCGGGTTAGTCCCGGATCACAGGGAACCCGCGCGCAGGCTTCGGGATTGTCTTTCCGCCGCGCCAGCGGCGGCAGTGCCGAGGCGAGGAGGACATTCGTGGCGACCCATGCCCGATCACAGGAGACCGTCGGCGCCAGCCCCTATGTGCTGGCGCTGCGACACGCGCTTCGTGACGGCACGATGCGAACCGTCGCCGAGTTCGACATCGGCGCGCTCCGCGTCGAGCTACGCGTCGGGCAGGACTCGCTATGGGCGCTCGTGCGCCGCCCGAATGCCGGCGGGCTGGCGATACGCGCCGCGTATCCGGGCGGCCCTTTCGAATGTTCGCAGGTGCGGGCGGACGACGGCGAGATCGTCAAGCTGCGGCTGAACAGCGCGCTCGGCGAGCATGTCGTGTCTTTCCGCACGCACGACGACGCGCTCCAGTCGCTGCGGATCACCGCCGAACTCACGCCCAGCACGCCGATCCTCGTCCCATTCATGCCGCGTGATCTGTACCCGCTCGACCACGTCGACGATCCGCTCGGCGCGGTGGGTCAGGTCGAGGCGGGGCAACGCGGGCTGAACGTCGGCGTGGTGTATTTTCACATCGACGATCCCGCGTTCGGCAGCGTGTTGTATTTCCAGAACCTGACCGCGATGAACCCGTATTATCGCGCGACCAAGACCGCCCCGGACAGCGCGGTCGGCGGGGTGTGGCCCGAGCTCGGCTATCTGCCGCCCACCCCCGCGCAAAGCGGCACCCCGCCGATCGACGCGCTGCCCGCCGGCAAACGGGTGACGATGTCCGACGCGATCCTGGTGTTCCGCCACGATGCTGCCCCGCACGAGCGCGAATCCGCACGCCGGTTCCTGCAAATGCTCGGGGTGGCGTACAAACAGCTCGCGCTGCCGGGGACCGACTATCGCGACTGGGTCGGCCGCGCGGAGAAGACGCTTCGCGATCTCGATGAAGCGCCGGCGGCGACGATCCGGCACTACGGCCACCGCTATATCCATCCCTACACCGGGGCCGAATATCCCGATGTGATGGTGCAGATGTCGATCGTCTCCGCGCTGCACGACTGGAGCAAGTGGACCGGCGAAGACGTTCCGCTCAAGCGAGCGTTTCAAGCGGCGCTCGACAAATTCTACGACCCGAAATTGCGGACGCTCAGGCGGTATCTGCCCAACGTCGGCAAGGACAAGAACGCCGATGCGGTCGATAGCTGGTATCTCTATCACCCGCTGCTCAACCTGAGCAATCTCGCGCTCGACGGCGACGATCACGCGCGCACGCTGTTCCTCGATTCGATCGACTATGCGATCAAGGCGGCGCGGCATTTCGACTATCGGTGGCCGGTCCAGTATGACCTGACCGACTTCTCGGTCATCACCGATGTGGCGGACGCCGACGGTCGCGGCCAGACCGACGTGGGCGGGGTCTATGCCTGGGTGATGCTCCAGGCGTTCCAGCTCACCGACGACAAGCGCTTCCTCGACGAAGCGCGTGCGGCGCTCGACGCCGCGATGGGGCTTCGCTTCAACATCAATTATCAGGCGAACCTCACCGCCTGGGGCGCGGCCGCATGCATGCGGCTGTGGCGGATCACCAACGCGCCGATCTATCTGGAGCAGAGCTACGTCTATCTCGGCAGCTTCTTCCAGAATTGCGAGATTTGGGAAAGCCAGCTCGAACTGGCGGTGCATTACCGCAATTTCCTCGGCGTGACCTGTCTGCAGGACGCGCCGTACATGGCGATCTACGAATGCTTCGAATCGTTCGCCGCGTTCGAGCGCTATCTCGACGACAGCGGGCCGGAGCTCGATCCGGCGGTGCGGATGCTGATCGCCGAATATTGCAAATATGCGCTCGACCGGGCGTGGTATTATTATCCCGACGTTCTGCCGCGCGAGGCGATCTCGCCCGAGCAGCGCGCGGGCAACGGCCATATCGACCCCAAGCTGTCGTTCCCGCTCGAGGATCTGTATCCCGACGGGCAATTGGCGGGCCAGGTCGGCCAGGAAGTCTATGGCGCGGGCGCCGCGTTCATCTTCGCCACGCGCGCGTTCACGCATGTCGAGGATGCGCCGTTCCTGCTGTTCTGCGACCATCTGCTCCGCGCGATCGAACGCACCGGGGATCGGGCGCTGACGCTGACGCTTGACGGCGGCGAGACCTGTACCGCCGCGCTGAGCCTCGTGCGCCGCAAACGGCGGACGCTGACCAAGAGCCGCGTCGCCACCATCGGCGGCGACACGGTGCGCGCGCACGCATCCTCGCCCGACCGGATCGATTACCGTGTGCCGGCGAACGGCCGCCTGGTCATCACCTGGGAATGACGCCACGCGGAGGGCATGGACGTTTTGCCGCCGTGACAGCGCCCAGCGGGACGCATAGAGGCTTGAGCGTGCAGAGGTTCCGCGATCATCTGAGGCAGCATCCGGCGTTGGCCGCGTGGCTGCTGACGCTCGCGCTGCTGCTCAAGCTGCTCGTGCCGAGCGGCTATATGCTCGATGCGTCCGGGCGGTCGATCGGCCTCGTCCTGTGCTCGGGCATGACTCCGAGCCATGCCGCGCCCATGGCCATGCCAATGGCGATGCCGGGCATGGCGCATCACGCCGACCATGACAGCAAGGAGGACGGTCAAACCGCCGAACAGCCGTGCGCCTTCGCCGGGCTGAACGCCGCATCGCTGGCGGCGGCCGATCCGGTCCTGCTCGCGGCGGCGATCGCGTTCGTGATCGCGGTCGTATTCCGGCACGTCAGCCAGAAGCCGGTCGGGGCGCGCGTCTATCTGAGACCACCGTTGCGCGGACCACCGTCGCGCCTGTGATGATCGGCCTCTTCGCGCGCGCCTGACCGGCGCGGCGTGTGCCGACGGTGCGGCGGATGCCGCGCCTCCATCCTTGCTGCACTCGCGCCAACAGGAGTCACTGTGCGCTTTTTCCTGCCTTGCGCGGCGTCGATCGCCGCGCTCGCCGCATCGACGGCTTCCGCCCAATCCCCTCCAGACGCGCGTCGCGCCGAATTGCTGCGGCAACGCGACGCGATCGACGCCGAGCTGCGCCAGATCGACGCGGCGCCCCCCGCCCCGCCCGCCCCGTCGAGCGCGCCGGTGGAAACGCGTGACATCGTGGTCATGGGCAACGCGCTGACGCTCACCACCAGGGTCGCCGGCCAGACCGACACGACCATCGCCAACGCCGATTTTCGCAACACCCCCGCGACGACGATCGCCGATATCGTCAGGCTCTCCCCCGGTGTCACCGTGATCGGGGGCAACGGCCCGCGCGATGTCGGCGTGTCGATCCGGGGATCGAACGCGCGCAACAGCTTCGGCGCGCGCAACATCCAGGTGTTCGAGGATGATTTTCCCGTCACCCAGCCCGACGGCCTCGCCCGCTTCGACCTCACCGACCCGCACGCTTATGGCGCGGTCGATGTCGTGCGCGGGCCATCCTCGGCGCGCTACGGCAATTACGCGGTGGAGGGGGCGATCAACTTCCGCACGCGCAGCGGCCGCGACCTGCAAGGGATCGAGGCGGGGATCGACGGCGGCAGCTTCGGCTATCTCAACGCCTATGCCACGCTCGGCCATGCCGGGCACGGTTTCGACTATAGCGTGTTCGGCAGCTTCGCGCGCGCGGACGGCGCGACCGGACACACCGGCTACGAAACCGGCACGATCAACGCGCTCGCGACGCTCGCCCTGTCCGACCGCGACCGCATCACGGGCAAGGTGATCTATAACGAGGGCGAGTTCCGGCTCTCGACGCGGCTGTCGTACAATCAGTATCTCGCCAACCCGTATCAGCAGGGCTGCGACCGGGCGGCGACCGCCGCGCCCGGCTGCGGGACGATCTCGGTGCTGGTGAACGGCGTCAACGGCGCGCGGATCGCGCAGACCGCCGCCGAGGGCGACCTTGCCCGCAACGACCGCCGCACGATCGTCGGCGCGCGGTACGACCACGATTTCTCCGCCGGTACGACCTGGCGGACGCAGGCGACCTTCGACAGCCGCGTCGTCTTCCAGCCGACCAGCGCGACGCCGTTTCGGGGCACGCTCAACAGCTACAACGTCAGTTCCGACGTGACCGCGAAGAGCCGCCTCGCCGGCATGGACGCGGTGAGCTTCATCGGCGTCTTCTACAATTACCTCGATGCGCAGAATTATTCGTTCAACAAGACGCCCGCCGGCCGCAACGGCATCGGCGCGCCGACGCAGACGGTGTTCGGCGGCGTGCGCAACATGGGCGCGCGCGCGCGAAGAACTTGGCCTCACCTCCAATCTGCAACTGATCCTCGGCATCGGCTACGAGCATTCGCGGATCGACATGCGGCAGACCGCGTACACCTATCCCTTGGGAGCCGGCCCAACGCTGGCCTACATCCCCGCGCTGCGCGACTTCGACAATGTCGCGCCCGAGGCTTCGTTGGTCTGGCAGGCAGACCCGGCGCTGAAACTGCACGCGCGGATCGGCACCGCTTACGGCATCCCGCAATCGGGCCAGTTGTTCGTCACCACCGCTGGCGTGGCGGGCAACAATACCGATCTCAAGACGCAGACCAATCTCGGTGTCGATCTCGGCGCCGAGGTGAAGCTGGCCGACACGCTGACCGCCGAATTGACCGGCTATCACGAGTGGTTCCGCAACGAGCAGGTCAGCCAGTCGGCGGGCGTCGATCTGCTGTCGTTCACCACCAACGTGCCCCGCTCGATCCACCGCGGCGTGGAAGTGGCGATGCGCTGGACACCGCTGCCCGCCGCGTTGCCGGGTGGCTATGTGCAGGCGAATTACAGCTACAACGACCAGCGCTACACCCGTTATGTCGAGCGGCTGACCTCGGGCGCGGTGTCGGCGGCGTTCGACCGCGCCGACAAGCGCATTCCCGGCGTGATCCCGAACTTCATCAACGCCCGTGTCGGCTATGATGCTCCGCACGGCGCGCTCGCCGGCTTGGGCGGGTTCGCGGAGGTGACGTATCGCTCGCGCTACTTCATCGACAATGCCAATCTGCTGAGCATCCCCGCCTATACGCTGCTCAACCTCAACCTGCATTACGATCCGCCGGCGGGCGAAGGCTGGTGGTCGCGGCTGTCCTTCTACGCCTCGGTGCAGAACCTCACCGACAAGACCTATATAGGCTCCGCCTCGATCATCTCGGACAGCCTCGACGCGGCGGGGCGGCAGAACCCGGCCAGGGTACTCATGAATACGACAGGCGCGCTCTACGCCGGGCAGCCGCGCACCGTCTATGTCGGTCTGAAAGGACGGTTCTGATGGCCCATATTCCCATGCCGAGCCTGCGTTACGGCACCGTCTGGCGCTGGCATTTCTATGCGGGCCTGTTCTGCGTGCCGTTCGTGATCTGGCTGGCGCTGACCGGCACGATCTATCTGTGGAGGCCGCAGATCGAGGCGTGGCTCGACCGGCCTTACGCGCATCTTACCACCACCGGGCCGCGCGCGTCGGCCGAGGCGCAGGTCGCTGCTGCCGTCAGCGCGGTTCCCGGGGCGACGCTCCACAAATATGTGGTGCCGCAGCGTGACGACGCCGCCGTGCAAATCCTCGTCACCCGCGATCACGCGGACACGCGCGTCTATCTCGATCCCCGGTCGCTCGCGGTGCTGAAGGTCGTGACCGAGGAGCGCCGGCCGCTCCGAATGGTGTTCCACCTCCACGGCGAATTGCTCGCCGGCGCGATCGGCAGCTATCTGGTCGAGATCGCCGCCTGCTGGGCGATCGTGATGCTGCTGACCGGCCTGTACCTGTGGTGGCCGCGCGGGCGGTCGGGGCTTGCCGGAGTGCTGTATCCGCGTTTGCGCGCCAATGGACGCCCGTTCTGGCGCGATCTGCACGCGGTCGCGGGTATCTGGGTGTCGCTGTTCGCGCTCGGGCTGATCCTGACCGGCCTGCCCTGGGCCAAGGGCTGGGGCAGCTATCTGGGCGAGGTCCGGCACCTCACCGGCACCACGCGCGGGCCGGTCGACTGGTCGATCGGCGGCAAGCCGCCCGCCGATGCGATGTCGGGCGATCACGCCGGTCACGGTGGCATGACGATGGCCTCGGCGCCGATGCGGGCGGGCGAACTCGCCCGCGTGATCGCCACGACACGCCCGCTCTCGATCGCGCCGCCGGTTCTGATCTCGCCGCCGGTACGCGCCGGAGCGCCCTGGTCGGTCGCCTCGGATGCCGCCGATCGGCCGCTGCGCAGCGACCTGAAGATCGACGGCGCGACCGGCACCGTGCGGAGCCGCGTCGATTTCGCTGAGCGCCACTGGATCGATCGCGTAATCGGCTATGGTGTCGCCGCGCACGAAGGCGCGCTGTTCGGGATCGCCAACCAGCTCCTCGGCACCGCCACCGCGCTGCTGCTCGTCCTGCTCGCCGTCTCGGGCGTGGTGATGTGGTGGCGCCGGCGGCGGGTCGGCCTCGGCGCGCCGGCCGCGCCGCCGCGACCCGCGTTCGGCGCCGGCCTGGTGATCGCGATCGTGGCGCTGGCGCTATACCTGCCGATGTTCGGCCTCACGCTGATCGCCGTGGTCGCGGCCGAGGCGATCGTGCGGCGGGGGATGCCCGGCGCGGCGCGGTGGCTGGGGCTGCGGCCGATCGCGACCGCCTAAGCGGCGCGCATCGTCACCCGCACCGACTTGTACGAAGGCGTGCCGCTGTGGGGATCGTGATCCTCCAGCGGCACGAGGCAGTTCGCCTCCGGGTAATAGGCCGCGAGCGAGCCGCGCGCGATCGCGTAAGCGACGACGGTATAGCCCTCCAGCCGCCGGCCTGGCCCCGCCTCGATATTCACGACATCGCCATGCGCCAGGCCGAGTTCAGCGAGGTCTTCGGCATTGGCGAACACGACGTCGCGCCGCCCGGTGATGCCGCGATAGCGATCGTTCAGCCCGTAAACGGTGGTGTTGTACTGATCGTGGCTGCGGATCGTGGTGAGCAGCAGCGCCCCTGCCTCCCCGCTCGCGCCGGCGAGCGGATGGGTCAGGAAATGCGCCTTGCCGTCGGCGGTGTCCCATATGCGGTTCGAAGCATCCACGGTCAGGCGGAAGCCGCCTTTGTGGCGCACGCGAACGTTGAAATCGCGGAAGTCCGGGAACACCGCCTCGATCGCGTCGCGGATGCGATCGTAATCGCCGACCAGAGCGTCCCAATCGATCGCCGCGCCGCGCAGCGCGGCCTTGGCGATCTCCGCGATGATCGCCGGCTCCGAGCGCAGATCGGGCGCGGCGGGCTTCAATCGCCCGCGTGAGGCGTGGACCATCGACATCGAATCCTCGACCGTCACCCATTGCGATCCGCTCGCCTGTTCGTCGTGCTCGGTTCGCCCGAGGCATGGCAGCACGATCGTCTCGCGCGCGGTAAGCAGGCAGGTGCGGTTGAACTTTGTGACGATGGTCACCGACAGATCGAGCTTGCGGAACGCGGCGAAGCTCGTCTTTGGGTCGGGCATCGCCACCGCCAGATTGCCGCCGAGCGCGATGAGCGCCTTGGCGCGCCCGTCGCGCATCGCCGCCAACGCCTCGACCGCATTGTGGCCGTGCGCGCGCGGCGAGGTGATGCCGAAGCGCGCGTCAAGCCGTGCCAGCATCGCCTCCGACGGAATCTCGGTGATGCCGACGGTGCGGTCGCCCTGCACGTTGGAATGGCCACGCAGCGGGCAGATGCCAGCGCCCGGCTTGCCGATATTGCCGCGCAGCAGCAGCAGGTTGGCGAGTTGCTGGACATTGGCGGTGCCGTTGGCATGCTGGGTGATGCCCATGCCGTAACACAGGATGACGCGCTCGGCCTGCCAATAGGTGCGCGCCATGCGCTCGATCGCAGCGCGCTCCAGCCCCGATCGGGCGACGATCTCGTCCCAGCCGGTGGCATCGATATCGGCGCGCAGCGCATCCAGCCCGACGGTATGTTCGGCGATGAAGGCGCGATCGAGCAGCCCTGCCCCGCCCGCCCCGAGATCGGCGGCGTCCGCCTCGAACAGTGCCTTCATCATGCCCTTGAGCATCGCGCCGTCGCCGCCGACCCGGACCTGATGATATTCCGAGGCGAGCGGGGTCGCGTAGGTGCTCAGCATTTCGGTCGGGTGCTGCGGCGATTTGAACCGCTCCAGACCGCGCTCGCGCAGCGGGTTGGCGACGACGATCGGCACGCCGCGCCGCGCCGCCGCGCTCAGCGTCGAGAGCATGCGCGGATGGTTGGTGCCGGGATTGTGCCCGATGCAGAAGATCGCGTCGGCGAGATCGAAATCGTCAAGCGTCACTGTGCCCTTGCCGACGCCGATCGACTGCGGCAGCCCGACGCTGGTCGCTTCGTGGCACATGTTCGAACAATCGGGGAAATTGTTCGTCCCGTAAGCGCGCGCGAGCAACTGGAACAGGAACGCGGCCTCGTTGGAGGCGCGGCCGGATGTATAGAATTCGGCCTGATTGGGATCGGCGAGCGCCTGCAACCCCGCGCCGATCCGGGCGAACGCGTCATCCCACGCGATCGGCACGAAATGGTCAGTTGCCGCGTCGTATCGCAGCGGATGCGTGAGGCGGCCGGCATCCTCCAGCGCATGATCGGTCCAGCCGAACAACTCGGTCGCGCTGTGGCGCGCGAAGAAATCGGGATCGACCCGTTTGGCGGTCGCCTCCCACGTCACCGCCTTGGCGCCATTTTCGCAGAACTCGAACGACGAGGTTTTCTTGGGGTCCGGCCAGGCGCAGCCTGGACAATCGAATCCGTCGGGCTGGTTCATCTGGAGCAGCGCGCGCGTGTCGGTGGACGCGCCCATCTGGTCGCGCACCGCGACCGCCACCGCCTTCAGCGCGCCCCAGCCGCCCGCCGGGCCATCATAATGTTCGACGCCGGTGACGGGTCGCTCGGTCTCGGGAGAGTCGCTGAAGTCTTCCATGTCGGTTCCACGTACCGGCGGAAGCCGGCTTCCGCTGTAGCTGTGCCGCCTAAGCCGCCGGGACGCAAACACACTTTGGTATGGGCTGACGGGTCAGTCCGCCTCGACCCAGTCGCGCGTGAGATAGCGCGACGCGATCAGCATCAGCACACCCGCCAGCGCATAGAAGCCGAGCGAGGCGATCACCGCCCACCGCAACGCCTCGTTGCCGAGGCTCGGCGTGAGCGCGTCGGACAGCGCGCCGATCGCGAGCGTGCCGAACCCCACGCCGATCAGATTGTTGATCGTGAGGAAGCTCGCCGAGGCGGTCGCGCGCATCGGCGGCGGGACGAGGTGCTGGACCGCCGTCAGGATCGGCCCGAGCCAGACATAGGCCAGCCCCTGCGGAATGAGGAACAGCGCGAAGGCGATGCCCGGCGAACGGCTCAACACGCCGGCCACGAACAACGGCACCGCGATCAGATAGGCGATCGCCGGCACCCGCGCATAGGCGCCCTTGTCGCGCCCGCCGAGCCGGTCCGCCAGCCAGCCGCCGCCGAACATGCCGATCGTACCGCCGATCAGCAGCAGCCCGGCGAAAAAGCGCCCGGTCGCCGGCAGATCGAGATCGAACGAGCGGCGCAGCAGCGACGGCAGCCAGAACGCCAGACCATAGCCGACCATCGAACTCGACGCGGCCCCGCAGGACAGGAGCCAGAAACTCGGCTTGGCGGCGAGCAACGCGAACACCGCGCCGACCCTGACCCGTTCGCCGGCAGGCGCGCGTCTCACCGGTTCCTTGACGACCAGCGCGAAGACCGGCGCGACGACGAGCCCCGCCAGCCCCACCCACAGGAACGCCGCGCGCCAGCTCACCAGCGCCGCGACATAGCCGCCGAACAGTACGCCGAGCGCCGATCCGATCGGAATACCGAGCGAGTAGATGGCGAGCGCCCGCGCCCGCCGCCGCGCGGGGAAGACATCGCCGATCAACGCATAGGAGGGCGCGACGCCGCCCGCCTCGCCGACGCCGACGCCGACCCGGAACGCGAGCAATTGCCCGAAGCTGCCCGCCGCGCCGCACAAGGCGGTGAACCCGCTCCAGAGCGCCAGCGAGCCGGTTATGACCCAGGTGCGCCGTGTGCGATCGGCGAGCAGCCCGAGCGGAATGCCCATCGTCGAATAGAGGATCGCGAAGGCCAGCCCGCCGAGCAGCCCGAGTTGCTTGTCGCTGAGCGCGAACTCCGCCTTGATCGGCGCGGCGAGGATGCTGACGATCTGGCGATCGAGGAAATTGAAGCTGTACACCAGCAACAGCATGGCGAGCACGATCCCCGGCCGCGAACCGGAGCGTACTGGCGTCGGATCATGCTCGCCCGCCATCAGAATTTGGCCGTCACGGTCGCCAGCACCTGCCGGGGGTTGCCGTAGAAGGCGGTCGCGATCCCCTCTTTGCCCAGCGTCGGGGTATAGCCGCCGGACGGCGTACGGATCGGAGTGCCTGCCACGTTGACGTTGATATATTGATAGCCGCCGATCTTGTAGGTCTCTCCGGTCAGATTCTTGCCATGCACGCCGATCGAATAGCGGCCCTTGCCGAAGCTATACACCAGATTGGCATCGACCAGCGTGTACGCCGGCTGATCGAGGAAGGGGCTGGCGGTCTCGAACTGGTGGGTCAGGCTGCGGTACGATACCGTCGTCGATCCGTTCAGCGATCCGCTCGCCACCGGCAGCGTCGCACCGAGCGTGCCGCTCACCGACCATTTCGGCGTGTTCTGGAAGACGCGATATTGCGACACGTCGGTCGGCGGCGTGCCCGCGATGAAGCGATCGTATTTGGCGTCGATATAACCGACCGTCGTGGCGAACGTGATCGTCGATCCCTGCCCGGCGAAACCGCGCGCGAGTGTGGCGTTGCCCTCGAACTCGGCGCCCTTGATCGTCGCCTTGGCGGCGTTGGTGGTGATGCCGCAGAAGGTCTGCACGCCACCCACCACGCAGCCCGACGACCCCGGCACCTGCACGTCGGCATAATCGGCGTAGAAGCCGTCGGCCGCGAAGGTCAGCCGATGGTCGAACAGCGCGCCCTTCCACCCGATCTCGTAGCTCTTCACCGTTTCCGGCTTGAACAGCAGGAAATTATAGATGTCCTGATAGGTGCGCCCGGCGGCCGGGTTGCTGATCGGCGCGTTCGCGCCGGTGCCGCGCGGATCGAAGCCGCCGCCCTTGAAGCCTTCGGAATAGGACGCATAGATCATGTGATCGGGCGTGATCTTGTAGCTGAGCGAGGCGCGCGGCGTGAACTTCTGGAAGTTCGCCCGGCCGCGGAAATCGGTTGAGGGCAAACCGAACAGAACGGGATTGCCGCCGAACTCGCTGGTCGGGCCACCGAGATAATTGGCCTTGAACACCTGCGACTTGCGTTCGTCCCACGTATAGCGGCCGCCCACCGACAGGCTCAATTGCGGCGTGAAATCATAGGTGAAATCGCCGAACACCGAATGCGTCTCGGTTCGCACGTCGCCCTTGGTATAAGCGTCGAGCCCCGGCAGCGCCGCGCCGCCGGTCGTATAAAGCAGCACGTCGAAGCCGGTCGAAGCCTTGGCGCCAAGATAATAATAGCCGACCAAGCCGTTCAGCTTGTCGCTCTTGTAGAGGAGCTGGAATTCCTGACTGGTCTGATCGTTGCGGTAGATCGCGGGAACATCGACATCGACGGCGGGGAGCGAATCGAAGTCGATCGGCGTGTAGCTCACGTCGCCGCGATACGCGCTGATCGAGCGTAGCGTGAGGTGATCGGTGAGGTCCGCCGAAATCGACATCGAGATGCCGCCGCCCTTCACGCTGTTGCGCGGATTGGAGAGGCCGGCGCGCGTATCATAGACGTCGGTGAGCACGGGCGCGCCGGAGAGCAGGCCGGGGATGAGCCGATGCCCGTTGCGCGCGAGCGATTTGTCGTCGGTGTAATCGCCGGTGATCCGCACGAACAGGCGCTTGTCGGGCGTCTCGAACTCGACGGTGCCGCGCCCGGCCCAGATATCCTTGTTGTAATTGTCGATGCCGAGATTGAGGTTGCGCCCGAACCCGTCGTGGCTCAGCCGTGCGCCGGTGACGCCGACCTTGAGCAGATCGCCGATCGGAGTCGACAGGCTGATGACCCCGTCCGCTTCGTTATAGGAACCGTAGGTGCCACGCAGGCTGGCGGAGAGCGTGTCGGGCAGGCGCTTGGTCACATATTTGACCGCGCCGCCGATCGTGTTGCGGCCGTACAAAGTGCCCTGCGGCCCGCGCAGCACCTCGATGCGGTCGACATCATAAATGTCGAGCACCGCCGCCTGCGGGCGGTTGAGATAGACGTCGTCGAGATAGATGCCGATGCCCGCCTCGAACCCCGGCACCGGATCCTGCTGGCCGACGCCGCGAATGAAGGCGGCAAGCGTAGAATTGGTGCCGCGCGCGGCCTTGAAGGTCGTATTGGGCGTGAGCGTCTGGATGTCGGTGAGGTCGACCGCGCCCGATTTGGCGAGTTTGTCGCCGCTCAACGCGGTCACCGCGACGGGCACGGTCAACAGAGTCTCCTCGCGCCGGCGCGCCGTGACGACAATATCCTGCCCGGTGCCGGAATCGACGGCCTGCGGGGGTGTTTCGCTCGCGGGCGGCGCGGTCTCGGTCTGCGCCATCGCGGAGGGCGCAAGTGCCACCAGGCTGACGCCAGCCGCAAAAAGCGCACGCATTGATGAAGCCATCAGTCGCATATCCTCTCCTCCTGATCGAGCGCATGAGCGAACCGCTTGCGCTTCGTTACGCTTGCTTATAGTGAAACCTGAACCGGGTTTCAAATACGAAAAATTACGCATTCGAAAGAATCGAGGGAGCGATGGTGCCGGCGGCGGAGGATGCTAAGGCGGTGGCCGTGACGAGAAGAGAGGGCATCAAGACGCCCAAAACGGCGCGCGGCCAGCGCACGCTGCGCCTGCTTCTGGACGCGGCCGCCGAGGAATTCGGCGAGAAGGGCTTTCACGAGGCCGCGATCAGCCGCATCACCGCGCGCGCCGGCGTGGCGATCGGCAGTTTCTACACCTATTTCGATTCGAAGGAGGCGCTGTTCACCGAACTGGTGCGCGACCTCACCACGCAAGTCCGCGACTTCGTCGCACCGCGCCTGTCTGGCATCGACGACGGGATCGCGGTCGAGATCGCGGGCCAGGCGGCGTTTCTCGATTTCGCGCGGGCGCACAAGGAAATCTACCGCATCATCGACGAATCCGAGTTCGTCGATCCGGCCGGCTACCGGGCGCATTACATGCGTACCGCCGACCGGATCACGCGGCGGCTCGAGGCCGCCGCCGAACGCGGCGAGATCAGCCCCGGATCGGCGGAGATCCGCGCCTGGGCGCTGATGGGGATGAACGTCTTCCTCGGCCTGCGCTTCGGCGTCTGGAGCGACGAACTCGCCGTCGAAGAGGTGACGGCGGTGACGGGAGACCTCATCGCCAACGGCCTCGCGCCGAAAGGACGCGGCGCATGAGCGGCTATCGCGACCTGTATTGGCAGGCTTCGGACGGGCTGCGTCTGCATGCGCGCGACTATCCGGCGGCGAGCGGCCCTGCCCGCCTCCCGATCCTGTGCCTCCACGGTCTGACCCGCAACGCCAAGGATTTCGGCGCGCTCGCGCCGCGCCTCGCCGAGCTGGGCCACCGCGTCCTCGCGCTCGACGTGCGCGGGCGCGGCGGATCGGAGCGCGGCGCGCCCGAGCGATATGTGCTGCCGGCCTATGCCGGGGATGTCGAACGGCTGGCACAGGCGATCGGAATCGGCCGCGCGATCTTCATCGGCACGTCGATGGGCGGGCTGATCACGATGGAAGTCGCGGCTCGCGCGGCGGGACTCATCCATGCGGCGGTCGTCAACGATGTCGGACCGAAGCTGTCTCCGCGCGGGCTCGCCCGGATCGCGGGGTACGCGGGCGCCGCGCAGGCGTTCGCGACCTGGGACGATGCCGCCGCACAGGTCCGCCAGCTCAACGAAGATGCGCTTCCGCACTATACCGCGCGGGACTGGCGGGCGATGGCCGAGCGGATGTTCCGCGAATCGGACGGCGTGGTGATCGCCGATTACGATCCGGGCATCGCCGTACCGTTCAAATCGGCTCCCGCAGGTGCCGATCCGCAGCAGCGGTGGGAGGCGCTCGTCACCGGCCGGCCGATTCTGGTGCTGCGCGGGGCGCGATCCGATCTGCTCGACCAGGATGCGGCCGAGGCGATGGTCGCCGGCAAGCCGAACGCGCGGCTCGAAATGGTCCGCGATGTCGGCCACGCGCCGATGCTCGACGAACCCGACGCGCTGGCCGCGATCATACGCTTCCTCGCCGACATCGGCTGAGCGCTGGGCCTGAGCACCGGCGTCAGCGCGCAAATCGGCCGGATCGGCACCGACCGACTTGGCGCGGGCGAACACCGCCGCTATAGGCGGGGGCCTGCCCGTATAGCTCAGTTGGTAGAGCGCCACCCTTGTAAAGTGGATGTCCGGGGTTCGATTCCTCGTGCGGGCAGGGTTCACCGATTCAGGAACCCACGGCGATTCCAAAGCGTTGTTCGCTGCTGTTGCGGCGGCGACGTGCGAAGGACGCGTTTCATGGAAGAAGACCAGACCGTCCATTACGACGGCGCCGAGGGTGGCTGGGGATCGGTGCGCGGCATCGTAGAGACGGCGCTGCGCGAACGCGCCCGGCCCGTCGCGCTCGACACGCTCAGGCGACAGAATAAGGCTGGCGGCTTCATGTGCGTATCGTGCGCGTGGGGCAAACCCAAGGTGCCGCACACATTCGAGTTCTGCGAGAATGGCGCGAAGGCGACGCTGTGGGAATTGACCAGCCGGCGGTGCACGCCCGAGTTCTTCGCCCAGCATAACGTCTCCGACCTCAAGACCTGGACGGATCACGATCTGGAGCAGACCGGGCGGCTCACCCATCCGCTGCGCTATGACCGCGCGAGCGATAAATACGTCCCGTGCGACTGGGACGAAGCCTTCGCCGCGATCGGCGCGGAACTGAAGGCGATCGATCCCGGCGCCGCCGTCTTCTACGCGTCGGGCCGGGCGAGCCTTGAGACGAGCTATCTCTACGCGTTGTTCGCGCGGCTGTACGGCCATAACAACCTGCCCGACAGCTCCAACATGTGCCACGAAACCACCTCGGTCGCGCTCAAGGACGTGACTGGGTCGCCGGTCGGCACCTGCGTGCTCAGCGATTTCGAGCTGTGCGACGCGATCTTCTTCTTCGGGCAAAATCCGGGCACCAACTCCCCGCGCCTGCTCCATCCCTTGCAGGAGGCGGTCAAGCGCGGCTGCAAGATCGTGACGTTCAACCCGATCCGCGAAAAGGGTCTGGAGGTCTTCAAGAACCCGCAAAGCCCCAAGGAGATGCTGACCCCGGCCGAGACGCAGATCTCGACGCTCTACCTCCAGGTCAAGACCGGCGGCGACATCGCCGCGATCACCGGCATGATGAAGCACGTGCTGGCCAGGGAGGCGGCGCTGTGGGCGGCGGAGCGGCGCCACGTGCTCGACGTGGACTTCATCGCGCAGCATACCGACGGGTTCGAAACGCTGAAAGCGCATGTCGAGGCGACGGAGTGGGCGGCGATAGAGGCGGAAAGCGGCCTGGCGCGCGCCGACATCGAAGCGGCGGCGGACATCTATATCGGCGCCAAGCGCTCGATCGCGATGTACGGCATGGGCCTGACCCAGCACGTCCACGGCAGCGACAACATCAAGCAACTCGTCAATCTGTTCTTGTTGAAGGGCAATATCGGGCGCGACGGAACGGGCGTGTCGCCGGTGCGCGGCCACTCCAACGTGCAGGGGCAACGCACCGTCGGCATCACCGAAAAGCCCGAACTCGTTCCGCTCGACAAGCTCGCCGAGCAATATGGCTTCGAGCCGCCGCGCGATAAGGGCCTGACGACGGTCGATGCCTGCGAAAAGATCGTCTCGGGCGAGGTGAAGGCGTTCATCGGGCTCGGCGGCAACTTTATCCGTGCGATCCCCGAGCGCGAAATCATGGAGACCGCCTGGACGAAGCTGCGGCTCACCGTCCAGATCGCGACCAAGCTCAACCGCAGCCATCTCGTCAACGGCGAGGTGGCGTATCTGCTCCCCTGCCTCGGCCGATCGGAGGAAGACCTTCAGGCGAGCGGGCCGCAGGCCGTGACGATGGAGGACAGCCTCTCCTGCATTCACGGTTCGATCGGCAAGGCGACGCCGTCTTCGCCCGATCTCAAATCCGGACTGGCGATCGTTGCCGGCATCGCGAAGGCGACGCTCCCGCCCAATCCCAAGGTGCCGTGGGACGCATGGGTCGGCGACTATGCCAAGGTCCGCGACGCGATCGAGGAAACCTATCCCGAGCAATTCCACGACTTCAACCAGCGCGTGTTCACGCCCGGCGGCTTCTATCGCGGCAATTCGGCGCGGGAACGGGTCTGGAAGACGAAGAGCGGCAAGGCCGATTTCACCGTGCCCAAGAAGCTCAATTCGTGGGGCGTGGAAGACAAGCCCGGTCGGTGGCGGCTGATGACCCTGCGGTCCAACGACCAGTTCAACACCACCATCTACGGCTATTCCGACCGGCTGCGCGGGATCGAAGGCACGCGCGAGGTGCTGCTGATGAACCCCGAGGATATCGCGGCGGCGGGGCTGAGCGAAGGGCAGATCGTCGGCCTCGCGAGCGACGCGGACGATGGCGTCGATCGGCAGGTCGGCGGGTTGAAGGTCACCAGCTTCCTGCTGCCGCGCGGATGCCTCGGCGCCTATTATCCCGAGATGAATCCGCTGGTGCCGCTGTCCTGGCACGACGCGGAATCGAAGACGCCAGCGGGCAAGAGCGTACCGGTGCGGATCATCGCCTAAGGCCGGTTGACGGCCTGCCCGGAACCTCCGCGCAGGCCGCCGATCCGTCAGGCGGGCTCGGCCTCGTCATCGACGCCGAGCGCGTCTTCCTCATCGCCGTCGAGTTGTTCCTCAATGGCCTCGACGATCAGGTCGAGCTGTTCGTAGCTCGCGACGAACTCGGTCTTCTCGCCGTCCTCGTCTTCCATCGAAATCAGATACTCTTCGCCCGAGCGTGTGATCGTGAATCCGGCCAAGGTCTTGGACATTGCGCTCTCCATTGTTGAACGGGGCGAACGCGCGGCATCCGATATCGCTCCTCGGCCACCTTATCCGCAACGGGCGTCGACCACCTTGCCATCCGGGGCGATGGTGAGCGTGACGCGATCCGGCCGGAAATCCTGCGTGACCATGTCGCCTGGCGCGATTCGCCGGATCGTGCTCGCGCCGGTGCGCCGCCGCACCTGCGCGTCATCGGGCGCGATATGGCCGACGAGGCTCGCCGCCGCCTCCGAGCGACACTGGCGCGGCGCGGGGGAATCGCCATGCGCGACCGGTGCGCATGCCGCGAGCAGCGCGGGGGCGATCACGAACGTGGGAAGCGTTCTTTTCATCCGCGCGAAACTCCCGGCCGAGTGGTCTGGCGCATCCATTCCTCGATGCCGAGGCGCTGCGGCAGCGCGCGCAGCACGATGTCGAGATCGCGGCCCTCGCCTTCGCGGCAGCCGCCACGATGCGTCGCGACGGTCTGTTGACCCGCCGGCCCGGTCCAGGTGATCGTATATGTCGGCATGTCGCTGATCGTGACGGCGCAGGGCACGGCCGCCGTGCTGCCGTCAGCGGGCCGAAACGGCGCGAGATCGGCCGCCAGCGCACGATAGACGTGCGGCGTGACGCGGCGCTCGCGCGTGCCGAGCACGGCGGTATGGCGCGTGCCCGTGAACGCGACCGCACCATCGGCCGCGACCTTCACGTCATAGACCGGGCAGAAGCCGAAGCACGGCCCCACCGAGATCGCGATCGTTGGCGCGCCAGCGGCGGGCGCGGGAGTCACTTCCGGCGAAACGGTCGCACAGGCCCCGAGCGCCGGCAGCGCGGCACAGGCCAGGGCGGCCTTCATGACGGCCTTCACTTCGCCGCCCCCCTCAGCCCGGCCGGAAGCATATAGGCGGGGCAGTAGCGATAGGTCGTGCCCGGCCCGCGCGTCTGCATCGTGAACGTCAGCGCGTCCGGCACGGTGACGGTCTGCCGCTGGCTGACGCGCGGCGCCGGACCGGCACCGGCATCGATGCACGACTGGCTGACCGAATACCGATCGCCCTTGCGCGCGAGCACCCGCGCGCGGCACGCGCGCGAATGCGCATCGCTGATACCCCGGCCGTCATATTGCCGGATCGCCGCATTGGGCGCGGATTCGCAAGCCACGCCCTTCTGAACGTAGATGCCCGGCTTGAGCCGGTACACCCCGCCCGGCGGTGGCGAGCGATCGACGCTCGCCACAGCGGGCGCGCCGCCCGCGACCACGGCGAGCGCCAGACTCGAAAACACCCCGATTCGTAACAGCATGTCATATCTCCCGTCAGGTTCGGACCGGCTGTATCGGGCCGAATCTGAACATAGACGGAGCCGACCGCCCGATCCCTTGCGACCGCTGCGTCAGCCGCCGATGCCGAGCGTATCGAGGCGCTTGCGCAACGTGTTGCGGTTGATCCCGAGCGCCCGCGCCGCGCGAAGCTGGTTGTTGCCGTGGCGCTCCAGCAGCGCCTCGATCAGCGGGCGTTCGACCTCGCCGATGATCCGGTCGTACAGCGATCCGTCGTCGAGCGCGGTCGGTTCCTCGATCGCGAGCCGCTCGAGCCGCGCGCGGATCGCCGCCGCGATGCCGGGATCGACCTCGGTCGGCGGGTTCGCGGAATAGGAACCACCGAGCAGCACCCGCACCTCACCCGCGCCGATGGTGTCATCGCGGCTGAGCACCGCCATGCGGCGCATCATATTCTCGAGCTCACGGACGTTGCCGGGCCAGTCGTGGCTTTCCAGCACGGCGATCGCCTGCGGATCGAGCTGCTTGCGCGGCAACCCGCTCTCGGCGGCGCGATCGAGGAAATGCCGCGCGAGCAGCGCGATGTCCTGCCGCCGCGCGCGCAAAGCGGGCAACGTCACCGGCACGACGTTGAGCCGGTAGAACAGATCCTCGCGGAACTGCCCGGTCGCGACCAGCACCGCGAGATCGCGGTTGGTCGCGGCGACAATGCGGACATCGGCCTTGATCGTCCGTGCGCCGCCAACGGTGGTGAACTCGCCCGATTGCAGCACGCGCAGCAGCCGGGTCTGCGCCTCCATCGGCATGTCGCCGATCTCGTCGAGGAACAGGGTGCCGCCCGCCGCCTGCTCGAACCGCCCGGCCGAGCGCGCCTGCGCGCCGGTGAAGGCGCCGCGTTCATGCCCGAAAAGCTCCGCCTCGATCAACTCGCGGGGGATCGCCGCCATGTTGATCGCGATGAACGGCGCCCTGCGGCGCGGCCCGAGATCATGGATCGCGCGCGCCACCAGTTCCTTGCCGGTGCCCGATTCGCCCGAGATCAGCACGGTGAGATCGTTCGAGACGACGCGGGCGATCACCCGGTACACGTCCTGCATCGCCGGCGAGCGCCCGATCAGCGGCAGCGCGCGGTCCTCCTCGCCGATCGGTTCGGCCACGCCGCCCGAGCCGCGTGCCAGCGCGCTTTGCACGGCCGCGGCGAGCGTATCGAGATCGAACGGCTTGGGGAGGTAATCGAACGCGCCGACCTCGGTCGAGCGCACTGCCGTGGTGAGCGTGTTCTGCGCCGACAGCACGACCACCGGCAGGCCCGGATGTTCGGCGACCAACCGCTCGACCATGTCGAGCCCGTTGCCGTCGGGCAGCACGACATCGGTGATGAGCACATCGGGCAGCCCAGCCGCCAGCCGCATCTCCGCCTCGGCGAGCGTGGCGGCAGTGATGAGGCGGTGGCCGTCGCGTTGCAGCGCCTGCACGATCACGGTGCGGATCGCGCCGTCGTCATCGACGACGAGGATGTTGCCGGCTCTGGTCACGCGGAACCTCTGGGAAGCAAGATACGAAAGACGGTGCTGAGCGGGGAGCCTTCGCGCGCATATTGGACGATACCGCCCATGTCGCGCACCAGCTTATCGACCAGCGACAGGCCAAGTCCCTGCCCTTCTGGCTTGCCCGAGACGAAGGGATCGAACAAATGGTCGGCGATCTCCTCCGGCGCGCCGGGGCCGTTGTCGATCACGCACACCTCGATCGGCAGCGGCTGGCGCGGACGGCCCGGCGACGGGCTGACCGCCATGCCGTGCCGATAGGCGGTCGAGAGCAGGATACGCGGGTTGGCCACCGTGGTGAGCGCCTCGCAGCCGTTCTTGAGCAGATTGAGCACCACCTGGAGCAGCGCGTCGGGATCGACCAGCACCGGCGGCAACGACGGATCGAACCGCTCCTCGATCGTCACCGTGCGCCCGAACCCGGCGAGGGCGACGCGGCGGGCATGATCGAGCAGCGGGTAGATGTTGGACGGTTTGATGTTGAGCGGGCGGGTGTCGGTGAAATCCTGCATCCGGTCGATCAGCGCGGCGATGCGATCGACTTCGGTGGTGATGAGCGTGGTGAGCGTGGTGTCGGTCTTCGGTCCGGCCAGCAGTTGCGCGGCTCCACGAATACCCGACAGTGGGTTCTTGATCTCATGCGCGAGCATCGCCGCCGCGCCGATCGCCGCGCGCGCCGCCGAGGCACGATCGACCGAATGGCCCATCCGGCGCGAGGCGGCGGCGTGGTGCAGCGTCACCGTGCGCCAGCCGGGCCGGTCGGTAACGCGCGCCTCGATATAATCGACGCGCACGCGCCCGCCGCCGCGCCGCAGTTCGATCTCGGTGTCGAACGCCGCGAACTGCCGCTCATCGCGGCCGCTCGGTGCGCGCGGCGGGACGATCACCGCATCGAGCTTCTGCCCGCGCATCGCCCGTTCGGAGAGGTTTAGCAGCGTCTCGCACTCGGCGTTGGCGTAGGTGATGCGCGCATCGGGATCGAGCACCATCACCGCCACCGGCAGCGTCGCGAACAGCTCGGCGAAGCCCGGCCCGGCGGTGTCGGTCACGCCGCCGCGCGGCTCCGGTACGGCGCGTAGAACTCCGCGAGCATCGCCTTGACCTGTTTTGCGTCGGCGATCTGGTTGGTCTTGTTGCGGAACTCGGCCGAACCGTGCAGCCCGCGCGTGTACCAACCGATATGCTTGCGCATCATGTTGACGCCGGTTTCGTTACCGTAGTGTTCGAGCATCGCCTCGTAATGCTCTGCGATCAGGCAATATTGTTCGTCGAGCGTCGGATCGGGAACGCGCCGCCCGGAACGGAACCACTCCATCACCTGCCCGAGCAGCCACGGCCGTCCGTAAGATCCGCGCCCGATCATCACGCCGTCCGCGCCCGATTGTTCCAGCGCCGCCTCGGCGTCCTCGATCGAACAGATGTCGCCGTTGGCGATCACCGGCACGCTGACCGCATCCTTGACGCGGCGGATGAAGCCCCAGTCGGCGCTGCCCTTGTACATCTGGTTGCGGGTGCGGCCGTGAACGGTGATCATCTTCACGCCGAGATCCTCGGCGATGCGCGCGAGTTCGGGCGCATTGAGGCTCGAATGGTCCCAGCCCATCCGCATCTTGAGCGTGACCGGCACCTTCACCGCATCGACCACGCCTTTGACGATCGCGGCGGCGAGCGTGAGATCCCGCATCAGCGCCGATCCGGCATCGCCGTTCGTCACCTTGCGCACCGGGCAGCCCATGTTGATGTCGATGATCGCCGCGCCGCGATCCTCCGAGAGCTTGGCCGCCTCGCCCATCTCATACGGCGTACAGCCGACGAGTTGCATCGACACCGGATCTTCGATCGGATGCCACGCCGCTTTCTGAAGCGACTGGCGTGTCTCCCGGATCGCCGCCTGGCTCGCCACCATCTCGGTGACGTTGAGGCCCGAGCCGTAACGGCGTACGATCGTGCGGAACGGCATGTCCGAAACGCCGGTCATCGGCGCCAGGATCACCGGCTGGTCGATCGTCACGGGTCCGATCTGGATGGGAGCGAGGGTGCGCGGGGTCACTAAACGTCTGCCTGAAAAACAGGCAGCCTATAGGCGAGCGCGTCGTGTGCGGCAAGGCTGGCGGGCGGGTGCGGCATGGGCTAGGCGCTGAGGCCATGTCGTCCACTCGTACCGTCGCGATCATCGTTGCCGCCGGCCAGGGCCTGCGCAGCGGCAGCGCGCTCCCCAAACAGTTCGCTCCGCTCGCCGGCAAGCCGATGCTGGTGCACAGCTACGCCGCGCTCGCCGCGCATCCCGGCATCGACGCGGTGCTGGTGGTGATCGGCGCGGGACAGGAAACGATGCTTGCCGAGACGCTCGGCGACGCGCGCTTCATCATTGGCGGCGCGACGCGGCGCGAATCGGTTCGAAATGGTCTCGAAGCTTTCGCGGACGAAGCGCCCGATCGCGTGCTGATCCACGACGCCGCCCGCCCCTTCCTGCCGGCGACGGTGATCGACCGGCTGATCGCAGCGCTCGATGCCGAGGCAGGCGCTCTTCCCGCCCTGCCGGTCACGGATACGCTGGTGCGCGAGGACGGCACGCCGGTTTCGCGCGACCGCCTCCACCGTGTGCAAACCCCGCAGGCGTTCCGCTTCGCCGAGGTGCTCGCCGCGCACCGCGCCTGGCCGGCGGGGGAGGACGCGACCGACGACGCGCAGATGGTCGCCCGCTCCGGCCACATTGTCTCCATCGTCCAAGGCGATTCGATGCTCGAAAAGATCACCCACCCGGCCGATTTCGCCGCCGCCGAGGCGCGCCACGCGGCGACGCTCCGCGTGCGGACCGCGCTGGGCTATGACGTCCACCGACTCGTCGAAGGCGAGGAATTGTGGCTCGGCGGGCTCCTCATCCCGCACGACAAGGGGCTTTCCGGGCATAGCGACGCCGATGTCGCGCTCCACGCCATCACCGACGCGTTGCTCGGCACGATCGCCGACGGCGACATCGGCATGCATTTCCCGCCGAGCGATCCGCAGTGGCGCGGCGCCAACTCCGCACAATTCCTCCAGCACGCCGCCGCGCTGATCGCAGCCCAAGGCGGGATCATCGACTTCATCGATCTCACGATCATCTGCGAAGCGCCCAAGATCGGCCCGCACCGCGCCGGCATGCGCGCGCGCATCGCCGAACTGCTGCAGATCGAACCGGGCCAGATCAGCGTCAAGGCCACCACCACCGAACGACTCGGCTTCACCGGGCGGGGCGAAGGCATCGCCGCGCAAGCGGTGGCAACGATCAGGATCGGCACGCGATGAAAACTCTCAGAACGCTGGCTGTCGCCCTGGCGGCGTGCGCGCTCACCGGCCAGGCGGCGGCGCAGCCGCTCCAGGCGCGCGCGTGCCTGACTGCGCCCGAGGCCGAGTCGCTGCTCATCACCGTCATCCCCGATGCGCTCGAAGAGGTCAGCCATACCTGCGCGGCCCAGCTTCCCGCCGGGGCGCTGTTGCGCAGCCCCGGCCGGGCGTTCGGTGACAGCTATCGCACGCTGGCCGACGCCAACTGGCCGAACACGCGCCGCGCGCTCGCGAAGATCCTCCCGTCCGATGCGGCGCCGATGCTCGACAACGACCTCGCCCGCTTGATGCTGATCTCGCTCGCCGGGCCGATCGTGGCGCAACAGGTCACGCCCGCCGATTGCGGGCCGGCCAATCGCTTCCTTACGATGATCGCGCCGCTGCCACCCAAGAACGCCGTCGCCGCGATCGTGGCTGCGATGCAGATCGCCGCGACCGACCGCAAGAACGGCACCAAGCCCGCCGCCATCCCCGTTTGTCCGTTTGGAGCGCAGTGACGATGCTCACTCTCCTGCCAGAAGAGCTTGTCGCCGCCGCGCGGAAGGTGGTGGACGCCAATCTCGCCGCCGGCCGTACCGTCTGCGTCGCCGAAAGTTGCACCGGCGGGCTGGTCGCCGCCGCGATCACCGAGATTCCGGGATCGTCGGAAATGTTCGAGCGCGGCTACGTCACCTATTCGAACGACGCCAAGGTCGATACGCTCAACGTCAGCCCCGACGTGATCGACACGTTCGGCGCGGTCTCGATCGCGACCGCGTGGAGCATGGCGCAGGGCGCGCTCGAAGCCAGCGGCGCGGATGTCGCGGTGGCGATCACGGGTGTCGCCGGACCGGGCGGCGGCACCGAGAAGAAGCCGGTCGGCACCGTCGTGTTCGCGCGGGCGGAACGTGGCGCTGATCCCAGCCATGTCGTCGCGGATCGCAAGGACTTCGGCGAGATCGGACGCGGCGGCATCCGGCTTCAGGCGGCGTTATGCGCGCTCGACTTGTTGATGCCGTCCGTCGGCGAACCCGAAGGCGAACCATAAAGCGCCGCCGCGCGCTCCTCGAACGCGCCGATCATCTTGCGTAGCGCGACCCCGAACACCTGACCGGCAAGCATCTCGAAAACGCGGTTCTTGAACGCGAAGTCGACCGTGAAATCGACCGCGCAGCCGGTGCCGTCGGGCCGGAACACCCAATCGTTGCGCAGATATTTGAGCGGGCCGTCGAGGTAGTCGACATGCACCCGCTCCGGCCGCTGCTTGTCGACCTTGGACGTGAAGGTCTCGCGCAGCCCCTTGAAGCCGACGATCATGTCGGCGACCATCTGGGCCTCGCTGTCCGAGCGGATGCGAATCGCCGAGACCCACGGCAGGAACTCGGGGTAACGCGCGACATCGGCGACCAGATCGAACATCTGCTCGGGCGTGTAGGGCAAGCGGCGGGTTTCGTGGTGCTTAGGCACGGGTCATCGCTTCGCCGAATCCCGTCACCCCGGCGCAAGCTGGGGTCTGCCGGTGATGGTGCGCGCCTTTGCCGCAAAAGACCCCAGCTTGCGCTGGGGTGACGTATAGGGCGGACAGGCTCACACCCGCACCGTTGCCAGCTTCGCCGCCCGCGCGGCGCGCAGCCGGGCGAAATCGTCCCCCGCATGGTAGCTCGACCGGGTCAGGGGCGAGGATGCCACCAGCAGGAAGCCCTTCGCGCGCGCGATCGCGGCATACGCGTCGAACGCCTTGGGGGTCACGAAATCCTGCACCTTGGCGTGGCGCGGCGTGGGCTGGAGATATTGGCCCATCGTGAGGAAATCGATGTCGGCGGAGCGCATGTCGTCCATCACCTGATGCACCTCGAGCCGCTCCTCGCCCAGCCCGAGCATCACGCCCGACTTGGTGAAGATCGACGGATCGTGACGCTTCACGCTCTCCAGCAAACGCAGCGACGCATAGTAGCGCGCGCCGGGGCGGATCGTCGGGTAGAGACGGGGCACGGTCTCGAGATTGTGGTTGTACACGTCGGGCCGCGCGGCAACGATCGACTCGATCGCCGCCTGCGCCTTGTTGCGGAAATCCGGCGTGAGGATCTCGATCGTCGTGCTGGGCGTCGTGCGGCGCAGCGCCTCGATCACCTTGACGAACTGCGACGCGCCGCCATCGGGCAGATCGTCACGATCGACCGAGGTGATGACGATATGCTCGAGCCCGAGCTCGGCCGCGGCATCGGCGGTGTGCTGCGGCTCGAGCGCATCCACCGCGCGCGGCATGCCGGTCTTGACGTTGCAGAAGGCGCAGGCGCGGGTGCAGGTGTCGCCCAGGATCATCACCGTCGCGTGCTTCTTGGTCCAGCACTCGCCGATGTTCGGGCAGGCCGCTTCCTCGCAGACCGTCGCCAGGTTGAGCCGTCGCATCAGCCCCTTGGTCTCGTTGAAGGCCGCGCCCATCGGCGCTTTCACGCGAATCCAGTCGGGCTTGCGCTGGCGGCCCTCGGGTTGGGCGGCCGGGTGAGCGATCGGGGTGATTTCGTTCATCGCCCGCAAATAGCCATCCGCGCCGCTCACCACAACTGCCGCGCCGATCATCACGGTTGCGCTTGTCGTATGCGGCGCTTTGCCTCTAGGAACCGCGCCATAGCGAAACGACGGAGAGCGACATGAGCGGATTCGAAAACCTCATCGAGGGCTATCGGCGCTTCCGCGTGGTCGATTGGACCCGTCAGCGCGACCGCTGGGCCGAATTGCGCGAAGGTCAGGCGCCGCGCGTGATGGTGATCGCCTGCTCCGACAGCCGCGTCGACCCCGCGCAGGTGTTCGACACGTCGCCGGGCGAGATCTTCGTGGTGCGCAACGTCGCCAATCTGGTGCCGCCGTTCGAACGCGACGGATCGCGCCACGGCGTCTCCGCCGCGCTCGAATTCGCGGTCACGCAGTTGGGCGTCTCCGACATCGTCGTGATGGGGCATGGCTCGTGCGGCGGCGTCAAAGCCTGTCTGACGCACGCCTTCGAAGGCGCGGAACCCGGCGAAGGCGGCTTCATCGCCCATTGGGTCGATATGCTCGATACCGCGCGGGACCGGGTCGTCGCCGAACACGGCACCGGCGACGAGGCGATCCGCGCGCTCGAACTGGAGACGGTGCGGGTCAGCCTCGCCAACCTGCGCACCTTCCCGTTCATCCCGGAACGCGAGGCGGCTGGCACGTTGACGCTGCGCGGCGCCTATTTCGCGATCGCGGACGGCGTGCTGCATGTGATGGATGACGACGGGGCGTTCGCGCCCGCCTGAACTGCGTCAGGCGGGGTCGCCCGCCGGCGGCACGGTGATGTGCCGCGGCTTGCCGACGTCCTGCGCGATGGCGGGCGCGAGCGCCCCGCGATGCACCCGAACGCCGGCGACGCCGCTCTCGGCGACCGGCGCCACTGCCGGCGCGGCTGCCGCTGCGGGTGCCGCGTCTTCGGGTGTGCTGCGATGGATCGTCACGGAGCCGACCACCTGAATGCCGCCGTTGGCCGCGCTCGCGGGCGGCACGCTTGCTTCATCGGCGGCCGCGAGGATCGGGCTGGTGCGTGCCGGTAAGGTTTCGCTTCCCGAATAGGTCTGGCGGAAGGCGAGCGCATTCTCCATAGCGCCGCGCCAGCGATAGAAGATATGCGCGCCGACCGCGGCGACCTGCCTCATGCTGGTCGCCCACCAGGGCGAGACGTAATTGGCGTGGTAGAAGGTCGCCGAGCCGACCGGCGCATACACCAGCCCCGCCAAGGCCCCCGTCGCGACCGCGCGCGCCCGCGCCCAGGCGCTGGGCTCGATCGGATGGTTCATTGATCCGTCGCAGGTGAAACTGAACTGGCAGCCGCTCGATCGCGCAGATCCCTGATAGACTACCCCGCAGATGCTGTCGGGAAAGGCCGGATCGCGCACGCGGTTGAGCACGACCTGCGCGACCGCGCGCTCGCCCTCATCCGATTCGGAGCGCGCCTCGTAATAAATGGCCGCGGTCAGGCAATCGATCGCGCGCGCGGCGTCATCGGGCGTGCGCGCGCGACCGAGGAAGGCGGGCGCGGCGTCGAAATCGGCCGCGTCCGCCGCCGCGGCTTCCCGCAGCGCGGTGCGTGCGAGGTCCCTCGGCACGTTCAGATCGAGTCGCTTGAGCAGATCGGGCGCGCGGACGATCGGCGGGATGTCCATCACCACCTGCATCGGCGGCGTGCGCGTGCAGGACGTCATCAACACCAGCGTCGGCAGCACGAGCAGCAAGAATCTGAGCATGACGGTCCGACGCGGTGGCAACTCGCGCTCGGATAGCCGGCAAGCCTTAGCTTTGGATTAAGGACGCCGCCGCACCGCGCCGGCCCCTGCGCGATGCGGTGCGGCGGACCGGCCTATTTTGCGGCGGGGCCGTCCACCGTCCTGATGTGCAATTCCTTCAATTGCTTGGGGCTGGCGAAGTTCGGCGCGCCCATCATCAGGTCTTCGGCCTTCTGCGTCATCGGGAAGGTGATGACCTCGCGGATGTTGGGCTCATCGGCGAGCAGCATCACGATGCGATCAACGCCCGGCGCTGAGCCGCCGTGCGGCGGCGCGCCGCACTTGAACGCGTTGATCATACCCGCGAAGTTCGTGTCGACCTCGGCCTGCGTATAGCCGGCGATCTCGAACGCCTTGTACATGATCTCGGGCTTATGGTTCCGGATCGCGCCCGACGACAGCTCCACACCGTTACAGACGATGTCGTACTGATAGGCGAGGATATCGAGCGGGTCTTTGGTCTCCAGCGCTTCCATCTCGCCCTGCGGCATCGAGAAGGGATTGTGGCTGAAGTCGATCTTCTTGGCGTCTTCGTCATATTCGAACATCGGGAAATCGACGATCCAGCAGAATTCGAAACGCTTGTCGTCGATCAGCCCGAGCTGCTCGGCGACGCGGGTGCGCGCCAGACCGGCGAGCTTGGCGGCCTGCGCTTCCTTGCCGGCCGCGAAGAACAGCCCGTCGTCCGGTCCCAGGCCGAGCGCGTCGGCCATCGCGGTCATCTTCGCCTCGCCGTGGTTCTTGGCGATCGGACCGCCCCATTCGCCGCCCTTGCGGGTCGCGTAGCCGAGGCCGGCGAAGCCTTCGCCCTGCGCCCAGCTATTCATGTCGTCGAAGAACTTGCGGCTCTTGTCGGCTGTACCCGGCGCCGGGATCGCGCGCACCACGTCGCCGCCCTCGACGATCGACGCGAACCGGCCGAAGCCCGAGCCGATGAACTGCTCGGACACGTCCGAGATCAGGATCGGGTTGCGCAGATCGGGCTTGTCGTTGCCGTACTTCAGCATCGATTCGCGGTACGGGATCCGCTTGAACGGCAGCGGCGACACGGTGCGGCCCTTGCCCTGCCAGTCGGCGAACTGTTCGAACACGCCGTGCAGCACCGGCTCGATCGCGGCGAACACGTCTTCCTGCGTGACGAAGCTCATCTCGAAATCGAGCTGGTAGAATTCGCCTGGGCTACGATCGGCGCGCGCATCCTCGTCGCGGAAGCACGGTGCGATCTGGAAATAGCGATCGAACCCCGCCACCATCAGCAACTGCTTGAACATCTGCGGCGCCTGCGGCAGCGCGTAGAACTTGCCGGGATGCACGCGGCTCGGCACCAGATAGTCGCGCGCGCCCTCGGGGCTGCTCGCGGTCAGGATCGGCGTCTGGAACTCGGTGAAGCCCTGCCCGATCATCCGCTGGCGCAGCGAGGAGATCACCTGCGAGCGCAGCAGGATGTTGGCGTGGAGCCGCTCGCGGCGCAGATCGAGGAAGCGATAGCGCAGGCGGATATCCTCAGGATATTCATTCTCGCTCGCCACCGGCATCGGCAGGTCGTGCGCGGCCGATTGCACCACTGCGGAGGTGGCGCGCACCTCGATCGCGCCGGTCGGCAGGTTCGGGTTCACCGCCTCGCCGGCGCGCGCGACCACCGTGCCGGTGATCGTCACCACGCTCTCGCTGCGCAGCCCCTCGATCACGTCGAACACCGGGCCGCTCACGTCGGTCACGATCTGGGTGATGCCGTAATGGTCGCGCAGATCGACGAAGACGAGATCACCGTGGTCGCGCTTCTTGTGGACCCAGCCCGACAGGCGGACTTCCTGGCCGACCTGTTCGGCGCGGAGTTCGGCGCAAGTGTGCGTGCGATAGGCGTGCATGGTTCTCGTCTTTCAATCATCACCCGCCCCGATCGTCACCCCAGCGCACGCTGGGGTCTGCCGGGGAAAGGGCATGCGTTATCACCGCGAGACCCCAGCGTGCGCTGGGGTGACGGTATTGGATGATCCGCGCACCTCCCTTTCCGAACCGCCTTTGTCAAGGCGCGCATCCCTCGCTAAAGGGTGAAGATGCATATCCATCCGCTCATTACCGACAGCGCCACGCTCGCCAATCTCTGCACGCGGCTCGCCGAAGCCGATTTCGTCTGCGTCGATACCGAGTTCATGCGCGAGAACACCTTCTGGCCCGAACTCTGCCTGATCCAGATCGCCGACGAGAACGAGGCGGCGGCGATCGATCCGATGGCGCCCGGCCTCGACATGACCCCGCTCCTCGATCTGCTGGTCAACAACGAGGACGTGCTCAAGGTCTTCCACGCCGGCGGTCAGGATCTGGAGATCGTCTATAATCTCACCGGCAAGACGCCCCACCCGCTGTTCGACACGCAGGTCGCGGCGATGGCGCTCGGCCAGGGCGAGCAGATCGGCTATTCGAACCTCGTCGATGCCTATCTCGGCATCAGCGTCGACAAGGGCGCGCGCTTTACCGACTGGAGCCGCCGCCCACTCGACGCACGCCAGATCGAATATGCGATCGGCGACGTGACCCATCTCGCCAAGATCTTCCCGAAGATGCTCGCCCGGCTGCGCAAGACCGGGCGCGGCGCGTGGCTCGATCAGGAAATGGAGCGGATCGGCGATCCCGCCAATTACGCCAACGATCCCGAAGAGGCGTGGCGCCGCATCCGCGTGCCGAGCCGCAAGGCTGATATCCTAGGCCGGCTAAAGGCGCTGGCGCGCTGGCGCGAACTGGAGGCGCAGGGCAAGAACCTGCCGCGCGGCCGGATCGTCAAGGACGAAACGCTCGCCGACATCGCCGGCCACCCGCCGCGCAAACAGGCCGATCTCGCCAAGGTGCGCGGCCTTTCGCCGACCTGGGCGACCAACGACATCGGCGGGCGGATGATGGCGGCGTTGGAAAACGCCCAACCGATGTCCCCCGAGGAGATGCCCGCGCGGGACGACCGCAAGCCCGGACTCGGCAAGGACGGCGCGCTGGTGGCCGATCTGCTCAAGCTGCTGCTCAAGATCCGCTCGCGCGATATCGACGTGGCGGCGCGGCTGCTCGCCCGCGGCGATGATCTCGATGCGCTCGCGGCGGGTCAGCGCGAGGGGCTGCCGATCCTCGAAGGATGGCGCTTCGAACAGTTCGGGCGCGACGCGCTCGATCTGGTCGAGGGGCGGCTGGCGTTCGCGGTGGTCGGCGGCAAGCTGAAGATGACGCGCGCCGAAGCGGCGGAGTGAGCGAAGGGCGGCGACGTTCGCCCCGGTCGCACGAACGTCGTCTCGCCAAAAAAGAGCAACGCTGAGCGCATCGCTCGCCTGCCCATACCCGTTCGTGCTGAGCGTGTCGAAGCACGTGCCCCAAACGCGGCATTGCCTTGCACGTGCTTCGACACGCTCAGCACGAACGGCGAAAAAAGCGGCCCCGGCCTACGCCGGAGCCGCCGTCGTTGTTTACGCGGCCACCGGCGGCGACGCGATCCAGGTGATCCACAGCTTGGCGATGTCCGCGTTCGGCGAGGTCGTCACCTTGGCGAGCGTGGCCCGCGCGCCTTCCTTGTCGCCACCGAGCGCCTGCGCGATGCCGAGGTGGAGGTTGAGCCGGTCGTTATCGGCAACCCCCTTGGTCGCGGCGAGCTTGTACAGTTCGGCGGCCTTCGCGTAGTTGCGCTCGCCGAGGTACGCGTCACCCGCCTGAGAGGCGAGATCGCCCTTCGGCGCAGCGGCCGCGGCCTTTTCCTGTGCGGCGAGCGGCTTGTCCGACGCGATCGATTCGCTGGCCTGCTTGGCCATGTCGGTCGCGGTGGCGTTGCCGGCCGGGATCACCTTGGTGTCGAAACCTTCCTTGATGACCGCCTTGGCTTCGGTCGGCAGGCCGGTCTTGTTCGCGGCATCGGCGTAATCGATATATTCCTTCGCGCCGGCGAGCGAGTTGGTGACGCGCATCAGGCGGTACAGGTCGATCCGGTTGCGATCGGTCAGCTTCGCGGCACCCGGGCCGGAGAACCCGAAGGTATAGATGGCGGTGCGCCAATTCTCCTTGGTGCCGTAATTCGACAGCCACGCCTGGGTCCAGGTGTTGGTCTGCTCGGGCAGGTTCGCCTTGATTGCGTGCGACACGGCGTATTTGTACCAGGCTTCGGGCGCCTTGCGGCCAGCGGCCTGCTCGGCCTTCACCGCGGTATCGAGCTCCGCGACGCCGCCCGCCACGTCACCCGCTTCGACCTTCGCGCGCGCGAGGTTGAGCGGCAGATCGGCGTTCTGGTAGCCGAGATCACGGGCGCTCGCCATGAACTGCGCCGCCTTGGCATAGTCCTTCTGGTTGTAGGCGATGTTGCCGCGGATATAGGTGTACTGCGCCTTCTCGGCCTTCGGCGTGATCGGGTTGGCGATCAGCGTCTCGAGCGGCTGGGCCAGCACGACGTCGTTGCGCTGCGCCTCGGGCAGAGCGTTCATCTCGCCGCTCGCCACCTGGAGGCGGAACTTGGCGATGATGTAGCTGTCGGTCGCGTTCTTCGCGAGGCCGTCCGCCTCGGTCAGCTTCGTCTTCGCGGTCGCATAGTCGGGCGGGGTCGCGGCGAGCGCGGTCTGGATCGCGCTGAGCGCGGGACGCGCCTCGTTCGACAGGTTCTTGGGGTTGAAGCCTTCGGCGGGCGCCGCCTCGGCCGCCTTTTCCTTCTTCGCGTTCGCCGGCAGCGCGATCACGGTGCCACCCAGGCCGAGCATCAGCGCCCCGGCAATCGCAATCCTCGAAACACCCTGCATCTTGAAAGTCTCCCAAAGTCGGCGCTGGCCGAACACCGCGCCGCTCTACCGATCCGTCTCGCCGCGTTCAAGCGACGCCGCGTGCGCCGGCTTCTGGCCGGCGCGGGGTGAACAACGGTTGAACCCGCGCCCGGCTCCCTTTGACGCTTCGGCGCATGGCCGCTACCCGCGCCGAATGATCGCCCTGCTCTCGCCCGCCAAGACGCTCGATTACGAGCGGCCACTTCCCGCCGTCACGCCGACCACGCCGCGCTTCGCGGAGGAGGCCGATACCCTCGCCGCCGCCGCATCGCGGCTGAGCCAGAAAAAGCTGAGCGAATTGATGCACATCTCGCCCAAGCTCGCCAAGCTCAACGCCGATCGGTTCGCGGGCTTCGCCGACGGCCCCGAGCGGCCGGCGCTGTTCGCGTTCGCGGGCGACGTCTATACGGGGTTCGAGGCGCCGACGCTCGACGAACCGGCGGTCGCATTCGCGCAGGACCATGTCCGCATCCTGTCGGGGCTGTACGGGCTGCTTCGCCCGCTCGACGCGATGCGGCCCTATCGGCTCGAAATGGGCACGCGCTGGGCACCGCGCCGCAAGAGCCTGACCGACTGGTGGGGCGACCGGATCGCCGCCGTGCTACGCGACGATGTCGCCGAGGAGGGATCGGGCGTCGTCCTCAACCTCGCCAGCCAGGAGTATTTCGCCGCGGTGGCCGGGCGATTGACGGGTTTGCGCGTGATCGACGTCGATTTCCGCGAGCCCGGCCCCGACGGCCCGCGCTTCGTCAGCTTCAACGCCAAGCGCGCGCGCGGCATGATGGCGCGCTGGCTGTGCGAACACCGCATCACCGACGTCCAGGCGATGCAGGGATTCGACAGCGACGGCTATCGCTTCGACCCGCACGAAAGCGAGGCGGACCGCTGGCGGTTCACGCGCGCATGAGCAGCGCGGTCGTCATCGGCGCTTCGGGCGGGATCGGCGCGGCGTTCGTGCGGGCGCTGGAGGAAGAGGGCACGTTCGACACGGTCCACGCTTTCGCGCGCGGTTTCGCCGGATCGGGCCATATCGATCTGGAGGACGAGGCGAGCATCGCCGCCGCCGCCGCGATCGTGGCCAAGGGCGCGGCGCCGACGCTGATCCTCGTCGCGACCGGCCTGCTGCACGCGGGCGAGCGCGGGCCCGAGAAGGCGATCGGCGAACTCGATCCGGCCTGGCTCGCGCGCAACTTCGCGGTCAACGCGATCGGGCCGGCGATCGTCGCCAAGCACTTCCTGCCGCTGATGCCGCGCGATGGCCGCTGCGTGTTCGGCGTACTGTCGGCGCGGGTCGGCAGCATCGCCGATAATCGCCTTGGCGGCTGGTATGGATATCGCGCGTCGAAGGCGGCGCTCAACATGCTGGTGCGCACGCTGGCGATCGAAGAAAAGCGCCGCAACGGCCGGTCGATCGTGGTGGCGCTGCATCCGGGCACGGTCGACACAGCGCTGTCGCGACCATTTCAGGGAAACGTCGCGCCTGGGCAATTGTTCGATGCCGACCGCGCCGCGTTGCAGCTCCTCGATGTGATCGACGGGCTCAAGGCGCCCGATTCGGGCAAGCTGTTCGCTTGGGACGGCGCCGAAGTCGCTCCGTGACAGAGACGTCATGCGCGCTTCATTGTGGCTTGTGACAATTGGGTCCAGACCGGCCCCAGACGCATATCGCGTCCTGTGACGTTAGGAGAGCCATGATGAAGCCATTGATGCCGCTGTTCGCTGTTGCCGCGCTGATCGGCACGCACGCCGCGCTGGCCGCGACGCCCGCCGCCAAGGCCACTCCCGCGCCCGCCGCCACGCCCGTGGCCAAGGCCAAGGTCACGAAGACCAAGGTGGCCGCCGGCCGCATGGTCACGACCAAGACCGCCGCCGGCAAGACCATCACCTACAATTGCTCCAAGCCCGGCAATGCCAACAAGAAGGCCTGCAAATAAGCCAAGCCAGACCGCCTTCCCTGTGCCCCCGCGCGAGCGGGGGTCCAGGCCCAAGCGCTGATCGACCGGACGGGCCTCGCGCGGGCGTGTGCGCGTGACATGGGTGGCGCGCTCGGCTAGAACCGCCGTCACCCAAACGAAACAAACCCGAAAGACCTGACGCTTTGACCGACGAGACGCTGCTCGCCGACCCTTCGGATATTTCCCCGATCTCGATCGTCGAGGAAATGAAGACCTCGTACCTCGATTACGCGATGAGCGTGATCGTATCGCGCGCCCTGCCCGACGTGCGCGACGGCCTGAAGCCGGTCCACCGCCGTATCCTCTATTCGGCGCAGGAAAGCGGCTTCCACTACAACCGCCCCTACCGCAAATCCGCCCGCATCGTCGGTGACGTGATCGGTAAATACCACCCGCACGGCGACAGCTCGATCTACGAAGCCTTGGCGCGCATGACCCAGGATTGGGCGATGCGGCTGCCGCTGATCGACGGCCAGGGCAATTTCGGCTCGATGGACCCCGATCCGCCCGCCGCGATGCGCTATACCGAGGCGCGGCTCGCCAAGGCGGCGAGCTTCCTCATGCAGGATCTCGACAAGGATACGGTCGATTTCGTGCCCAACTACGACGGCTCCGAAAGCGAGCCGTCGGTGCTGCCGGCCCGCTTCCCCAACCTGCTCGTCAACGGCGCCGGCGGCATCGCGGTCGGCATGGCGACCAACATCCCGCCGCACAATCTCGGCGAAGTCATCACCGCCTGCCTCGCCTATATGGACGACGGCGCGATCAGCACCGAGCAACTGATGGAGATCGTGCCGGGGCCGGACTTCCCGACCGGCGCGATCATCCTCGGCCGCGCTGGCTGCCGCTCGGCCTATGAGAGCGGGCGCGGGTCGATCATCGTGCGCTCGCGCTACGTGATCGAGGAAGGGCGCGGGGACCGGCGCTCGATCGTGCTGACTGAAATCCCGTTCCAGCAGGGCAAGAACGCGCTGGTCGAGAAGATCGCCGAAGCCGCCAAGGACAAGCGGATCGAAGGCGTCAGCGACATCCGCGACGAATCGAACCGCGAAGGCGTCCGCATCGTCATCGACCTCAAGCGCGACGCCACCCCCGACGTCGTGCTCAACCAGCTCTGGCGGCACACGCCCGCGCAAGGCTCGTTCCCGGCCAACATGCTGGCGATTCGCGGCGGCCGCCCCGAACTGCTCAACCTGCGCGACTTCATCCAGGCGTTCATCCAGTTCCGCGAGCAGGTCATCACCCGCCGCTCGAAGTTCGAACTGGCAAAGGCGCGGGACCGCGCGCACATCTTGCTCGGCCTCGTCATCGCCGTCACTAACCTCGACGAGGTGGTGCGGATCATCCGCGGCTCGGCCTCACCCGCCGATGCGCGCGCCGCGTTGCTCGCGCGTGAGTGGCCGATCGCCGAGATCGCGCCGTACCTCAAGCTGGTCGAGGCGTTCGACGTCGAAGCGACCGGCGACAGCTACCGCCTGTCCGAAATTCAGGTCCGCGCGATCCTCGATCTGCGCCTCCACCGCCTCACCGCGCTGGGCCGCGACGAGATCGGCGACGAACTGAAGGGCCTCGCCGATTCGATCGCCGAGCTTCTCGAAATTCTCGCCAACCGCGCGCGGCTTTACGAAGTGATGCGCGAGGAGCTGGTCGCGGTACGCGACGAGTTCGCCACGCCGCGCCGCACCGAGATCGCCGCCGCCGCCGACGGGATCGACGACGAGGATCTCATCGAGCGCGAGGACATGGTCGTCACCGTGACGATGCAGGGCTATATCAAGCGCACCACGCTCGACACCTTCCGCGCGCAGGCGCGCGGCGGCAAGGGTCGCGCCGGCATGGCGACCAAGGACGAGGATGTCGTCACCAATTTGTTCGTCACCTCGACGCATACGCCGGTGCTGTTCTTCTCGACCGCGGGCAAGGTCTATCGCCTCAAGGTGTGGAAGCTGCCCGAGGGCGGCGCCGCCACGCGCGGCCGGCCGATGATCAATCTGCTGCCGCTCGCTGAAGGCGAGACGATCTCCACCGTGCTGCCGCTGCCCGAGAATGAGGACGAATGGGGCAAGCTCCACGTCATGTTCGCGACGGCGAAGGGCAACGTCCGCCGCAATTCGATGGACGCCTTCACCAACGTTCCGACCGCCGGCAAGATCGCGATGAAATTCGAAGGCGAGGATGAGGACGATCGGCTGATCGGCGTCGCGCTGCTCGATGAGAATGACGACGTGCTGCTCGCCACGCGCCAGGGCAAGGCGATCCGCTTCGCCGGTGACGAGGTGCGTGAGTTCCAGAGCCGCAACTCGACCGGCGTGCGGGGCATGCGGCTCGGCGCGGGCGATCAGGTGATCTCGCTGTCGATCCTCCACCGCGTCGGCGCGACCCCGGACGAGCGCGAGGACTATCTGCGCCATGCGCCGTGGAAGGGCGAAGACCCCGATCGTCAGCCGCGCCGGATGGAAGATGCGCGCTTCGCCGAGTTGATGGAGCGCGAGCAGTTCATCCTCACCGTCTGCGCCAATGGCTATGGCAAATTGTCGAGCGCCTATGACTATCGCCGCACCGGGCGTGGCGGTCAGGGCATCACCAACATCGACAATATCGGCCGCAACGGGCCGGTGGTGGCGAGCTTCCCCGCCTCGAAGGGGCATCAGTTGATGCTGGTGACCGATCAGGCCAAGCTGATCCGCATGTCGCTCGGCTCGCTGCGCGTGATCGGGCGCGGCTCGGCCGGCGTGCGGCTGTTCGATGTCGCCAACAACGAGCATGTCGTCTCGGCGGCGCGGATCGAGGAGACCGAGGGCGAGGCTGAGGCCGACGTGCGCGATCCGCTCGCCCCGCTCGAAACCGCGCCAGATGACGGCGCCAATACCGCCGACGATTCGGCTGCCGGACCGGAGGACGGCGAGTGAACGATCGTCCCACCACCGCTTACAAGGTGCTGACCGCCGAACAGATGGGGACGCTGGAGGGCGGCAGCTTCGCCGGCGCGCCGATCGATCTGGCCGACGGCTACATCCACCTCTCCACCGCCGCGCAGTTGACCGAAACGGTCGACAAGCATTTCGCCGGGCAGAGCGATCTGCACGTCGCGGCGGTGGACCTCGACGCGCTCGGAGACGCGGTGAAGTGGGAGGAGTCGCGCGGCGGCCAGCTCTTCCCGCACCTCTACGGCGGCCCGCTGCTGCTCGAAACGGTGGTCGCTTACGGCCCGCTGACGCGGAACGAAGACGGTGGCGTCGCGCTGCCGGTGGCGGGGTAATAGGTCAGCTCAGCCCATCGCCCCACCGCCTCAACGTCACTACAGCTCAAGCTGGAGCCTCTCGCCCCGTGGGCGTTCGCTCCGAGCCTCGCAGAGAGATGCCAGCTTGCGCTGGCATGACGACGCTCGACTTGCCAACGTAGCCCGCGCCTGTTATTTCTGAATTTACAGAAATCACGGGTGCGCAATGATCACCGACCATCCCGAAGCCAAGGCCTTCATCCTTCATTGGGGCGAGATGGGCACGCAATGGGGCGTGAGCCGCTCGGTCGCGCAGGTGCATGCGCTTCTCTACCTTTCCGACCGCCCGATCGACGCCGAGGCGATCGTCGATGCGCTCGGCCTCGCCCGCTCGAACGTCTCGACCGCGCTCAAGGAGTTGCAGGGCTATGGCATCGTCCGCCGAGTCCATGTCGAGGGCGATCGCCGCGACCATTTCGTCGCCGAGACCGACCTGTGGGAAATGCTGATGCGGATCGTGCAGGAGCGCAAGAAGCGCGAGATCGATCCCACCATCGCGCTGCTCGGCGAACTGGCGGAGCGGCTGCGCGGCGACACGACCGCCCCCGCCCAGGTCCGCGAGCGGGTGGTGCGGATGCACGAGTTCATCGGCACGCTCGGCACCTGGTACGAGCAGGTGCGCGTGCTGCCCAAGCCGACGCTCGTCACGCTGATGAAGCTCGGCGGAAAGGTCGCGCGGTACATCCCCAAGGGCAAGAGCGGCTAGGATCGACGCAATACCGCGTGTCCTCATGCCACCTAATTTCAGAGTTTACCGAAACACCAGGAAGAAAGGAAAGCCTCATGCAAGCCCCTTTTGCCCAGCTCCGAACGGTGGTCCGTTGGCGTGACCTGACCCCGATGCGCCGTCGCGACGGTCTGCTCGAATGTGCGCATCCGCTGCCGTGGCTCGCGGCGAGCTGGATCGCCGCAGCGCTCGCGGTATGGCCCGTGGCGATCGTCTGCACCTTCATGTTTTTCCTCACGGCTTTGCGGCTCAACCATGAGGCGATCCACGGCAATCTCGGCTTCCGCCCGCGAACGGATCGCCGCGTGTTGCATGCGCTGAGCGCCGTGATGCTTGGCTCCAACAGCGCGGTTGCGTTCAATCATGTGCGCCATCACCGCTACCTTGGTACGCCCGATGATCTCGAGGGCGCCTGCGGGCGGATGCGGCTGTGGGCGGTGATCCGGCACGGCCCCTGCTTCCCGATCGAAATGCACCGCGCTGCTTGGCGCGACGGCGACGCGGCGTTGCGCCGGAGGATGACGATCGACTTCGGGCTCAACGCCGCGGTGGTCGGCGCGGCCGTCGCGAGTTGGTCCCCGGTGCTGCTGTATCACGTCGCGGCGATGAGCGTCGCGCAATGCCTCACCGCCTTCTTCGCGGTGTGGGTGACGCACCACGATTGCGCGCCTGATGACGTCGCGCGCACGCAGCGCTCCGCGATCCTCAATTATATCAGCTACAACATGTTCCTGCATCGCGAGCATCACCTGTTCCCCGGCGTGCCAGTGCGTAGGCTCGGCATCCTCGCCGCACGGATCGCCGAAGCGGTGCCCGATATGGAGCGCCGTGCGGCACTGGTCGTCCCCGAGCCACGTTTTCGCGGCCGCGTGCGCGCTATGCCATCCTGATGCATGGCGCACCGGGCTTTGTCAGCCACGTCCGAACGCGCTATCGGCCCCGAATGACTCACGACATTCATATCATCGGCGGCGGACTCGCCGGGTCCGAGGCGGCATGGCAGCTCGCCGAGGCGGGCTTTCGCGTCAAGCTCTCCGAAATGCGCGGGTCGGGCGAGGCGACGCCGGCGCACCATACCGACGGCCTCGCCGAGTTGGTCTGCTCGAACAGCTTCCGCTCGGACGACGCAGAGAGCAACGCGGTCGGGCTGCTTCACGCCGAGATGCGCGGCTTGGGCTCGCTGATCCTGCGCGAAGCCGATGCACACAAGGTGCCGGCCGGATCGGCGCTGGCGGTCGATCGCGACGGCTTTTCGGCGGGCGTGACGGCGGCGCTGAAAGCGCATCCCAACATCACGATCGTCCGCGAACGTGTCGACGCGCTGCCTGCGGACGGGCCAGCGATCATCGCCACCGGCCCGCTCACCGCGCCGGGCCTCGCCGCGAGCATCGCCGGCGCGACTGGCGCTGACGCGCTCGCCTTCTTCGATGCGATCGCGCCGATCGTCCATTTCGACAGCATCGACATGGAAACGGCCTGGTTCCAATCGCGCTGGAACAAGGGCGATGGGAAGGATTACATCAACTGCGCGCTGAACCGCGGACAGTATGAGGCTTTTCACGCCGGATTAATCGCGGGCGAAAAGACCGAGTTCAAGGACTGGGAGCGCGACACGCCCTATTTCGAAGGCTGCATGCCGATCGAGGTGATGGCCGAGCGCGGTATCGACACACTCCGCTTCGGGCCGATGAAGCCGGTCGGGCTCGACGACCCGCGCACCGGGCGGTGGCCGCATGCCGTGGTTCAGTTACGGCAGGACAATGCGCAGGGCACGCTCTGGAACATCGTCGGGTTCCAGACCAAGCTCAAGCACGCCGAGCAGATTCGGCTGTTCCGCACGATTCCGGGCCTCGAAAACGCCGAGTTCGCGCGGCTGGGCGGGCTGCACCGCAACACCTTCATCCGCTCGCCCGAACTGCTCGATCCGACGTTGCGGCTGCGTAATCGCCCGAACATCCGCTTCGCCGGGCAGATCACCGGCTGCGAAGGCTATGTCGAGAGCGCCGCGATCGGGCTGATGGCGGGCTGCTTCGCGATCGCCGAGCTGCGCGGGCAGACGCTTGCACCGCCACCGGTCGAGACCGCGCTGGGCGCGCTCCTTCATCACATCACCGGCGCGGCGGTGGCGGAGACGTATCAGCCGATGAACGTCAATTTCGGGCTGATGCCGCCGATCCCGGGCCGGACCAAAAAGGCCGACCGCAAGAAGATGTACACCGATCGGGCGCGGGCGGCGATGCAGGCGTGGCTGGCGCCCGCCTGACATCAGCCGCGGGTCTGCCCGGAGACCAGGGTCAGCGTACGGCCGCCGACCCACACCTGCCCCTCGTCGTCGCGGGACACGCGCACGCGCCCGGTGCGCCCTAACCGCGTGCCTTGTGCGGCGACATAGGCGTTCGTCACGCGTCCGCTGTCGAACAGCCACTGACCGACGGATGCGTTGAGGCTGCCGGTAACCGGGTCTTCGATGATGCCGCCGCCGGGCCCGGTGAACAGTGCGCGCAGTTCGAACGCCGCCGGCCCGCCAGGCGCATGCGGCCCGACCACGCCGATGTCTACGCGGCGATCGGGTTGCGCGAGCGGCTCGATCGCGAGCACCGCCTCTGCCGATTCGAGCAGCACCGCGATCCAGCCCGGCCCGTTATCGGCCCATCGCGCGTCGATGATCGCGGCGGGGGCGATGCGCAGCACCGTCGCGACCTCGGCGATCTCATCCTCGCTTGGCATGCCGCCGCGGATCAGCGGCGGGGCCGCGAAGGCAAGCGTGCCGCTCTCCTGCCGCACGGCGATCAGCCCGGCGCCGCACTCCTGCACGATCACGCCGTCGCGCTTGGGACTCCCGCCCGCCTCGAGCCAAGCGTGACAGGTGCCGAGCGTTGGATGCCCGGCGAAAGGCAGTTCGTGGGTCAGCGTGAAGATGCGGACGCGGTAATCCGCCTCGGGCGTCGTCGGCGGCAGCAGGAAGGTGGTTTCGGAGAGGTTGAGCCAGCGCGTGATGCGCTGCATCGCCTCGGTGTCGAGATCCTCAGCGCCCGCCACCACGGCGAGCGGATTGCCCGTGAACGGCGCGGTGCCGAACACATCGACGAGCTTGAACGCGTGATCCATGCCTGATCCTTCCGCCGACCCGCCCTCGCGCGGGACCGAATTTCCGTATTCTCGTCCATGTGCGGCTAAAATTCGGCGCGTGTGCCGTGGTCAACTGTCTTCGTCGCGGGCCGGAGCGGTCTGTTGGTTTTCGGGGCAGCGCGCGCGGACCCGCGATTTGCGCTTGGGCGCGGTCGCGGCGAATTCGGCCGCGTTCAGCGCGCCAGATTTGTCGGCGTCGGCGCCCGCGAACTTCGCCTCGGTCTTCGCCGCCCATTCATCGAACGACAGCGTGCCGTCGTGGTTCGCGTCGAGCTTGGCGAATGCCTTGCGGCGCGGCGCGAGATATTCCTCACGCGTGACGTTGCCGTCGTCATTCTTGTCATACCGCGCGAGGCGCTTTTGCTCGCGTGTCTTGTCGCTCGCTTCCGGCACGGTATCGGGCAGCGAATCGTCGCTTCGCGCGGGCGACGCCGCCTGCACCGCCGCCAGCGGAAGGCCGATGCCGTTCGCCCCGCGCCCGGTGAAATAGATGAACCCCGCCGCCAACAGCAGCAACGCCGCCAGTCCGCCCGCCAGATAGCGCCACATGAAGCGAATCCCCCCGCCCTTGTTCCTCTTTTGTTTACACGATACACACGCGCAACGAAAGGGTCAGCGTCCGGTCATTCGATGCAGCATCAGCCGGGCGACGCGACGCGGCGCGCCGGCCGGGATCGGCGCATCGGCCGGCACCGCGAGATTCATCCGCGCGACGAGCGCGAGCGCGCCGAGCGGTCGCAGCCGCGCCGGCCATACGCCGGACAGCGCCTCGGCCAGCGCCGCTTCCGCCATCGCCCGCGCCTGGCCGGCGGCCCCCGCCGCGCGCAGGTGGCGCGACAGATCGGCCAGCGCCCAGCCGTGACCGGCCGCCGCGACGCGCGTGTCGGACCGGCCCAGCATCGCCGCCGCAGCCGCGAACACGCCGCCGCCACGCGCCTCCGCATGGGCGCGCATCACCGTCTCGTCGATCGTCTCGGCCTCGATCAGCGCCTCCCAACCGATGACGAGTTCGGCGAGCGCGGCGCCCGACACGCCGCGCGGCAAGACCGCCCCGGCCAAGTCCTGCAACACAGGCTGCGCGGGCGGCGCCGCCTCGTCCAGCCGCCGCAGGGCATCGTGCCACCACGCGAGCCGCATCTGGCCGATCATCGGCTCGGTGGTGGTGCGCAGCACCTGCCCGAACGTATCGTCGAGCGCGAACAGCGCGTGGAGCGCCGGGCGGATCTCGGCGGGGGCGTAATCGAGCGCGAGCGCGCGCTCTGGATCGGCTTGCATGCCCCCGCGCCTAGCGCCGGGGCGCCCGCGCGGTCCAGAGGTTATCACGGCGTTCACCATATCGCTTGAGCCGAGATTATCCACCCCGCCGCTAGACCGCACCCTCGGAACGGGGATCGGGGCGGAGCGTGGGGCGGATCAAGGCGAAGTCGAACCCCGGCCGGAACACGGCACGCGCCGGGCTGCTCACACGGCTCGCGCGGGACCGGCGCGGCAATACCCTCGCGATGATGGCGGCCTTCCTGATCCCGCTGTCGGCGCTCGCCGGCTCGGCGGTGGACATCGCGCGGCTCTACGTCGTCAAGGTGCGGTTGCAGCAGGCGTGCGACGCCGGCGTGCTCGCCGGGCGCAAGTTCATGACCGATTCGAACCCGGCCACCCCGCTCGACGCCACCTCGGTCAAACAGGCCAAGGCGTTCTTCGCGAACAACTTCCCGAGCGGCTGGATGGGCACCAAGGCGTTTTCCGCCACCTCCGGCCCATTCCCCTTCACCCCGACCAAGACGAGCGGCAGCCAGGTCGCCGGCACCGCCGCGATCACCGTGCCGATGACGATCATGAAGATGTTCGCGATGGCCGACAGCACGATCTCCGTCACGTGCCAGGCGCGCTATGACGTGGCGGATACCGACGTGATGTTCGTGCTCGACACGACCGCGTCGATGGCTTGCTCGCCTGGCGGCGCGGATAGCTGCGGGACCGGAACATACAGCTACAAGCGCCCGGCCACGAGCGGCGGCGTTCCAGGATATGCCGGCACCACCGCCTATGCCACGAACGAACTGACCTCGAACGGCAGCAACGTTTCGCGCATCGACGCGCTGCGAAAGGCCGTGCTGAGCTTCTATGATACGTTCGCCGCCAATGCCGATCCGTCGACACACGTCCGCTATGGCTTTGTCACCTACAGTTCTTCGACGAACGTTGGGCAGGCGATCCTCGACAAATCACGGAGCTATCTGGTGGGTTCGCTCGGTCCATCAGACCCGGCGTCCTATCAGTCGCGACGACCGATCCGAGACTATGAGATTAGCAACACCGGCAACGATACGCCCAATAACAAGTCGCAAGCCAATTGCACCGCTCCGGGCACACGTACCCCCTCTGCGGCACTGACCTACGACTCCAGCGGACGGGCGACAAAAGTCAACTATGACGTCTGGGTCACGACCGGTGGGTACTGGAATACGACATCGGCTTGCTACACGCGCGCAAAAGGCACCTTCGGCCCAGTGTGGGAATATAAAAAACTCCCATTCGACGTGAGTGCCCTGGTCAATGGCGGCACGTCGATGCCCGACACGACGGAAGCGGTGCCAGGCACGAAAACGCAGTGGCTGGGTTGCGTCGAGACGTCGGTGGACAATCCTGGCCAAACCACATTCACGACGGCAAACCTGCCCTCCGAACTCAATCCAGATCTCAAGCCTAGCGGCGCGGCGCGGTGGTGGCCACACCTTCAGGACATCGAATATCGCCGTACCGCCACGCCTGACACCAGAAACGGCGACGACACCGACCATTATAGCATGGGGTCCAGCAGCCTCTTGCAGAGCGGCTACGTCGCATGCGGCAAACCGGCCAAACGGCTCGGCGTGATGGCGCGTTCGGATGTCTACAATTACGTCTACGCGACCGATTTCGTTCCTCAGGGCGGCACATATCACGATGTCGGCATGATCTGGGGTTCGCGGCTGATCTCGCCGAGCGGTCCCTGGGCCGACGATACCACCGCTTGGCCGGGCCGCCCCGCCCCCAACCGTGTGATCGTGTTCATGACCGACGGCGTCATGGCGCCGAATAGCAATTCCTATTCGATGTATGGCTATGAGGACTATGACAAACGCGTCGCGAACGGCGACACCAGCAATCTCACCAATTACCACAATTACCGCTTCCTCGCCGCCTGCGCCGCCGCCAAGGCACGCAACATCGACGTATGGACGGTGGCGATCGCCAGCAGTGCCTCGACGCAACTCCAGACCTGCGCGACGACGGTGAACCAGGCGCTCTACACCACCACCGGCGACGGCCTCTCCGCCGCCTTCACCTCGATCGCCCAACATCTCGCGATGTTGCGGATCAGCAAATGATACGCACGCCGCACGGGCTCGCGCGCGACCGGCGCGGCGTGACGATCGTGGAATTCGCGATCGTGTTACCCGTCATGCTGCTGACGATGATGGGGCTCGGCGACCTGCTCTATCAGGAATATGCCCAGTCGATCCTCAGCGGCGCGGTGCAGAAAGCGGCGCGCGATTCAGGGATCGAGGGCGGCGCCGCGACCACCGCCGCGATCGACGGCAAGGTCGTCGACATGGTGAAGATCATCATCAAGAATCCGGTCAACACCTGCACCCCGACGGGGACCGCCGCGACATGGTGTTCGAGCCGCAAAACGTATGATTCGTTCAGCGAGGTCGGTACCCCGGAGCCGTTCACCGACAGCAACAAGAACGGCGTTCTCGATAAAGGCGAGTGTTTCACCGACCAGAATGGCAACGGCAAATACGACCTCGATCCCTTCGTGAACGGACAGGGCGGCGCGAGCGCGGTGACGCTCTACACGATGAGCATCACCTACCCGCGCATCTTCCCGGTCGCGGGGCTGTTCAGATGGCCGAAGACACAGACCATCACCGCGACGACGCTGCTCAAGAACCAGCCTTACGCGTCTCAGACCAACACCAACGCCTCGGTGTGCCTGTGAGGATGTACACGCCCCTCCGCGTCATCGCGCGCTTCGCCCGACGGCTCCGCGCGGACCGCAGCGGCCTCGCCATGATCGAGTTCGCGCTCAGCGCGCCGATCGTGCTCGGGATCGGCTGCTACGGCACCGAACTGGCGAACCTCGCGCTCGTCAACATGCGGATCAGCCAGATCGCGCTCAACCTCGCCGACAACGCCTCGCGCGTGGGCGCGTATAGCGGGCTCACCACCCAGCAATTGCGCGAGGTCGACATCAACGACATCCTCCAGGCGGCGCGCTATCAGGGTGCCAGCATTGGGCTGACAAAGAACGGGCGCATCACGCTGTCGAGCCTGGAAAACGTCTCACAGAGCTATGATAAGGGCGCGATCGTCCAGCGCATCCACTGGCAGCGTTGCCTCGGCGCCAAGAAGGGCGCGGGGTATGATTCGCAGTTCAAGGCCAACGTGGCGGTCGCCGCCGGCAGCGACGCCAGCCAGGCGAACAAAGGTTACGACCTGCCCGGCGGGATCAGCGACAATGGCGGCGCGGCGATCAGCCCGCCTGGCGGGTCGGGGCTGATGTATGTCGAGATCAACTATCTGACCAAGCCGCTGTTCGGCGCGTGGCTGGTCGCGCCGCAGCGCATCCACTACACGGCGTCGTTCATCGTGCGCGACAAGCGCGACTACGCCCAAATCTACAATCCGGCGGCGACGCCACAAACGCCGCGATCGACCTGCGACCTCTATTCGGCCTGAGCCGCCGGCGAGCGGGCGGAGCGCATCGGCGCCCCGCCCTTTCCCGTCAGCGGTAGGTCACCTTCTTCGCCGCCGCGACGATCTTGTCGGCGTTGACCAAGGCGAGCTTCTCGAGGTTCGCCGCGTAAGGCAGCGGCACGTCCTCGTTGGCGACGCGCAGCACCGGCGCGTCGAGATCGTCGAAGCCCTGTTCCATCACCACCGCGCTGATTTCCGAGGCGATCGAGCAGGTCGCCCAGCCCTCCTCGACGACGACGAGGCGGTTGGTCTTCTTGACGCTCTTGAGCACCGCCGCCGTATCGAGCGGACGGAGCGTGCGCAGATCGATCACCTCGGCGTCGATCCCCTCGGCGGCGAGCGTCTCGGCGGCTTCGAGCGCCAGGCCGACGCCGATCGAATAGCTGACGATCGTCACGTCCTTGCCGGCACGCATCGTGCGGGCCTTGCCGATCGGCAGGACGTAATCGTCGAGCTTGGGCACGTCGAACGATCGACCGTAGAGCAGTTCGTTCTCGAGGAACACGACCGGGTCTTCGCTGCGGATCGCGGCCTTGAGCAGACCCTTGGCGTCGGCCGCGTCATAGGGTGCGATCACGATCAGGCCGGGAACGCTCGCATACCACGGGCCGTAGTTCTGCGAATGCTGGGCGGCGACGCGGCTGGCCGCGCCGTTGGGGCCGCGGAACACGATCGGGCAGCGCATCTGGCCGCCCGACATATAGTTGGTCTTGGCGGCCGAGTTGATGATGTGGTCGATCGCCTGCATCGCGAAGTTGAAGGTCATGAACTCGACGATCGGCTTGAGACCGCCCATCGCCGCGCCGGTGCCGATGCCGGCAAAGCCATATTCGGTGATCGGCGTGTCGATCACGCGGCGCTCGCCGAACTCGTCGAGGAGGCCCTGGGTGACCTTGTACGCGCCCTGATATTGCGCGACTTCCTCGCCCATCACGAACACGCGGTCGTCGGCACGCATTTCCTCGGCCATCGCGTCGCGCAGCGCCTCGCGCAACGTGATGCGGACCATCTCGGTGCCCTCGGGCAGCGCGGGATCGGCGACCTCGGAATCGTGCTTGGCGGCTTCGAACAACTGGCGCGCGCCGGTTTCGACCTTCTCCTGCGCGGGGCTCGCGCCGGTTTCGGTCGATTCGGCCTTGGGCGCGCTCGCGGCGGGCTGTTCGTTGGCGGCGGGGGCCGGTTCCGCGCCGGCTTCCTCGCCCTCAGCCAGCAACGTCGCGATGACGGTGCCGACCTTCACGCCCTCGGTGCCCTCGGCGACGAGGATCTTGCCGACGGTGCCTTCATCAACCGCTTCGAATTCCATCGTCGCCTTGTCGGTCTCGATCTCGGCCATGATGTCGCCGGACTTGACGGTGTCGCCTTCCTTGATGAGCCACTTGGCGAGCGTGCCTTCCTCCATCGTCGGGGACAGCGCGGGCATCTTGATCTCGATCGCCATCTCAGTAGCGCTCCACCAGAACGTCGGTGTACAGTTCGGCAGCGTCCGGTTCGGGCGTCTGCTCGGCGAAGTCGGCGGCTTCGTTGACCTGCTTGCGGATCGCCTGCTCCACGGTCTTCAGTTCGTCTTCCTGCACGCCCAGTTCCTCGAGCAATTTCTTCGCATGATCGATCGGGTCCGATTTGTCGCGGACGGCCTGGACCTCGTCACGGCTGCGGTATTTGGCGGGATCGGACATCGAGTGCCCACGGTAGCGATAGGTCTTCATCTCGAGGATGATCGGACCCTTGCCGGCACGTACCCACGCCAGCGCTTCCTCGGCGGCACCACGGCAGGCGAGCACGTCCATGCCATCGACCTGGATGCCGGGGATGCGGAAGCTCTCGCCGCGCTTGTAGAGCTGGTCTTCCGAGGACGAGCGGTTGACGCTCGTGCCCATCGCGTACTGGTTGTTCTCGATCACGTAGATGATCGGGAGCTTCCACAGCTCGGCCATGTTGAACGATTCATAGACCTGGCCCTGGTTGGCCGCGCCGTCGCCGAAATAGGCCATCGCGACACCACCGTCGCCGCTGTACTTGTGCTTGAAAGCAAGCCCGGTGCCGAGGCTGACCTGCGCACCGACGATGCCGTGGCCGCCGTAGAATTTCTTCTCGGTCGAGAACATGTGCATCGAGCCGCCCTTGCCCTTCGAGATGCCGGCGGCGCGGCCGGTCAGCTCGGCCATGATGACCTTGGGGTCGATGCCGTAGGCGAGCATGTGGCCGTGATCGCGGTAGCCGGTGATGACCGAGTCCTTCTCGCCATCGAGCGCCGACTGGAGCCCCACCGCGACCGCTTCCTGGCCGATATAGAGGTGGCAGAAGCCACCGATGAAGCCGAGGCCGTAGAGCTGGCCCGCCTTCTCCTCGAACCGCCGGATCAGCAGCATCTGCTTGTAGAGCGCGAGCAGCTCGTCCTTCGAAGCCTGGTACGGAGTCGGCTCGTTGGGGCGCTCGCGATTGGGCACTGGCGGTTCGGCTGTTCTGGTCGCTGGGGCTTTGGCCACGTGATCGAAACCTCATCTGTCCTTGGGGAGGAAGGTGGCCGCTATAGGCGGGATGCGGCCAAAACATCAACGGCCCGTGGCTAGACGAGTTTTCCTCATCAAATGCAATCGCCGATTGCCCGCGCGCGGCGGCTCGTCTTAAGGCCAGATGCAATGGCCAGATCGCCCGACCCGCTCCGCCCGCCCCATCCACTGCGCATCGCGAACTTCCGCGCCTATTGGGCGGCGCGCTTCTGCATGACGCTCGCCCAAAACGGTATGATCGTGGTGATCGGCTGGCAGACCTATACGATCGCGCGGGCGACGATGTCGCCGAGCGCCTCGGCGGCGCAGCTCGGGCTGATCGGGTTGCTGCAGTTCCTGCCGCTGTTCATCTCGACGCCGATCACCGGATGGGTGGCGGACCGCTTCGACCGGCGGATGATTACCCGCCTGACGCTCAGCCTGCAGGTGTTCTGCGCCGCCGTGCTGGCGATATCAACGGTCGAGGGCTGGATCTCGCTGCCGGTGATCTTCTCGGTCGCGGTGTTGCTCGGCATCGGCCGCGCGTTCGCCGGGCCGGCGTTCGGCGCGCTCGCCCCCAATCTCGTCCCGCGCGAGTCGCTGCCGACCGCGATCGCGCTCAGCTCGACATCGTGGCAGGTCGGCGCCATCGTCGGCCCCGCGATCGGCGGCTTCGCCTATTCGATCACGCCCTCGGGCGCCTATTTCCTCGCGACCGCCCTCTTCGGCCTCGCGCTCGGCTGCATGCTGCTGATCGGCCCGGTGCCGCGCACGATCGCCATCGCCAAGGGATCGCCGCTCAAGCAGATCGCCGAGGGCCTCGCCTATGTCGGGCAGAACAAGCTCGTGCTCGGCGCGATCACGCTCGATCTGTTCGCGGTGTTCCTGGCGGGCACCAGCGCGCTGCTGCCGATCTACGCACACGACATCCTCAAGGTCGGGCCGCAGGGGCTGAGCCTGTTGGTCGGTGCGCCCGCGATCGGCGCGGCGGTGGTCGCGATCTTCTTCTCGTTCCGGCCGATCAAGACCAATGTCGGGGTCAAGATGCTCGCCGCGGTGCTGGTTTATGGCACCGCGACGGTGACCTTCGGCGTATCGACGTGGATGCCGCTCAGCCTCGGCGCGCTCGCGCTGGCGGGCGCGGCCGACATGTTCTCGGTCTATATCCGCTCGTCGCTGATCCAGCTCTACACGCCCGATGACAAGCGCGGGCGGGTCGGCGCGGTGTCGCAGCTCACCATTTCGGCCTCGAACGAACTCGGCGAGGCGGAGTCGGGCTTCCTCGCCGCCGCGCTGGGGCCGGTCGGCGCGGTGCTCGTCGGCGGCGGCGGCGCGATTGTCGTTACGCTGCTGTGGGCCTATCTCTTCCCCAGCATCCGCAACGCCCGGACGTTCGAACCACCGCAGTCACAACGCGACGCGGCAGATCTTGAGATGGAGGCAATGCCATGAAAGCCAATACGATCCTCGATACGATCGGCAACACGCCGCATATCCGTCTGCACAAGCTGTTTCCCGGCCAGGAAGTCTGGATCAAGTCCGAGCGTTCGAACCCCGGCGGGTCGATCAAGGACCGCATCGCGCTGGCGATGGTCGAGGCGGCCGAGCGCGACGGGCTGCTCCAGCCCGGCGGCACGATCATCGAGCCGACCAGCGGCAACACCGGCGTCGGCCTCGCGATGGTCGCGGCGGTGAAGGGCTACAAGCTGATCCTCGTCATGCCCGAGAGCATGTCGATCGAGCGGCGCCGGTTGATGCTCGCATACGGTGCGCGCTTCGACTTGACCCCGCGCGAGAAGGGCATGAAGGGCGCGATCGAACGGGCGCTGGAGCTGGTCTCGCAGACGCCGGGTTCGTGGATGCCGCAGCAGTTCGACAATCCCGCCAACATCGACGTGCATGTCCGCACCACCGCGCAGGAAATCCTAACCGACTTCGCCGATTCGCCGATCGACGTCATCATCACCGGGGTCGGCACCGGCGGGCATATCACCGGGGTCGCCGAGACGCTCAAGAAGGAATGGCCGCACCTCAAGGTCTATGCGGTCGAGCCCGAGGCCTCGCCGGTGATCTCGGGCGGGCAACCGGGGCCGCACCCGATCCAGGGGATCGGCGCGGGGTTCGTTCCGGCGAACCTGCATACGCAGGCGATCGACGGGGCGATCAAGGTCGATGCCGCCGTGGCGAAGGACATGGCGCGGCGCTCGGCGAGCGAGGAAGGTATTCTCGTCGGTATTTCCTCTGGCGCGACGCTTGCCGCGATCTTGCAGAAGCTGCCGGACCTGCCGGACGGCGTGCGGGTGCTCGGGTTCAACTATGATACGGGCGAGCGCTATCTTTCGGTGCCGGATTTCCTGCCGGAGTCCTGACTCCAGCCGTTCGTGTCGAGCGCAGTCGAGACACTTGCGCTTGGAGCTGGTCCCTCGATTTCGCTCGGGACGAACGGTTTGGGAGCTTGGACCTTCACCCATTTGTCCCGAGCGAAACGCCTAGGATACGTGCTTCGACAAGCTCAGCACGAACGGGTATTGCGAGCCAGCACGACCGGGAGGAGGCACGAAGGTTGACCCGGCGCGGCAGCTTGGCGCATCGGGCGCCGATGCGTCCACCCGCCCGCCCCGTCTCCCGTGCCCTATAGTCACTTTTCCTCGCGTCGCAGGCGGCCGTTCTGGCGGCGCCTGCCGGCCTTCCGTCGCCCGGACGATCTCGGGCTGCGCTGCCTGCTCGCGTTCGTGGCGGTGGTGGCGATCGTCGCGCCGGCGCTGCTGGTCCATTACGGCCCGCACGTAGTCGTCGTCCACAACCGCCTCATTCGCGTGCCGCGCCACCGCGTCGTGCCCAAGGCCGAGTTGCCGCCGGTCGAGCCGGTCGCGTTCCAGGATCTCGCCCCCGCCGATGCGCGCGCGTTCAACGCCACGGTTCCGTTCTCGACCGGCCCCAACCCCGCCGCGCGGCCGTTCCACCTCGATGGCACGCCCGAGCAACGCGCGCGCGCGACCGACTGTATGGCCGCAGCGATGCTCTACGAGGCGGGCGACGATGGCGAGGGCCAGCGCGCGGTCGGCCAGGTCGTCATCAACCGGGTGCGCCACCCGGCCTTCCCCAAGACGATCTGCGGCGTGGTGTTCCAGGGCTCCGAGCGCAGCACGGGCTGCCAATTCACCTTCACCTGCGACGGCGCGCTGATCCGCCACGCCTGGCGAGCCGAACAATGGGCGCGCGCCCGCACGCAGGCGGCGCTGTCGCTCGGCGGGCAGGTGTACGCGCCGGTCGGCTATTCGACGCATTATCATACCGACTGGGTGGTGCCATACTGGCAATCGAGCCTCGACAAGGTCGCGGCGGTGCATTCGCATCTGTTCTTCCGCTGGACCGGCTGGTGGGGCACCCCGCCCGCGTTCAACCGCGCCGTCTCCTCCGACGAACCGATCGTCCGCGCGCTCGCGCTCTATTCGGATGCGCACAAGACCGGTGCCGCCCTGGCGGCCGCCCAGACCGCGGCGGCCGAACTGACGGTCGCCGCGCTCGCCCCCGAAGCGCTGCCGGTGCCGCTCGCGAGCGATTCGGAAACGTTCCTCATCACGATCGATCCGCACCTGCCGCCCGAATCCTTCGCGCTGCTGGCGGCACGGGCCTGCGGCGAGCGGCCGCGCTGCAAGCTGATGGCGTGGACCGACCGCGCGCGCACCCCCACCGCGATGCCGCTCGACGCCGGGCAGATCGACGCGATGGCATTCAGCTATATGCGCGATCGCACCTTCCACTATGACAAGACGCTGTGGAACTGCGCCACCTTCAAACGCCCCGATCCCGCCGAGTGCATGAAGACGCAGGTGCTGATCCCGGCGCGCGAGGTGGCGACGAAGGCAGCGCCCACGCCGGTTCCGCCGGCGGCGGAGGTCTTGCCGGGGGTGCGGCGCAAACCCGCGACCGGCGCCACGCCGACTGCGCTCGCCACGCCCGCCGCGCCGGACTCCCCGCTGACGGCGGAAAGCCGGTAGCCGATCGCGCCGTTACGCCCTTCCCGCCGGGCCCAGCCGAAGCGCGTGCCCTGCGTGGAAGCCCCTCACCCGCTCGAACACAAGAGCTGTCCACGCGAGTCGCGCAGCGTCGCCGCTTCGGAGGCGGCGTCGCTCAACTGATCGACGGCGAGCCCCGCGATGGACGCGCGTTCGGAACAGAACTTGCGGCACGCATCGGGCACGCTGCCGGGAAAGACGATGCGGTCGCCCTCGAAGCGCGCATCGAAAGCGCAGCCCTCCGCATCGCCGAAGCTGATGTGCAGCGTCTCCCCGTCGCGCGCGACGGACCCCATTCCGCTGCAATGCTGTTGGTCGCCATAATCGACGAACACGCCGATCTGGTATGCCTTGGGGGTCGGCACGATGCACACCCGATCGGTCTCGCGCGCGTACAGGCCGGTGATGTCGGCACTCTTCGGATCGGCGATCACCCCCGCCGCGATCGCCGCCGCCTCGAGGTCGGTCGGCGCGGCGGCGTTGCCTTCGGGGGGCGGTTCGGCGCGCGAACAGCCCGCGACGAGCAGCACGCCCAGCGCGAACGCGAGCCTCATTCGGCCGGGATCAGCCGGTCGCCGTCGATGCGGCGGAAGAAACAGGAGCGCGCGCCGGTGTGGCACGCCGGGCCGACCGGATCGACGATCAGCCACACCGCATCCTGATCGCAATCGATGCGGATATCGTGGACGTGAAGCACATGGCCCGAGGTCTCGCCCTTCTTCCAGAGCTTCGCGCGGCTGCGGGACCAGAAATGCGCCTCGCGCGTCGCAAGCGTGGCGGCGAGCGCTTCGGCATTCATATGCGCGAGCATCAGCACATCCCCCGACGCGCGATCGGTCGCCACGGCGGTGATGAGGCCGTCGGCGCCATATTTGGGATTGAGGGCGAGCGTGGTGTCGCGGTCGTCGGTCATGCGGACTCCATAGTGGCGCCGCCGCCCGAGCGATAGCGCCCGCGACTCGGCGTTGAGCGTGGCTCGCCCGCTCCGCCCGCATTTTCGGAACGCGCCGACCGCAAAAAGCACACGCGGAAACCTTGGTTTTCCGCCATTGCGATGGCCGGCTTCGCTTTCGATGTGACAAAAGCGCGACAAATCCGCGCGGCGCCCCTATATGGCGCGGACACGCTCACCCCCCGCGAAGGGCGCCATGTTCACAACCAATCCGTTCGAGGTCGCCGATGGCGACAAGCTCCGTGAGGAGTGTGGTGTTTTCGGTGTCGCCGGTGCGGCGGACGCGGCGCGACTCGTCGCGCTCGGCCTGCATGCGCTCCAGCATCGCGGCCAGGAGGCGGCCGGCATCACCAGCTTCGATGGCGCCGATTTCCACACGCATCGTGCGATGGGCCATGTCGCCGGCAATTTCGACCGCGAGGACGTGATGGTCCCGCTGCGCGGCAACGTCGCCTGCGGCCATGTGCGCTACTCGACCACCGGCGAGACGGCGCTGCGCAACGTCCAGCCGCTCTATGCCGATCTCGCCTCAGGTGGATTCGCGATCGCGCATAACGGTAATATCTCAAATGCGATGCGGTTGCGGCGCGATCTGGTCCGCAACGGATCGATCTTCCAGTCGACGAGCGATACCGAGACCATCATCCACCTCGTCGCGATGTCCAAATACCGGACGTTCCTCGACAAGTTCATCGATGCGCTCAAGCGGGTCGAGGGCGCCTATTCGCTGATCGTGATGACGCCCGAGGGGATGATCGCCTGCCGCGACCCGCTCGGCATCCGCCCGCTGGTGATGGGCAAGGTCGGCCCCGAGGACGATGGGGCGATCATCTTTGCATCCGAAACGGTGGCGCTCGACGTGGTCGGCGCGCGCTTCGTGCGCGAGATCGAGCCGGGCGAACTGGTGATCGTCAAGGGCGGCGAGATCAGCTCGCACCGCCCGTTCGCGCCGGTGTCGCCGCGCCCGTGCATCTTCGAGCATGTGTATTTCTCGCGCCCCGATTCGATCTCCAGCGGGCGCAGCATCTATACGGTGCGCAAGGAAATCGGCGCGCAGCTCGCGATCGAAAGCCCGGTCGATGCCGATCTGGTCATCCCCGTCCCCGATTCGGGCACGCCCGCCGCGATCGGCTATGCCCAGCAATCGGGCATTCCGTTCGAGCTCGGCATTATCCGCTCGCATTATGTCGGGCGTACCTTCATCCAGCCGACCAACGAGGTTCGCCATCTCGGCGTCAAGCTCAAGCACAACGCCAACCGCGCGCTGATCGAGGGCAAGCGCATCATCCTGATCGACGATTCGATCGTGCGCGGCACCACCTCGTTGAAGATCGTGCAGATGATGCGCGATGCCGGTGCCGCCGAAGTCCATATGCGAATCGCCAGCCCGCCGACCCGGCATAGCTGCTATTACGGCGTCGATACGCCCGAGCGCGCCAAGCTGCTCGCGCACAGCAAGAACGTCGCCGAGATGAACGCGTACATCCACGCCGACAGCCTCGCCTTCGTCTCGATTGATGGTCTCTACAAGGCACTCGGCGAGCCATGCCGCGCCGACATCCGCCCGAGCCACTGCGACGCCTGCTTCACGGGCGATTACCCGACGACGCTGACCGACCAAGACGAGGTCGCCTCGGTCGACCAGTTCGCGCTGCTGGCGGAGCGGGTGGTCTAAAGACCCGAATACCGTTCGTGCTGAGCTTGTCGAAGCACGTGCTTTCCCTCTACGCGGGTTGGAAGATACGCCCTTCGACAAGCTCAGGGCGAACGGAGGGATAATTGACCGACACGCCACTCGCCAACCAGATCGCCCTCGTCACGGGCGCGAGCCGGGGGATCGGCGCCGCGACCGCGAAGGCGCTGGCGGCGGCGGGCGCGCATGTGGTGCTGACCGCGCGTACCGCCCACGCGCTCGAGCAGGTCGAGGAGGCGATCTTCGCTGCCGGCGGCTCGGCCACGATCGCGCCGCTCGACCTCACCGAGACCGACAGTATCGCGCGGCTGGCGGCGGCGGTCGGCGAACGCTGGCAGACGCTCGACATACTCGTGCTCAACGCGGCGATGCTCGGCACGCTCGGCTCGGTGCCCGCGATCGATCCCAAGGAACTCGCGCGTGTGCTGACGCTCAACGTCAGCGCGCAGGCCGCGCTGATCGGCGCGTTCGACCCGATGCTGCGCCGCTCGCCGCGCGCCCGCGTGATCGGCATCACCTCGAGCGTCGCGCGTACCCCGCGCGCTTATTGGGGGCTGTACGGCGCCTCCAAGGCGGGGTTCGAGACGCTGATCGGCGCCTATGGCGACGAGATGGAACAGATCAGTTCGCTTCGCACCGCGATCATCGATCCCGGCGCGACCCGCACCGCCATGCGCGCGCGGGCCTATCCCGGCGAGGCGCCGGAGACGGTCAAGCCCCCCGAGGTGGTGGGCGAGCGAATCGCCGCGCTGGTGATCAACGATTTCGCGACTGGGCATGTCGAGCGGGTGGGGTAATCCCCCGTTCGTGCTGAGCTTGTAGAAGCACGTGTTTCAAAGCGCTGCGATTGAGACACGCCCTTCGACAGGCTCAGGGCGAACGGGTTGAAACGCCCACGCTTTTCACCAAAGTCACCTGCGCGACATCAATCCCGCCGCCGCGAAAGCCGCCCTCGCAGTACATCAGATAATAGCGCCACAACCCGATGAAATCGCTGTCGAAACGCTCCGGCAGGCGGCCTTCTGAGACCACCCGGTCGAACGCCTCGCGCCAGCGTCGCAGCGTTTCGGCATAGTGCAACCCGAAGCCGCGCCGATCGGTCCAGGTCAGGCCATGCTCCGCCGCGATTGCGCGGAAGCGGCTTTCCGAGATCAGCATCCCGCCGGGGAACACGTAACGCTGGATGAAATCGACGTTGGCGGCATAGGACGGGAAGATCGCATCGTCGATCGCGATATATTGGAGCGCCGCCCGGCCACCCGGCTTGAGCGCGCGCGCGATCGCGGCGAGATAGTCCGGCCAATAAGCCTGCCCGACCGCCTCGACCATCTCGATGCTCGCGACGGCATCGTAGGTGCCGGAGACGTCACGATAATCGGTCAGCGACACCGATACGCCGGTCAGCGCGAGACGCTCGGCACGCGCCTCGACCGCGCGCTTCTGCTCGGCCGAGAGTGTGATGCCGTGGACACTGCGCCCGGCGCGTGCCGCCACTTCGATGAACGATCCCCAGCCGCAGCCGATTTCGAGGATCGTATCGCCCGGCGCGGTGGCGGTGCGATCGAGGATCGCGGCAAGTTTGGCGCGCTGCGCGTCCTCGAGACTCTGCGCCGTGGAGATCGGCTCGGCGAACAGCGCGCTCGAATAGCTCATCGTAGGATCGAGCCATAAGCTATAGAAATCGTTGCCGAGATCGTAGTGGAATTCGATGTTGCGGCGCGCGCCCCGCCGGCTGTTCGCGCGGAGCCGATGCCAGCCGCGCTGGAGCCGGCGCGTCATGCCCGACGCACGCCCGGCATTGCCGAGCGTCGCGCGGTTGAGCACGAACAGCTCGAACAGCGCGACCGGATCGGGGCTCGACCATTCGCCGAGCGACCATGCGACATACCAGCCCACCGAACCGCGCGTCGCCAGCCGGAGCAGCGCGCGCCAACTCGCCAGCGTGACCGACGCCGCCGGCCCTTCGGCACGCCCGCCGAGCCGCCGCACCCGCCCGTTCGGCAGAACCGTCTCGATCGAGCCGGCGGCCAGACCCGCATCTATCCGGTCGAGGAGCTTCTGGAACACACCCGCGAACAGCCCGAACACCGGATCGAGCGCGGAGGGCCGGCGCGAGGGGGTGGCGCCGTGCTGGCGCCCGGAAGCTGGCGCGATTGCGTTCATGGCGTCAGCCCATGCACCGAGGCCCCGCGCCGCCACAAGAGGTCATTTCGTCCGACGATAAGCCGCCAGCGCGCGCTCGCGGGCCTCTCGGTGGCCAATCCGCTTGGCCGGATAATCGCGGGGGCGGCAGCCAGCGGCTTCGGGGTCGTGGATCGCGGCATCGCCGACCCCGGCGAGTTCGGGCACCCACTCGCGGATATAGTCGCCCGCGTCGAACTTGGCCGATTGGGTGAGCGGCGCCATGATCCGCGGGAACATGTTCGAATCGATCCCGCTGCCTGCCGTCCACTGCCAATTGACCGAATTGTTGCCGTAATCGGCATCGACCAGACAGTCCCAGAACCAGCGTTCACCCGCGCGCCAGTCAATCAGCAGGTGCTTGATGAGGAACGAAGCGGTGATCATCCGCACGCGGTTATGCATCCACCCCGTCGTCCAGAGCTGGCGCATGCCAGCGTCGACGATTGGATAGCCGGTGCGGCCCTGCTGCCACGCGCGTAGATCGGCGTGCGCCGCGCGGTCGTCGCGCCACGGCATCGCATCGAACGCGGTACGGCCGTTCTTCACCGCATAATCGGGCCGTTGCAGGATGACGGTCTGCGCGTAATCCCGCCAGCCGATCTCGCTCAGGAAGATGGTCGCCTTCGTGCCGACGCCGTGCCACACCTGTGCGGGCGAGATCTCGCCGAAGTGCAGATGCGGCGACAACCGCGAACTGCCCTCGACCGAGGGCAGGTTGCGCGCCTCGGGATAGCCATCCGCCTCATCCCGGAAATCGGCGAGCCGCTCGTGCGCGCCGGCCTCCCCGGGGGTCCAGTCGGCTGCGAACGCCTTGGCCCAATCAGGCTTGGTCGGCAGCAGCGCCCAATCGGCGAGCGTTTCGCTCTTGGGCCAGTGCGCCGGCGCGGGGATCGCGCGCGGCGCCGGGTGGGGCGCGGGCGGCGGCATATGCTGCTGGAGCGCGCGCCAGAACGGCGTGTAGATCTTGTACGGCACGCCGCTGCCGGTGGTGATCGATCCCGGCGGGGCGAGGTAATTGCCGTCGTGGCAGATCAGATCGAGCCGCTCTGCGACCGCGCGCTCGGCCGCGCGCCACCAAGGTTCGTAATGGCGCAGGCAGTGGACTCGCGTCGCGCCGGTCTCCTCGGCGAGCGCGGCGAGCGTCGCGGCGCTACCACCGCGTCGCAGGATCAGCCGCGAACCCTTGGCGCGCAATGCTGTGTCAAGCGCGGCGAGGCTGTGATGTAACCACCAGCGCGAGGCGCCGCCCATCGCGAACTGCTGCGGCGTCTCGTCGTCGAGGATATAGATCGGGATCACCGCGCCATCGTGCGCGGCGGCGGCAAGTGCGGCTTGATCGGCGAGGCGCAGATCGCGCCGGAGCCACAGGAGTGTTGGGGATGTCATCGCAAGGCGTAACGCCGCAGCGCGCTTACGGCTTCGTCGCGGCTAGATATTTATCAAGAATCGCGAGCCGCTCGGCGATCGCAGGCCGGTACGAGATCGTCTTGGGAGCAAGCGCCAGCGCGCGTGCCCAATAGGGCCGCGCGGCGGCGAAGTCCCCGCTCTGGATCAGCGCGACACCGAGGAAGAACGGCGGTGCTGGATGGTTAGGGGCAAGCTGCATCGCGCGCGTGAACGCCAGCCGCGCCGCCGGCGACACCGCGCCGTCATGCTGGACATAGGCCATGCCGAGCCACGTCCACAAAGCGAAATTGTCGGGCGCATTCCCGACCCCGCCGCGCATGATCTGCACCGCCGCACGCGGGTTGCCCGCACGGGTGAGCCCGTCGGCCATCACCATATAGGCGGCCTCGCCAGTATAGCGGCCGAGCATATCGCCGCGCAGTTCAATCAAACCGGGATCAACCGGGATCGGCCGCGCGAACGGCTCGACCGGGTGACCGGGCAGCCCCGGCCTGCCCTGCACCGCATAGCCGGTCGCGCCGAGCATCAGCCCGGCGCCGACGAAGCTCCACAGCGGCCGCGCGAGGCCAAGCAGCCACAGCGCCGCTGCCACGGCCACACCGATCAGCCCGAGCGCGATCCACCCCATCACCGGCGGCGCCTCCGGAAGCACGCGCGCGCCAGCCACAGGCCGATCGCGATCAGCGCGAGCGGCGCGATCCAGAGCGGCGCGGTGAGCAGGCTGAACGGCGGATCATAGGTGACGTAATCGCCATAGCGCGCGACCAGCCAGTCACGGATCTGTGCGGGCTGTTCCCCCGCCTGGATGCGCTGGCGCACCAGCGCGCGCATGTCGCCCGCCATCTCGGCGTCGCTGTCGGCGATCGACTGGCCCTGGCAGACGAGGCAGCGCAACGTCACCATCAGCGCCTGCGCCTTCGCCTCCTGTGCCGGATCGGGCAATTGCGTGCTGGCGAGCGGCGCGGGCGGCAGAGTGCTGTCGGCGAAGGCGGGGGCCGCCGCGAGCAGCGACAGCGCGAGCGCGACCCGCCTCATCGTGCGGCCCGCAGCTTGGCGACGATGCCGGGCACTTCGTCGGCACGGATATCGCCGACGTGCTGGAGCAGGATCGTGCCGTCGCCGTCGATCAGGAAGCTCTCCGGCACGCCCGACGAGCCGAGCGAAAGTTGTACCGCGCTCGCCTTGTCGTCGCCGATCGCCGCATAGGGGTCGCCAGCGCGCGCGAGGAAGTCGCGCATCGCCTGCGGGGTATCGCGGATCGCGACGCCCTCGATCGTGACCCCCGCCGCCTTGAGCGCCATCAGTTGCGGCGCCTCGGCGACGCAGGGCACGCACCAGCTCGCGAAGATGTTAAGCAGCTTAGGCTTGCCGTCGTGGAACGCCGCGCTGGCGAGGCCGGGCTTGTCGGGCAGCAACGGCGGCGTCTCGAACGCCGGCAGCGGCTTGCCGACCAGCGCCGAATAGACCGTGCGGTCGGCCGGCCGGTACAGCGCGCTGGCGATGATCCCCAGCACCGCGACGAACGCGACCAGCGGCAGCCACAGTTTCAGGCCCTTCACGCCCAGGCCTCCGCTTCGACACGCCGCCGCGCGCGTCGTTCGCGCAGAAGCCGCCCGAACAGAGAGAGTGCGCCGCCCAGCGCGACCAGCGCGCCGCCGAGCCAGATCAGCGTCACGAACGGCTTCCACCACAAGCGCAACTGCACCCGGCCGGAGGGGTCAATCTGGCCGAGCACCGTGTACACCTGCCCGTCCCAGCGCGTCGCGATCGCCGATTCGCTCGTCACCGTCACCGGGTTGGTGAAGAAGCGCGATTGCGGGCGCAGCACGATCGCCGGCGCATCACCGCGCCGCGCCACCAGATGCGCCTCGAGCGCCGACCAGTTCGGGCCGATCACCGGCGAAATCCCCTTCAGCGTCACGGTGTACGGCCCGACTTGCAGCGGCTCGCCGACCCGCGCCGCGACCAATGTCTGCTTGGTGAACGCGCTCTCAGCGGCCATGCCGGCAAGGCTCACCGCGATGCCGAGATGCGCGACCACCATTCCCCAGGTGAACAGCGGCGTGCGCAGCAGATTGCGTCGCCACAGCGGCGCGACGCTCGCCACTGCCAGGCCGCCCGCGAGCGCCAGCCCGAGCAGTGGCAACAGCGAAACGCCACCGCCGAACACCAGCAGCGCGATCAGCCCGATCGCGAACGCCGCGCCCGGCACCGCCATTCGCGCCGCCAGCGCGCGCCAGCCATCGCGCCGCCATCGCAGCAGCGGCCCCGCCGCCATCACCACCACCAGCAGCAGCGCAACCGGCCCCGCCGCCTTGTCGAAGAACGGCGGACCGACCGACAATTGCACGCCGAACCCAGCCGCGACGATCGGGTAGAGCGTGCCGATCAGCACCACGCCGAGGATCACTGACAGCAGCAGATTGTTGGCGACCAAAGCGCCCTCGCGACTGACCGGATCGAAGGTATTGCCCGCGCGCACCGTGCCGACGCGGGTCGCGAACAGCGCCAGCGCGCCGCCGATGTACAGCACCAGCAGCGCGAGGATGAAGCTGCCCCGCGTCGGATCGACCGCGAAGGCATGAACGCTGGTGAGGATGCCCGAGCGCACCAGAAACGTGCCGATCATCGACATCGAGAAGGCGACCACCGCCAGCATCACCGTCCAGGCGCGGAGACCATCGCGCGTCGCCAGCACCGTCACCGAATGGAGCAACGCGGTCGCCGCCAGCCACGGCATCAGCGACGCGTTCTCGACCGGGTCCCAGAACCACCAGCCGCCCCAGCCGAGTTCGTAATAGGCCCAATAGCTGCCCGCGGTGATGCCGAGCGTCAGGAAGATCCATGCGCCGAGCACCCACGGCCGCATCGCGCGCGCGAACGCCGGCCCGACGTCGCGCGCCACCAGCGCGCCGACCGCGAACGAAAACGCCACCGATATGCCGACGTAGCCGATGTACAGCGTCGGCGGGTGGAAGGCCAAACCCGGATCTTGCAACAACGGGTTGAGGCCCTGCCCGTCCGCCGGTGCCGGATCGATCCGCGCGAACGGGTTCGAGGCGAACAGCAGGAACGCGTAGAAGCCAAGCGCGATCAGCGCCTGCGCGCCGAGCGTCGCGGTCAGCGTCGCGCGCGCAAGGCTGCGCTCGAAGATCGCGACCGCGCCGCCCGCCAGCCCGAGGATCGTCACCCACAGCAGCATTGAGCCTTCGTGGTTCCCCCACGCTCCGGCGAATTTATAGAGCCACGGCTTTTCGGAATGGCTGTTCTCGGCGACGAGCAGCACCGACATATCGCTGCGCAGGAACACCGCGATCAGCAGCGCCATCGCCAGCGCCGCGAGTGCGCCCTGCACGATCGCCACCGGTCGCACCGCGCCGATCAGCTCTGTGGTCAGCGCGCTGTCGTCATCCGGCGCGGCGAGCACACGCCGCACGCTGATGGCGGCGAGCGCGACCTGCATCGCCGCCAGCGCGGCGGCAAGCCACAGAGCGGCGAGGCCGGCTTCGGCGATCATGCGGCGCCTGCGGGGATGCCTCCCCTCCCTGGAAGGGAGGGGTCGGGGGTGGGTTGCTCGCAAGGGAACGTTGCGGCCGCCCCGGGCCGACCCACCCCCGGCCCCTCCCTTTCAGGGAGGGGAGTAAGAAGGGACACGCGAACGCTCATTCCCGCAATGTCTTCGTTTCGTGCATCTTGCCCGCAAGCTGCGGCGGCATGTACTTCTCGTCGTGCTTGGCGAGCAGGTTGGTCGCAGTAAAGCTGCCATCGGGGTTGAACGATCCCTCCGCCACCACGCCGGAGCGCTCACGGAACAGATCGGGCGCGATGCCGCGGAACGTGACGGGCACGCGCGCAACACCATCGCCGACGACGAAATGGATCGAGACGCCGTCGGCCTGGCGTTTGATCGAGCCGGCCTCGACCATGCCGCCGAGCCGAACCGCGCGCCCGAGCGGCAGGCCCTGGCGCTGGACGTCGCTCGGCGCGTAGAAGAACGACGCCTGATCCTTGAGCGCGGACAGCGCGAGCAGCGCCGCCGCCGCCACCGCCGCCAGCCCGAGGCCCGCGAGCATCATGCGTTGCTGCTTCGCCTTCACCGCCGTTCGCTGCCCCGCATCGCGAGATAGCTCCACGCCGCAAGCGCGGCCGCGCCGATGCCGGTGATCGCGTACGCGGCGATGACGAACGGCCAGGGGTTCACGCCGCAATCCTCATCGCGCCATCCGGCGCAGCCGCGCTTCGGCCTTGGTGATCGCGAGGATCGTGCGCATCCGCATCAGCACCACACTCGCGAAGAACAGCGAAAAGCCGCCGAGCGTGAACCACAGCGGCCACAACATGCTCGCGTCGATGCTCGAGCGGGTGAGGCCGATGCTCTCGCCCTGGTGGAGCGTGTTCCACCACACCACCGAATAGCGGATGATCGGCAGCAGCACCGATCCCGCCACCCCGTACAGCGCGGGAATGCGGCCGTCCCCGCCCCGATCGGCATCGGCGCGCAGCAACGCCATGAAGCCAAGATAGACGAACAGCAGCAGCAGCATCGAGGTCAGCCGCCCGTCCCACTCCCACCAGGTGCCCCAGGTCGGCCGCCCCCAGATCGACCCAGTGACGAGGCACAGCGCGGCGAACACCGCGCCGGGCAGCGCGAGCGCGCGCGCCGCGACCATCGCCAACGGATGGCGCCACACCAGATAGGCGAGCGAACACAGCGCGATGCTGCTCCAGCCGCCCATCCCCAGCCACGCGGCGGGCACGTGGATGTAGAGGATACGCACGGTCTCGCCTTGGAGATAATCCGCCGGTGTCCGCGTCAGCCCCGCCCAGGCGCCGATCGCGACCAGCACGACGCCCACCCAGAACAACGCCGGCGTCAGCGGCCGCGCCAGCTTGAGGAAGCGCGCAGGATTGGCAAGGGCATGAAGGGAAGCCACGATCTCCAGCGTCTAGGCAATTGCGCGAAGACACTCAACCAAACTCGTCGATGCGGTGAAGGCCGACGCACCCGGCCAAGCGCCTCACCTGAGCCTGAGCGAAGATCAGTCGGATTGCGATACCGCCATTTCGTGCCCGTCGGGATCGCGAAAGTGGAAGCGCCGTCCGTCCGGATAGGCGACGATCGGCAGCGTGATCGCGCCGCCCGCCGCCTCGACCGACGCAAATGCCGCATCCACATCGGCCACGTCGATCACCGGCAGCGCCGCCGCGGTCTTCTCCGCCGGATCGGCCTGAAGGCCGAGATCGGTGTCGCCGCTGGTGGTCGCGGCATAGCTTGGCCCGAAATCGGTGAAGACCCAGCCGAATGCCGACCCGTAAAACGCCTTCGCCCGCGCGGTGTCCGCGACCGGCAGTTCGACATAGTTGATTCGCGCCATCTCGCCCTCCATGTTCTTGTATTGTTCTATAGGCGGGCGTAGCATCGGGCAATGGCAAAGACTCGCCCAGCGCGCGGCGCGACCGTCAATCGTGAGAGCACGCGCTTCAACCTGCCCGAGCGCGAGGCCGATGGCGATTGGCTCGACGCGCGCGCGATCGTCGATGACGGCCCGGCGCCGCTTCGCACGACGGTCACGGTCGAGACGCCGCGCACGATCATCACGCGCAACAGCTCGCCCGACATCAGCTTCGACCGCTCGATCAATCCCTATCGCGGTTGCGAGCACGGCTGCATCTATTGCTTCGCACGGCCAACCCACGCCTATCTCGATCTGTCGCCGGGGCTCGATTTCGAAAGCCGGCTGTTCGCCAAGCCCGACGCGCCCGCGTTGCTGCGCGCCGAACTCGGCAAACGCGGCTATGTCGTCCAGCCGATCGCGTTCGGCACCAACACCGATCCGTATCAGCCGATCGAGGCCGAATGGCGCATCATGCGCGGCTGCCTCGAAGTGCTCGCCGAGACGGGCCACCCACTGTTCATCACCACCAAGTCCGACCGAATCCTGCGCGATCTCGATCTTATCGCGCCGATGGCGAAGCGCGGGCTGATCGCGGTGATGATTTCGGTCACCTCGCTCGACCGGCGCACCGCGATGACCGTCGAGCCGCGCGCGCCCACGCCCGAGCGGCGGCTGACGGCGGTGAAGGCGCTGAGCGAGGCGGGGGTGCCGACCTATGTCTCCGTGTCGCCGGTCATCCCGGCGATCACCGATCATGAGATCGAGCATCTCATCGCGCGCGCGGCGCAGGCAGGCGCGCGCAACGTCAATTTCATCCCGGTGCGCCTGCCGCACGAAGTCGCGCCGCTGTTCCGCGCCTGGCTCGACGAGCATTTCCCGGACCGCGCCGCCAAGGTGATGGCGACGATCCAGGCGCTGCGCGGGGGACGCGACAACGACCCCAATTTCGGCACGCGCATGCGCGGCCAAGGGCCGTGGGCGGACCTGCTTCGCACCCGCGTTCAGATCGCCTGCCGCAAACATGGGCTGACGCGCGAGAAACTGGTGCTGCGGACGGACCTGTTCCGGGCTCCGGCCGGGCCGCAGGGGGAGTTGTTCTAGCGGCGTCTCAATCCTCTCGGCTGTCGAACGCCATGCGGGAGCGCGTGATCTCGTCCATATTATCCATCACCCAAAGCCCGAGCGCCTTGACCGGCACACGCAGCGAATGACCGAGCGGGGTCAGTTCATAATCCACGCGCGGCGGGATCGTGGGGAAAACGGTGCGACGAACCAGCCCGTCGCGTTCGAGGCTGCGCAGCGTGTGTGTGAGCATCCGCTGCGAGATGCCGTCGATCAACCGCTTGAGTTCATTGAAACGACGCGGCCCGACGGAGAGCACCATCACCACCAGGATGCTCCATTTGTCGCCGATGCGGGCGAGTACCGGCGTGACGTTCTTGCAGCCGGCGTGGATGTCGGCCGGGTCAAGATCAGTCACATCCATGTGACCAGGTAACAAAATAGTGCCTCCTTGCGCGTCGCTTGCCTACGGTAACATATCCCGCCCCGGTTACGTTTCTATACCGGAGACCCTGCATAATGAAACTGCTTCAGATCGATTCGAGCATCACCGGCGAGAGCTCGGTGTCGCGACCGCTCACGGAAAAGGTCGTCGCGAAACTGGTCGCCGCCGATCCGGGCGCCGAGGTCATCAAACGCGATCTCGCCGCCGCGCCGTTGCCGCACCTCGATCTGGCATCGTTCCCGGGCGGCGAGGGCGACGCCTCCGCCGCCAGCGAAGCGATCCTCGCGGAATTCCTCGCCGCCGATGTCGTCGTGATCGGCGCGCCGATGTACAATTTCACGGTCCCGAGCCAGCTCAAGGCATGGATCGACCGCATCGTCATTCCCGGCCGTACCTTCCGTTATGGCCCCGAGGGCGTGACGGGGCTGGTCGCGGGCAAGCGCATCATCGTCGTGGTGTCGCGTGGCAACTTCTATGGGCCGGGCGCGCCGGCGGCCGCCTTCGAGCATCTCGAAACATTGCTGGGCGGCCTGTTCGGCTTTCTGGGCGCGACCACGGAGTTCGTCATCGCGGAAGGGGTGCGGGCCGGCCCGGATCATCTCACCGCCGCGCTCGACAGCGCGCACCAGGCGATCGACCGGCTCGCCGCCTGATCGTGGGCGCCGGCGGGTGGCGAACGTCACCTGCCGGCGCCATCCGCCAAACGCTACCCGACGAGCGCCAGCCGCGTCTCCGACGTCTTCAGCGCGACGCCGCTGATCCCCGGCAGTCCCTCGATCCGCGTCGCCAGTTCCTGATCGAGCAGGAAGTCACGCCCGAGCAGCAGCCGCGCGAAGCCGCCCTCGGGCATCGCCGCCTTCGCCCACACCTCACCGCGCGCGCCGCGATGGTCGGCGAGGACGCCGGCGAGCGTCTGCATCGCCGCCGGGGTCTCGACCGTGAGGTCGAGCATGAAGCGCGCGGCGGTCGCCAGCGAATCGAACCGCTGCAACCGTTTGACCGAGACGCGTGGCGTCTCCTCGCCGGGCCGCCGGTCGAGCTCCACCGTCAACAAACCGCACGCACCCTCGCGCGCGGCTTCCTCCAGATCGGCCGCGACGGCATCGTCGAAACAGGTCGCGATGAACTGCCCGGATGGATCGGAGAGCGTCGCCATCAGATAGCGCCGCCCGCGTGCCGAAGTACGCCAGCGCGCGTCCTCGACCAGCACCGCCATCATCGCGCCGGCGCGCGATTTGCCGTCGTCGGGGATGTCGAGTTCACCCAGCGTCGCATAGCTGCGCGCGCCGTGCATCCGCGCGAGATGGCCGTGGCGGTCGACCGGGTGCGCCGAGAAATAGAAGCCGAACGCCTCCTTCTCCGCCTCCATCCGCTCGGCGAGCGGCCAGTGCGCGTTGGGCAGGCGGATTGGCGGCTCGGCGGCATCGGCGCCGCCGAACAGCCCACCCTGCCCGCTCGCGCGCATCGATTGCACACGCGAAGCCGTCGCGAGGATCGTCTCGGCGGCGGCGTGGATGCCGGCGCGATTGGGGGTGAACGCATCGAACGCGCCCGCGCCAGCCAGCGTCTCCAACTGGCGCTTGTTGAGCAGGCGCGGATCGACGCGGTGCGCGAGATCGTCGAGCGTGGCGAACTTGCCATTGGCCTCGCGTTCGGCGACGAGCTTCTCCATCGCCGCCTCGCCGACGCTCTTGAGCGCGCCGAGCGCGTAGCGCACCGCCAGACCGTCTCCCGCGTCCTCGACCGAGAACTCGGCCTCGCTGCGGTTGATGTCGGGCGGCAGGATCGCGACGCCCAGCCGCCGCATATCGTCCACGAAGATGCTCAGCTTGTCGGTGAGCGCCATGTCGTAGCACATCGAGGCGGCGAAGAATTCGTGCGGATGATGCGCCTTGAGCCACGCCGTCTGATAGGCGAGCAACGCATAGGCCGCCGCGTGCGACTTGTTGAAGCCGTAGCCGGCGAACTTGTCGATCAAGTCGAACAGCTCGTTCGCCTTGGCGGCGGGGATCTGGTTGTGCTCGGCGCAGCCCTTCACGAAGATGGCGCGCTGCGCGTCCATCTCCGCCTTGATCTTCTTTCCCATCGCGCGGCGCAGCAGATCGGCGCCCCCCAGCGAATAGCCGGCGAGGATCTGCGTCGCTTGCATCACCTGTTCCTGATAGACGAAGATGCCGTAGGTCTCCGCCAGGATCGGTTCGAGCAGTGCGTGGGGGTATTCGATCGGCTCCTGCCCGTTCTTGCGGCGGCCGAAGCTCGGGATGTTGTCCATCGGCCCGGGCCGGTACAGCGAGACGAGCGCGATGATGTCGCCGAAGTTGGACGGCTTCACCGCCGCCAGCGTGCGCCGCATCCCCTCCGATTCGAGCTGGAACACGCCGACCGTGTCGCCCTTCTGGAGCAGTTTGTAGACGCCCTCGTCATCCCATTCGAGCGCCGACAGGTCGATCGAGACGCCGCGGTCGGCGAGCATCTGCACCGCCTTCTGCAACACCGAAAGCGTCTTGAGGCCGAGGAAGTCGAACTTCACGAGGCCGGCGCCCTCGACATATTTCATGTCGAACTGGGTGACCGGCATGTCCGAGCGCGGATCGCGGTAGAGTGGCACGAGTTCGGCGAGCGGTCGATCGCCGATCACCACGCCAGCGGCGTGGGTGGAGGAATGGCGGGGCAAGCCTTCCAGCTTCATCGCGAGATCGAGCAGATGCTTGACGCCCGCGTCGCCTTTATACTCCGCGGCGAGTTCGGAGACGCCGTTGAGCGCGCGGTCGAGCGTCCACGGGTCCGCGGGCAGGTTTGGCACCAGCTTGGCGAGCCGATCGACCTGGCCGTAGCTCATCTGGAGCACGCGGCCGGTGTCCTTGAGCACCGCGCGCGCCTTGAGCTTCCCGAAGGTGATGATCTGCGCGACCTGATCGCGGCCGTATTTCTCCTGCACGTAGCGGATCACCTCGCCACGCCGGGTTTCGCAGAAGTCGATGTCGAAGTCGGGCATCGACACGCGTTCCGGGTTGAGGAAGCGCTCGAACAGCAGCCCGAGCTTGATCGGATCGAGATCGGTGATGGTCAGCGCCCACGCCACCACCGAGCCCGCGCCCGATCCGCGCCCCGGCCCGACCGGAATGTCGTGATCCTTAGCCCATTTGATGAAGTCGCCGACGATCAGGAAATAGCCGGGGAAGCCCATCGAGATGATGACGTCGAGCTCGAACTCGAGCCGCTTCGCATAGGTGTCGCGCAGCGCCGGGTCGGTGATCTTCGCCTTGGCGAGCCGCGCCTTCAGCCCGGCGCGCGAGGTGACCCGCAGCGCCTCCGCCTCACCCTCGCGGTCGCCCGCGAGGCTCGGCAGGATCGGCTTGCGATAGGGGGCCGCCACCGCGCACCGCTGCGCGACGACGAGCGTGTTGGCGATCGCCTCGGGCAGATCGGCGAACAAGGTCCGCATCTCGTCCGCCGGCTTCATCCAGGCATCGGGCGAGCTGCGCGGGCGATCCTCGCTGGCGAGATACGACGAGCTGGCGATGCACAGCATCGCATCATGCGCCTCGACGAAATCGGCCTCGGCGAAACAGCAGGGATTGGTCGCGACCAGCGGCAGATTGCGGTCATAGGCAAGATCGACGAGCGGCGCTTCCGCCTTGCCCTCGATCGGATCGAGCCGCCGCGTCAGTTCGATATACAGCCGATCGGGGAACAGCGCCTGCAAGCGATCGGCATAGGCGAGCGCGCGCGCCGGCTGATCTTCGGCGAACAGTCGCGTGAGCCCCCCCTCGCGCCCGGCGGTGAGCGCGATCAGCCCGTCCGTATGCTTGGCCAGCGTTTGGAACGACACATGCGGCGCATGTTCGAGCGGCCGGTCCAGATGCGCCTGCGACACCAGTTCGCACAGGTTGCGATAGCCGGTCTCGTCCTGCGCGTAGAGCGCCAGCCAATCGAACACCGGCTCGACGCCATCGGGCATGTCGGGCCGGGCCAACCCGAGCATCGTGCCGATCACCGGCTGCACGCCGGCTTTCTTGGCCGCGTCGGAATAGGCCATCGCCGCATAGAGGCCATTGCGATCGGTCAGCGCGGCGGCGGGAAAGCCCAGTTCCTGCGCGCGCTTGGCGATCGCCTTGGGGTCGATCGCGCCGTCGAGCATGGTGAAACACGAGAAGATACGCAGCGGAACGAACGCGGAATGGGCCATCGCCCGTCTATGCGCGCCTCACGCGATTCGCGAAACCGTCATGTGGCGGATCGGGCGCATCTGCGGCCCCACGCGTCATGCCAGCGCACGCTGGCATCTCGTCGCGAAGCGCGGAACGTCCGCCAAGTGGGGCTCTGCCCAGATCGGGCGGGTCGCGAAAGCCGCGCGAGACCCCAGCGTGCGCTGGGGTGACGAACGTCCTTACAGCAGCCGCTCGATATCCGCCGCGATCGCCTCGGGCACCGTTCTCGGCCCGAAACGCGCGACCGCCTTGCCGCTGCGATCGACGAGGAACTTGGTGAAGTTCCACTTGATCGATTTGGTGCCGAGCAGCCCCGGCGCCGCCGCCTTCAGCGCGGTGAACAGCGGATCGGCGGCGGGACCGTTCACGTCGATCTTGGCGAAGACCGGGAAGGTCACGTCATAGGTCAGCGAGCAGAAGGTCGCGATTTCGGCGGCGTCGCCCGGCTCCTGCGCGCCGAACTGGTTGCAGGGGAACGCCAGCACCGTGAAGCCGCGCGCGGCGTAGCGCTGATAGAGTTCCTCCAGCCCCTCATATTGCGGGGTGAAGCCGCATTTCGAGGCGGTGTTCACGATCAACAGCACCTCGCCGGCATAGACCGACAGGTCAGCCCGCGCGCCGCTCGATGCCGTCACGACGAAATCGGTGATCGCGGTCATCTCGCATGCCTCGCCAGCAGATATTCCAGGTTCTGGCGCACGCCCGGCCATTCACGGTCGAGGATCGAATAGACCACCGAATCGCGCAGCCGCCCGTCCGCCATGATCTGATGCCCGCGCAGCACGCCGTCGCGTTTGGCGCCCAGCCGTTCGATCGCCGCCTGGCTGCGCTTGTTGAGCGTATCCGTGCGGATCTGCACGCATTGGCAGCCGAGCACATCGAAAGCATGGCCGAGCAGCAGCAACTTCGCCTCGGTGTTGACGCCGGTCCGCTGGACGGCGGTCGCGTAAAAGGTGCCGCCAATCTCGAGCCGCCGGTGCTTCTCGGCCACGCGCAAATAGCGCGTCGTGCCTACCACCCGGCCCCCGGCTAGCACCGCGAACGGGATCACCCGGCCATAATCCTGCTCGGCGAAGGTCTCGCCCATGAAGGCATCGACATTCTTGAGCTTGGCGACGCTCGCGTAGAACAGATCCCACAGCCCATCGGTGCGGGCGACCTCGACCAGCGCCGGGCCGTCATCACGGGTCAGCGGCCGCAGCGTGACGTGCTGGCCCTTGAGCGTCGGCACCGAGCGCCACAGGCTCATCCGAGCGTGCCTTCGTGAAGGCGCACCACGCGGTCCATCTTCTGCGCGAGCCGCTCGTTATGCGTCGCGACCAGCGCCGCCGAGCCTTCGCCGCGCACCAGCCGGAGGAATTCGGCCAGCACGACATCCGCCGTGGCTTCATCGAGATTGCCGGTCGGCTCGTCGGCGAGGACGAGCGCGGGCTGGTTCGCGAGCGCGCGCGCCACCGCGACGCGTTGCTGCTCGCCGCCCGACAATTGGCTGGGCCGGTGCGTCAAACGGTGGCCGAGCCCGAGCGCGGTGAGCAGCGCCTCGGCGCGCGCATCGGCGGCGGCGCGGTCGGCGCCGCGGATCATCTGCGGCAGCACGACATTCTCGGCGGCGCTGAAATCGGGCAGCAAGTGGTGGAACTGATAGACGAAACCGAGCGACTCGCGCCGGACGCGCGTGCGCCCGTCCGAATCGAGTTCGGCGGCTTCGGCGCCGGCGATGCGGATCGATCCTTCGAACCCGCCTTCGAGCAAGCCGACCGCCTGCAACAAGGTCGACTTGCCCGATCCCGATGGGCCGAGCAGCGCGACGATCTCGCCCTGCCCGACCGTCATGTCGACACCGCGCAGAACGTCGATCCGCACCCCGCCCTGTTCGAAGCTGCGCGCGAGGCCGCTGACGGCGAGAACCGGCTCACTCATAACGCAACACCTGCACGGGATCGGTACTCGCCGCCTTGAACGCGGGGTACAAGGTGGCGAGGAAGCTGAACACCAGCGCCATCACCGCGATGCCGGTGACCTCGACCGGATCGGTCTTGGAGGGCAATTCGGTCAGGAAGCGGATCGAGGGATCCCACAGGTTCTGCCCGGTCACCAACTGCACGAAATCGACGATCGACTGGCGGAAGAACAGGAACACGAACCCCAGCGCCAGACCGGCCACCACGCCGAGCGCACCGATCGTCGTGCCGACCACCATGAAGATCTTCATCAGCCCGAACCGCGACGCGCCCATCGTCCTCAGGATCGCGATGTCGCGCGTCTTGGCGCGCACGAGCATGATGAGCGAGGACAGGATGTTGAACACCGCGACGAGGATGATGATCGACAGCACCGTGAACATCGCCACCCGCTCGACCGCGAGCGCCTGAAAGAGCTGCGCGTTCATCTGCTGCCAGGTGGTGATGACGGCGCGGCCCGCGATCTGGGTCTCGACCGGCTCTAGGATCGCGTTGACGCGGTCGGGGTCGACCGTGTTGACCTCGATCATGCCCACCGAATCGCCCATCAGCAGCAAGGTCTGCGCGTCCTCGATCGGCATGACGATATATTTGATGTCGTAATCGTACACGCCGACCTCGAAGATCGCACCGACCGTGTAGCTGACCACGCGCGGCACCGTGCCGAACGGCGTCGATTGCCCGAGCGGGTTGAAGATCGAAATCTGGCTGCCGACCTGCGCGCCGAGCGCCTCCGCGAGCCGGCTGCCGATCGCGACGCGGCCGCTGCCGGCGGTGATGCTGTCGAGCGACCCCATCACCACCTTGCTGCCGATCGTCGCGTTCGAGCGGATGTCCTCGACCCGCATGCCGCGGACGAGGATGCCCTCGGAACGGCCCGAATAGGTCACGGCGAGCGGCTGCTCGATCAGCGGCACCGCACTGGTTACGCCCGGCGTCTTGATGGTAATCTTGGCGATATTGCGCCAGTCGGGCAGATCGTTGCCGATCCCCTGGATCACGGCATGGCCGTTGAGCCCGACGATCTTGTCGAACAGCTCGGCGCGGAAGCCGTTCATCACGCTCATCACGATGATGAGCGCGGCGACGCCGAGCATCACCGCGACCAGGCTGATGCCGGCGACGAGGAAGATGAACGCTTCGCCACGCCCCGGCAGCAAATAGCGCTTGGCGATCATGCGTTCGTAACGGGAAAGGATCATATGCGGTGTCTGCCCGGCCCCCGGGAGGTAAGTCATCGCCGCTCTAGGTCGCGCGTGCGCCGCTGGCAACCTGCATACCCTGTTGCGCATACGCCACAGCCCCGCCGCAATCGCCGCAACCGTGTCACAATGACGGTGACAAAAGGGGGTTGTCGCCCTAGCAACACAATCACTGAGACACAGGCAATGGCCGTGGTTCGGGGAGAGTTTCCAGTCCCGCCAAAAGGCGTGTGGGCGGAGACGATTTGGGGGCTGACGAGCGATCGTCACGCAGGCGCTCGGGCTGGAAACGGCCCGGGCGTTTGGCGTTGCGGCGAAGGCGGCAACGCCGCCGATGCGCTCTGCGCAGCGCCGCAACCGGCCGGCGGGTCGCTTTAGCGAACCCGACCGACGGCGGCTTTGCCGCCGGCCGCGGCAGACCCTTCCACCCGCTCGCCAATAAGCAAGCCGATATGTCCGCGATATGTCCGGCGGCGGAGCGATGCCCCGCCGCCCCACACCCTTAGAACGACTTGGAGATCGTCGCGCCGATCGTGCGCGGATCGCCCGGCTGGCCGACGATCAGGCCCGTGCTGCCCGATTGCGCCGACAGCAGCTCATAATAGTTCTGGTTGAAGGCGTTGCGCACCCAGCCGAACACGTTGAAGCTGTCCTGCCGGTAGCCGAGCCGGAAGTTCGACAGCGAGTAGCCGTCGATCCACATGTAGCGCGACACCGACGGGTTGGACGAAAAGCGCGAGCGATAGCTGCCGTCATAGCCGGCATAGACCTGACCGTTGCCGACCGGCACGTTGACCTCGCCGCCGAACGAGAACGACCATTTCGAGATGCCCGGCAGCACCGTCCCGGAGATGTCGCACGTCAGCGGGCTGAGGCCGGGCGTGCCCGCCGGTGCGGGCGTGGCGCCGTTCAGCGCCGGGTTGCCGCCGGCCAGTTCGGGCGCGCAGGGCGCGTTGGTGAAGCGCAGATACTTGGCGTCGGTATAGGCGCCGTTGGTGTAGAGATTGACCCGTGCGCTCGGCCGATACGACGCATCGAACTCGGCGCCGCGCACCCGCACCAGCCCGGCATTGGCGAGATAGCCCCGGATCACCGTGGTCTGGCCGTTGTTCACCGTCGCCTGATAATCATGCACGTCGGTCCAGAAGCCGGCGAGGTTGAGCGTCAGCTTGCGATCGAGGAACTGCGTCTTGATCCCGACCTCGAAATGATCCTCGCTCTCGGGCTTCACCGTTTGCTTGGTCAGATCGGCGATGGTGTTGGTCGTATCCAGCGGCAGGCCCGACAGGTTGATGCCGCCCGATTTGAAGCTGCGCGCATAGGTCGCATAAGCGTGGACATCCGCCGTCACATCGTAGGAGAGCGTGAAATCGCCCGACACGTTCCACGCGCTGAACCGCGGGCTGTAACGCTGGGGCGCGAGCGTGTTGATCTGGTTGGCGAAGGTCGTCCGCGCTGCGCCGGTCTTCGAGTTGAGCATCGTCGCGACATTGTCGGCGGTCGCAACAAAGTCGTACTGGCTGTTGTGGATGCTCACCACCGAGTCGTAATAGCCGGACTTCTTATCGTAATTCACGCGCAGACCGGGCGCGAGATGGAGCCCGGAAACGGGCTGCCAATTGAGCTTGCCGAACACCGCGAAGCTGTCGTTCTTGAAGTTGATCGTGTTGGTCGAGGTCAAGCCGTTGAGCACATTCGGGTTCGATGCGTCCGTGCCCGACAGAAGCCAGCGGCTCGCCGCGCTTCCCTGCACCTGCGATCCTTGCGTGTTGATCGTCTGATGGAAGTAGAACACGCCCGCCGTGTAATCGAGCGTGTTCTTGCCGTTCGAGGCGATCCGCAGTTCCTGCGACCATTGCTTCTGCTGCGATGGGTTCTGCGAAACGGTGGTGATCGGCAAGCCGACGTAATCGCGGTCGTTCGCCGGTTTCCAGTCCCAATAGCGCCACGCCGAGACCGAGGTGATCGTCGCCGGGCCGATATCCCAATTGCCGACCAGCGAGGCGCCGCCCATTTCCTGCTTCGAATTGATACTCGCGTCGAGATCGGTCACGCGGTCGAACGCGTTGGTGCTCGGCGGTGCGTAGCCGAGCGCCGCAGCGAGCGCGGTGTACTGGCGATTGGTGGCGCGCTGCGTCGGCGCGAGCCGCGCGTAATATTGCACGCAGCACAACGGGTTTTGGAAGTTGAAGTCACCGGTCAGGCGGAAATCCATGTCGTTGCGCGGCTTCCACAGCAACTGGCCACGCACGCTGAAATTGTCGAGCTTCTGCAGATACTGATTGCTGGTGCGATCGTAGATCGTGCCGCCGCGCTTGGTGACGGAGGCCGACAGACGCGCCGCCAGCGTATCGCCGACCACCTTGTCCGACACCGAAGCCTTGGCCTGCCAATAGGCATAATCGCCGCCGCTCACCTCGAAGCGGGCATCGGGCGTGAAGCTCGGCGCGCGCGTCGTGATGTTGACCGCGCCGGCGGTGGTGTTCTTGCCGTAGAGCGTGCCCTGCGGGCCGCGCAGCACCTCGACCCGGTCGACATCGACGAAATCGAAGGTCGAGGCGCCGACCCGGCCGACATAGACGCCGTCGAGATAGAAGCCGACGCCCTGCTCGATCCCGTCGTTGGTGAGGCCGAATGGCGTGCCGAGACCGCGAATGTTGATCGAGGAGTTGCGCGGATTGCTTGAATAGAATTGCAGCGCGGGCTGCTGCTGCTGCAGGCGGTTGACGTTGAACGCACCGGTGCGGTCGATCTGGTCGCTGCCGATCACCGACATCGCGATCGGCACGTCCTGCGCGCGCTCCTCGCGGCGGCGCGCCGTCACCACCACGTCGCCATCGCCGCCGGACTGCACCTGAGCCTGCGCGGGAGACGGCTGCGCGGCCGGCGCCTCGGGCACAGCGGCCGACGAAGCCAGCAAAATCGACGTGAGATGAGCGAACATCATATCCCCCTTGAGACTTTCTTATTCGAGTCGCCCTTCAATACCCACCGTCGCACTAGGATTTCATCCCGTTCGTTCTTCACACCGCTAAAGTTTGGCTTCGCGGCCCACGCAAAAATCCACATCAAAGGCTCTTGAACGCGAAAACGAGCGCCCCAAATCTGGGGCGTGCGGCGCCGACCGGGCCGCACGAAACCGGGTGCCGCGCCGTGTGCGGGCACTCTTCAGCACCGTTCATTCGCTCACAGGAGGCATGCACATGCGTCAGTTCGATTTCACCCCTTTCCGCCGTTCCGCGATTGGTTTCGACCGGCTCTTCGACATGCTCGAAGCCAGCGCGCGCCAGCAGGCGGCGGACAATTATCCTCCGTTCAACCTGGAGCGCGTCGCCGACGACCGCTACCGGATCACCCTCGCCGTCGCCGGCTTCAGCCGTGACGAGATCGAGATCGTCGCCCAGCAGAATCTGCTGCAGGTGAAGGGCAAGAAGGATGAGAAGGAAGGCCAGAACACCTTCCTGCATCTCGGCATCGCCAATCGCAGCTTCGAGCGCCGCTTCGAACTCGCCGATTTCGTGCGCGTCGATGATGCCCGCCTCACCGATGGCCTGCTCGTGATCGACCTCGTCCGCGAAGTGCCGGAAGCGGCCAAGCCCAAGACCATCGCGATCAAGACCGGCACCCCCCTCGCCGCTGTCGAGAACGCGTCGGCCAACGAAGCACAGGCCGCGTAACGCGCGGCCGGGCGCTCTCGCCCCCCTCCCCCATCGAGAGCGCCGCAGGAGGGCGCCCGGATCGTTCCGGGCGCCCTTTTTGCATGCCTTTTCCGCGCGTTCGATCGCGTGTAGCGGATGGGAATGAAGACGCTCATCGACCCCGGACACGCGCTCGCGCGCGGGCTGCTCGCCATCCGCACGCAATATCAGGTGCCCGAGAGCTTCCCGCCCGAGGTACTGGCCGCCGCCGAAGCCGCCGCGCGGCGCACGCCCGCCGAGCATCTCGATCGCACCGCCGAACCGTTCGTCACGCTCGATCCCGCGAGTTCGACCGATCTCGACCAGGCGTTCTCGATCCAGACGGCGGGGGGCGACCTGCTGTTGCGCTATGCGATCGCCGATGTCGCCTGGTTCGTCGGCGACGGCGATCCGATCGATACCGAGGCGTGGCGGCGTGGCGAGACCCTGTACCTGCCCGATGGCAAGGCCCCGCTGTATCCGCCGGTTCTGAGCCAGGGTGCCGCGAGCCTGCTGCCGGACGGCCCACGCCCCGCGGTGATCTTCACGGTACGCGTCGCGGGCGATGGCGCGGTCACGCTCGACGGTGCCGAGCGCGCACTGATCCGCAGCCGTGCCAAACTCGCCTATGACAGCGTGAGCGAAGCCGACCTGCCAACAGGCTTCACCGAACTGTCGCGCCGGATCGCGGCCGCCGAGACCGCGCGGGGCGCCGCTCGTGTCGATCCGCCAGACCAGGAAGTGAGCGCGGCCGGCGGCGGCGCATACCAACTCGCCTTCCGTCCGCGCCTCGCCGCCGAGGACCAAAACGCCGCGCTCTCGCTCGCCACCAACATGGCCGTCGCCGATACGTTGGTCTCGCACCATACGGGGCTGTTCCGCGTGATGGCCGTGCCCGACGCACGCGCCATCGCCCGGCTCCGCAACACCGCGCGCGCTTACCGGCTCGATTGGCCCGATGCGCAATCGCTCGACGATTACGCGCGCACGCTGGATGCCGCCGATCCGCACGAGGCGGCGTTCATGCTCGCGATCCGCCGCGCTGGTCAGGGCGCGAGCTACACACCATATCGCGACGGGGTGAAGCCTTGGCATGCGGCGATGGCGGCGACCTACGCCCACGTCACCGCGCCGCTGCGCCGCCTGGCGGATCGCTATGTGGTGGAGGCGACCCTCGCCATCGCCAACGGCCGGCCGGTGCCGGATACCGTCGCCGCCGCGTTCGAGACATTGCCCAAGGTGATGGCCAAGGCCGAAGCGCGCGGCGGCGACATCGACCGTGCGGTAATCGATCTGGCCGAGGCGGTGATGCTGTCGAGCGATATCGGCGAGCGCTTCGACGCGGTCGTCACCGATGCCAATGATCGGGGCGCGCGCATCCAGTTGTGCGAGGCGCCGGTGGTGGTGCGGGTGCCCGCGACGGGCGTCGCCCCCGGCGATGCGGTGCGGGTGCGGTTGAGCACGGTCGACGTCGACAAGCGCAGCGTGACGTTCGAGCGGATCGGCTGATCGCCCGTCAGGGGCATCGGCGGCCGCACGGGCGAAGGCCCGATCACGCGACGCGGGCCTCGGCCAGCGCGCGCTTCCACGGACCTCAGACCAGGCGGCTCTGCCGCACCGCCGCTTCGATGAAGCTCTTGAACAACGGATGCGGATCGAACGGCTTGCTCTTCAGTTCCGGGTGGAACTGCACGCCTACGAACCATGGATGGTCGGGCCGCTCGACGATCTCGGGAAGCATCCCGTCGGGCGACATGCCGCTGAACACGAGCCCGCCCTTTTCCAGCGCCTCGCGGTAGGCGGTGTTGACCTCGTAGCGGTGGCGATGGCGCTCGGAGATCGACTCGCTGCCGTAAATCGAGGCGACGACGCTGTTGCCGTCGAGCTTGGCCTCATATGCGCCGAGCCGCATCGTCCCGCCGAGATCGCCGCCTTCCTCGCGCTTCTCGATACCGGCTTCGCTCATCCATTCGGTGATCATGCCGACGACCGGCTCGCTGGTCGGGCCGAATTCGGTCGAACTCGCCTCGGCGATGCCGGCGAGATCGCGCGCGCCTTCCACGCAGGCCATCTGCATGCCGAAGCAGATGCCGAGATACGGCACGCGCCGCTCGCGCGCGAAGCGGACGCTGGCGATCTTGCCCTCGGCACCGCGCGACCCGAACGCGCCGGGAACGAGGATCGCGTGCATCGGTTCGAGCTTGGCGGCGATGTCGCTGTCCGCAGCCTCGAACAGTTCGGCGTCGATCCACTGGACGTTGACCTTGACGCGATTGGCGATGCCGCCATGCACCAGCGCCTCGTTGAGCGACTTGTACGCGTCCTGGAGGCCGACATATTTGCCAACCACGCCGATCGTCACCTCCCCCTCCGGGTTGGTGAGCCGGTCCATGATATCGGTCCAGCGCGACAGATCGGGCGCGGCGCCGGGCGCGATCCCGAAGGCGTTTAGGACCGCGCTGTCCAGCCCCTCCTCGTGATATTGCACCGGCACGGCGTAGATGCTCCTCGCGTCGAGCGCCGGGATCACGGCCTCCTTGGGCACGTTGCAGAACAACGCGATCTTGGCACGGTCGCTCTCGGGCAGCGGCTGTTCGCAGCGGCACACCAGGACGTCGGGCTGGACGCCGAGAGCAGCGAGTTCGCGCACCGAATGCTGGGTCGGCTTGGTCTTCAACTCGCCCGCCGCGGCGATGTACGGCACCAAGGTCACATGGATGCTGATCGAATTGCCGCGCCCTAGATCGTTCTTGAGCTGGCGCAGCGCCTCGATGAACGGCAGCGATTCGATATCGCCAACTGTGCCGCCGATCTCGCAGAGCACGAAATCGAGATCGTCGGTCTCGGCCTGCGCGAACTCCTTGATCGCATCGGTGACGTGCGGGATCACCTGCACCGTCGCGCCGAGATAATCGCCGCGCCGTTCGCGCGTGATGATCTGCTGATAGATCCGGCCCGAGGTGACGTTATCCGACTGGCGCGAGGCGACGCCGGTGAAACGTTCATAATGGCCCAGATCGAGATCGGTCTCGGCACCGTCGTCTGTCACATAGACTTCGCCGTGCTGATAGGGCGACATCGTGCCGGGATCGACGTTCAGATACGGATCGAACTTGCGGATTCGCACGCGATAGCCGCGCGCTTGCAGCAATGCGGCGAGGCTCGCCGCCATGAGACCCTTGCCGAGCGAGGAAACCACGCCGCCGGTGATGAAAATGAACCGCGCCATGGGAGGAAACGCCTAACGTCAAACGCCGTGGCGCGACAAGCGCGCGACTCCGGCGACCATCAAAGAAAAGCGGGAGCCGCCGGCCCCCGCGCGATGCGGTTCCGCTTACCGGGCAAGCGGAACGCTGTTGTTGCCCGCCGGCGCGGCGTCATTGCCGATCGCCTGCTTGGCCGCCGAGGAGAAGGGCGCCGCGTCATCGGCCGGCGCCTGGGGTACCGGCAATTGCGCCGCCGGTGCCGCCGGCTTCCCCGTCGCCAGCGTCGTGTCGATCTTGGCGGTGTGGCCGCGCGCCGCCAACACGGCGAGACCGATGCTGAGCGCCACGAACAGCGTCGCCAGCACCGTCGTCGCGCGGGTGAGGAAGTCCGCCGCGCCGCGCGCCGACATCAGCCCGGACGGGCTGCCCCCCATGCCCAGACCGCCGCCTTCGGACTTCTGCACGAGAATCACCCCCACCAGCATGGCGGCGATGATGGCGTGAACGACGAGGAGGAACTGGAACAGCATGAAATCGGGCTACCCTGCGGGGAAATTCAAGCGGCGCACATAGGCGCGCAATCACCGTCGATCAACCGCCGTGGCGCCGGCGCAGGACATTTCGGGAGCGGTCTGAAACCAGAGCGAATGCGGATCGTTACAACTCGCGAGCATCCCGGACCGCGGGATGTCGAGTTGCTTAACAGAAAGACTCGCCGTGGCCTCTGTGTTCAATCGTTCGCTCGATAGCTGGATGCAAGCGCTGGTCGATTATGTCAGGTCGGGCGAGCCCGATCTCACCAACCGGCAGATGGCGCTTCTCCTGTTCGTATATCTCACGCCCGGGCCGCATACGGTGCGCGGGCTGGCGCGCGTTCTGAACGTTTCCAAGCCGGTCGTCACGCGCGCCTTGAATAGACTTGGGTCCCTCGGCTATCTGCGGCGCCAGCGCGACGATACCGACAAGCGCAATATCTTCATCGCGCAAACGTCCGAGGGGGCAGATTTTCTTGAAGAGTTCGGCCAGTTTATCGGCGATACAGAGCAGCCCACACCCCGCCGCAGCCCCACGCCGGAGCTTCGCGCTGCTGGGGCACTCGGTCGAGATTGATCCCCGTTTCAACGCGGTACGCCGCGATCTCGCCGACGTGCGGCTGGCGGACCGCGTGTTCGCCCCGCATTATGCCGCACCGGTGCTGATGGTGGTCGCCCGCGCGACCGCGCTGCGTGCGGCGCGCGAAAGCGATTCGGACATCCGGGCCGGGCTGGTGCCCGGCGACGTGTTCGAGGTGTTCGAACTCGCCGGCGGCAACGCCTGGGGCAAGGCGCCCGGCTGCGGGCTGGTCGGCTATCTCGATGAGACCGCATTGGTGAGGGCTTCGTCATGAGCACACGCGTTTTCATCGATGGCGCGGCCGGCACGACCGGGCTCGAAATCCGCGAGCGGCTTGCCGGGCGTGCCGATATCGAGCAGATCATCCTCGACGATGAACGCCGCAAGGACGCCAGAGCACGTGCCGAGGCGCTGAACGCCGCCGACTTCGTCATATTGTGCCTGCCCGACGCGGCTTCGCGTGAGGCGGTGGCGCTGATCGAAAACGATCGCACCCGCGTGATCGACGCATCGACCGCGTTCCGGACGGCGGAAGGCTGGACCTACGGCTTCCCCGAACTCGAACCCGGCGCGGCCGATGCGGTCGCCTCCGCGCCGCGCGTCAGCAATCCCGGCTGCTACCCGACCGGCTTTCTCGCGCTCGTGCGTCCGCTCGTCCGCGCGGGCCTCATCCCCGCCGACTGGCCGCTAACCGTAAACGCCCTGTCGGGCTATTCGGGCGGCGGCAAGGCGATGATCGCCGAATATGAGAGCGGCGCGCAGGCCCCCGCCGCGCGCGCCTATGCGCTCGCGCTCGCGCACAAGCATGTCGGCGAGATGCAGAAGCACGCTCGCGTCGAGCATCCACCGATCTTCACCCCCACCGTGGTCAACACCTATCGCGGCATGCTCGTCGAAGTGCCGCTCCCGCTCCACATCTTCCCGCGCCGCCCGTCGCTCGCCGCGTGCGAGGCCGCGTTGCGCGAGGCGTACAAGACCTCGCCGATCGTTCGCGTCGTCGATGGCGACGCCGCGACGGTTGCGATTGAGGACGATGCCGGCACCGACCGGCTCACGCTGCGGGTCTGCGGCAACGCCGAGACCGGCCAGGCGCGGCTGATCGCGACGCTCGACAATCTCGGCAAGGGCGCCGCCGGCGCGGCCGTGCAGAACCTCAATTTGATGGCGGGGCTAGACCCGGTCGCCGGGCTGACGCTTTAAGCGGCCACCGATTCGTTTCGCCACGCGGACAAGGGAGATCGTCTTAATGCCGGGAACTCGCCAGCCAGTCGGCAAGCTTCTGCTTTTCGGGGCGACGGGCGATCTCGCCCAGCGCATGCTGCTGCCGTCGCTCTACGGGCTGCACGCCGACGGCTTGCTGCCGGAGGCGCTGACCATCACCGGCACCGCGCGCGCCGAGCATGATGACGCGGACTATCAGGCGTTCGCCGAGAAGGCGCTCAACCAGTTCCTGCCCGCCGACCGCAAGGACGCCGACAAGATCAAGAGCTTCCTCCGCCGGCTCGGCTATCAGCCGCACGACGCATCGGACGTCGAGGGCTACAAGACGCTCGCCGAGAAGGTCGGCGACGTGTCGGGCGGGCTCGCCATCTTCCTGTCGACCGCGCCTTCGCTGTTCGAGCCGGTCATCAAGGGCCTCGCCTCGGCCGGCCTCGCCGGCGAGACGGTGCGGATCGGGCTTGAAAAGCCGCTCGGCTACGATCTCGCCTCCAGCCGCGAGATCAACGACACGGTCGCCACCGCGTTCAGCGAGGATCGCACGTTCCGCATCGACCATTATCTGGGCAAGGAGACCGTCCAGAACATCATGGCGCTGCGCTTCGGCAATTCGTTCTTCGAGCCGATCTGGAACGCGCAAGGCATCGACAACATCCAGATCACCATCGCCGAGACGGTCGGGCTGGAGGATCGCGCATCCTATTATGACGGGGCGGGCGCGCTTCGCGACATGGTCGCCAACCACATGCTCCAGTTGCTCGCGCTCGTCGCGATGGAGGCGCCCGCAAAGTTCGACGGTGCCGCGATCCGCGACGAAAAGGCCAAGGTGTTCCGCTCGCTGCGCCCGATCGCGCCCGAGGACGTGCCCTCGCACACCGTCACCGGCCAATATGGCTCGGGCGCGGTCAAGGGTGAGATCGTCAAGGGCTATATCGACGAACTCGGCAAGCCCTCCACCACCGAGACCTTCGTCGCGATCAAGGCGCATGTCGACAATTGGCGCTGGCAGGGCGTGCCCTTTTACCTGCGCACCGGCAAGCGCATGGCGACCCGGCGGAGCGAGATCGCGATCCAGTTCAAGCCGGTGCCGCACTCGATGTTCCGCAACCGTGGCGGACTGCTCCAGCCCAACGCACTGATCATTCGCCTGCAGCCGGAGGAATATATCCAGATCCTCATGATGGCCAAGGAACCCGGCCTCGACCGCGAGGGCATCCGGCTGCGCGAACTGCCGCTCAACCTCAGCCTCGATGCCGCCTTCGCGGGCAAGCCGCGCCGCATCGCGTACGAGCGGCTGTGGCTCGACCTGATCGAGGGCGATCAGACGCTGTTCGTGCGCCGCGACGAGGTCGAGGCGCAATGGGAATGGATCGACGCGATCCGCGCCGGCTGGACCGCCAACGACACCAAGCCCAAGAGCTACCCGTCGGGAAGCTGGGGCCCGAGCGCGGCGATCGCGCTCACCGAGCGCGACGGGGTCACCTGGCAGGACGATTGAACCGATTTCCTCCCCGTTCGTGCCGAGCAAAGTCGAGGCACCTGTAGTCCGGGCATTGTCCCTCGACTACGCTCGGGACGAACGGAATTCAGATTTAAGGACAAAGACATGACCGACGAAGTCGAATGGTGGGACTATGACGACGCAGCCGAAATGGCCGCTGCCGTCGCCGGCGACATCGCCTTCATCATCGAGAGCGCGATCGACGCGCGCGGCGGTGCCGTCATCGCGCTCGCCGGCGGCAAGACCCCGATGCCGATCTACGAGAAGCTCGCGGCCACCAAGCTCGACTGGAAGCGCGTGACGATCGTGCCCGGCGACGACCGGATCGTGCCGCTGGGTGATCCGCTGTCGAACGTCACCGCGATCGGCAAAATCTTCATCCCGAAGGGCGCGCGCGTCATCCCGCTCATCAGCGAAGCGGCGAAGGATTACAAAGCGGCGGGCAAGGCCGCCGACGCGCGGCTCGGCGATCTGCACTGGCCGCTCGATCTGTGCCTGCTCGGCGTCGGCGCCGACGGGCACACCGCGTCGATTTTCCCCGGACCCGATTACGACGAGGCGGTCAACGGCCCCAAGGAGCGCCGCGCGCTCGGCGTGATGCCCGATCCGCTGCCCGCCGAGGCACCGGTGCCGCGCGTAACGCTCAGCCTGTCGGCGATCACCTCGGCGCGCGCGCTGATGCTCGCGGTGACCGGCGACGCCAAACGCAAGGTGATCGAGACCGCGATCAAGCAGGGTCCGGCCTCGACCTATCCGATCGGTCGCGTGCTCGCCGATGCCGAGCTGCCCGCCGACATCCACTGGGCGCCCTGATCTGATATACGCCCGTTCGTCCTGAGCGAAGTCGAAGGACGTATCGCAAGCGGCCCGTTTGGGGCACGCACTTCGACTTCGCTCAGTGCGAACGGGTTGGCAAGACCGCAGGCTTCAGTACACGCGTATAACCGACGGCTGCCCCTTGTCCTTCGCACGCGCGAAAGGCGATAAGGGCTGCCTCTCCCTACCCGCCCAAGGGGAACCAGACCATGACGCTCCATCCCGAGATCGCGGCCGTCACCGACCGGATCATCAGCCGTTCGAGGCGCACGCGTGATGCGTATCTCGAGCTGATCCGACGCGAGCGCGACCAGCATATCGCGCGCCCCGCGCTGAGCTGCGCCAACCTCGCGCACGGCTATGCCGGTACCGAGGAGGACCGCGACACGATGCGAACCGCCAAGGCGATGAACATCGGCATCGTCACGTCGTACAACGACATGCTCTCGGCGCATGCGACCTATTATCGCTATCCCGAGCAGATGAAGGTGTGGGCGCGCGAGGCGGGCGCGACCGCGCAGGTGGCGGGCGGCGTACCGGCGATGTGCGACGGGGTGACACAGGGCTATGCCGGGATGGAGCTGTCGTTGTTCAGCCGCGACACGATCGCGCTCTCGACCGCGATCGCACTGAGCCACGGCATGTTCGAAGGCGCGGCGCTGCTCGGCATCTGTGACAAGATCGTGCCGGGCCTGCTGATCGGCGCGCTCCGCTTCGGGCATCTGCCGATGGTGCTGATCCCCGGCGGCCCGATGCCGACCGGCATCCCCAACAAGCAGAAGGCGGCGGTGCGCGAAGCCTTCGCCGAGGGCAAGGTCGGCCGCGACGACCTGCTCGATGCCGAGATCGCCGCCTATCATTCGAAGGGCACCTGCACCTTCTACGGCACCGCCAATTCGAACCAGATGATGATGGAGATGATGGGTCTGCACATCCCCGGCGCGGCCTTCGCCAACCCTGGCACCAAGCTGCGCCAGGAACTGACCCGCGCCGCCGTCCACCGGCTCGCCGAGATCGGCTGGGATGGCGATGACTATCGCCCAATCGGGCTGTGCGTTGATGAGAAAGCGATCGTCAACGCGGCGATCGGCCTGCTCGCCACCGGCGGATCGACCAACCATCTGATTCACCTGCCCGCCATCGCCGCCTCGGCGGGGATCGTGATCGACTGGGAAGATTTCGATCGCCTGTCGCGCAGCGTACCGCTGATCGCGCGCGTCTATCCCAACGGCGCGGCCGACGTGAACGGGTTCGAGGACGCCGGCGGCATGCCTTACGTGATCCGCGAACTCGCCGATGCCGGGCTGCTCCACCGCGATCTGCTGACGATCGGCCACGGCGACATGACCGACTACGGCAAGCGTCCGGTGGTGGTCGGCGATGGTCTCGTCTGGGAAGATCCCGGTGCGAGCGGCGACGAGACGATCCTCCGCCCGGCCGCAACGCCCTTCTCCGAAGAGGGCGGGTTCCGCATCCTCACCGGCAATCTGGGTCGCGGGTGCATCAAGGTGTCGGCGGTCGAGCGCGACCGCTGGACGATCGAGGCGCCATGCCGGATCTTCCAGACCCAGGCCGAGGTGCAGGCCGCGTTCCAGGCCGGCGAGCTCGACCGCGATGTCGTGGTCGTGGTGCGCTTCCAGGGCCCGCGCGCCAACGGCATGCCCGAACTCCACAAGCTGACGCCGACGCTGGGCGTGCTCCAGAACCGCGGCTACCGCGTCGCGCTCGTCACCGACGGGCGGATGTCGGGCGCGAGCGGCAAGGTGCCCGCCGCGATCCACTGTTCGCCCGAGGCGCTCGGCGGCGGTCCGCTCGCGTTGCTGCGCGACGGCGACGTGGTGCGGATGTCGGCGGAAAGCAACGAACTGGTCGCGCTGGTCGATCCGGCCGAATGGGCCGCGCGTCAGCCCGTCGCCGCGCCGCCGCCCGCCGAGGGCATGGGCCGCGAGCTGTTCGGAATGTTCCGTGGCCTCGCCAACGAGGCCGAAAAAGGCGCTTGCGCCGTGCTGGCCGGGATGAACTGATGGAAGTCGTAAGCGTCGATATCGGGGGCACGCACGCCCGCTTCGCCATCGCTGAGGTCGAGCATGGCCATGTCATTTCGCTCGGCGAGCCAGTCACGCTCAAGACCGCCGAGCACGCCTCGCTCCAGACCGCGTGGCAGGCGTTTGGCAAGACGCTGGAGCGACCGATGCCGCGCGCCGCCGCGATCGCGGTCGCCTCGCCGGTGGATGGCGATCTCATCAAGCTCACCAACAACCCGTGGATCATTCGGCGCGGACTGGTGAAGGAGCGGCTCGAAGTCGATGAGTTCGTGCTGGTCAACGATTTCGGCGCGGTCGGCCATGCCGTTGCGCAGGTCGGCCCAGACATGTTCGAGCATATCACCGGCCCTGACGTGCCGCTCCCCGATCATGGCATCATCTCGATCGTCGGCCCCGGCACGGGCCTCGGTGTAGCTCAGGTGTTGCGCGAGAAGCGCGGCTATCACGTGCTGGAAACCGAAGGCGGCCACAGCGACTTCCCGCCGCTCGACAGTTTCGAGGATGCCTTGCTCAAGCGGCTGCGCGCGCTGCACGGCCGAGTCTCCTCGGAGCGAGTCGTGTCCGGCCCCGGCATCGTCGCGATCTACGAGACGCTCGCCGAGATCGACGGGCGTCCGGTGCCGCGGCTCGACGACAAGGCGATCTGGCAGATGGCGCTCGAAGGCAGCGACAGCCTTGCGCTCGCCGCGCTCGACCGCTTCTGCCTGGCGCTCGGCGCCACCGCCGGCGACCGCGCAATCTGCCACGGCGCGAAGAGCGTTGTCATCGCGGGCGGGCTTGGCCTTCGCATCAAGGACCATATCGTCCGATCGGGCTTCGCCGAACGGTTCGCGGCCAAGGGCCGCTTCCGCGCGATGATGCAGGCGCTGCCCGTCAAGCTCATCACCCATCCCCAGCCCGGCCTCTTCGGCGCCGCGGCCGCCTTCGCCCAGGAGCATCACAAATGAGCTACACCGTCCGCGAGCTGATGCAGATCGCCCCCGTCATCCCGGTCATCGTGATCGACGACGCGGCGACCGCCCGCCCGATCGCCGAAGCGCTCGTCGCCGGCGGCATCCGCGTGCTCGAAGTCACGCTGCGCACCCCCGCCGCGCTCGACTCGATCCGCGAGATGAAGCAGGTGCCCGGCGCGATCGTCGGTGCCGGCACGGTCATCAACCCCGACCAGTTCGCGCAGGCGGTGGACGCGGGCGCCGAGTTCATCGTCTCCCCCGGCCTCACCGAGCGGCTTGCGCGCCCGATCATCGACAGCGGCGTGCCGTTCCTGCCCGGCACGGCCAATGCCGCCGACATCATGCTCGGGCTCGATCTTGGCCTGACGCACTTCAAGTTCTTCCCGGCGATGGCGGCGGGCGGCCTTCCCGCGCTGAAGGCGCTCGCCGCGCCGTTCAACCAGTGCAGCTTCTGCCCGACCGGCGGCATCACCGAGGCGACCGCGCCCGAGTGGCTCGCGTTCGATCCGGTGCTGTGCGTCGGTGGGAGCTGGGTGCTCGGCGGCACCCCTGCGGAGATCGAAGCCAAGGCGCGTGCGGCGGTGGCGCTGCGGGGTTGATCCGCCCGGCTTTGCCAGGACGAACACACCGTTCGTCCTGAGCGAAGTCGAGCATGCCTCGGGTGAACCGCTTGGGGCACGCCCTTCGACTGCGCTCAGGACGAACGGCAGAGGGTGTGCAGCGCCCTTGTCCCGTGTCCCGTCCGGAAGGCACGCCACGTCCTCATCGGTGTTACGCCGTTCCAAGGCACTGCGGCGTTGGTGCGCCCGGCGCAGCGGTGGGTTTTCGAGGCACCAAACCCCCGTTCGCCCTGAGCGAAGTCGAAGGGCGTGTCACGAGCGATCCGCGTCGGGCACGTCCTTCGACTGCGCTCAGGACGAACGGGGGATGGTCCCGCCCGGTTAGATCCCGTGTTCCTTCCGGAACGCGCGCCACTTCATCACATTGGCATTATGCTGTTCGAGCGTGTCGGCGAAGACATGCCCGCCCGATCCGTCCGCGACGAAGTACAGGGCGTTGGATCGCGCCGGGTTGAGCACCGCGTCGATGCTCGCGCGTCCGGGGTTGCAGATCGGGCCGCTTGGCAGCCCCACCATCGCATAGGTGTTGTAGGCATTGACCTCGCGAATCCACGGCGGCGGAATGCGCCGGCCGAGCGGACGCCCGAACGTGTGCGGATAGATGATCGTCGGGTCGGCCTGGAGCATCATGCCGCGCTTGAGCCGGTTCGAATAGACCGCCGCGACCATGCTGCGCTCGCTCGGCTTGCCGGTTTCCTTCTCGACGATCGACGCCAGGATCAGCGCCTCGCGCGGCGTCTTCACGACGATCCCCGGCGCGCGCTTGGCCCATGCGTCGGCGAGGTAGCGGTTCATCGCCTTCTGCATCCGCGCGACCATGCCAGCACGGGTATCGCCGCGATCGAAGCTGTAGCTGTCGGGCAGCACGCTCCCCTCGACCGGCACCACGACATCGCCCTTGAGTTCGGTCGCCTTCATCAACACGTCGCGGACGATCACCGAAGGCAACCCCTCGGGAATCGTCACGAAACGCTGGAGCGTGCGACCGCCCTGAAGCAGCTTGAGGATATCGGCCTGGCTGAGATGTGCGGGGATGCGATACTCGCCCGCCTTGATCGGCGCGCTCGTCCCCAGCACCTTGGCGAGAATGCGGAAGCGGCTCGCCGAGGTGATCGCCCCCGCCTTCTGCAATTGCTCGGATGCCCCGGCCAGCGTGCTGCCCTGCGCCACCGTGACGGTGACGTTGTGCGTGAGCGGCCCGCGCCCCGACCACATATGCAGCACGCCAAAGAAGCCGATGATCGCCGCCAGGACGATCAGCAGCGTGAGGCAACCGAGCTTGCGCACCTTGCCTAGATCGCCTTCATCACCAGCGAGGCGTTGGTGCCGCCAAAGCCGAACGAGTTGTTGAGCACCGCCTTGACCTTACGTTCCTTGGCCTTGTGCGGGACGAGATCGACGCCGACGCAATTCTCGCTCGGATTGTCGAGGTTGAGCGTCGGCGGGACGATCTGGTCGCGCAGCGCGAGGATGCAGAAGATGCTCTCCACCGCACCCGCGCCGCCGAGCAGATGCCCGATCGCCGACTTCGTCGATGACATCGAAACGCCGTCGAGCGCGCTGCCGAATAGCCGCCGCACCGCGCCGAGTTCGAGCTCGTCGCCGAGCGGGGTCGAAGTGCCATGCGCGTTGATATAGTCGATGTCCTCGAGCGTGAGGCCGGACTTGCGCATCGCCATCTGCATCGAGCGGAACGCGCCCGAGCCTTCGGGATGGGGCGCCGTGACGTGATACGCGTCGCCCGACAGGCCGTAGCCGATCACCTCGGCATAGATTTTCGCGCCGCGCGCCTTGGCATGCTCATATTCCTCGAGCACGACGACGCCCGCGCCTTCGCCCATCACGAAGCCGTCGCGGTCGCGGTCATACGGGCGGCTGCCGCGCCATGGCTCGTCGCGGAAGCCGGTCGAAAGCGCGCGCGCCTGTGCGAAGCCGGCGATGCCGATCGGGCAGATCGCGCCCTCCGAACCGCCGGCGAGCATCACGTCGGCATCGTCCATCGCGATCATCCGCGCCGCGTCCCCGATCGAGTGCGCGCCGGTCGAGCAGGCGGTGACCACCGCGTGGTTCGGGCCCATCAGCCCGTATTTGATCGAGACCTGGCCCGAGATCAGGTTGATGAGCCGGCCATGCACGAAATGCGGCGAAACGCGCTTCGGCCCCTTGGCGGCGAGCACCAAAGATTCGCTTTCAATACCCGGCAGACCGCCGATGCCCGCGCCGATCGAGCAACCGGCGCGGAAACGCTCTTCCTCGCTCATGTCCGTAAGGCCGGCATCCTCGATCGCCTGGCCGGCGGCGTCGATGCCATAGACGATGAACGGATCGACCTGACGCTGGACCTTGTGGTCGACGCGCTTGCCCGGATCGAAGCCATATTCGTGATCGGCCGGCTTGACCTCACACGCATAGTTCATCTGGAAATCGGTCGCGTCAAAGCGCGTGATCGTGCCCGCGCCCGATTTCGCGGCGATGAGGTTGCTCCACGCGGTCTCGACATCCGCGCCCAGCGGCGTGACAAGGCCCAATCCGGTTACGACGACACGGCGCATGGCCATCTCCGTTTCTATTGCTCTTCAAAACGAAACGGCTCCCCGCCCCTGTGCGAACCCTGGGACGGGGAGCCGATCCTATGTCTTCAGGCCCCGATACGGGCCGGGCGCCGCCGCGCGGGCGGCGCCCGCTCGATCAGCCCTTATGCTCGTCGATGAAGGTGATCGCATCCTTGACGGTCGCGATCTTCTCGGCGGCGTCGTCCGGGATTTCGACCTCGAACTCCTCTTCGAACGCCATCACCAGCTCAACGATATCGAGGCTGTCGGCGCCCAGATCATCGATGAAGCTCGCATCCTCCGTCACCTTATCGGCTTCGACGCCGAGGTGCTCGACGACGATCTTCTTTACGCGATCGGCAGTCTCGCTCATGTTCATGTCCCTCTCATGAAGTGTGGGGTCTAAATACCGGTTTGCACGTAGAGCGCGGTTCCGGCCCGCGCAAGGGGCTGTGATGTTTCGGGGCGGCGCCGAAGCGCCACCCGACCCGTCAGATCATCGCCATGCCGCCGTTGACATGCAACGTCTGGCCGGTGACGTATCCCGCTTCCTTGCTGGCCAGATAGACGACGGCCGCGCCGATGTCAGCCCCCTCGCCCATCTTGCCCGCCGGTATCTTCGCGTTGAGCGCGTCCTTCTGAGCGTCGGGCAGAACGTCGGTCATCGCGGTGCGGATAAAGCCGGGCGCGACGCAGTTGACGGTGATGTTCCGCGCCGCGAGCTCCTGCCCCAGCGCCTTGGACATGCCGACAATGCCCGCCTTGGAGGCGGCATAGTTCGCCTGGCCCGGATTGCCCGTCGTGCCGACGATCGAGGTGATCGAGATGATGCGGCCGAACCGCGCCTTCATCATCGGCTTGGCGGCCGCACGCATCAGGCGGAACGCGGCTTCGAGATTGACGCGGATCACCTGATCCCACTCGTCATCCTTCATGCGCAGGATGAGGTTGTCGCGCGTGACGCCGGCATTGTTGACGAGGATGTCGAGCTTGCCGAGCGCCGCCACGGCCCGCGGCACCAGCGCGTCGACTGCCGCCGCATCGGACAGATCGCAGGGCAGCGCGACATGCTCACCACCGAGACTAGCGCGAAACGCCTCGAGCTTGTCGGCGTTGGACCCCGAAACCGCCAGCCGCGCACCCTGCGCGGCCAGCGCCTGTACGATCGCCGACCCGATCCCCCCGCTCGCGCCGGTCACCAGCGCCGTCATACCTGTAAGGTCGAACATCAGTTGCTCCTTGAATTTTGTTCGCGCAGAGGCGCAGAGGACGCAGAGGGCGTGTAGTTGTTGACCAACCGTCGCACGCCTTCCTTGAGCGTCTCTCCGCCGAAGTTCAGAAGCAGCCCGACGGGCTGCTTGGTAAGCCGCAAATACGTCAGCACCTGTTTGGCATGAACGGGACTGAGCTTTTCGGCAGACTTGATCTCGATGATCAAGCGCTCGTCGATCATCAGGTCGATACGGAACGCCGAGTCGAACCGCATGCCCTCGAATTCGATGCCGATCGCCTTCTGACGCTCGACGCGATGGCCCTGCGCAGCCAGTTTACCTGCCAGAACTGCCTCATAGACACTTTCGAGCAGTCCCGGCCCGAGGTCGCGATGAATGCGGATCGCCAGATCGATGACGTCGCGGGTGATCTGATCGATATCCTGCACCGCAACCCCTCCGCGTCCTCTGCGCCTCTGCGCGAACATCCTTCCTCTCGTCGATCCTACCGTCCCGTCGCGGAAGAAGCGATCATAGCGTCTTCGCCAGCGCCTCGATATCGTCCATCGTCACGATGCTGACCGTTTCCACATCCGCCGCGGTTCGCTTGACCATCGCGGTCAGCACCTTGGCGCCGAATTCGACGAATCGTGCGACGCCGGTGTCCGCCATCGCCAGCACCGATTCGCGCCAGCGCACCATGCCGGTCACCTGTTCGACGAGCAGACGGCGGATCGTGTCGGGGTCGCTGACCGGGGTCGCGGTCACGTTGGCGAACACCGGCACCAGCGGCGCGTCGATCCGCGCCTCGGCCAGCGCCTTCTCCATCGCGTCGGCGGCAGGTTGCATCAACGGGCAGTGGAACGGCGCCGACACCGGCAACAGCACCGCCTTCTTCGCCCCGAACTCCTTGGCGATCGCGACGACGCGGTCGATCGCGCCCTTGGCGCCCGACAGCACGACCTGCGACGGATCATTGTCGTTGGCAACGGTGCACACCTCGCCCTCGCTCGCCGCGTTGGCGATGATGCGCGCCTTCGCCAGATCGGCGCCGAGGAGCGCCGCCATCGCACCCTCACCGACCGGGACTGCGGCCTGCATCGCGAGGCCGCGATGCTTGAGCAGCAGCGCCGTCGTCGGCAGATCGAGCGCGCCCGCCGCGCATAGCGCGGTATATTCGCCGAGCGAGTGGCCGGCGACATAATCGGCCTTGTCGGCGAGCCGGACGCCACCTTCCTTCTCCAGCACGCGCAACGTGGCGATCGCATTCGCCATGATCGCGGCCTGTGAATTCTCGGTGAGCATCAACTCCTCGGCCGGCCCTTCGGCCATCAGCCGGAAGAGATGCTGGCCGAGCGCGTCATCGACCTCCTGGAACACCTCGCGCGCCACGGCGCTGGCGTCGGCGAGCGCCTTGCCCATCCCGACCGCCTGACTGCCCTGCCCCGGAAAAATGAATGCCCGCATCGTTGATGTCCTTCAGATCAGGCGCGTCGCCGTAGAAACCTGAACGAACTTACGCAAGCCGGGACACTTTGCGACCCTTTACCGTTCTCGTCGGGACGGGCCTGATACAATCGCATCCTAGATTGCTCTCGACGCCGGGAGAAGGCGCCGTTGAAAAACAGGAGCTGAAACGTGAAAAAGTTCATCCTCGCCGCGCTGGCAACCTCGATCCTCGCCAGCCCGATCGCGATCGCGCCCGCCGAGGCGCAGGGCCGCCGCGATCACCAGGAGCGCCGCACCACCGTCGTCCGTGAAGGGCCACATGGCCGCACCGTCGTGACGAACCGCACGGTGGTCAACAACCGCAACAATTACCGCCGCTGGAACAAGGGCCAGCGCTTCGATCGCCGCTATGCGCAGAATTACCGCGAGATCAGAGACTGGCGCGCGTATCGCGGCCGCCGCCTCTACGCGCCGCCGCGCGGCTACCATTGGGTCCGCTCGGGCAATGACGCGGTGCTCGTCGCACTGTCGAGCGGGCTGATCGGCGCCGTCCTCGCGGGCGCGTTCAACTAAGGAGCGCTTGCTTCCGCCGCGAAAATCGCTAAGGAAACGCACTCCGGGGTGGGAAGCACACGCTTTCCGCCCCGGTTGCTATTGAAGACGACAGCCGGAGGGGCGTTCGCATGGTGCGGGCGTCAGCGATCGGCCAAGATAAGGTAATGCACGCATGGCTCTGTACGAGCATGTGTTCCTTGCGCGCCAGGATCTGGCACAGGCGCAGGTGGATGCACTGGCGGAAACCGCCACCAAGATCATTCAGGACAACAACGGTCGGGTCGTCAAGACCGAGACCTGGGGTCTCCGCAGCCTCGCGTACAAGATCGCGAAGAACCGCAAGGCGCATTATGTGATGCTCGAGATCGACGCCCCCGGCTCGGTCGTCGTCGAGCTGGAGCGCCAGATCCAGATCAACGAAGACATCATCCGCTACATGACCGTCAAGGTCGACGAGCTCGAAGCCGGGCCGACCGTGATGATGCGCAAGAGCGAGCGCGACCGCGAGCGTCGTGGCGACCGTGAAGGTGGCCGTGGCGGCGATCGCCCCGACCGTGGTGAGCGCAGCGAGCGCCCGCGTCGCGATTTCGACGGCGAATAAGGAGTTATAGACAATGGCACGCCCATTTTTCCGCCGCCGCAAGAGCTGCCCGTTCTCCGCGAAGGACGCTCCCCGGATCGACTATAAGGACGTTCGGTTGCTCCAGGGCTTCGTGTCCGAGCGTGGCAAGATCGTCCCCTCGCGCATCACCTCGGTGAGCGCGAAGAAGCAGCGCGAACTCGCTCAGGCGATCAAGCGCGCCCGTCATCTGGGCCTGCTGCCCTACATCGTTAAGTAAGGAGCGACCCACATGGATGTGATCCTGCTGGAACGAGTCGAAAAGCTCGGCAACATCGGCGACGTGGTGAAGGTGAAGGACGGTTTCGCCCGTAACTACCTGCTGCCGAACAAGAAGGCGCTTCGTTCGAACGAAGCCAACCGCAAGGTGTTCGAGAAGAACCGTGAGCGCATCGTGGCCGAGAACGCCGCGAAGCGCAGCGAGGCCGAGAAGGAGTCGAAGACGATCGACGGCCTGACGATCACGCTGATCCGCCAGTCGTCGAACACCGGCCAGCTCTACGGTTCGGTCGCGGTTCGCGATCTGATCGAGGCGCTCGAGGCCGAAGGCCACAAGGTCGCGAAGTCGGCGATCGTGCTCAACAAGCCGATCAAGGCGATCGGTCTGTACGAGGTCAAGGTCGCGCTGCACCCCGAGGTGTCGGTGACGGTCAAGATCAACATCGCGCGTTCGCCCGAAGAGGCCGAGATGCAGGCGCAGGGCGTCGATGTCATGTCGGCGATGTTCGAGAAGGACGAGGCCGGCTTCGTCGAGGCTTACGATCCCAACGCGGAGCCGGGTGCCACCGCCGAGGTTTCGGCCGAGGAACCGGCCGAGGGCTGATCGCCTTCGCCGTTGGTTACGGAAAGGGCCGCCCGGAGAGATCCGGGCGGCCCTTTTCGTTTTACGCGTCATGCCAGCGCAAGCTGGCATCTCTCTCGGCAAGCGCGCTTGCCACCCCAGCTTGCGCCGGGGTGACGTATAGCTCACCAGAGCACGCCGTCCTTGTCGGGCGCGAGCGGCGCGGGCGCCTGGTCGCCGATCGCCTGCAACAGATCGATCTCGATCGTGCGGCACATCGCCGAAAGCGGTACGTCGTGGAGCGTGTTGGCGAACGGATCGACCAGATCGTCGCCGATCGCGAGGATGGCGAGGAACATCAGCCCGACGATCGACGATCCGAGCGGCGTCGCGAACCCCAGCGTCTCGACCAGACCGATCGGCAGCAGGATGCAGACCAGATGCGTGAACACCATCGGGAAGAAGCGATACTGGTTGGGAAGCGGCGTGTTCTTGAGCCGCTCCATCCCGCCCTGCGCATTGGCGATATCGACCAGCACGCTTTCCATCGCCGATTGCTGGATCGTGTCGATCAACCCCTGACGGCGGGCGAGATCGATGCGATGCCCGGTACCCTCGACGATGCCGTTGGCGACATTGGTGCGCTTCAGCGCGGGCGTCGCTTCGCCTTCGGACAAGAAGCGCAGCACGTCGTCATCAGGCTTCTGCCGCCGCAACTGGCAGCGTAGCGCGTTAACGTAAGCGATCTGCCGCAGAACGATCGTCCGCTTAAGGTCGGTCGCCTCGTCGGGCAGAAAGTTGCGCGCCTGCCGGGCGAGGCTGCGGCTGGCGTTGATCATCGCCCCCCACAGGCCGCGCCCTTCCCACCAGCGCTGATAGGCCGAGTTGCTGCGAAACCCGAGCACCAGCGCGAGCGCGGAGCCGAACAATGTGAGCGGGAGCGACGGCGCGGTGAACGGCAGCCAATAATAGGTCACGGTCACGGTGACGTCCCAGACGAACAGCACCGCGAGCGGCTTCCAGACTTCCCGGATCACCTGCTTGGCGCCGGGAACGGCGGTAACGATCATAGAGCCTCAACTGCGAAACAAACGGGACAAGTCGTGCCTATCACGGCTTGGCCGGATCGATGGCGCCCTTCTTCGCGGGCGCGGCCTCGGCGGCACTGGCAAGCGCGATCGCGGTGCCGGTGGCGGGACGCAGCACGAACCATTGGGGACGCTCGATCGCGACCAAATACGCGAGCACGGCGATGCCGAACATCAAGAACTTCCACGACCCGCGCCAGGTTTCCAGCAGGGCGTGGCGGTCACGTTTGTCGAACGGCTGCATGGGCATCTCCTTGTTGTCAGGCCCGACAAGATAGGGATGTCCGAAGAGGTGCTGCGTAAACTGGCCGTTACGTTTTATTGCTGCGCCGCAGCATAACGGTGGGACGTGCCTGCGCGGGGATGAATGTGCGAGCATCGCCCCGCGCAGGCCGGGGCTGCTGCGTTTGATGGGAGCCGGTCGCCAAGGCACGAAGCGGCCCCGGCCTGCGCCGGGGCGACGGTTCGTTTACGCCGCCGAAGCATGTTCCTCGGCAAGCGCGGCCCGCACCGCCGCGACCGCGTCGGCCGCCTTCGCGCCGTCAGGGCCGCCGCCTTGCGCCATATCGGGCCGGCCACCGCCGCCCTGCCCGCCGAGCACCGCGACGGCGACGCGCAGCAGATCGACCGCGCTGCGCGACGCCGCAACGTCGGCGGTCAGCCCGACCGCGACCGAGGCACGGCCTTCGTTGACCGCGACGATCATCGCCACGCCCGAACCGATCCGGCCCTTCACATCATCAACCGCGCCGCGCAGCGACTTTGGATCGAGACCCTCGATGACCTGGCCGACGAAGTTGACGCCGCCGATCTGCTCCGGCCCCGCCGGCGCGGCACCCGCGCCGCCGCTGAGCGCGAGCGCTTTCTTTGCCTCGGCGAGTTCGCGTTCGAGCTTGCGGCGCTCCTCGACCAGCGCGGCCACGCGCGCCGGCACGTCCTCGGGGGTCGCCTTCAACGCAGCCGCCGCCTCGCGCAGCTTCTCGTCGCGAGCGCTGAGGTAGGCGCGCGCCGCTTCGCCGGTGAGCGCCTCGATCCGCCGGACACCGCTCGACACCGCGCTCTCCGAGACGATCTCGAACAAGGCGATGTCGCCGAGCGCGTTGACGTGCGTACCGCCGCACAGCTCGACCGAAAAGCTCGCGTCCTCGTCGCGGCCCATCGAGAGCACGCGCACCTCTTCGCCATATTTTTCGCCGAACAGCGCCATTGCGCCGGCCGCGATCGCGTCGTCGGGCGTCATCAACCGCGTCGTCACCGCGTCGTTGCTGCGAATGTGACGGTTCACGTCCGCCTCGACGTCGGCGATCTCCTGCGGGGTCATCGCGCTGTTGTGTGAGAAATCGAAGCGCAGCCGGTCCTCGGCGACCAGGCTGCCCTTCTGCGTGACATGCCCGCCCAGCCGCCTCCGCAACGCGGCGTGCAGCAGGTGCGTCGCGCTATGGTTGGCGCGGATGCGGGCGCGGCGCTCGACGTCGATCGCGAGCCGGACGGTATCGCCAACCGCGATCGCACCACTGTCGATGTGCGAACGATGCGAGAACAGGCGCCCGAGCGGCTTGGCGGTATCCTCGACCTGGATCGAAACAGTGTCGCCGGTGATCGTGCCGGCGTCACCCATCTGGCCGCCGCTCTCGCCGTAGAAGGGCGTCTGGTTGACGAGGATATCGACCGTCTCGCCGGCCTCGGCGCGTTCGACGCGGACACCGTCCTTGACGATCGCGATCACCTGAGCCTCGCCCGCGTCGGTCGCATAGCCGATGAACTCGGTGCTGCCGAACGCCTCGGCGATGTCGAACCACAGGTCGTCGGACGCGCGCTGGCCCGACCCCTTCCAGGCCGCGCGCGCCTGTCGCTTCTGCTCGGCCATCGCCGCATCGAAGCCGGCGCGATCGACCGTGAAGCCCTTGGCGCGCAGAGCGTCCTCGGTCAGATCGTAAGGGAAACCGAACGTGTCGTAGAGCTTGAACGCGGTCTCGCCCGGCAAGACCGCCCCCTCGCCGAACCCGGCGGTCGCCTCGTCGAGCAGGCGCAGGCCGTTGGTCAGCGTGCGGCGGAACTGGGTTTCCTCCTGAAGCAACGTCGCCTCGATCAGCGGCTGCGCGCGCACCAGTTCGGGGAAGGCCGCGCCCATTTCGGCGACCAGCGAGGGCACGAGCCGGTGCATCAGCGGGTCTTTCGCGCCAAGCAGATGCGCGTGGCGCATCGCACGCCGCATGATCCGGCGCAGCACATAGCCCCGGCCCTCGTTGGCCGGCAGCACGCCATCGGCAACGAGGAAGCCCGACGAGCGCAGATGATCGGCGATGACGCGGTGGCTCGCCTGCGCCTCGCCTTCGGCCTTGGTGCCGGTCAGCGCGGTCGAGGCGGCGATCAGTGCCTTGAACGTATCGGTATCGTAATTGTCGGTGACGCCCTGGAGCACCGCCGCGATTCGCTCGATTCCCATGCCGGTGTCGATCGACGGGCGCGGCAGATCGAGCCGCGTTTCCTTGTCGATCTGCTCATATTGCATGAACACGAGGTTCCAGATTTCGACGAAGCGGTCGCCGTCTTCCTCCGGGCTTCCCGGCGGGCCGCCCCAGATATGGTCGCCGTGATCGTAGAAGATCTCGCTGCACGGGCCGCACGGACCGGTGTCGCCCATCGACCAGAAATTGTCGTTGGTGGCGATGCGGATGATACGGTCCTCGGGCAGGCCGGCGATCTTGCGCCACAGCTCGAACGCCTCGTCATCGGTGTGGTACACGGTGACGGTCAGCTTCTCCGCCGGAATACCCCACTCCTTGGTGAGCAGGTTCCAGGCGAGCGTGATCGCGCGTTCCTTGAAATAATCGCCGAACGAGAAGTTGCCGAGCATCTCGAAGAAAGTGTGATGCCGGGCGGTGTAGCCGACATTGTCGAGATCGTTGTGCTTGCCGCCCGCCCGCACGCACTTCTGCGAGGAGGTCGCGGTCGAATACGCGCGCGATTCCAACCCGGTGAAGACGTTCTTGAACGGCACCATGCCCGCGTTCACGAACATCAGCGTCGGATCGTTCTGCGGCACCAGCGGCGCGGACGGGATGCGAGCATGCCCCTCGCGCTCGAAATAGTCGAGGAAGCTGCGGCGAATGTCGTTGGTCGAGATCATCCCGCCGACTTAGGCGAGGCCGCGTATCTTCTCAAGCGTGGCGCTGCTGCGGCGAACCGTGCATCCTCGCTTCACTGGCAACCGCGATCCACCGGTTGTAAGGCACCGCCGCCGCCCGGCGCCATGAACACCACAGGGAGAGAAGACGTTGCGAAAACTGGCGATCCTGCTTGCGACCATGATGCCGCTCGCCGTTCCGGTCATGCCAGCGACCGCACAGGCCCCGCTGCCGGCGCCGACCGAGCGGCACCGCATGATCGTGCTGAGCGACATCGAGGCCGATCCCGACGACACGCAATCCTTCGTCCGGCTGTTGCTCTATGCGAACGAGATCGACCTCGAAGGGCTGGTCGCGACGACCTCCGTCCACATGAAGACGGCCATCCATCCCGATTCGATCCGCCGCATCATCCAGGCCTATGCCAAGGTTCAGCCGAATCTGGCGAAGCACGAGGCCGGCTATCCGACGGCCGACCGTCTGCGCGCGCTCGTTCGCGAGGGCCAGCCGGGCTATGGCATGGCGGCGGTCGGTACCGGCAAGGACACGGCCGGGTCGCGGCTGATCGTCGAGGCATTGGAGCGCAACGATCCGCGCCCGCTGTGGATTTCGGTCTGGGGCGGCGTCAACACGCTCGCACAGGCGCTGTCCACGATCCGCGAAACGCGCTCGCCCGAGGTGGCCCGGCGCCTGATCGCCAAGCTGCGGGTCTACACTATCTCCGATCAGGACGATGCCGGCGCATGGCTGCGCAAGACTTTCCCCGATCTGTTCTATGTCGTCAGCCCCGGCGGCTATGGCGCGGGCACCTGGACCGGCATCCACACGCTGATCGACGGCGGCGACAACCGCACGATCAGCAATGCGTGGCTGCGCGACAACATTCAGCAGGGGCACGGGCCGCTCGGCGCGATGTACCCGGACGTCTCCTATGGCATGGAGGGCGACACGCCCGCCTTCCTGTCGCTGCTCCCCAATGGCCTCAGCAACCCCGACCATCCCGATTGGGGCGGCTGGGGCGGCCGGTACGAACTCTACACCCCGCCGGTCGCGACGACCGACCCGAGCGGGTTCAGCGGGGTCGTGATTGAACCGGAGACGCGCCCGATCTGGACCAACGCGATCGACAGCTTCACCCCGCAGGTCGCGCGCGAGTTCGGGCGCGCCTCGGTTCCCGGCGACCGGCAGATCAAGGATTTCCGCGCCGGGATCTGGCGCTGGCGTGACGACTTCCAGAACGACTTCGCCGCCCGCATCGCTTGGACGGTGCGCCCATTCGCTGAGGCCAACCACCCGCCCGAGGTGCGGCTGAGCGGGCCGGATCGGCTGACGGTGAAATCGGGCGAGCGGTTCGTGCTAAGCGCGGTCGACAGCACCGACCCCGATGGCGACAGCCTGAGCTTCCAATGGTTCCACTATCAGGAGATCGGCCATTGGCAGACGCCGATCCTCAACGGCATCGCCGCCAACATCCACACGGTCGACTTCACCGCGCCCAAGGTGAGCGAGCCGCGCGAGGCGCATTTCATCGTGCGGGTGACCGACAAGGGCACGCCGCCGCTGACCCGCTACAAGCGCGTGATCGTGACGATCACGCCCTGACCGTCACCCCAGCGGCGCGTCGATCGAGACGGGCGGCACCGAAAACCACTTCGGACCGCCCGGGGTCATGTGGAAACAATCCTCGAGCCGGACGCCGAACTTGCCCGGCAGGTAAAGCCCCGGCTCATCGGAGAAGCACATGCCGGCGGCGAGCGGCATCGTCTCGCCGTGGACGAGGTTGACGGGCTCGTGCCCGTCGAGCCCGATCCCGTGGCCGGTGCGGTGCGACAGGCCCGGCATCCGGTAGCGCGGGCCATAGCCGAGGGTCTCGTAGAAGCCGCGCACCGCATCATCGACCGCGCCCGCCGGCGTGCCGATCCGCGCCGCCGCGAACGCCTTGGCCTGGCCGGCGCGGACATGGTCCCAGACGGTGCGCTGGTCCTTGCTCGCGGTGCCGAACACGAAGGTGCGCGACACATCGGATTGATAGCCCTGAACGGTGCAGCCGCAATCCATCAGCACCACCTGCCCGTCCGCGACCACCTGCGGCGCACGGCTGCCGTGCGGATAGGCCGCCGCCTCGCCGATCAGCACCAGCGCGAATTCGGGATCGCCACCAAGCTTGCGGGTTGCGGCGTTCATCAGCGCGGCGATCTGCTCGCGCGTCATGCCTTTCTCGACGCGCGGATACACCCAACGATAGGCGGCGATCGTCACGTCGGTCGCACGCTGCATCAGCGCGATCTCGGGCGCGGTCTTGACCATCCGGCAGCCGCGCACGACCGGATTGGCCGAAACGATCCTGGCGTCGGGCATGGCGCGCGCGAGACCATCGACCGCGAAGTAGCGCACCGTCTCCTCGATCCCGACCGCGCGGCTGGCGAGACCGCGCTCGCGTAGGAAGCCGGCGACGAACTTGAGCGGGTCTTCGTCTTCCTGCCACACACGCACATCGCACGGAATGGCGAGCGTCTGGCGCACCGAGGGTTCCTCGAAGAACGGGGTGACGATGCACGGATCGCCCTCGACCGGCAGGATCGCGGCGGTCAGCCGCTCGCTGCGATGCCAGGCGACGCCGGTGAAATAGATCAGCGACGATCCCGCCTCGACCAGCACGGCGCCGATGCCGTTCGCCTTCATCAGCGCCTGCGCGCGTGAGATGCGGGCAAGCCGTTCGGCGGCCGTTATCGGCGCCGCGTCCCTGGTGATATCGGCCAGGCCGGCGAGATCGGGCTCGGCCGCGCGGACGGCATGCGTCGCGGCGAGCAAGGGCAACGCCCCCGCCATCTTCAACACCCTGCGGCGGCCCAGGAAAATATTTTGCTGCATCGGAACCCGATAGGACGCTTGACGGCGCCGGGGCAATGCCCTTCGCTATATACGGGGCCAGCGGGAGAATAGACTTGGCGAAGCGGTTGACGTGGTACATCCTCGGCGGGCTGGTGCTCGGCATCGTGCTCGGCTGGACGATCCACGCCGGTATCGATGACGGCTCACCCGACGCGGCCGCGCGGCTCAAGGGCATCGCCGGCTGGTTCTCGATCCTGACGACGGTGTTCCTGCGCCTCATCAAGATGATCATCGCGCCCCTGGTGTTTTCGACGCTGGTCGTGGGTATCGCGCACATGGGGGATACCGGCGCGCTCGGGCGGGTCGGGTTGAAGTCGGTCGGGTGGTTCATCGGCGCCAGCCTGGTTTCGCTGACGCTCGGGCTGTTGCTGTTCCACCTCACCTCGGATTTCGGCGACACGCTCGGGCTCAGCCCGCATCTCACGCCGCCCCCGGTCAACGCCGCGGTCGGGCTCGACGCGAGCGGATTCGATGTCGCCAAGATCATCACGCATATCGTGCCGAGTTCGATCGTCGACGCGATGGCGACCAACGAGATCCTCCAGATCGTGATCTTCTCGGTGTTCTTCGGTGTGGCGATCACCGCCGTCGGCGAGCGCGCGGCGCCGCTGGTTACGGCCGCCGAGGGGCTGGCCGCCGTGATGTTGCAGATCACCGATTACGTCATGCGGCTGGCGCCGATCGCGGTATTCTCGGCGATCACGGCCGCGCTGACCGAACATGGGCCGGGGCTGATCTTCAAGCTCGCCTATTTCATGGGCAGCGTCTATTTCGGGCTGGCGACTTTGTGGATCGTGCTCGGTGCGCTCGCCTTCGCGGTGATCGGCCGGCGCGCGGGGATGTTACTCCGCTACATCCGCGAACCGGCGCTGCTCGCCTTCTCGACCGCCTCATCCGAAGCGGCGTTCCCGCGCACGCTGGAGGCGCTCGATCGGTTCGGCGTGCCCGCCAAGATCGCCAGTTTCGTGCTGCCGCTCGGCTATTCGTTCAATCTCGACGGGTCGATGATGTACATGACGTTCGCGTCGCTGTTCATCGCCAAGGCTTACGGCATCCAGCTCACACTGGGCACGCAGATCGCGATGCTGCTGACGCTGATGGTGACGTCGAAGGGGATCGCCGGCGTGCCGCGCGCGAGCCTCGTCGTGATCGCGGCGACGCTCGGTCAGTTCGGCATTCCGGAGGCAGGGCTGCTGCTCATAATCGGGGTCGACCAGTTCCTCGACATGGGCCGCTCGGCGACCAACGTCGTCGGCAATGCGATCGCGGCGAGCGTGGTCGCGCGCTGGGAGGGCGATCTCGAGCCGCCCGCGCCGGCCGAGATCGAGCCGCCGCATGCGCCGAGCCACGGCTTCACGCGTCACGCGTAAGCGTAGGGCCCGCCTTTGGCGAGCGCGGCCTGATAGGCCGGGCGCGCGTGGATGCGATCGAGCCAGGCGATCGTGGCGGGCCGCGACTCATCGAGTCCGGCGCGGCTGCGCGCGGCCTCGAGCGGGAAGCTCATCATCACGTCGGCGGCGGAGATCGTGTCGCCAGCAAACCACGGCTGCGTCGCGAGGACGGTTTCGACATAATCGAGATGCACGTCGACCATCGGCCGGAATCGCCGACGCGCAGTGCGGCCGAACAGCGGCACGCGGCCGAGCACGAGCAGCACGAACAGCGGCGGCATCAGCGAGCCTTCGGCATAGTGGAGGAACTGGCGGTAGCGCAGCGCCGCGTCGCGGTGTGCGGGGGCGGCGAACCGACCGTCGCCTTTTTCGACGAGATATTCGACGATCGCGCCGGTCTCGACGAGGATGCGGCCGTCGTCCTCGATCATCGGCGACTTGCCGAGCGGGTGGAGGCGCTTGAGCGCTTCGGGCGCGAGCATCGTCTTGGGATTGCGGGCGTAGCGGCGGATTTCATAGGGCAGGCCCAGCTCTTCGAGCAGCCACAGGATGCGCTGCGAGCGGGAGTTCTCGAGATGGTGAACGGTGATCGTCATGAAACTCAAGCGCGGACGAAGGCGATCGGTTCCGGCATACTGAAAGGCCCGCCACAGGGGCGGGCCTTTCCGGGCTTTGCGGCGTCTGGATGAACGCCGCTTCGAATTTCAGCAAGCTCGCTCACATGTCGATGTCGTCATCCTCGGGGCCGGCCATCATCTCTTCGGCGACCTTGTCGGTACGGCTGCGGATGGCTTTTTCGAGACGCTCGCACATCTCGGTGTTTTCCTTGAGGAAATTCTTCGAGTTCTCACGGCCCTGGCCGATCCGGACGCTGTCGTAGCTGAACCACGCGCCCGATTTCTCGACGAGCCCGGCCTTGACGCCAAGATCGAGAATCTCGCCGATCTTGGAGACGCCCTGCCCGTACATGATGTCGAACTCCACCTGCTTGAACGGCGGCGCGACCTTGTTCTTGACGACCTTGACGCGCGTGGTGTTGCCGATGATCTCCTCGCGATCCTTGATCTGGCCGGTGCGGCGGATGTCGAGACGGACGCTCGCGTAGAATTTCAGCGCGTTGCCCCCGGTGGTGGTCTCCGGGTTGCCGTACATCACGCCGATCTTCATGCGGAGCTGGTTGATGAAGATCACCATGCAGCGCGAACGGCTGATCGAGCCGGTGAGCTTGCGCAGGCTCTGCGACATCAGGCGCGCCTGCAGGCCGACGTGGCTGTCGCCCATCTCGCCCTCGATTTCGGCGCGCGGCACCAGCGCCGCCACCGAATCGACCACCAGCACGTCGATCGCGTTCGAGCGCACGAGCGTATCGACGATCTCGAGCGCCTGCTCGCCGGTGTCGGGCTGCGAGACGATCAGCTCGTCGATGTTGACCCCGAGCTTCTTGGCATAGACCGGATCAAGCGCGTGTTCGGCATCGACGAACGCGGCGGTGCCGCCGGTCTTCTGAGCCTCGGCGATGACGTGCAGCGCGAGCGTGGTCTTGCCCGAGCTTTCCGGGCCGTAGATCTCGATCACGCGACCGCGCGGCAGGCCGCCGACGCCGAGCGCGATGTCGAGCCCGAGCGAGCCGGTCGAGATCGCCTCGACCTGCATCGTCTCCTTGGAGCCGAGCCGCATCGCCGAGCCCTTGCCGAACGCGCGGTCGATCTGTGCGAGCGCCGCGTCGAGCGCCTTCTGCCGCTCATCCGCGGCCTTTGTGTTGGAAGCTGCCATTTTGGTGTCGATGACCTTCAGTGATGCCGCCACGAGAGCCTCCGTCGCTAAACCGATGTGCCTGCGCATTCAATGCGTGTTGGAAGCGACGTATCCTATTTGTTCTAATGGAACAAGAGTGGAACAGATATTTTCCAACACGCGTCGTCCCGGCGAAGGCCGGGGCCGGCTTATGACTTGGCGATCGTCCCGCCACAGCGGCCCCGGGCTTCGCCGGGGCGACGGGTTTAGGCCAGTGCGTCGAGGGCCTTGCTCACACCGTCCATCGTGAACGGCTTGGCGAGCGAGGGGCGATCGCGGAAGCGTTCGGCGACGCTGTCGTGCGAGCCGCCGGTGGCGAAGACGAACGGGATGCCCGCCGCCGCGAGCGCGTCCGCGATCGGCAGGCTGGTTTCGCCGCCGCGCAGATTGAGATCGAGGATCGCCGCGTCGATGCCGCCGGCTTCGATGAGACCCATCGCGACCGACACGCAATCGGCGGTGCCGACCGGAACCTTGTCGAGAACCTCGAGAAAATCCTCGAGCATCATCGCGATCAGGGGTTCGTCCTCGACGATCAGGATATTGCGGGGTGCGGTCATGACGGGTCCATAACCATCAACTCGCGTCCGCGCCAAGCCCTTTCGCCCCCATCATCGCGCGCACCGCCTCGGCAAGTTGCTGCACGGAAAAGGGTTTGGCGAGGAAGGCGACGTTTTCGAGGTCGATCGATTTGCGCAACGTCTCCTCGGCATAGCCCGACATGAACAGGATCGGCAGGTCGGGATAAAGCTTGCGGGCGTGGCGCACCATCGTCGGGCCGTCCATCAGCGGCATCATCACGTCGGAGACGAGCAGATCGGGGCGCGGGTGGCTGGCGAGCAGTTCGAGCGCGGCCTCGCCATGCTCGGCGCCGAGCACGGTATAGCCCTGCCGGGTGAGCGCGCGTTCGGCGACGGCGCGGACCATGTCCTCGTCCTCGACGAGCAGAATCGTGCCGCTGCCCCACAGATCGAGCGGCTTGCCCGGCGGCGCGATCACCGTGTCGGCGACGGGGGCGGACGCGGTATGGACGGGGAGATAGATGCTGAACACCGCCCCCTGCCCCGGCTTCGAATCGGCGAAGATGTAGCCGCCTGATTGCTTGACGATGCCGTACACGGTCGAAAGACCGAGCCCGGTGCCCTTGCCGACATCCTTGGTGGTGAAGAACGGCTCGAAAATCTTGGGCAGAACATCTGGCGGAATGCCGGCACCGTTATCGGACACCTCCAGCCCGACATAATCGCCGACCGGCAGAATATCCGAGCCCATCCGCCGCACATCGGTCGCCGTCATCGCGAAGGTGCGGATCGAGAGCACCGCGCCCCCCTTCGGCGGCTTGGCCAGCATCGCGTCGCGCGCGTTGACGGCGAGATTGACGACCACCTGTTCGAGCTGCCCCGGATCGGCGCGCACCGGCGCGAGATTGCGGCCATGCTTCACCTTGAGCGTGATGCTCTCGCCGAGCAGCCGCTTGAGCAGTTGCGACACCTCCGAGACGACATCGGGCAGTTGCAGCACCTGCGGGCGCAACGTCTGCTGGCGCGAGAAGGCGAGCAACTGCCGGGTGAGTGAGGCGGCGCGGTTCGAATTGGCGCGGACCTGCTGAATGTCGTCATAATCGCTGTCGCCGGGCGAATGGCGCATCAGCATCAGGTCGCAGTGGCCGATGATCGCGGTCAGGATGTTGTTGAAATCATGCGCGACGCCACCGGCGAGCTGGCCGACCGCCTGCATCTTGGTGGCCTGCGCCACTTCGCGCTTGAGCCGGGTCTCCTCGCCATTGTCCTTGAGGCTCAGCAGCACCGCCGCATCGCCCAAGCCCCGCGCGCCGGCGATCGACAGCGCGACCGGCTCGTCGGGGTGATCCTTGAGACGGATGGCGAGATCGGTCGAATGGGTCGCGCCGCTTGCGAAACGGCGCACCGCATCGGCGATGACGCCCTTGTCCTCGCGCACGACGAGATCGCCCGGATAGACCGGCGGCGCGGCGGGATCGACCAAGGCGGCGCGCGCGAACGACTCGTTCATCTGGAGGAACCGCCCGTCGTTGCCGACCAGCGCGACGCCGAACGGCATCAGCGCGACGAGCGTCTGGACGTGCGCGCTGGCGCTCGCGCCGACGGCGGGCGCGCCGCTCTGCTCCTCGTCGATCAGCGCGACCAGCATCGGCGCGTCATCGCCCTCGACGAAGGGGATTTGCAAGACGCGCAGCGGGTTCTTGAGCATGCCCTCGCGCTCGAACCGCACCAGCCCGCGTTCGTCGGTGATGAGGAAGCGCGCGAAGTCGCGGCCCGTGATCGCGGCATCGGCATGCCCCATCGCGCGCGCGCGCAGCACGCTGTTGGCGGCAATGACGCGGCCGTCATGCCCGATCAGCGTGACCATGATGCCGGCGCGACCAAATTGCTCACCGATACGCCCGGCGACGAGTTCCTCGACGGTGGCGGCGAGATTGACCCGCATGGTCTGGCGGAAGCGCCACACGAGCAGATCCCCGTCCTCGCCCGCGCAGGCGATATCCGCGACGACACTGGCGCCGCGCGTGACCAGCCGGTCGAGCGTGGCGGTGCCATCCCGCCAGGCGCGGCGCCCGGCGACGCCGATCCGCTCGGCCCCGTCGCCGTCGAACGGCAGACCGGGCGGGGTCGGGAAGCCGCCGAACAGCGCCTCATAGTGATCGTTGGCGCAGACCAGCCGCCCCGCCCGATCGGTGACCGCGACCGCATCGGCGCTGGCGGCGGCGAGCGTGCGCGCGAGCGCCCAATCGGGTTCGGCGCCCTCGCCCGCGCTGGACGGGAACAGGCGCCGGAAGACGATCATCCCGCCGCCCCCGACAATCGCGGTGGCGAGGAAGGCGGCGGCGATCACGACGTTGCCGAGCAGGCCGAGGATCACGAGGGCGGCGACGATTCCGGTCGCGCCGGCGATCAGCGCCGCGTCGCGGGTTGGGTTCGAGTCGGCGGACTTGAGGATAGGAAGGCTGGCCATTCTTATCCTTCTTTGGCTAGGGTTGGGCTGCGAGGCTATCACATATCGGCGTGCGATGATCAGTCTCTGCCAATACAACTCCGTTCGTGCTGAGTAGCCGCCGAGTAGCCTGCGCAGCAGGCATATCGAGGTGGCGTATCGAAGCACACGCCCCGCGCGCAACCTGTGCTTCGATACGATGAGCAGGTCGGATCATCCCCCAGATGATCCTGAACATGCCGGGGGCATGTTCACCTGCTCATCTCGATACGGGCCTTCGGCCCTACTCGATCTCTACTCAGCACGAACGGGTGAATGGATCGTCACCCGATTTTAAAACTTGGTTCCCCCGCGAAAGCGGGAGTCCAGAGTAGCAAGAACCGTAGATCGTGTTCTGCTTGGCTCTGGGTTCCCGCTTTCGCGGGAACGCCGGATTGGGATACGTTACGTCCTGCTACCAGATCCGCACGCGCTGTTCGGGCGTGAGGTACAGTTTCTGGCCCGGCTTGGGCTTGAACGCGGCATACCACGGATCGAGGTTGCGCACGATGTTTCCGCGCTGTTCGGACGGGCTGTGCGGATCGGTGAGCAACCGCTGGCGCAAATTCGCCTCGCGGTAGTTACGCCGCCACACCTGCGCCCAGCCGAGATAGAAGCGCTGATCGGCGCTGAACCCGTCGATCACCGGCGGCGCCTTCCCGGCGAGCGAGGCGCGATAGGCATCGTAGGCGATCGTCAGGCCGCCGAGATCGGCGGTGTTCTCGCCGAGCGTGAGGTGGCCGTTGAGGTGCACGCCCGGCAACGGCTCATAGGCGTCATATTCCTTGGCGAGCGCCTCGGTGCGCGCGTTGAACGCCGAGACGTCGGCGGGAGTCCACCAGCTCGCGAGCTGGCCGTGCTCGTTGTACTTGGCGCCCTGATCGTCGAAATGATGCGTCAGTTCATGCCCGATCACCGCGCCTATGCCGCCATAGTTGACCGCCGGATCGGCGGCGGGATCGAAGAACGGCGGCTGGAGGATCGCGGCCGGGAAGACGATCTCGACCATCGGCGGGTTGGCATAGGCGTTGACCTCCATCGGGGTCATCCCCCACTCCCAGCGCTGGATCGGCTTGCCGAGATGGCCGACGTTATAGGCGTGGCTGAATGCATTGGCGCGCCATGCGTTGCCGAACGCGTCGCCCGCCGTGATGGTGAGGCCGCTGTAATCCTTCCACTGGCTCGGATAGCCGATCTTGGGGGTGAAGGCGGCGAGCTTGGCATGGGCGCGGCGCTTGGTCTCGGGTGTCATCCAATCGAGCTTGTCGATGCGCGCGTCCATCGCGGCGATGATGTTGTGGACGAGCGCATCGGCCGCCGCCTTGGTCTCGGGCGGGAAATATTTGGCGACGTAGAGCTTGCTGACCTCGTCATCGATCGCGCCGGTGGTGAATTGCACCGCGCGCTTCCACCGCGCCTCCTGCTCGGGCGTGCCCGACAGGATGGTGCCGTAGAAGGCGAAATGCGCGTCGTCGAACGCCTTGGGGAGTACGTCGGCATAGGCATCGAGCGAGCGGACCAGCAGTTGATCGCGCAGCACGCCGAGCGGCGCGGCGGCGATCAGCTTGGCGATACCGGTGACGGCGCTCGGCTGCGCGACGATGACGCTATCGACCGGCGCGCCGATGCCCGAGAAATAGGCGGCGAAGTCGAAGCCGGGCGCAGACTTGGCGAGCGCGGCGACGGTGAGCTTGTTGTAGGTCTTGTCGGCGTCGCGGCTTTCGGTGCGGGTCCAGCTTATCGTGGCGATCTGGGTCTCATAATCGACGATCGCCTTGGCGCGGCCCTCGGCATTGGGCTCGCCGGCGAGCGTGAGCATCTTGGCGATGTGCGTCTGATACGCGGCTTTGGCCTCGGCGAGTTTGGCATCCTTGCTCAGATAATAATCGCGATCGGGCAGGCCCAGCCCCGATTGCTGAAGGCCCAGCGCATAGACTTCGGGGTTCTTGTCGTCCTGATTGACGCCGCTCGCGAACGGACCGTCGATGCCGGCGCGGGCGGCCTCGGCGACCAGTGCCGCATAGCCGCCGCGCGTGGCGAGCGCCTTGATCTTGCCGAGCCACGGCTGGATCGGGGCGAGGCCCTTGGCGTCGATCGCGGGCCGATCGAGGAAGGTGGCGTAGGCGGTGCCGATCTTCGAGGCCGGGTCTTTCGCGGCAGCTTCGAGGATGCCGCGCGTGCGCGCCTCGGACAGGTCGGAGAGCAGGTTGAACGACCCGTAGTTCGATTTGTCGGCCGGGATCGGCGTGGTCTTGGCCCAGGTGCCGTTGCCGTAGCGGTAGAAATCGTCGCCGGGCGCGACCGAGCGGTCCATCCCCGCCTCATCGAAGCCGAAGGTGCCGAACTGCGGCTTGGCGGCCGGCGCGGCGGCGGGTGCGGCAGTCTGACTGGCGACCGGGCTGAGCGCGAAGCCGGCCAGGATCGTGGCGGACAGCAGCGCCGCGAGGGTAGAGGATCTGAACATGACGCACCCCGAAAAACCGTTTGGATGCGGTGTTCTACGCGAATGTTACAGAGCTGGTCCAGCCCGGCGCAGCGCGCGGGCGCGCCACTTGCGCACGATCCACCAGCGCCAGCCGAGCGCGCTCGCGGCGAAGCCCGTCACCGCGAAGACGGCGGTGATGGTGAGCAACCCGACGACCAGCGAAGGGCCCGCCTGCGAGACCAGCCAGTGCAGCCAGCCCTCGCCGGCGCGTACGCTCGCCCCCTCGTAGCGGAGCAGGCGGCTGCCGATCCAATAGGCCGCGACCCACAATGGCGGCGTGGTGAGCGGGTTGGTGATGAAGGTGGTGAGCGCCGCGGTCGGAATGTTCGCGCGCACCGGCAGCGCGAGCAGCGCCGACAGCGGCACCTGCGCGACCGGGAACAAGATGCCCGTCACCATGCCGAGCGCGACGCCGCGCGGCACCGAGCGGCGGGTGAACCGCCACAAAGCGGGCGCGAGCACCCGGTGCGCGACCGGGCGGAGCAGGCGATTGCGCTCGAGGGTGTCGCGGGTCGGCAGGTTGCGGTGCGCCCAGGCGGCGGCCCTCGCGAACATCGTCAGCCGCGATCCCGCATCAGGCGGCCCTGCTCGCGCTTCCAGTCGCGCTCCTTGGTCGCCTCGCGCTTGTCGTGATCCTTCTTGCCCTTGGCGAGCGCGAGTTCGACCTTCGCGCGGCCCTTCGAGTTGAAGTAGATCATCAGCGGCACGAGCGTCATGCCCTGGCGCGCGACCGCGCCGTGCATCTTGTTGATCTCGCGCTCATGGAGCAGCAATTTGCGCGGGCGCTTCGGCTCATGGTTGAAGCGGTTGCCGTGGCTGAACTCGGGCACGTTCGAGTTGATGAGCCAGACCTGCCCGTCGCTCACCTCGGCATAGCTCTCCGCGATCGATCCGGTGCCCGAGCGCAGCGATTTCACCTCGGTGCCGGTCAGCGCGATGCCGGCCTCGTACACCGTCTCGATAGAATAATCGTACCGCGCGCGCCGGTTCTCGGCGACGATCTTGGTCTTTTCGAAAGCGGGGGGTTTGGGACGGGCCATAAGAGACGGGCATGTAGGGCGCGGTGCCGGCGATGGGAAGGCCGGAGTTGGTGCGCCTTCAGTCCGTAAGCCGTGCGCCATGTCGGATGCTGAGGATATAGACCTCATCGCCGCTTACGTCGTAGCGGATGACACAGGGCGGAATAATCGTGAGTTCGCGACAGTCACCCGACACTCACCGCCCTCGGTTGGGAAACGCCTGCAAGCTGTCGCAAGCCCGGATCAACCGGAGCGCCATGCGACGCGCGGCTTCGGGATCGAACTGCTGGATATAGCGGCGAATCGGATCGAGATTGGCAACCTCTTCCTGCGTCCAGACTATTTGAACCATTCGGGCGGCGCGGGCACTTCTTGGGGTGTGCCCCACTTGGACAACCAGGCCATGACCTCAGCATGATCAATCACGCGGCCGGCAGCGATATCCGCTCTCGCACGCGCATCCGCCGCGGCTTCGGCGTCTGTGTCCGGGCGTTCATAAATGGCGCGCTCGACGTTCATGCCTCGCTGGTTATCATGAGGTCGTCGATCGGGCCAGCCTCCTCAGGCGATCCCAGCCGCCGCCATCGCCGCATCCACTGCCGCCCGTGCCGCTTCGCTGGGCCAGGTCATCGGCAGGCGCAGGGCGGTGGGGAAGCCGGGGATGACCTTCGACACCGCGTATTTCACCGGCCCAGGCGAGGCGTCTGTAAACATCGCCAGATGCAGCGCGAACAGCCGGTCGTGCAGGCCGAGCGCGGCGGTGTAATCCTCGTCGTCGGTGGCGGCCTGAAACTCGGCGCACAGACGCGGCGCTACGTTGGCGGTCACCGAAATGCAGCCCACCCCGCCCATCGCGTTGAAGGCGAGCGCGGTCTCGTCGTTGCCCGAGAGTTGCGCGAAGGCAGGGCCGCAGGCCGCGCGCTGCTGCGAGACCCGGGCGAGCGCACCGGTCGCATCCTTGACGCCGACGATGCTGTCGGGAAACGCCTTGGCGAGCCGCCCCATCGTCTCGGGCAGGATATCGGTGACGGTGCGGCCGGGCACGTTGTAGAGCAGCACCGGCAGATCGCACGCGTCTACGATCGCGGCGAAGTGGCGGAAGATGCCGTCCTGGCTCGGGCGATTGTAATAGGGCGGCACCATCAGCGCGCAATCGGCGCCGGCGTCCTTGGCGGCGCGTATGTTGCGGATCGCGACGCGGGTATCGTTGCTGCCCGCGCCCGCGATGACCCGCACGCGGCCCCGCGCCTGATCGACGCAGACCTTCACGACGCGGAAATGCTCCTCGAAATCCATCGTCGCGGATTCCCCGGTGGTGCCGCACGGTACCAGCGCGGCGGAGCCTTCCGCGATCTGCCATTCGACGAAGTCGCGGAACGCCCCCTCCACGAAGCCGCCGTCTTCGGCGAAGGGGGTGACGAGCGCTGGGATCGAGCCTGTGAACATCGCGCCGCCCTAGCCGCGCGGACGCCGAAACGAAAGCCTTTAGGCGGTGAAGCGCTTGGTGAAGCCCTTCGGCGCGCGCTCGGTATCGGCGCGGGCCTCGACATTGTCGATCCGCGCCTTCTCCGGCCCCTCGCGGACCGCTTCGATCATGCCGTCCACCGCGGCTTCCTCACCGGCGACGAGCAGTTCGACCCGACCATCGCGCAGGTTGCGCACCCAGCCCGAGACTCCGAAATCGCGCGCGCGGCGCACCGACCAATCACGGAACCCGATATTCTGAACCTTGCCACTCACGAAAACGCGCTGAACGACTTGCATTACGACCTGACTTCCCTTGCACTGGGCCCGCGCACCGCACGCGCCGCCGGCGACGCGTAGCACGCGCCGCCGGCAAGACCATAGAGCCTCGAGCGGCTTGTCGCAAAGCGGGGTACGCCGGTCGCTTGGGTGGAGGCACTGTGCCCGCTCGCCGGACAAGGCGTCCCGCGAAGCCGTATTTGTCGGTGCGTTGCGGATTACCACGCAAGGCCTCTCGCCCTCCATTACCTTCCTAACGAGGCGTTACCTGCCCCGCTCGAGAAAGGCTGTCGAGTACGGTAGCGTTGATCCGATCTATTGCTGTCTTTAGCACAAAAACCGGGTCCGGATGCAGGGCGCAAAGTTTGCAAGAGCCATTTGCCAAAAATCAGGTGTCCCGCAAAATAACTCTACTCCATCGTCAACCATTCGAACCCACGTTGGCAGCATAGCATTAGCAGCATAGGATTCGATCTGCTCTAGTTCGCTTACGGAAGGCACATGACGAACAGATGGTACGGAGATAACGTCGATCCCGCCCCCCACCTGCATAGCTTCTAATTCAATTGCCCGCTCGAACCCTTCCTGTATTGCTCTTAGCGAGCCGTCGAATATCGGCAGGGACGGCCGCCATTCCATCGGCTCGTCCGCTCTCAATGGTGAGTAGATGTACCCGATACCGGCATCTTCAACCAGACATCCGACCACCGCGACCCCCGTAGCGAGGAACCGTTACTGGAGTAGGCCCACTGCGTCATGCCACTTTTACGATCAGCGAGTTGCTGCTCACTAAAAGCCTGCCCTCCGAAGACTGTCCCATGCCATGACACCTGTGTGATAACCGTAGCAATGACCTCGCGGGCAACAGTTAGCGATGACAGCAAATCCGCCCACTTGCCCTGACACATAAATGCCGTCGAACAGTTGCATGAACGCGCGCGCAAAGCGGCTCTCATCCTCAAATCGGCTTGGCACGATGGGGATCGGCACCCTCGCTTCTTCTTCGAGCAATCGGGCCTGCAATGCCCGGTCTCCAATACACGTGCCATGAAGATTAGCCGATATAGTTCCCTCCCAGATCCGCTTGAGCGCGACGCCATCGACGTGAGACGCAACAATAAACTCAAGACCAACCCCGTACGAAGCATATCTTTCTGTCGCCCTTCTGAGGATTTCCTCAACCCCGGAGAGCAACCCACCCGTCAAAATAAGTCTCCTAACCTCCCTGATCGCATCTATGCTTTGGTTGATCAGACCAGCGAACGCGATTGTGACCTTGGAGCTAACGATCACGATCTTTAACCGGCCAGGAAGCATGTCGTGCGACGCACCCGCAGGACGCGAGATCATGGTGTCGGAAGCAATGACGATACTTTCGCCAAAGCACTTTGCAGCGACAAACGTCATTGAATCACGTCCTGAATTGAACGTCAGCCCTCACGCCCGGCCCCATCCCGTCTACAATAGCGAGAACTGAGCAGCGCTCGAAACAAATTGCAAGGAAGCGACAAGACACTTCCTCGCTGATGACATCCTGTTTGCCGTGTGTAGATGGCCGACACTTGTCCAACTGCCTATATCTCGATATTCGCCGGACCGGAGATTGGTTTGTAAGCTACGAAGCGACTTTTTTGTTGCCATTCACGGTTACGATCAACGCTTAACCAGATCGGATAACACCCTCCCTTTCAACCGCTTCCGGATACGAAATCGCGAGCACCTCATACTCGCGCTCGCCCGCCGGCAGCAGCACGCGGCGCAGGTCACCGACCGCCGCGCCCCGTAAAGCGCGGGCGAGCGGCGCGTTCCAGCCGATCCGCCCTGCCCCTGCGTCGGTCTCGTCGTCTCCCACCAGCGTCAACACGCGCTCGACATCGTCCTCATCGACGATGGTGGCGGTCGCGCCGAACCAGATGCGGGTGCGGTCGGCTTGTGCCGAAGGATCCACGATCTTCGCGGCCTTCATACGCCGTGCGAGGAAGCCGAGCCGCCGGTCGATCTCGCGCATGCGCTTGCGGCCATAGATATAGTCGCCGTTTTCCGAACGGTCGCCATTGCCCGCCGCCCAGGCGATGACATCGACCAGTTTGGGGCGCTCGTCGCCGAGCAGCGCGTCATATTCCGCGCGCAGCACCGCATAGCCGGCGGGGGTGATGTAATTGGGTCGATCGGTCATAGGCGCGGCGTGATAGCGCGCGCCGCCCACACTGTCATCGCCCGCGGCCCGGCGGCGTGGATCAGCCGGGCCGGCTCTTGCCGAGATACCAGCTTATCCGGTTCACCCCGCGCGAGCGCGCGTGCTGCGGGTTCATCAGATCATACACCACCGCGTTTTCGAGCACGCGCTGGACGTAATTGCGCGTCTCGTAGATCGGGATCGCCTCGATCCAATCGACGATATCGACGCTGCCGGTGCGCGGATCGCCATTGGCGCGCAGCCATTTGTTCACGTTGCCCGGCCCGGCGTTATACGCTGCGACGGCGAGCGGATAGCTGCCGAACAGATTGTAGATCCGCGCGAAATAGGCCGATCCGACCATGATGTTGTAATCGGTATCGGCCGTGAGGTTGTTCGCATCATAGCCGACGCCGAGCTTGGTCGCGGTTTCGCGCGCGGTGCCGGGCATCAACTGCATCAGCCCGCGCGCGCCGGCATGGCTGATCGCCGCGCGATCGAACTGGCTTTCCTGCCGGGCGATGGCGTGGACCATCACCCAATCGTCGTTCGCGCTGGCGGGCACGCGCACGGTCGGGAAGCCGACCGTCGAATAATCGCTGAGCCCGTTCTGGAGCGCGCTGCGGCCGACCATCACGCCGAGATCGGGGCGGCCGAGCGTACGCGAGAGTTCCGTGGCGAGGACGTGATCGCTGTCGGTCTTGGCGTCGGTGGCGATCTGGCGGACGAACGCGCTCTGATCCTGCCAATTGCCGGCGGTGCCGAGATATTGCGCGGCGCGCACCGTCTCGCGGCTGTAGAAGGCCGCGCGCACGGCCGGATCGACCGGGCGCATCACCGGCGCGGCCGGCGCGGCGAGGACGCGACCGAGCCGTTCGGTGGCGAGCTGGCCGTAGAACATGTCCGGGAAACCGGCGGCCTGATTGTAATAGCCCGTGGCGACGTCGCGCTGGCCGGCGGCTTCGGCGGCGCGACCCGCCCAATAATAGCCCTTCGACTGGGTGGTCGGCGATTTCGAGGCGTGCGCGTAGCGCGCGAACAGCGAGCTCGCATCGGCGGCGCGGCCGAGCTGCTTGAGCGCGGTCTGGCCGGCGAGCCAGACGAGGCTCGTGTAATCGTCGCGCTCTCCGTAGGGGCGTTCGCTGACGTCGGTGCCGGCGGGGTACGCGTCATCGACCTGGCGGGCGATGTCATAGGCGGTGGCATATTGCGCGTCCGCCGCCGCGCCGCGCGCGTTGGTGAGCAGCGCCTCGTACCACGCCTCGACATTGGCCGGGCGCGTCGCGAGCGCGGGCCGCCGGGCGAGCAGTTCGCGCGCGCCGAAGCCGCCGTTGTTGCGCAGCCACGCCGCGCGATCGGCGAGCCAGCCCGGATCGGCCATGCCCCAGCTTTGCGTCGATGCGGCCTGTGCGGCGGCGTCGGGCGCATTGGTGCGGAACGCGAGCCGCGCCGCGAACACCGGCCGCCGCCCCGCACTGGTGAGCGCGAGCTGGCGCTGCGCGGCCGAGGTGGCGCCCTGCCACAACAGCATGTCCATGCGGGTGTCTTGATCGGCCTGGGTCAGCGCGCCCGAAAAGCCGGTGATGATCTTCGCCTCGTCGGTGACGGCGAGATTGCCCGACACCCAGGCGTTGCGCGCGGCGAGATTCGCCTCGTCACGATAGCCCGATGCGGCGAGCGCCTCGGCGAAGCGGACCTTGCCCGCGCCGGTGAGCGGCGCGAAGCGGCGGAAGAACGCGACCGCCGTGGTCGGCGAGACCGGGGTGGTGCCGTCGATCGCGCGCTCGGCGGCGCGGCGCAGCGACATTTCGGCGGGCCAACCGGGGTGCGCGATCAGGAAATTGGCGTAGCTTTCGAACGGGTAGCCGCTGGTCTGCTGAAGCGATTTCCACTGCGCAATCGCGGCGGACAGCGCAGCACCCCGCGCCGGGTCCTGCTGGCTCAACGCCTGGGTGGCGCGCCCCCAGCCGAGTTGCTCCTGCGCGACACCGGCAACGGCGAAGGCGCCGGATGCGCCGGCGGCAAGCAACGCGAATTTCACCACGGCTGGAACCATGTCGTCACTATAAGGAAGCGACGCTAAGTTGTCTCGTATCAAAAGTGAAAATGCGGCGGGCGGTTGGTCGGGCGTGCGACCGGATCGGTGCGGCGTGGCGCGCGATAACACGCCGCGCCACGGCGCAGGATTTCAGCACCGGTCCGCAGCAAGGCGAAGACGGGCTGGCGATCGAGACGAACACGCTCCGACCGCCAGCCCGCGCGCTCAGCGCGTCAGCTTCTTGTACGCCAGGCGGGTCGGGCGATCGGCCGCGTCACCAAGCCGGCGGCGCTTGTCTTCCTCGTAGCTTTCGAAATTGCCCTCGAACCATTCGACATGGCTGTTGCCCTCGAACGCGAGAATGTGCGTGGCAAGGCGATCGAGGAAGAAGCGATCGTGGCTGATGACCACAGCGCAACCAGCGAAACTCTCCAGCGCCTCTTCAAGCGCACGCAGCGTCTCGACGTCGAGATCGTTGGTCGGTTCGTCGAGCAGCAGGACGTTGCCGCCCTCCTTGAGCATCTTGGCCATGTGGACGCGGTTGCGTTCACCGCCCGAGAGCTGACCGACCTTCTTCTGCTGGTCCTGCCCCTTGAAGTTGAAGGCGCCGACATAGGCGCGCGTGCCGAGTTCCTGCTTGCCGAAGCGGAACACGTCGAGACCGTCCGAGATTTCCTCCCAGACGTTCTTGTTCGGATCGAGATCGTCGCGTGACTGATCGACATAGCCGAGCCGCACGGTCGAACCGACTTCCAGCGTACCCTCATCGGGCTGTTCCTGCCCGGTGATGAGCTTGAACAGGGTCGATTTGCCCGCGCCGTTGGGGCCGATCACGCCGACGATGCCGCCGGGCGGCAGCGTGAAATCGAGGTTCTCGAACAGCAACTTGTCGCCGTACGATTTGGTCAGCCCCTTGGCCTCGATCACCTTGCCGCCAAGCCGCTCGGGGATCTGGATGAGGATCTGCGCCTTGCCGATCGAACGGTTCTCCTGCGCCGCCATCAGCTCGTCGAACGCACGGATACGCGCCTTGGACTTGGTCTGACGGGCCTTGGGGGTCTGGCGCATCCAGGCCAGCTCGTCGGCGATCGCCTTCTGCTTGCCCTGCTCCTCACGCTCTTCCTGCGCCAGACGCTGAGATTTCTTTTCGAGATAGCCCGAATAGTTGCTCTCGTAGGTGTAATAGCGGCCGCGATCGAGTTCGAGCACCCAGTTGACGACGTTGTCGAGGAAGTAACGATCGTGGGTGACGAGGATGACGTTGCCGGTGTAATCCTTGAGGAAGTTCTCAAGCCACTGCACGCTCTCGGCGTCGAGGTGGTTGGTCGGCTCGTCGAGCAGCAGGATGTCGGGCTTTTCGAGCAGCAGCTTGCACAAAGCGACGCGGCGCTTCTCGCCGCCAGAGAGATTGGTGACCGGGCTGTCGCCGGGCGGGCAACGCAACGCCTCCATCGCCTGTTCGAGCTGGCTGTCGAGGCTCCAGCCGTCCGCCGCATCGATCTTGGCCTGGAGTTCGCCCATCTCCTCCATCAGCGCGTCGAAATCGGTATCGTCCTTGGGATCGCCCATTTCGGCCGAGATCGCGTTGAAGCGCGCCAGCATGTCCGCGATCGGACCGGCGCCGTCGCGCACGTTGCCGATCACGTCCTTCGTGGGATCGAGCTGCGGCTCCTGCGGCAGATAGCCGACCTTGATGCCTTCGGCGGCCCAAGCCTCGCCGGTGTAATCCTGATCGATCCCGCCCATGATCTTCATGAGCGTCGACTTGCCCGAGCCGTTGGGGCCGATGATCGCGATCTTGGCGTCGGGCAGGAACTGGAGGTGGATGTTGTTGAGAACGGGCTTGGCTGCGCCCGGGAAGGTCTTGGTCAGGCCCTTCATGACATAGGAATATTGGACGGCCATTCGGGGTCGTGCTCCGGGGCTGAAGATTGCGGGATTTGGCTGAGCATTTAGGGATGTCGGGGCCGATTGGCAACGGACGCGCGGGGGGCTAGACTGGCACGATGGAGCGGCTCGAAATTCCGGTGAACGGCGAAAGCGAACCTTGGCTCGACGCGCTGGAGCGCGGCGACGAGGTGGTGTTCGTGCGCGATGGCAAACCGGCTGCGGAGTTGACGGCGTTGCGGGCCCGCAAACGAGGGCCGATCGACCTCGAAGTCCTCGCCGCCGCGCGCGCTGCGATGGCGCCGATCCGAGTTCACGACGCGGCCGCGCTGATCCGGGGCTTGCGCGACGCGGCCGATCATTGAGCGGTACCACGTTGTACTTGGATGCCGGCGTCATTGCTGGCCTCGTTCTCGGCGATATCGATGTCGATCCGATTCTCGCAGCCGTGACCGATGACACATCGCTGATGTACAGCGCGTTCGGCTTCGGTGAAGCCGTGTCAGCCATCTCCGCGCGAACCCGCGCCAAGCACTAGCGACGACGACGCGGCCGAGCGCATCCGACACCTTCAGCGTGTGGTAGCCGATTGGAAGCGCGTCGATGTGATGCCTGGGGATCTGGATCGCGCGATCGTGCTGACCGGGCGCGCTTCGCTCGCATTGAAATTTCCAGATGCGATCCACATCGCGATTGCGGAGCGGCTCGATCATCCCTTACTGACTTCGGACCGCCAGCAGTATCGGGCGGCGCGTTCGCTCGGGCTTTCGCCCATTCTGCCTGCCATATCGGGATAATCCATGACCCCTTTGCGCCTCGCGTTGCTCTGCTGTGCCCTCACTTTCCCCGCCGCCGCGCTGGCGCAGCGCGTCATGCCGGCGCCCGTCGCGCCCGATGCCAAGGTGGCGGCGCTTCGCGATGCCGCGCTGAAGGACGATGTCGCATGGGACATCGTATCGGGGATCACCACCGAGATCGGCCCCCGCCCGGACGGTTCCGCGCAGGAAGCGCGGGCGCGTGACTGGGCGGTGGCGAAGCTCAAGAGCCTCGGTTTCAAGAACGTCCGCGTCGAGCCTTATGAACTCCACAACGTCTGGGAGCGCGGTGCGGAGAGCGCCGAGGTGGTCGCCCCCTTCCCGCAGCCGCTGCGCCTCACCGAGCTCGGCAATTCGGGCGCAACCCCGGCGTCCGGGCTGACCGCGCCGGTCGTGTATTTCGAGACGATCAACGATCTGCTGCTCGCGCCCGACGGCAGCCTCGCGGGCAAGATCGCCTTCGTGTCGAACGCGATGCAGCCGACGCAGGACGGATCGGGCTATGGCACCAACGGCATCGCCCGCTTCCTCGGCCCGACCGCCGCCGCCAAGAAGGGCGCGGCGGCGATCGTGATCCGCTCGATCGGTACCGATCACGGCCGTGGGCCGCATACCGGCACCACAAATTTCGCGGCCGGCGTCGCGCCGATCCCCGCCGCCGCGCTTTCGGTCGCCGACGCGGAGAATCTCGAACGGATGATCAAGCTCGGCAAGCCGGTGACGCTTCACCTGACGTTGACGCCGAAGTTCGTCGGCACGCGCACGTCGGGCAACGTCGTGGCCGAGGTGCCGGGCACCGACCCCAAGGCGGGCATCATCACGATCGGCGGGCATCTCGATAGCTGGGATCTCGGCACCGGCGCGATCGACGACGGCGCCGGCATCGCGATCACCGCGGCGGCGGCCAAGCGGCTGATGGAGGCGGGCAAGCACCGCCGCACGATCCGCGTGGTGTGGTTCGGCGATGAGGAGACCGGCGGGTTCGGCGGCATCGCCTATGCCAAGGCGCACGCCGACGAACGCCACGCGCTCGCCGCGGAATCGGATTCAGGATCGGACCAGGTGTGGAAGTTCAGCACCAGCTTCGCCGCCAGCGCCAAGCCGGTCGAGGATCGGCTCGCGGTCGCGCTCGCGCCGATCGGCGTGCTGCGCGGGCGCGACGCGGTGCATGGCGGCACCGATGTCGAGCCGACGCTCGCGCTCGGCGTAGCTGGAATCGACCTCCACCAATCGGCGCTGCGCTATTTCGACTGGCATCACACGCCCGAGGATACGCTCGACCGGATCGATCCCGAACAGTTGCGCCAGAACGTCGCCGCCTGGACTGCAATGCTCGCCGTCGTCGCGGATGCGCCGGAAGAGATTGCGCCAGCGCCCGCAGCGCAATAAAGCCAGCGCGCGCAAGACGTAACGCACCATAACCACGCTATCCCGATCCAGGGATATGAATGCGATATGGAACGTTACGGCTTCGCGTTGGTTACACTTCGCTTCGCGACGGCATCGGGCTGGCCGCGAAAATACAGACTGCTTTGGGAGCAACCGCATGAAGAAAATCGCCCTTGTTCTCGTCGCCGCCGGCCTGATGTCGCTCGCCGCCTGCAACAAGAACCCGGAAGCCGCCGCCATCGAGAACAACGCCGACATGGTCGCCGACAACATCGATTCGGCCGCCGACAACATGGACGCGATGGCTGACAACACCTCGAACGCTGCCGCTTCGGACATGCTCTCGAACGCAGCCGACAACGCGCACGACACGGCCGACAACGTCCGCGCCGAGGGCGACGCCAAGGCTGACAACGTTACCAAGTAACGATCGTCGGGGCCGCCCCGCGTGGCGGCCACGGTTATGAAGGGCGCTCCGGTTCGGGGCGCCCTTTTTACGGATAGGTTCTTTTCGCCGCTGGGGGGTACACGATGAAGACCATGATTGCCTTCGATCTCGACGGGACGCTCGCCGAGAGCAAGCAGCCGATCGGCGAGGAAATGTCCGTACTGCTCAAGAATCTGCTCGACGTGGCGCAGGTCGCGGTTATTTCCGGCGGCGACTGGCCGCAGTTCGAGAAGCAGGTGGTCGGGCGGATGCAGCCGGACGCCAAGCTCGAACGGCTGTTCATCATGCCGACGACGGGCACCAAGCTGTTCCGGTTCCAGGACGGTGTCTGGAACACGATTTATAACGACGCCTTCACCCCCGAGGAGCGCGACCAGGTGCTCGACGCGCTCAACAAGGCGTGGGATCAGGCCGGGTTCGGCGGCGAGCAGACCTGGGGCGAGCGGATCGAGGATCGCGGCAGCCAGATCACGCTCTCGGCGCTCGGCCAGCAGGCGCCGCTCGAGGCCAAGGAACATTGGGATCCCAAGCAGGAGAAGCGCCGCCAGTTGCAGGCGATTCTGCGCACGATGATCCCCGACCATTCGATCAACATTGGCGGCGCGACCTCGGTCGATATCACCCGCAAGGGCATCGACAAGGCCTATGGCATGCGCCGGCTGTGCGACAATGCCGGCATCGCGTTCGAGAACATCCTGTTCATGGGCGATGCGATCTATCCCGGCGGCAACGACGACCCCGTCCGCGCGGCGGGGATCGATTCGATCAAGGTGCGTGATGTTGCCGACACGTCGGTGGCGATCACGGCGGTGATCGCCTGCCTGAAGGCCTGACGCTTTGACCGTCGCCCTGGCCGACGCCGGGGCGACGTTGGCTCTGGAGGAACGCCGATGCCGCTTTACGCCTTCGAGGGGCAGCAGCCCAAGCTCGGCGAAGGTGTGTGGATCGCGCCTAGCGCGGAGGTGATCGGCGACGTTCGGCTCGGCGAACAGGTGAGCGTCTGGTTCGGGGCGGTGATCCGGGCCGACAACACCACCATCGACATCGGCGCGCGGAGCAACGTGCAGGAGGGGGCGATGCTCCACTCCGATCCTGGCGCGCCGTTGACGGTGGGGGCAGACTGCACGATCGGCCATCACGCGATCCTGCATGGCTGCACGATCGAGGATGGCGTGCTGATCGGCATGGGCGCGCGCGTCCTCAACCACGCGGTGATCGGCGCCGGATCGCTCGTCGGGGCCGGCGCGCTCGTTACCGAGGGCAAGAGCTTCCCGCCGCTTAGCCTGATCGTCGGCAGCCCCGCGCGGGCGGTGCGCGCGTTGAACGAAGAGCAGATCGCGGGGATCGGCGCATCGGCGGCGAGCTATGTCGAAAAGGCGCGGCGGTTCGCGGGCGCGCTGGTGCGGATCGACTGAGCGAGGCGGGTTGCTGCGCGGCGCAGTGCCGCGTATCTGCGCCGGGCCGATCGCGGCGGATGATGTGGGATTGGGATGAACGCGGCGGGCCTAGAAGCCGTCTTTCTGGCGAACCGCGCACTGCTGCTCGGCTTCCTGCGCGCGCATGGCGCCGGCGACGCGGCGGAGGATCTTTTGCAGGATCTGTGGCTGCGCGTGCGCGACGCGCCGGCCGGGCCGGTCGGCCAACCGCTCGCCTATCTATACCGCGCCGCCAACAACCTGATGCTCGACCGCTACCGGTCGCAGCGGCAGGCGACCGCACGCGAACGGAGTTGGAGCGAGGCGGTCGGGCCGACGATCGTCGGCCGATCGGACGATCCGGGCAGCGAGCGGATGCTGATCGGGCGCGAAACGCTCGAGGCGGCGCGCGCCGCGCTCGCGCCGTTGGGGCCGCGCGCCGAGCGGGTGCTGGTCCGCCACCGGGTCGAGGGCGTGCCGCAGCGTGTGATCGCCGAGGAACTCGGGGTGAGCCTCAGCACGGTCGAAAGCGACTTGCGCCGGGCGACGCGCGCACTGATCGAATTTCGTGCGACGCTGGATAAGGGTCCGGCATGACGACTCCGTCATAAGGGTGAGACGATGACCAGCGCACCCGATCCCGATCCGATATCCGAAGCGGCCATCGCCTGGGCGGTGCGCGTCAGCGACCCCGCGTTCGCCGACTGGGAGGCGTTCAGCGACTGGCTCGGCGCGGCTCCGGCGCACGCCGACGCCTATCACGAAGCCGAGACCGCGCTCGCCGATGGCAGCGAGGTGAAGCTCAACGGTGGCACACGGCTGATCGTCGGCGGGCGCGATGCGCGCGCGCTGTCGCTAGGACGCGGCGAGGCGTTGTTCACGGTGAAGCACGATGCCGCGCGGCCCTTCAGCGTGCGCGTCGGCACCGCGTGGGTCGTCGATATCGGCACGCGCTTCGATATCGTGCGCGAGAGCGACACGACCCGGGTCGCGGTTTCGGAAGGTGAGATCGACTGGCGGCGCGGCGGCGTGGCGGTGCGCGTCACCGCCGGCCGGAGCCTGCGCGCGCGTGACGGATCGAACGACGTGCGACTGGCGAACGTCGCCCAAGGCGCGGTCGGGGGCTGGTCGCAGGGGCAGCTTCAATATGACGGCACCGAATTGTCCGAAGTCGCGACCGACCTCGCGCGGACGCTTGGTGTGACGGTGAGCGTCGACGGCGCGATCGAGACGCGACCGGTGCGCGGCGTCGTCCAGCTCGAAGGCGGCGCGCGGGCGGTGTTCCCACGGCTGGCGGCGCTGATCGGGGTGCGCGCGAAGCGCGAAGGGGCGAAATGGCGGTTGCTCGCATCGCCTTGATCCGGGCCGGTCTCGCCGCGCTCGCGCTCACCTCCGCGTCGCCCGCGCTGGCGGCGCGCGCCCCCGTGCTCGATCTGCCTGCGGGGCGGCTCGCCGATGCACTCGCTGCGCTTGGGCGGCAGGCGAGCGTAAGCGTGAGCGTCGATGACGCGAGCCTGTGGCAACGTCATGTGCCCGCGCTGCGCGCCAGCGTTCCGGTCGCGTCGGCGCTGCGGCGGCTGCTGCGCGATACCGGTGCCGAGGCGGTCGAGGTCGTGCCCGGCGTCTGGCGGGTGCGGGTCGCGGCGCGGCCCAAGCCGAAGCCCCGCCCCCTGCCCCCGCGCGCGTCCCCGCCGGCCGAGGCCACCGAGCGCACGGTCATCGTCGTCGCCTCCAAGCGCGACCTGCGGCTGCGCGATTATGCCGGCGCGGTATCCGTGGTCGACGGCGCCGATCTCACGTTCGGCGGCGCGGGCGGTACCGACGCGGTGCTGTCGCGGCTGGCGACGGTGTCCTCGACTTATCTCGGCGCGGGGCGCAACAAGCTGTTCATCCGCGGCATCGCCGATTCGAGCTTCACCGGCCCGACCCAGGCGACGGTGGGGCAATATCTCGGCGACGCGCGGCTGAGCTACAACGCGCCCGATCCCGATCTTCGGCTGTACGATATCCAGTCGGTCGAAGTGCTGGAGGGGCCGCAGGGGACGCTGTACGGCGCCGGTTCGCTCGGCGGGATCATCCGCACGGTGCCGAACGCGCCGGTGCTCGGCGCGACCGGCGGTTCGATCCTGACCGGGGTATCGCTCACCGAGCATGGCGCGCCGAGCGGCGATCTCGCCGGGGCGCTCAACCTGCCGATCGCCGGCGAGCGCGCGGCGCTGCGGCTGGTCGGCTATGGCGTGAGCGATGGCGGCTATATCGACAATCCGCTGCGCCACCGCGACGACATCAACCGGACCAACATCGCGGGCGGCCGCGCGACGCTGCGGATCGATCTCGGCGGCGGCTGGACGACCGACCTCGGCGGCATCGTTCAGGACACGCACGGCGACGACAGCCAATATGCCGATGCCGGCGGCGCGCGGCTGGTGCGCAACAGTCCGGTGGCCGAGGGGTTCGACACCTCGTACCGGCTCGGGCAGGCGGTGATCGCCAAGGAGAGCGGCGCGCTCCGCTTCCGCGCGACCGGCGCGGTGATCGGCCAGCGGCTGACCGAGCGGTATGATGCCACGCCCCCAGGCGGTGACCCGCGCGTGTTCGTCCAGCGCAACACCACGAATCTCGTCACCGGCGAGGCGCGGGTCTGGCAGCCGCTGCACGACCGCTTCGGCTGGGTGATCGGCGCGAGCTATCTGCATAACGAGACGCGACTCGACCGCGCGTTCAACACCCCGGCCGGCAACCCGCGCGCGCCGCTGACCGGGGTCGACAACCGCGTTTCCGAGATGACGCTGTACGGCGAGGCGAGCTATCGGCTGACGCCGTGGCTTACCGCGACCGCGGGCGGACGAATCTCACGGACGCGGCTCGCGGGATCGGCGACCGATGCGCCGGTCGCGCTCACGCTGGTCGAGGCGGCCGAACGCGCGCGGATCGTCAGCGCGCGCGACGCGACCCGCGTCCTGCCCTCGCTCGCGCTGCTGGCCACGCCGCTGCCCGATGTCGCGCTCTACGCGAAATATCAGGAGGGCTTCCGGCCCGGCGGGCTTGCCATCGACAGCGGCTTCGTGCGCCGGTTCCGCGGCGACCGGGTGATGACGGCGGAGGCGGGGGTGCGCTACGGTGTGGCCGGCCGCAGCCCGTTCGACCTCGCGCTGGCGGTATCGCATACCGACTGGCGAGATATTCAGGCGGACTTTCTCGATAATTCCGGGCTCCCGTCGACCGACAATATCGGCAACGGGCGGATCTGGTCGGTGGCGGCGACGCTCGGCTGGCGGCCGGTGCCGGGGCTTCGGCTCGACGCCTCGGTCGCGTTCAATGACGGCCGCGTGACGGAACCGAGCGCGTCGTATCGCGCGCTGATCGCGCTGCTGACGCCGGGGCTGACCAGCACGACCGGCGGCCCGAACGCCACGCTGGTGAGCGGGTGGATCGGACCGGGCGGGATCGACCGTATCCCCAATGTCGCGCGGGTGACGGCGCGGCTCGGAATCGACTGGCAGCATCGTCTGCACGACGACCTCATGCTGCATCTGGGCGGCTGGGGGCGCTATGTCGGCCAGTCGCGGATCGGCGTCGGGCCCGTGCTGGGGGCGGAACAAGGCGACTATGCCGACAGCGCGGCGACGCTGCGTATCGGCACCTCGGCGATGGGGGTGACGCTCGGCGTCACCAACATCGGCGACGCGATCGGCAACCGCTTCGCGCTCGGCACCCCGTTCGCGACCGGACGGTCGCAGATCACGCCGCTGCGGCCGAGGACGGTGCGGCTGGGCTTCGACCTTTCGTTCTGACGCACTTGCATCCGTGTCCGGTGCGCGGGAGGCCGCGTGCGGGCACGGGGCTTCGACGCCGCCTTTCGAAAATTGACGATCGACCAAGGGTTCCGCCGCACGGGTCCGTCATGGGAGGAATACAGGAGTATCCCAATGACATTCTATGCCGAGGCGAAACGGCTCCGCGAGGATAGCCGGCCCGCCGAGACGACGCCCTTCCCGCTCCCGCCACGCGCAGCGCCCGAGGCCAAGACTCCCGACCCCGCGCCCGCCGCCCAGCCTTCGTGGTTCGGGCGGTTGCTACGGCGTCCGCTGTTCCTCGCGGCGGTGGTCGTGCCAAACGTGGCGTCCGTGTTGTATTTCGGGGTGATCGCGGCGCCGGTCTATACATCGACCGCCGCGCTGATGGTGCTCAATCCCAAGCAAAACGGGCCAAGCCTGTCCTCGCTCCTGTCCGGCGCATCTGGCGACAGTTCGGAACAGGGCGGGTATATCCTCAAGGAATATTTCGCCTCGTGGGACGCGTTCCGCAAGGTCGAGACGCCGCTCGCCCTCGCCGAGAATTTCGGCAAGGGCGATCCGATCGGCCGGTTCGGCGGGGTGGCGACGGGCTTCCGCACCAACGACGTGGCGCTATGGCGCTATTTCCAGAAGCAGGTCGATGTGAAGATCGACCAGAAGAGCGGGATCGTCGCGCTCAACGTCAGCGCATGGGACGCGGCCTATGCGACCCGGCTGACCAAGGTGCTGCTCGCCGCCGCGATCGCGCACATGGACGCGATGAACGCGCAGCAGCAGGGCGATTTCCTCAAGAGCGCGGTGGCGCGCAAGGCGGCGATCGAGGCGGCGTTGCGCAGCGATCTGGCCGCGCTGGCGCAGTTCCGCAACCAGACCGGCACCTATGACCCCAAGGAACTCTACCTCTCCAATCTCGCGCTGATGAACAGCCTGACGATGAAGGCGACCGAGCTGAAATCGCAAGGCCAGGCGCTTTCGGCGGCAACGCCCAACAACCCGCAGGTCGAGAATCTCGCGAGCGCGACGCGATCGGTACGGCAGGATATCGCCACCACCGCGAAGAGCTTCCCGGCGATGGCGCGCAGTTCGTCGCGCTACGAGAAGCTGCTCGTCAGCCGCGACAACAATATCACGCTGCTCGGGCAAGCCAACCTCGCGCTTCAGGAGGCGCAGGCGGCGGCGGAGAAGAACCGCTATTATCTCAACGTCATCAGCAGCCCGTCCGAGCCGCAGACGCCGGAGGGGCCGGAGCGGCTGATGTGGATCGGCGGCGTGCTGCTCGCGACCCTGCTGCTGTGGGGGCTGATCCGATGAGCGCGCGGTTGCGGACCGCCACCGTCGCGTCGCTGCTCGCGCTATCGGCCTGTTCGGCGCTGCCCGGCGGCGGTCCCTCGGCAGGGACGATGCGCAAGGCGCCCGAAGTCGACGTCGTCGCGGTGACGCCGGAACTCGCCGCGGCGGCGCGCGAGCGCACCGCGCTGGAGCGCGACACGGCGCTTGCCAACGCGCTCGCGCGGCTGCGCGGGGCGGCGCTGGCGCCCGAATTCCGCTTCGCGCCGGGCGACGTCGCGGCGGTAAGCGTGTGGAGCTTCTCGCCCTGGCCGGGTAGCGGCGCGGGTATGGCGGGCGGGCCAAACCAGATCGACCTCGGCAGCTTCACGCTGGCGAACGACGGGACGGTGATCCTGCCCTATGCCGGGCGGCTGGCGCTTGCGGGCATGACGCTCGCGCAGGCGCAGCAGGCGATCGCGGCGCGCTATGTCACGCTGCGAATTCTTCAGCGGCCAAGCGCGCTGGTGAAGGTAAGCGCCTCGCCGCACAGCGACATTCTCGTCACCGGTGCGGTCGGCCAGCCGCGTACGGTCGGCTGGTCGGCGGCGGGCGTCACGCTCGCGCAGGCGGTGACGCAGGCGCTCGGCGACGGCAATGCGACGCTCGGCGCCGGCGATCTCTCCGCCACACGCGCGGCGGTGCGGGTGGCCGTGCTGCGCGAAGGCGCGGCCCCAGTCGAAATCCCGGTCGCGGCCGCGCTCGAGGAGCGGATCGCACTCCAGCCCGGCGACCGCGTGGTGGTGCGCAAGGCGCCGTCGGTCGAGGTGACGATGCTCGGCGGGGGCACGCGCCGCAACGGCGTGATCGGCTTCGCCAAGCAGCCCGCGCTTGCCGAGGCGCTCGCCGAGGCGAACGGGCTCGACGGCAATACCGCCAACGACCATGCCGTGTTCGTGCTGCGCCGGCGCGAGGGCGCCAAGCCGGTGCTGTACGATTTCGCATGGAAGCGCGGCGCGGGGCTCGTCGCCGCGCAGGACTTCCCGCTCGATAATGGCGACGTCGTCTATGTCTCGGAAGCGCCGATCGTCTCGATCCAGAAGGTGATCGGGCTGCTCTTCCAGGTGACGCTGCCGGCGCAGGTGCTCAAGTGATCGCACCCTTCGAGGAATATCTGCGTCACGTCGTCATCCAGGCGCCGCGCCGGCGCAGGGTGGAGAGCTGGGACGCGCTGGCCGCGACGCTCGACGCCGACGAAGCCCCGCCGCTCCAACCGCCGCCGCGCCGGCAATCGCTCGCCGCGCCACGGCTCGACCTGTCGTGGAAGCACAATGTGCGCGCGGCGTTCGGGAGCGGTCCGGCGGTGGAGCAGCCGGGCTGGCAGCGGGTGGTGGAATATCGCCAGCGCGTGTGCCTGGTGCTGACGATCGCGATGACGGCGGGCATCCTGTTCCTGTCCGACATCATGTTGCGCGCGCAGCAGATGCCGCCGGTCACGCATCAGCTCTATCTGGCGGTGTACGGGGTGATGACATTCTTCCTCGCCGCCAATTTCTTCAAGATGATGCTCGGCACCTGGTACATGCTGCGCGGCGCGAAGGGCAATCCGTGGCACCCGGCGCACACCGCCTGCGATCCGCCGGAGGATGCGCGCGTCGCGATCGTCTTTCCGGTCTATCACGAGGATGTGCCCCGCGTCGCGGCGGGGATCGCGGCGACATGGCAGTCGATCGCGCGCCGCCATCCCGATCTGGCGGGGCATTTCGATACCTTCCTGCTCTCCGACAGTCGCGATCCCGCGTACCGGATCGCCGAGGAAGCGGCGATCCACGCGCTGCGCGAGAGCTTCCCGCACGGGCGGTTCTTCTATCGCTGGCGACCGAGCAACCGGAACGCCAAGCTCGGCAATATCGGCGATTTCTGCCGGCGGTGGGGCGGCGACTATACCTACATGCTGGTGATGGACGCCGACAGCGTGATGGACGGCGACGCGATCGTCGCGCTGTTGCGGATGATGGCGGGCAAACCCAGGCTCGGCATCCTCCAGACCAATCCGCGGCCGATCCTGCGCACCAGCCTGTTCGGGCGGATGCAGCAATTCGGCGCGCGGCTCTACGGCTCGGTGTTCTCCTACGGGTTGCAGGCGATGTACATGGGCAATGCCAGCTACATCGGCCACAATGCGATGATCCGCATGGCGCCCTTCGTCCGCCACTGCCTGCTGCCCGAGTTGAGCGGGCCCAAGCCGTGGGGCGGCAAGCCGCTGAGCCACGACATCGTCGAATCGGCGATGATCGTACGCGCCGGTTATGAAGTGTGGTTCCTCGCGGATATGGACGGCAGTTACGAGGAGATGCCGGCCAATATCCTCGCCTTCCTGATCCGCGAGCGGCGCTGGATGCAGGGCAACCTCCAGCACTTACGCTTCGTGTTCCTGAACGGCCTGCGCTCGATCCACCGCGAGACCTTCATCAACGGATCGATGGGCTATCTTTCAGCGCCGCTGTGGGCGGCGTTTCTGGTGATTTCGGCCTATGGGATGATAAATTTCCTTCAGCATGGGCTGCTGGCGATCGGCAGTTTGCGGTCGATCGAGATGCCGATGCTGATGCTGCTGATCTCGTCGCTCGTCTTCCTGTTCCTGCCCCGCCTGATCGCGATCGGCGTCAACGTCGCGAGCGGACGCGCGCGAACGTTCGGTGGCAAGGACAAGCTCATCTGGTCGGTGGCGCTGGAGACTTTGTTCTCGTTCTTCTTCTCGCCGTTGATGATGGCGTTCATCAGCCGCTTCCTATGGCTGTGGGTGAAGCGAAAGGGCATCAACTGGGATACGCAATCACGCGGCGACGAGCCGCTGCTCTGGCACGATTGCGTGCGCTATTTCGGCTGGGTGAGCGTGCTCGGCGCGGCCTGCCTGGCGTTGATGGCGTGGCAATTGGCGACCGTGCCGTGGACGCAGCAGGTGCTGCTCTCGGCGGTATCGGGCGGACTGATCGAGCCGCTCGACCTGGTGTTATGGTATTCTCCGATCCTGCTCGGTTTCACCTTCAGCGTGTGGATCGCGCGGGTGACGAGCCGGACGTTTCCGCTGCTCGCGGCGCGCAAGCTGTTCAGCATCCCCGAGGAAATCGACGTGCCGCAGGTGGTGACGGCGCTTCAGCGCTACGAGACGCGCTTCCGGGCGGTGCTGCCCGATCCGCGCGCGGGCGAGACGGTGGCGGCGGCGGTGCGCGACCCGGATTTCTACGTCCGCCACCGGCGCGAGACGCGCGCGCGGGCACGCCCGCCGGAGCGGCTGCTGGCGAAGATCGCCCGTGCCGAACGGCTCGAGCGCGCCGAAGTGAACCTTGCGCTCAGCGATCGCGCGAGCTTCGACGCGCTCCACCGCTCCGGCGCGCGCTCAATTTCCTGAAGGGAGAATGTTTTTCTCAACGTCTGGACAGCGCCAGCATCCTGTGGTGTGATCTCGACTCGCGGACCCGGAGCTTGGCTCCGCAGGTAGCGTCTGTCGTTCGGCCGTGGCGGGAGCTGCGCGGCCGTCCGATTCGGGAAAAACAGGGAGCGCATGATGACGACCGATCTACTCGACCGCGAAGCGCGGGAAGACCTTCACGACCGCGGCTATTCGCGCCGGCAGATCGGCCGTATCGCGATGCTGCTCGGCGCGGGCGCGACGGCCAGCCAGTTCATCACCAGCGGTGCGCAGGCGCAGCAATCCGCCAAGGCGCTGGTCGGTGCGGTGCGGATCGGCTCGAACGAGTGCTGGACCGGGCCTTTCCCCGAAGGTGTGCAGGCGGCCGCCGCGATCGCCTCGGTCGGCAACCGCTACGAACCCGACAACGAACATGCCAAGCTCGCCGCCGCGGTCGCGCAGGTCGAGGGCGTCACGCCCGAGTGCATCCTCGCCTGGCCGGGGTCGAGCGACCCGCTCAACCGCGCGGTCATCACCTTCTGCTCGCCGCAGAAGGGGCTGGTGACGGCGAACCCGACGTATGAACAGAGCTGGCGGACGGCGGCGTGGCTCAGCGTCAAGCCGACGCGGGTGCCGCTCACCGCCGATTACCGCCACGACGTGAAGGCGATGCTCGCCGCCGATCCCAACGCCGGCCTCTATTACATCTGCTCGCCCAACAACCCGACCGGCACGCTGACGCCGATCGCGGACATCGAGTGGCTGCTCGCCAACAAGCCGAAGGATTCGGTGGTGCTGGTCGACGAGGCGTACATCCACTTCGCCGGCGCGCAGAGCGCCGCCAAGCTCGCCTGCACGCGCAACGACGTGATCGTGATGCGGACCTTCTCCAAGCTGTTCGGCATGGCGGGGATGCGGCTCGGCCTCACCATCGCGCATCCCGATCTCTACAAGAAGATGATGCGTTATGACGGCGGACAGGTGACCAACATGCTGCCGATGACCGCGGTCGCGTGCGGTACCGCCGTGCTGCCGCTCGCCGAGAAGATCACCGCGCGTCGCAACGAGATGATCGCGGTTCGCGAGGAGACGTTCGCGCACCTGAAGAAGCGCGGGCTGAAATACATTCCGTCGCAGGCGAACATGTTCATGGTCGATTGGGGCGCTGGCAAAGACCCCAAGGCGATGCAGGCCGCGTTCGTCGCGCAGGGTGTGCAGATCGGCCGGTCCTGGGACGCCTATCCCACGATGAGCCGCGTGACGGTCGGTTCGGCGGAGGACATGGCGAAGTTCCGGTCCGCGCTCGACAAGATCATCAAAGCCTGACGCACCCGGGCGCGGTCGGCGACGACCGCGCCCGATACCTCACCCGAGGCGGCGCGACTCGAACGCGTCGAGCGCCTCCACCAGCGGCAGATCGGCGGGCGGCATCGCCAGATCGCGCAAGGCGGCCGGGCGCCGCCAATCGAGCGCATCGGCGTCGATCGGCCGCGGCGCACCCGACCAGCGCTCGCACCGATAGAGCAAGAGCAAGAGCGTGCGTTCGCCAATCGGCGCGGTGGCGAAGGCGAGCGCGGTGAGATCCGCCGCCGCTACGGCAACGCCGAGTTCCTCGGCCAGCTCGCGCACCAGCGCGGCCTCGGGCGCCTCGCCAGATTCGACCTTGCCGCCGGGAAACTCCCACAGCCCCGCCATCGCCCTGCCCGCGGACCGGCGCTGAACGAGGATACGTCCGTGCGGATCGGTCAGAGCCGCCGCGACGACGAGCAAGATGCCGTTATTTGCTGTCACCCCCCGCCTTTCACGATGCGATATCAAGAACGTTCCGCCAGAGCGGGAAATCGATGGCGAGAGCAAGGTGTAAGTGGCCGAAACGGCGAACCCGAGAACACAGAGCGGCAGGAATGCCGCCGCACCAGAAAAGTTCCCGGCCCTGCTTAAACTTTTATCAAGACTGGTCGCCTAGACGGCTCTCGCTGGCCCGGTAGATCCGGTTCGGCCGGGTAACTGAAGCTACTAAACCACTGGAGACCGGACACATGCAGAGCATCCGCAAGTTCATCAAGAACAACAAGGGCGCGACCGCCATCGAATACGGCCTGATCGCCGCCCTGATCGCGGTTGCCGCGATTGCCGCCATGAAGGGCATCGGCACGCAGCTCACCAACACATTCGAGAACGTCTCGTCGAATATGAAGACGACAACGGGCGCGTAAGCTCAAGCTCTTCGGAAGAAGATCGGGCGGCGGAACAACGTTCCGCCGCCCGTTTTATTCGCGGAAACGTTCAAGACCGCGCAATTCTCATCTGGCCGATTAGAAGCGGCCCATCGCCAAAAACTTCTCCCGCCGCGCCCGCCGCAGCGCGTCGGCATCGAGCCCGCTCAACTCAGCAAGCGACTCGGCGAGCGCATTGCCCAGCGCACCGATCGCCGCGACCGGATCCCGGTGGGCGCCGCCGAGTGGTTCAGGCACGATCGTGTCGATCACGCCCAGCCCCTTCAGATCCTGCGCGGTCACCTTCATCGCCTCGGCCGCGTCCGCCGCGCGTTCGTTGGTGCGCCACAGGATCGCCGCGCAACCCTCGGGCGAGATCACCGAATAGACCGCATTCTCGAACATCAGAACGTGGTTCGCCGCCGCGAGCGCGATCGCGCCGCCCGAGCCGCCCTCGCCCACGATCGCCGCGATCATCGGCACGCCGAGCGCGAGGCATTGCTCGGTCGAGCGCGCGATCGCCTCGGCCTGGCCGCGCTCCTCGGCCTGAACGCCGGGGAACGCCCCCGAGGTATCGACCAGCGTCAGCACGGGCAGGCCGAAGCGATCGGCCAATTGCATCAGCCGAATCGCCTTGCGATAGCCCTCGGGCTTGCCCGAGCCGAAATTGTGCCGGATGCGCGTCGCGGTGTCATGGCCCTTTTCGTGGCCGATCACCATCACCCGCTGGCCGCGAAACCGCGCGAAGCCGCCGAGGATCGCCTGATCGTCGCCGAAGCCGCGGTCCCCGGCGAGCGGCATGAACCCGTCGAACAGCCCGGCGACATAATCGCGGAAATGCGGCCGTTCGCCGTGCCGGGCGACGAGCGTCTTCTGCCACGGCGTGAGTTTGGCATAGGTGTCGCGCAGCAGCTTGTCGGATTTGGCCTGGAGCCGCCCGACATCGGCGGAGATATCCACCGTGCCGCCGTCGGCGGTTGCGCGCAGATCGTCGATGCGAGCCTGGAGCTCCGCGATCGGCTTTTCGAAGTCGAGGAAGGTTGCCATCAGGTCGCGTCGGTTACGGTGTGGGCGCGAACTTGGCAATGGTTCGTGATGCGAGGAGTAGCGGTCACGCGGGCTTCACCGAGGCCAGCTTCCCATCGGCGCGGGCGCGGGCCTCGGCGAGCGGATGGCGCTGGTTGACGAGGCTGACCAGCCGGCTGGCATCGACATGGGTGTAGATTTCGGTAGTGGCGATGTCCGCATGGCCGAGCATCGTCTGGAGCGCGCGCAGGTCGGCGCCGCCGGCGAGCAGGTGCGTGGCGAAGGCGTGACGCAGCACGTGCGGGCTGATCCGGTCGGGCGGGATACCCGCCTCGGCGCCGAGCGCGCGCAGCAACTGGAACAGCCGCACACGCGACAGGAAGCTCTTGCCCGAGGGGAACAGCCACGGCTGATCGGCGGGAACATACATGCGCCACGCGGCGACGGCGGCGCGCGCGCGATCCGAGATCGGGACCAGCCGTTCGCGCCCGCCCTTGCCGCGCAGGATGCAATAGGGCCGATCGGGCGCGACCGCGTTTCTCGGCAGCGACACCAGCTCCGTGGCGCGCAAGCCCGAGCCGTAGAGCAGTTCGACCAAGGCGGCGAGCCGCAGGTCGCGGATGTCGAGCGGGTCGGCGGCGAGCCGCTCGGCGATCACCGCGAACAGCCGGTCGACATCGGCGACGCTCAGCACCTTGGGCAGCGGCCGCCGCGTGCCGGGACGGGGTAGCGCCGCGCCGGGGTCGTCGGGGCGATGCCCTTCATCGGCGAGGAAGGCGAAGAAGCGCCGGAGCGCGGCGGATTTGCGCGCCACGGTGGCGTGCGAGAGATCGCTCCAGCTCGCCGAAAGACGGGTGAGATCGGCGGCGCTCGCGGCCACGAGCGCGCCTTTCAGGACATCGGACGCGAGCGCGAGATCGCTGCGATAGGCAGCGAGCGTGTTCCTGGCGGCACCCCGCTCCGCCGCCATCATCTCGAGAAACCGCTCGATCAGCGCGCGATCGGCGCCGGGCCGCGCCGTATCGGTCAAAGCCGCGCGATCGCCTCGGCGGCGATCATCCGCGCCTCGCCCTCCAACCCAACGGCGCGCAGCGCGGCGACGATGTGATACAGCGCTTCGGGCGACACGCCCGACCACGCCGGCGTCTGCATGCCGACGGCCGCGAGCAACACCACCGTCCCCGGCTGGTTCGCCGTCGCGGCGCGGGTGAGCGCGCGGGTCCAGGCGTTCTCCTGCCCGATCCGCACGTCCAACGTCTGCGCGCCCTGCTCGACATCACCGGCCGACAGGCGTCCCAGCCCGGCGAGGCCGGCGAAGAACATCTTGCGCTTGAGCGTCGCATCGCCGGTGCCAGCGTAATTGCTGACCGCCGAATAGCGGTAGCGCCGCCCCTCGGGATCGGCGAGCGCGAGCATCGCCCACGCATCGCTCGACGTCGCCACGGCCCCGCGCCACTTCTGTGCGGTCACGTCATGCCCCGCCGCGAGCATCGACGCGACGAGCCGATCGGCGTCCGCGCCTTGCGCACCGACCGGCACGCGCGCCGCGGCACCCGCCGTCAGCACCAGCCGCGCATAGCGCGCGTTCGCGCTCTTCGGCGCATCCCACAGCGAGTTGATCGCCCCTAGCCGGGTCGGCACGTCCCCGCCGCTATAGGCGGTCTGGAGATCGCGTGCGATCGCGGCTTCGGGCAGCGAATCATCGCCTTCTTCCGTCACCGCGCCGTAGAGATCGACCAAGGCCGCGCTGGAGAATACGCCGCGTGCCGCCGCGATCTCGGCGGCCGGCGCGCGAACGTGCGCCGCGAGCATCGGCGACTGCGCGCGCCACGCCATGACGTTTCGCGAGGCGCCGTCGAGCAGCGGTGCCGGGATCTCGGTCGCCGAGGCCATCGCGAGGCCGTAGCGCCAGGCGGTGAGACGATCGACATCGTCCCATTCGATCGTCACGGCCTGTCGGCCGCGCGCCCCCGAGCCGGCGATCTTCTGCGCGAGCAGCAGGTCGATCCCGGTCGCGACCCGACTCTTGGCGGCGGCTGCGATCAGCGGCTGGGCGTTGCCGGGAAGGCCGGCCAGCCCGGCGCACATCGCCCGTGCCAGCACCCACCCGCGTTCGAAGCCGAGCGCATAGCCCCCCTCGACGATCGGGCACAGCTCCGCCGGATCGCCATTGGCGAGCGCCGACTGCATCGCGATCTCATAGAGCTTGGGCGTGTAATCCTGATTATCGACGCTCTGCACCACCGCGCGCCCGGCGACCGATTCGCCCATGCGGAGCAACAGCCAGGCCCGCTCGGCGGCGAAATCCGCGCCGTTGACGCCTACGGGCGTATCGACGCGCGACACCAATGCGCGCCGCAGCGCGATCGACATCCAGCGCGAGGCGATCGGCAGGTTGAGCCCGCGCATCAGCGCCTCGACATACCGGCCGGGCGCGTTGCCGAACGCAGTGGCGGGCAAACCGCCGGCGGCGAGGTCGATCGGGCCGACCCGGCCGATCCACCGGCGCGCATAGGCGGGCATGTCGTACCGCACCGGAATCGCGATCACGCCGGGCGTCGGCGTGCCGCTCGGCGTCGGCGTCGGCGTCGCGGCGGCGAGCGGGAGCGGCGGCGCGCCGTTGCCGTCCGGCAGCGGCGGCGCGAGCGGGGTCGGCGCGGTACGGACCACCGCCCCACCGCTCGCGGTTTCGCGCGGAGACGGGCGCGGCGAGGGCGTTGGGGCCGGCTCGCCGAACCCAGGCGGAAGGATCGACTGCGGCGAATTCTGGCCGAGCGCGGGTATCCCCACGCCCAACGCGATCACCCCCGCCAATGCGACGAGCGGAAGATCAGCCCTGGAGATTCGCAAGCGTGACAACCTTCTCGACATGGGTCAGGGGCTTTTCGTGCGCACGGCCCGCGAGCAGAAACATTCCGCCGACGAGCACGACGACCACGACCAGAAGCACAACCAGCGAGCGGGACATTGGCAAACCTTGTAACAAATGGGCGAAACCGGCCCGGCAGGCCCTTTTGCCCGAGCGGCAGGTGCGCTGTATAGCCCGTTTCCCATGTTGCAAAGCCCCGCTCCCACCCCTGTCTGGCACGGCCAGCCGATCGTCCTCGTCGGGCTGATGGGCGCGGGCAAGTCGACCGTCGGCCGCCGCCTCGCGCAACGGCTGCATTTACCCTTCGTCGATGCCGATACCGAGATCGAAACCGCGGCGGGGATGACCGTCTCCGACATTTTCGCGCGTTTCGGCGAAGCGCACTTTCGCGACGGCGAACGCCGTGTGATCGCGCGGCTCATCACCGGCGAGCCGCGCGTGATCGCGACCGGCGGCGGCGCCTTCATCCAGGATGAGACGCGCGCGCTGATCCTGAACAACACGCTGTCGGTGTGGCTCGATGCCAGTCCCGATGTGTTGGTGGCGCGCGTCGGGCGGCGCGACACCCGTCCGCTGTTGCGCGACGGCGACCCGCGCAAGATCCTCGAAGAACTGGCACGGGTGCGCAATCCGATCTACGCGCAGGCCCACCTCCGCATCGTCAGCCAGCACGCGCCGCACGATGCCACTGTCAACGCCATCCTCAAGGCCATTGGATTATGACGACCGTCCGCGTCGGACTCGGCGAACGCAGTTATGATGTGGTGGTCGAGGCCGGGCTGCTCGCCCGTGCCGCCTCCGCCCTCGCGCCGCTCGCGCGCGGACGGGTGATGCCGATCGTCACCGACGAGAACGTCCTCCCGCATCTCGCGGCGCTGCGCGCGAACTTGGCGGCGGCGGGCATCGCCAGCGAGGCGATCGTGCTGCCGCCGGGCGAATCGACCAAGAGTTGGGCGATGCTGGAGCAACTCAGCGACCGGTTGCTCGATCTTGGCGTCGAGCGCGGCGATCATGTCATCGCGCTTGGCGGCGGGGTGATCGGCGATCTGGTCGGCTTCGCGTGCAGCATCCTGAAGCGCGGCTGCGGGTTCGTCCAGGTGCCGACCACCTTGCTCGCGCAGGTCGATTCGTCGGTGGGCGGCAAGACCGCGATCAACACGCGGGCGGGCAAGAACCTGATCGGCGCGTTCCACCAGCCCGCCTTGGTGCTGATCGACCCGATCGTGCTCGAGACGCTGCCGCCGCGCCAACTGCGCGCCGGCTATGCCGAGGTGGTGAAATATGGACTGATCGACGATGCCGATTTCTTCGCATGGTGCGAGGCGAACGGCGCGGCGCTGCTCGCCGGCGATCTGCGCTCGCGCGAATATGCGATCGCCTATTCGGTCGCCGCCAAGGCGCGAATCGTCGCCGAGGACGAGCGCGAGACGCGCGGGCGGCGGGCGTTGCTCAACCTTGGCCATACCTTTGGGCACGCGCTGGAGGCGGAGACCGGCTTTTCGGACCGGCTGTTCCACGGTGAGGGCGTCGCGGCGGGGATGGCGCTGGCTTATGGTTTCTCGGCGGCGCAGGGGATCGCGCCGCGCGCCGCCGCCGCGCGCGTGGCCGCGCATCTGCGCGCGGTCGGCCTGCCCGACGGGCTCGCAGCGGCGGGGATCAGTGCGAGCGGCAAGACGCTGGTTGGGCATATGCTTCACGACAAGAAGATGGATGCGGGCACCCTGCCCTTCCTGCTCGCGCGCGACATCGGTGAGAGCTATGTCGACAAGGTGGTCGATCTCGGCGCGGTAGAGGCGTTTCTCGACGCGCAGCCGCGGTGATGCCGGACGAGCGGCTGCCGTTACCCAAACCGTTCGCACTGAGCGAAGTCGAAGTGCGTGCCGCAGGCGTAACGCTCCGGACACGTCCTTCGACTTCGCTCAGGACGAACGGTGATACACGAAAGTCCGGCTTGAAGAGTGCGCTCCTCGCCGCATCGCTGCTGACCATGAGCGGATGCGTCACCATCCCGCGCGAGCCGTTCACGCAGGCCGACCATGCCATCGCCTACCCGGTCGGCTTCCCGCACGTCCGCTACGAGATCAACGATCCCGCTGTACGCGCGATGTTCCGGCCCGACGCTGCCGGCACCCCGCCGACGATGCTCGCGCTATCGGGCGGCGGGGCGAATGGCGCGTTCGGCGCTGGCGTGCTGTACGGCTGGACGCAGGCGGGCACCCGGCCGGAGTTCAGCGTGGTGACGGGGGTGAGCACCGGCGCGCTGATCGCCCCGTTCGCGTTCCTCGGGCCGAAGTGGGATGCCGAACTGAGGAAGGGCTTCACTGACGGCGAGGCATCGCACCTGTTGCCTTTCCCGTTCGTCCACCCGCTGTTCCGCGACAGCATCTACACCGGCAAACGGCTGCGTGCGCTGGTGGACAGTTTCATCACGCCCGCGCTGATGGCGGCGGTGGCGCGCGAACAGGCGCGCGGGCGGCGGCTGCTGGTCGCGACCACCGATCTCGACAGCCAGGATCTCGTGGTATGGGACATGGGCGCGATCGCCGCGCGCGGCGGGCCGGCGGCGCGCGACCTATTCGCGACCGTGCTCACCGCCTCGGCGGCGATTCCCGGCGTGTTCCCGCCGGTGATGATCGACGCGCAGATGGGCAGCCACCGCGCGCACGAACTCCATGTCGATGGCAGCACGATCGGCGCGTTCTTCGCGCTGCCCGACACCGCGCTGATCCTGCCGCCCGGGCAGACATCGGGCGGGAGCATCTACGTGCTGGTCAACGGCAAGGCGGACGACGAGTTCGCGGTCACCAAGCGATCATTGTTGTCGCTACTGTCGCGCAGCTTCGACACCGCGAGCAAGGCGACCCAGCGCACCTCGCTCGCCACCGTCGCGGCGTTCGGCCAGCAGAACCATGTCGCGACCTTTGTCGCGGCGGTACCGCCTGACGAGACATCCTCATCGCTCGATTTCCGTCAGCCGGCGATGCAGGCGCTGTTCGAGCTTGGCCGTGCGCGGATGATGGCGGGAACGGCATGGGCGGACCTGCCGGCGTCGTTGAAGAGTCCGGCGAAAGCGCCCTGATCGCGGCTCAGCCGCGCACCATCGCGAGCGTCCGCAGCGCCGCCTTGAGGTGCGGCAGGTCGTACATCTTGCCGTCGATCCCGATCGTGCCGATGGACGGCTCGGCCTCGAACGCGGCGACGATGCGGCGTGCGAAGGCGATCTCCTCGTCGCTCGGCGAGAAGGCGGCGTTGATGCCGGCGACCTGCGCGGGGTGGATCGCGAGGCGGCCCGAGAATCCTTCCGCGCGGGCGGCGCGGCTGGCGGCGCGAAGCCCGTCGTCGTCGCGGAAGTTGACGTATAACGTGTCGATGGCGGGGACGCCGGCGGCATGCGCGGCGAGCAGGGTCAGCGAGCGCACCATCTGATAGGTGAACGCCCACGTACCGTCCGGACCGAGGTTGGTGCTGGCACCGAGCGCTGCGGACAAATCCTCCGCGCCCCAGGTGAGACCCGCCAGCCTCGTGAGGCCAGCGGTGGCGAAATCGCCGAGCCGGAACGGCGCGATCGGCGTCTCGGTCGCGACCGGCAGGACGCGGATCGCGCCGGAGGCGAGGCCGTGTTCGGCCTCCAGCGCATCGAGTTGGCCGGACAACGTTCTGACATCCGCCGGGCCGTCGATCTTGGGCTGCATGATGCCGTCGGGATCGCCGGGGACGATCGCGGCGAGATCGTCGGCGGTGAGGCCGGTGTCGAACGGATTGACGCGAACCCAGAGTTGCACGGTGCGAGCGGCGCGCGGGCGCGCCTTGAGGAAGGCGGCGACCAGATCGCGCGCCGCGCGCTTGTTGGCGGGGGCGACCGAATCCTCGAGATCGAGGATTACCGCATCGGCGCCGCAGCCATCGACCTTGGCGAGCTTCTTCTCGCTGTCGCCGGGGACGAACAGCAGCGAACGCAGCGGCCTCATGCCGGCCGCTTGCGTTGCAGGCCCGAGCGGCGGCACGAGGCGACCAGTTCGTCGCGCTGGTTGTAGGCGCGGTGGATAAAGGTGACGATGCCCGCGTCGGGGCGCGATTTCGACTCGCGCAATTCGGCGACTTCGGTCTCGGTCCGCAACGTATCGCCGATGAACACCGGCGCAGGGAAGCGCACCTCGTCCCAGCCGAGGTTGGCAATCGCCGTGCCGAGCGTGGTGTCGCCGACCGACACGCCGACCATCAGCCCGAGCGTGAAGGTCGAATTGACGAGGATGCGGCCATAGTCGCTGTCCTTCATATATTCGGCGTCGAGGTGAAGCTGCGCGGGGTTGTGGGTCAGCGTCGAGAACAGCAGGTTGTCGGTCTCCGTGACCGTCCGCCGGATCGCGTGGCGGAAGACCTGGCCGATGCTCAACTCGTCGAACCACAGGCCGGCCATCAGCGCTGGCCTCCAGCGATTGGGTTGCCGGTCATGGTCCTGCTCCTCATGTGTGTTGAACGCGAGCTATAGCGGCGATCGGGCTGCTTCTCCACCCGAGCCAATATCGCGACCCCTACTCAGCACGAGCGGAGTTGAAACAAACCACCGCGTCAGAGACCGAGCAACACGTCGCGATCGGCGGTAGCCGCGCCGACGAGCCAGTCGACAAAGGCGCGGGTGCGCGGCAGCGCGAGCACGTCGCGATGGGTGGCGAGCCAGAACGACCGGGTGATTCGCACCTCGTCGAGCACGCGGACGAGGTTGGGGTCGGTATCGCCGATGAAGCAGGGCAGCACCGCCACGCCCGCCCCGGCGGCCGCCATGCGATGCTGCGCGTTGATGCTCGACGAGCGCAGCCGCGGGCTCAATTGCGGATCGATCTCTTCGAGATAGTCGAGCTCGGGCGCGTAGAGGAAATCGGGAATGTAGCCGATCAGCGGATGCGTGCGCAGCGCCGCCTTCGAGGCGATCGGCGCGCCCTCGACATAGGCACGTGATGCGTAGAGGCGCAGCGCATAATCGGTCAGCCGCCGCGAGACGAGCGGGCCTTTGCGCGGGCGCGCGAGCACGATCGCAATGTCGGTCTCGCGCCGCGACGGGCTGAGGAAGCCGCTGTTCGCGACCAGATCGACGTTCAGCCGTGGATAGGCCGCGCTGAACCCGCCGAGCCGTGGCGCGACGAACCACGTGCCGAACCCTTCCGACGCGCTGACCCGCACCACACCCTCGAGCGGATGCGCACCCTGTTCGGTCACGTCCGACATCGCACGTTCGAGCGCGTCGGCCTTGGCGGCGAGCCGCTCGCCCATTTCGGTAAGGTGCTGCCCGTCGCGACGCTGCTCGAACAGCGTGTGGCCGAGCGACTGTTCGAGCCGGCGGATTCGCCGGGTGACGGTAGTGGCATCGACGCCGAGCTGGGCGGCGGCGCGCGCGATCTGCCCCGTGTGGGTGACGGCGAGGAAGAAGCGCATGTCGTCCCAGTTCATCGAGCTGCACTATTGCAGCTTCGCTTTGCAAGTCCACCCGTTGCTTTTGCAGCCCCGTGCGCCGAAAAAGCGCGCGACACAGAACGCGTCCAAGGAGAGTATCGGCATGGCAAGTGCGATCCGCGACATCGACCATCTCATCGTCGGCGGCGCTGCCGGCGCATCGGCGCGGACCGGCGACGTGTTCGATCCCAACACTGGCGCGGTGCAGGCGCGCGTCGCGCTCGGCACGCAGGCCGATCTCGACCGCGCGGTTGCCGCCGCGCAGAAAGCGCAGCCGGGCTGGGCCGCGACCAACCCTCAGCGCCGCGCACGCGTGATGTTCAACTTCAAGGCTTTGGTCGAGAAGAACATGGAGGCGCTGGCGCATCTGCTCTCCTCCGAACACGGCAAGGTGATCGCCGACGCCAAGGGCGACATCCAGCGCGGGCTCGAGGTGATCGAGTTCTGCTGCGGCATTCCGCATGTCCTGAAAGGCGAATATACCCAGGGCGCCGGCCCCGGCATCGACGTCTATTCGATGCGGCAGCCGCTCGGCATCGGCGCGGGCATCACCCCGTTCAACTTCCCCGGCATGATCCCGCTGTGGATGTCGGGCGTGGCGATCGCGACCGGCAACGCCTTCATCCTCAAGCCGTCCGAGCGCGACCCGTCGGTGCCGGTGCGGCTCGGTGAATTGTTCCTCGAAGCGGGGCTGCCCGAGGGTATCTTGCAGGTCGTCCACGGCGATAAGGAAATGGTCGACGCGATCCTCGACCATCCTGCGATCAGCGCGGTGAGCTTCGTCGGCTCGTCGGACATCGCGCACTACGTCTATTCGCGCGGCGTCGCGGCGGGCAAGCGCGTGCAGGCGATGGGCGGGGCCAAGAACCACGGCATCGTCATGCCTGATGCCGATCTCGACCAGGTCGTCGCCGATCTGTCGGGCGCCGCGTTCGGATCGGCGGGCGAACGCTGCATGGCGCTGCCGGTCGTGGTGCCGGTCGGCGAGAAGACCGCCATCGCGCTGCGCGAGAAATTGATTCCCGCGATCGAGAACCTGCGTGTCGGCGTCTCGACCGACAGCGACGCGCATTATGGCCCGGTCGTCACCGCGATCCACAAGAAGCGGATCGAGGACTGGATTCAGACCGGCGTCGACGAGGGCGCCGAACTGGTGGTCGACGGGCGCGGCTTCGAACTGCAAGGCCATAAAGGCGGCTTCTTCGTCGGGCCGACGCTGTTCGACCACGTCACCACCAGCATGAGCGCGTACAAGGAGGAGATTTTCGGCCCGGTCCTCCAGATCGTCCGCGCTCAGGATTTCGAACATGCGGTGCGGCTGCCGAGCGAGCATCAGTACGGCAACGGCGTCGCGATCTTCACCCGCAACGGCCATGCCGCGCGCGAATTCGCCGCGCGAGTCAACGTCGGCATGGTCGGCATCAACGTGCCGATCCCGGTGCCGGTCGCCTACCACACCTTTGGCGGCTGGAAGCGCTCGGCGTTCGGCGACACCAACCAGCACGGCATGGAGGGCGTGAAGTTCTGGACCAAGGTCAAGACGGTCACGCAGCGCTGGCCCGATGGCGGGGTTGGCGATACGGCGAACGCCTTCGTCATTCCGACGATGGGGTAAGTATGAACCAGTTCGACCTGACCGACGACCAGCGCGAGATCCAGGAGCTCGCCCGGCGCTTCACCGCCGATCGCATCACGCCGTTCGCGGCGGAGTGGGACGAGAAGCACATCTTCCCGCGCGACACGATCCGCGCGGCGGCGGAGCTTGGCTTCGGGGCGATCTACGTCTCCGAGGCGAGCGGTGGCATCGCCCTCGGGCGGCTGGAGGCGGCGCTGATCATGGAGGCGATGGCCTATGGCTGCCCCTCGACCTCGGCGTTCATCAGCATCCACAACATGGCGTCGTGGATGATCGACACCTACGGCGGCGCCGAGGTGAAGGCGAAGTATTTGCCCGATCTGGTCGGCATGGCGCGGATTGCCAGCTATTGCCTGACCGAGCCGGGTTCGGGATCGGATGCGGCGGCGCTCAAGACGCGCGCGGTGCGCGACGGCGGCTCGTATGTCGTGACCGGGACCAAGCAGTTCATTTCGGGCGCGGGGGAGAACGAAGTCTATGCGGTGATGGTCCGCACCGGCGAGGATGGCCCCAAGGGCATTTCGTGCCTCGTCATCGAGAAGGACATGCCCGGCGTCAGCTTCGGCGCGCAGGAGCGCAAGCTCGGCTGGCATTCGCAGCCGACCGCGCAACTGATCCTCGACGGCGTGCGCGTGCCGGCGGAGAATTTGCTCGGCGCGGAGGGCGAAGGTTTCAAGATCGCGATGAGCGGGCTGGATGGCGGGCGGCTCAATATCGGCGCATGTTCGCTGGGCGGCGCGCAGCGCTGTCTCGATGAGGCCGTGACGTACACCAAGGATCGCAAGCAGTTCGGCAAGGCGATCGCCGAGTTCCAGAACACCCAGTTCACGCTCGCCGACATGGCGACCGACCTGGAGGCGGCGCGCGCATTGCTCTACATGGCGGCGGCGAAGGTGAGCGACGGTGCGCCGGACAAGACTCGGTTCGCGGCGATGGCGAAGCGGCTCGCGACGGATACGGGATCGGCGGTGGCCGATCGCGCGCTGCAACTGCACGGCGGCTATGGCTATCTGATGGACTATCCGATCGAGCGCTTCTGGCGGGACTTGCGGGTGCATTCGATCCTGGAGGGCACCAACCAGGTGATGCGGATGATCGTCGGGCGGGATTTGCTGAAATGAGGGTGTGGCGTGTTCCTCTCCGGCACGGAGAGGTGGCGCGCGTAGCGCGACGGAGGGGGGCTTCCACCCACGGTATCGCTTGGGGAAGCCCCCCTGCACCAGCCTTCGGCTGGTCCCCCTCGTTCCGGGGAGGGTTTTGATGGACGTCCTCACCTTTTCAGATGGCGCCGTTCTGCGCATCCGGCTCAACCGACCCAAAGCGATCCATGCGCTCAGCACCGGCATGTGCGCGGCGATGCTCGACGCTCTCGACGCCACCGAACGCGATCCGGCGATCGAGGCGGTGCTGATCGACCATGCCGAGGGGCGCGGATTCTGCGCGGGCGGGGATATCCGCATGATCGCCGAGAGCGGCGCTGGTGACGGTTCGGCCGCGCGCGCGTTCTTCCGCGTCGAATACCGACTCAATCACCGGCTGTTCACCTATCCCAAGCCGATCGTCGCGTTCATGGACGGGATCACGATGGGCGGCGGGGTTGGCATCTCGCAGCCGGCGCGGTTCCGGGTCGCGACCGAGAACACCAAATTCGCGATGCCCGAGACCGGCATCGGCCTGTTCCCCGATGTCGGCGGTGGCTGGTATCTGTCGCGGCTGCCCGGGCGGCTTGGCCAGTATATCGCGCTGACCGGCTATCGGCTGGACGGCGCGGAATGCCTCGCGCTGGGCCTCGCCACGCATTTCGTTGCTGCCGCCGCGCTCGATGGCGTCAAGGCCGCGATCACCGCGACGCCGCAGGCCATCGCATCGATCCTAGACGATGCGAGCACAACCGCCCCCGACGCAGCGATCCTCGCGCACCGCGACGAGATCGACCGGCTGTTCGCATCCAACCGGCTGGAGGACGTGCTGGCCGCGCTCGAGGCCGATCCGGGCGAATGGGCGGCGGCGCAGCGTGCGACGCTCGCCAGCAAGTCTTCGCAGGCGATGAAGGTGTCGCTTCGGCTGCTCGCCGAGGGCGCGGGGATGACCGACTTCGCCGACGAGATGCGGCAGGAATATGCGGTCGCCGCGCGCGTCGCGCAGTTGCCCGACTTCCTCGAGGGCGTCCGCGCGCTAATCATCGACAAGGACAACGCGCCGCGCTGGAAACCCGCCACGCCCCAAGGCGTGACCGACGCCGCCGTGGATGCGATCTTCGCCCCCCTCCCCGCACATGAGGCCTGGACACCGCAATGACCTATCGGAACATCCTCGTCGAAACGCACGACGCTGTTACCCTCATCACGCTCAACCGGCCGCAGGCGCTCAACGCGCTCAACACCGAGGTGTTGGCCGACCTGATCGACGCCTTCGCGGCGTTCGACGCCGATCCGGGCCAGCGCTGCGCGGTGCTGACCGGCAGCGGCGAGAAGGCGTTCGCAGCCGGCGCCGACATCAAGGAGATGGTCGACAAGCCCGCCGCAGACTTCTTCCTGCAGGATTTCTTCTCCGGCTGGCAGAGCGGCGTGGTTGGCACGCGCAAGCCCTGGATCGCTGCGGTCAACGGCTTCGCGCTCGGCGGCGGCTGCGAATTGGCGATGATGGCCGATTTCATCCTCGCATCGGACACCGCGAAGTTCGGCCAGCCCGAGATCAAGCTCGGCGTCGCGCCGGGCATGGGCGGCTCGCAGCGGCTCACGCGCGCGGTCGGCAAGGCCAAGGCGATGGAGATGTGCCTGACCGGGCGGATGATGGACGCGGTCGAAGCGGAGCGTTCCGGGCTGGTCGCGCGGATCGTGCCTGCCACCGATCTGCTCGCCGACGCGCTCAAGACCGCCGCGACGATCGCCGCCATGCCGCCGCTCGCGGCGATGGTGAACAAGGAAATGGTCAACCTCGCGTTCGAAAGCGGACTGGCGCAGGGCATCCATAGCGAACGCCGGCTGTTCCAGCTTCTCGCCGCGACCGAGGACAAGCGCGAGGGCATGACCGCCTTTGTGGAGAAACGACCGGCCGTTTGGGTGGGGCGCTAACCACTCCGCGTTCGTCCTGAGCGAAGTCGAAGGACATGTCGCAAGCGTGCCGTTTGGGGCACGCACTTCGACTGCGCTCAGTGCGAACGGACTGGTGTGAGCACACTTTAGGAGAGAGACATGGCACGCATCGGCTTCATCGGCCTCGGCAACATGGGCGGCGGCATGGCCGCGAATCTCGCGAAGCACGGCCACCAGGTGCGGGCGTTCGATCTCTCCTCGGAAGCGCTTGATCGCGCAAAGGCGGCGGGGTGCGTACCCCTCGCCAGCGCGGCCGAAGCGTGCGAGGGCGCCGACGCAGTGGTGACAATGCTGCCCGCCGGGCGGCACGTCGAGACGGTGTATGGCGAGAGCGTGTTCGCCGCCGCGCCGCAAAGCGCGCTGCTGATCGATTGCTCGACGATCGACGTCGCCACCGCCAAGCGCGTCGGGGAAAGTGCCGCCGCCCGAGGGTTCGCGATGGTCGACGCGCCCGTCTCCGGCGGGATCGCGGCGGCGAATGCGGGCACGCTGACCTTCATGGTCGGCGGCAGCGAGGATGCGTTCGCGCGCGCGCAACCGTATCTGGCGCAGATGGGCAAGGCGGTGATCCATGCCGGGGCGAGCGGCGCAGGGCAATCGGCCAAGATTTGCAACAACATGGTGCTCGGCGCGGAGATGATCGCGACCTGCGAGGCGTTCCTGCTCGCCGACAAGCTCGGCCTCGATCCGCAGAAATTTTTCGAGATCGCCAGCGTCAGCTCGGGGCAAAGCTGGTCGCTGACGAGCTATGCGCCGTGGCCGGGCGTCGGCCCCGAGACGCCGGCCGATCGCGGCTATCAGGGCGGCTTCGCGACCGCACTGATGCTCAAGGACTTGAAGCTGGCGATGGAAGCGGCGGCGTCGGTGGGCGCCGATACGCCGATGGGCGCGCGGGCGGCTGACCTGTACCAGCGATTCGCGGATGCGGGAAACGGCGGCCTGGATTTCTCGGCGATCGTGCGGCTGCTGGACAGGAAGCCGGCAGGATAGACCCCTTATCCGTTCGTGCCGAGCGTAGTCGAGGCACGTGCCCGGAGCGGGACGCTTGTGGCACGCACTTCGACTTCGCTCAGTGCGAACGGTTGGGTTTTGGACCAGACGCGCAGATCACGAGCGTACCGGCTAAATTCCATTCGTCCCGAGCGCAGTCGAGGGGCAGGCCCGGAGCACAGATGCCTCGACTTCGCTCGGCACGAACGGCTGTGATTTACCGATGTCGCTCGCGCTTCGAGCTCGCCTTTCCTACCGCGCCGCGCTCCACGCGAGCCAGACCCATGCCGCGATCAACAGCACGCCGCCGACCGGCGTGATAGCGCCCAGCCATCGTGGCAGCCCGAGCGCCATCAGGTATAGCGTGCCCGCGAACACGAGGGCGCCGGCGACGAACAGCCAGCCCGGCCCGCGCGCGCCGATCTGCGCCGCGACCAATGCCGCGACCGCGTGGATCAATTGATACTCGCCGCCCGTCTTGAGCCACGCCTGCGCCTGCCCGCTCGCGCCATGCGCACCGAACGCACCCGCGCCAACCGCGAGCGCGCCCGAAAGCGCCGCCGCCACCACCAGCCAGTTCATCAGCCGCCCTCCCGCAATTCCTCACGCGCATCCTGCACCAGCATCCGCGCCTCCTGCGTGCGGAAATCGCCGGTCTCGAGCTGCGCCTTGAGTCGTTCCTTGTCGCGCGCGCGGTAATGCGCCTCGCTGCGGTTGATCTCCTCGCTGTCGATCTCGAGGCTCGCCATCGCGAGCCGCGCCATCTTCACCGCCGATTCGAGCACCTCGCGCACCACCGCCGTCGCCGGGCTGCCCCGGAGCTTGATGAGCGAACGCCGATCATAGGCGCGCACGAAGATGCCAGCCTTGGGGAAAGCGGTATGGACCGCCTCGACCAGATCGGCCGTGACCTGATCCTTGTCGATGCAGAACATGATGAGCTCGGCCTCGCTCGCGCCGGCCTGGCGGAGCAGGTCGAGCCGGGTGCCGTCGCCATAATAGACCTTGGCGCCAAATTCGCTGGCGATGTCGATCATCTCGATGTCGGTGTCGATCAGCGTGACCGGAATGCCCTGCGCGATCAGCATCTGCGCGACCGTCTGGCCGAAACGCCCGTAGCCGACGATCAGCGCGTTCGCGCCGTCGGCGCGTGGCCCCTCGCGCTCGCCGGTGGCGACGATCGGTTCGGTGCGCAGCCGCTTGGTCAGCGCCATCAGGAAGGGGGTGGTCGCCATCGACAGTGTGACGATGGCGCCGAACAGGCTCGCCGCCTCGGGCTTGATCAGCCAGGCGTTCTGCGCCTGCGCGAACAGCACGAAGCCGAATTCGCCGCCCTGGCTGAGCAACAGCCCGAGCGCGAACGCCTGGCGCCAGGTCATGCGGAACAGCAGGCCGATCGCCATGATGATCGCGGTCTTGGTGACGATCAGCGCCGCCGCCATCCCCATCACGAACAGCGGGCGCGCGGCGATCGCGTGGAGATCGAGCATCATGCCGACCGCGACGAAGAACAGGCCGAGCAGCACCGACCGGAACGGTTCGACATCGCTTTCGATCTCGTGGCGATAGGGGCTGTCCGCGAGCATCACGCCGGCGACGAACGCGCCGAGCGCGGTCGACAGCCCGAGCGCCTCCATGATCGCCGCCGCCGCGACGACGGTGAACAGCGCCGCGAACACGAACATCTCGCGCTCGCCGAGATTGCCGATCGCACGGAACATCGGCCGCATCAGGAAGCGCCCGGCGAGCACCAGCCCGACGATCGCGAGAACGGTATAGAGGAACAGTTGCCAGCCAGGCGGCCCCTGCGCATCCGCCGGGTTGCGCGACAGCACGGTGACGATCGTGATGAGCGGGACGATCGACAGATCCTGGAACAGCAGGATCGAGAAGGCGCGCTCGCCGAACGGGGTGCGCAACCGCCCGGCGGATTGCAGCATCGGCAGCACCTGTGCGGTCGAGGACAGCGCCAGCGGCAGGCCGAGCGCGATCGCCGACGCGATCGAGAAGCCCGCGAACGCCCAGACCACGCCGGTCACCGCCAGACCGCAGAGCACGACCTGAAGCACGCCGAATCCGAAAATCTCCTTACGCAAGCTCCACAGCCGCGCGGGATTGAGCTCGAGCCCGACGATGAACAGCAGCAACGTGATGCCGAGTTCGGCCACGCCGATCTTCTGTTCGGCATCGCCGACCAGCCCCAGCACCTGCGGGCCGACCACCGCGCACGCGACGAGATAGCCCAGCGTCGCACCCAGCCCGAGCCGGCGGAAGATCAGCACGAACAGCAGCCCGAAGCCGCCGAGCACGGCGCCGGCGCCGAGCAGGCTCTCCGTCATGCCGCGCGCTGCAGCGACGCCGCCGCTGCCGCTTCCGCCGCCGCTTCGAACGCGAGCCGGATCGAGGGATGGCGCGCGCTGTGCGGCAGCGCCGGAGTGAAGATGTCAATGCCCGGCCAGTCCGGCACTGGGCCTGAACCCGCGAGCCACGCGGCGAGCGCGTCGCGCGCGGTCGCTAGTTCGTCCGGAGAACGGCCGATCACATTCGCGGCCAACAGCGACGAGGACGCCTGCCCCAGCGCGCAAGCCCGCACCAGCATGCCGACCTGGCTGACGCGGCCTTGGGCATCGGTATTGACATCGACCGTCACGCGGCTGCCGCAGATCGGCGAGCGCTTTTCGGACGATGCCATCGGATCGGCGAGCCGCTCCTGATACGGGATGGTCGCGGCGAGGCGGAGAATCTCGGTATTGTAGAGCGGTGCGGTCATATGGCCGATGTAAGGCCGGATCGGGCGCCCGTCACCCCGCCGCCGGGAACAATGCCGCCATCGCAACGATTTTCGCGCCCTTCCTCACCACGGCACGGTCTGTCCGAAGCGATCGAGGTAGCGCAGGCCCGGCATGCCGCGTGCCGCCAGCAGAAGATCGACCAGCACCGGCACGCTCTCCTCCAGCGTGAACGGGGCGTCGGGGCCGCCGAGATCGGTCCTGATCCAGCCCGGTGCGAGCAACAGCATCGCGCGCTTAGGCTCCGGCTGACGCGCGGCGAAGCTGCGCATCAGCATGTTGAGTGCCGCTTTGCTGGCGCGGTACACCTCGCGCAGCCCCGTCTCGTTGTTGGCGATGCTGCCCTGCCCCGACGACATGACGCCGATCAGGCCGGTTGCGGGAACGAGATCCGCGAACGCCTCGACGACGCGCATCGGACCGAGTGCGTTGGTCACCATCACGCGGGTGAACTCCTCGGTGCTCACCATGCCGCCGCGGACATGCTCGTCGCGGGTGGTGGTGCCCGCGTTGACGAACAGCGTTTCGAGCGTGGCGCCGGACAGGCGTTCCCGCAGCGCGGCGATCTGGTCGGGCACGTCGATGTCGAGCGTCTCGATGGTGACGCGGCCAGGATGCGCGTCGGCGAGGTCGTGCAACGGGGTGCGCGCGTCCGAGCGGACGGTGCCGATCACGTTCCAACCGCGCGCCACATAGGCGCTCGCGATGCCGTGGCCGAGGCCGCGCGAGGCGCCGGCGATGAGGATGGTGGGGGCGGTCGCAGTCATGGTCGGCACGTCCTTTCCCGAGCAACGTCAGTCGGTGCGGTTCGCCGCCCGTTCGGTGGCAAGCGGCGCTGTCTGGCCGAACACCGGCAGCCCCTTGCGGCGGCGATCGACGAAATCGGCGATGCCCGCGCTGGTCGCGTTGAGCAAGGGATAGGTCTTCGAGGTCGTCAGCCAGTCGGGCCGGTGCGCCGGGCCGCCGTGCACGGTATCTGTCATCAGCACGACGAGCAGGAAGGCGAGGCTCGTCAGGATGAGCCCCTTGAGCGCGCCGAAGCCGAAGCCGAGCGCGCGATCGAGCGGGCCCACGACCGAATCGCGGATACGCCCACCGATCGATCGCGCGACCAGCCGCCCGCCGAAATAGGTGACGCCGGCGAGGATCGCGAAGGCGAGCACCGCCGCGCCCGTCACCGTGCCGACGATGCCGGTCAGCGCGTGCGCCACGGGGACATGGAACAGCTTGACCGCGAACACGATCGCCACCCACGCGAACAGCGACAGCACCTCGGTCACGAAGCCGCGCACCAGCCCCAGCACGGCGGCGCCGCCGATGGCGAGAAGAACGATGATGTCGAGCGCGGTCAGTCCCATCGGCGCGCGCTTACGATGACGAGGCGGTGCGTGTCGAGTGTGGTGTTCGCATAGCTCACCTTGTCCATCGCGTCTCAGGACGTCACGCGTCGCCCAACAAACATCCGTCCATGTCGAATGCTTAGGTTGGTTGCTGGCAAGCCAGCCGCTCGACGTTGCAACGCAAGTGCTCCGCGCCGTCCCGCGACTTCGCGGAGGTACGGGCCGCCATATGTCAACGCCCGAGCATATACTCGACCAACTGGCCAAGCGTGCGGAAGCCGGTGAGCGACAATATGGTCTTCTCGCCCGTGCTCGCCGCCGGCACCAGCGCGCGTTCGAAGCCGAGTTTGGCGGCTTCCTTCATGCGCAGCGGGCCATGCGCGACCGGGCGAACCTCTCCCGACAAAGCGATCTCGCCGAACGCGACCGCGTCCACCGCCACGGGCCGTTCGGACAGCGCCGACACCAGCGCCGCCGCCACCGCCAAATCCGCGGCGGGATCGGCCACGCGGTAGCCGCCGGCGATGTTGAGATAGACTTCGCAGGCCGAAAAGCTGAGCCCGCACCGCGCCTCCAGCACGGCGAGGATCATCGCCAGCCGCCCGCTGTCCCAGCCGACCACCGCGCGGCGCGGCGTCGCACCGCTGGCGAGCCGGACCACCAGCGCCTGGATCTCGACCAGCACGGGGCGCGTGCCTTCGAGCGCGGGGAAGACGGTGGTGCCGGTCACGCCTTCGTCGCGCTGGGTGAGGAACAGCGCCGATGGGTTGGAAATCTCGGTCAGCCCCTCGGCAACCATCGCGAACACGCCGATCTCGTCGGTACCGCCGAAGCGGTTCTTGATCGCGCGCAGGATGCGATATTGGTGGCTGCGCTCGCCCTCGAAGCTCAGCACGGTATCGACCATATGTTCGAGCACGCGCGGTCCGGCGATGCTGCCGTCCTTGGTGACATGGCCGACCAGCACGACGGCGGTGCCGCGTTCCTTGGCGAAACGAATCAGTTCCTGCGCCGAGGCGCGCACCTGGCTGACCGTACCCGGCGCGCCTTCGATCAGGTCCGAATGCATCGTCTGGATCGAATCGATCACCAGCAGATCCGGCGGCGAGCCTTGCGACAGCGTCGTCAGGATGTCGCGTGTCGAGGTGGCGGAGGCGAGTTGCACTGGCGCGGCGCCCAGCCCGAGCCGCCGCGCGCGCAGCCGCACCTGATCGGCCGCTTCCTCGCCCGAGACGTAGGCGACGCTCTTGCCGGCGAGCGCCATCTTCGCCGCCGCCTGGAGCAGCAGGGTCGATTTGCCGATACCGGGATCGCCGCCGATCAGCGTCGCCGAGCCTTCGACGAAGCCACCACCGAGCGCGCGATCGAACTCGGCTATGCCGCTCGCCATCCGCTCGGGCAGTTCGACCTCGGCGTCGAGACCCGACAGCATGATGAACCGGCCGCCACCTTGCAGGTTGTGCTTGGCCTGGAACGGCGTGACCACCGCGCCCGCTTCCTCGACCAGCGTGTTCCATTCGCTGCAATCGCCGCACTGCCCCGCCCAACGATGCGAGACCGAGCCGCAGGACTGGCAGACATAGCGCTTCTGAGGTTTTGCCATGTGCCCACGTTAGCCAGAACGGAACGATAGGGGAACAAAATTCTTGGATGCGCCGGACCGGGGATGGACAGCCCCGCCAAAGTGGGGAATGGGCCGGCCATGCCCACCACCGCCAAGATTTGCGGCCTGTCCACGCCGGCCACGCTCTATGCCGCCGTAGCCGGCGGCGCGAGCCATGTCGGCTTCGTGTTCTTCGCACCCTCGCCGCGCAACCTGTCGCGCGATCTGGCGGCGCACCTCGCGGCGCGCGTGCCGGGGCATGTCGCGCGGGTCGGCGTGTTCGTCGATCCCGACGATGCGCTGATCGACGCGGTGATCGACGCCGGGCGGCTCGACGCGCTTCAACTTCACGACACCAGCCCTGCCCGCGCCGCCGCGATCCGCGCGAAAACCGGGCGCGAGATCTGGGCTGCCGTGGCCGTGCGCACCAGAGCCGACCTCGATGGTGCCGCCAGCTTCGCCGGCGCGGCCGACCGCATCCTCTACGACGCCAAGACTCCGCCGGGCGCGGCGCTGCCCGGCGGAATGGGTGTGCGGTTCGACTGGAGCCTGCTCGACGGTTTCCATCATCCGCTGCCGTGGGCGCTGTCGGGCGGTCTCGATCCGCTCAACGTGGGCGCGGCGATTGCGCGCACCGGCGCGGCGCTGGTCGATGTGTCTTCGGGCGTGGAAAGCGCGCCCGGCGTGAAAGACGTGACCAAGATCGCCGCGTTTCTGGGCGCGGTAAAGTCGGCATGACCGTCGCCCCGGCGCAGGCCGGGACCGCTGCTGCCTAGGAGGATCGATCGCCCGATACACAACGGCCCCGGCCCGCGCCGGGGCGACGGCGTGGGGCGTGACAGCGCGCCCGCCCCGCTTTAAGGCGTCGCGTCTATGAACGCCCCCAACTCCTTCCGCACCCAGCCCGACGATCGCGGGCATTTCGGTGATTTCGGCGGTCGCTACGTCGCCGAGACGCTGATGCCGCTGATCCTCGAACTCGACGTCGCCTATCGGGACGCCAAGGCCGATCCGGCATTCCAGGCACAGTTCGACGACCTGCTCGAACATTATGTCGGCCGTCCCAGCCCGCTCTATCACGCCGAACGGCTCACCGATACGCTGCGCGAGTCGGCGCCGGAAGGCTATGGCGCGCAGGTCTGGTTCAAGCGCGACGAACTCAACCATACCGGCGCGCACAAGATCAACAATTGCATCGGCCAGATCCTGCTCGCGATGCGGATGGGCAAGACGCGCATCATCGCCGAAACCGGCGCGGGCCAGCATGGCGTGGCGACCGCCACCGTCTGCGCGCGCTTCGGCCTTCCCTGCGTGATCTACATGGGCGCCAAGGACATCGCGCGGCAGGCGCCCAACGTGTTCCGCATGAAGCTTCTGGGCGCGGAAGTGCGGCCGGTGACGAGCGGCTCGGCCTCGCTCAAGGACGCGATGAACGAGGGGTTGCGGGACTGGGTCGCGAACGTTCACGACACCTTCTACATCATCGGCACCGCCGCCGGCCCCCATCCCTATCCCGAGCTGGTCCGCGATTTTCAGAGCGTGATCGGCAAGGAAGCGCGCGCGCAGATGCTCGCGCGTATCGGCCGCCTGCCCGACCTGCTCGTCGCCGCGATCGGTGGCGGATCGAACGCGATCGGGCTGTTCCACCCGTTCCTCGACGATGGCGACGTGATGATGCTCGGCGTCGAGGCGGCCGGGCGCGGGCTCGACAAGGAGCATGCCGCCAGTCTCGCCGGGGGCGCGCCGGGCATCCTCCACGGCAACAAAACCTATCTGTTGCAGGACGAGGACGGCCAGATCACCGAGGCGCACTCGATCTCGGCGGGACTCGACTATCCGGGCATCGGCCCCGAACATAGCTGGCTGCATTCGATCGGCCGTGTCGAATACACCGCCGCCACCGATGCCGACGCGCTCGACGCGTTCCAGTTGCTGTGCCGCACCGAAGGGATCATCCCCGCGCTCGAGCCGAGCCACGCCATCGCCGCCGTGACGACGCGCGCGCGCGAGATGCGGCAGGATCAGATCATCCTCGCCAATCTGTGCGGGCGTGGCGACAAGGACATCTTCACCGTCGCGGAAGCGCTGGGGGTGGCGATATGATCAGTGTGCGGAACCTTCTTACCGGGATCATCGTCGGCGCCGTCGCCGCCGCTCTCGTTCGCGAACTCAACCAATATGGTCTGGCGTTCGCCAACTGGAGCCTCCGCGTTCCGCGCATCGGCGAAGCGCTCGCGACTGGCGCGATCGTCGGTGCTGTCTCGCAGATCGTCGCGCAATCGGGGGGGCGTCGATGAGCATCCTCTCCGCCGCCTTTGCTCAAGGGCGCCCCGCGCTCGTCGCCTTCGTCACCGCAGGCGATCCTTCGCCTGCCGCCACCCCGGCCATTCTCGACGCGCTCGTCGCGGGCGGGGCCGACGTGATCGAGCTGGGCATGCCCTTTACCGATCCGATGGCGGATGGCGCGGCGATCCAATCCGCCAACCTGCGCAGCTTCGCGGCCGGCACCAAGACCGCCGACGTGTTCGCCATCGCCAAGCGTTTTCGCGCACGGCACCCCAACGTGCCGCTGGTGCTGATGGGCTATGCCAATCCGATGACGGTGCGCGGGCCCGAATGGTTCGCGGCAACCGCCGCCGATGCTGGCGTAAGCGGCGTCATCTGCGTGGATATTCCGCCCGAGGAGGATGCCGAACTCGGCCCGGCGTTGCGCGCCGCCGGGATCGACCTCATCCGCCTCGCCACCCCCACCACCGATTCGGCACGGCTTCCGCAGGTGCTGGATGGCGCATCGGGCTTCCTTTATTACGTCTCGGTCGCGGGCATCACCGGCAAGCAGCAGGCCGCCCAGGCCTCGATCGAACAGGCGGTCGCCCGGCTCAAGGCCGCGACCGACCTGCCCGTCGCGGTCGGGTTCGGCATCCGCACCCCCGAACAGGCCGCCGCCGTCGCGCGCGTCGCCGATGGTGTCGTGGTCGGCTCGGCGATCGTCGAACTGGTCGGCCAGCACGGCGTTGATGCGCCAGAGCCGGTACGCGCCTATATCGCTTCCCTCGCCGCCGCCATCGCGTCGGCCCGTCAGGAAATCGCCGCATGAGTTGGCTCAGCAACGTCCGTAACGCACTCTCGCTCGTCGTCCCCAAGAAGGAAGACACGAGCACCGACAATCTCTGGCACAAGTGCAAGGGATGCGGGCAGATGGTGTTCGTCAAGGAACTGGAGGAGAACCTCCACGTCTGCCCGCACTGCGATTTCCATGAGCGGATCGGCCCCGCGCTACGCTTCGAATATACGCTCGATCCCGGCTATACCGTGCTGCCGATCCCCAAGGTGCCGGAAGACCCTCTCAAGTTCCGGGATACCAAGCGCTATACCGATCGCCTTAAGGCGGCGCGCACCGCGACCGACGAGGTCGACGCTCTCGCCACCGCGAAGGGGCGGATCGAGGGCCTCAAGGTCGTCGTCGGCGTGCAGGATTTCGCCTTCATGGGCGGATCGATGGGGCTCGCCGTCGGCGAGGCGTTCGTGCGCGGCGTCGAGGCCGCGATCGCCGAGAACTGCCCGTACATCATCTTCACCGCCGCCGGCGGCGCGCGCATGCAGGAGGGCATCCTCAGCCTGATGCAGATGCCGCGCTCGACCGTGGCAATCCAGATGCTCCACGATGCCGGCCTGCCCTATATCGCGGTGCTGACCGACCCCACGACGGGCGGCGTGACCGCGAGCTACGCGATGCTGGGGGACGTCCAGATCGCCGAGCCAGGCGCGCTGATCGGCTTCGCGGGCCAGCGCGTGATCGAACAGACCATCCGCGAGAAGCTGCCCGAGGGCTTCCAGCGCGCCGAATATCTGCTCGAACATGGCATGCTCGACATGGTCAAGCACCGCAGGGATTTGCGCGCGACGCTCGCGAGCGTGGTCGATTTCCTCGGCGCTAAGGCCGCAGCTTAGGCATAGGGAAGCCCTCTTCCCCGTGGGAGAGGGCGTCAGGTCGTCTATATGCCCGATCACGCCAGTTCCTCCGCGCCTGCCGTACAGGCCCAACTCGACCGGCTATGGGCGCTGTCGCCGGGTGCGGACGTCCTGGGGCTGGAGCGGATCACCGCCCTGCTCGCGCGGCTCGGCGACCCGCATATACGGTTGCCGCCGGTCCTCCACGTCGCCGGTACTAATGGCAAGGGCTCGACCTGCGCGTTCCTGCGCTCGGCGATCGAGGCGGCGGGCCTCAGCGTGCATGTCTACACCAGTCCCCACCTCGTCCGCTTCAATGAACGTGTTCGCATCGCCGGGCGGCTGATCGACGACGAAGCGCTCGCCGTATTGCTGTCCGAGGTGCTCGACGCGGCCGGAGAGGGAGCCGACGGCATCGGCGCGAGCTTCTTCGAGGTGACGACCGCCGCCGCCTTCCTCGCCTTCGCGCGCGCGCCAGCGGACGCGTGCATCATCGAGGTGGGCCTGGGCGGTCGGCTCGACGCGACCAACGTCATCCCCGCCCCCGCCGTCACCGGCATCGCGCAGCTCGGTATCGATCATCAGGCGTTCCTCGGGAACACTGCCGAGGACATCGCCGGCGAGAAGGCAGGCATCGCCAAACTTGGGGTACCGCTCGTGACGATGGCGTATGCGCCGAGCGTGACCGAGCGAATCGAGCACGCCGCCGCGCGTGCCCATGCGCCGGTGATCGCACTCGGCCGAGACTGGCGCTACAGCGTCGGCGACCAGCTTCGCTACGAGGACGCGGCCGGCGTTCTCACTTTGCCGCTGCCGCGCATGGCCGGGCCGCACCAGCCAGGCAATCTCGCGCTCGCGACCGCGATGCTGCGCCACCAGCGCGCGCTCGACATCCCCACGCAAGCCTATCGCGCGGCGGCACGCGATACCGCGTGGCCAGCGCGGATGCAGCGTCTCGCGCCAGGGCCGCTCGTCGATCTGCTGCCGCCGGGGAGCCAACTCTGGCTCGACGGCGGGCATAATCCGGCGGCGGCGGGCGCGATCGCGACGACCCTGGAAACGCTGGCGCATCCCGGTACCGGACGCGCCGAGGTACATCTCGTGCTCGGCATGCTGGCGAACAAGGATGTCACCGGGCTGCTCGCCCCTTTCGCATCGCTCGCGACCACCGTCTATGCGGTACCCGTCCCGGATCACGAGCATCACGCCCCCGCCACGCTCGCTGCGGCAGCGCGTTCACTCGGCATCGCCGCGCATACCGCCGAGGATGTTCCTGCCGCACTCGCCGATATCACGCGGATCGCCGACCCGGCGGAGCCTCCGATCGTGCTGGTTCTTGGCTCGCTGTATCTTGCCGGCGACGTGCTGAATGCGAACGACGAGCGCCCGACTTAATTGCGATTGACTTGCAATAGCTGAAGCATCAATCTCTCCGCATCGCAGGAGAGCAGTTGATGACGATCGCCCCGACCACCGCGCTGACGCTTCAAGACATGCCGGATTGCGACCATGCACGGCTGTTCCTGTTCGCCTTCCGCCGAATGGGCGCGCATGGGCTGAACGATGCTGTCGCGGCGCACGCGATGCTGCGGGCGTTCGGCACCGCCTATCGCCGCCCCCTGATGCTGATGCGCGCGCTGATGGACGACATCGCCACCCATACCGGCGCGACCATCGCGATCGCGCCGTGCTGCTTCGCACGCATCACCCACGCCGAGGCGGCGATGCTCACCGTGGTCGCCCGCGTCGAACGCGAACCGGCGGCGGCGGCGCTGCTGCTCGCCGACCTGCTCGGCATGCGTCGCCCGGAGGGCGTGCTTGCGAGCACCGCATCGGTGGCGGCGGCGTTCGCGGATGCGGGGCGTCCGATCGGGCGGGGGTGAACTTCGGCGACTTCCCGCCGCATTCAGCCGTGCTCGCCGCGGCGGAGGCGGCCGCGCACACGCGATAATCTCCGAGAGGTGGTCTGGGGGGTATGGTCCGGCTCGGCGTTGGTGGAGCGATGTGCGGCGAAACCGGCTTCGGCCCCAGCCAGCGCCCGATAACCCAGAACACCGCACGCACGCCGATGCTGGCACCCGCGATGTACAGGAGGGGCGGCCAGCCAGTCACGCGGCCTCCCCCGTCCCCCCGACTTCAGCCGCGCGCGCGACTCGCGAGGCACGCCACCATTCGAGCAGCACGAACACGATCGCCAGCAACCCGACCGCCGCGACATAGCGGAACACCGTCGCATAGCCGAGTTTGTCGAACATCTCGCCGGCGAGGCCCCGCCCGAGCGAGCCGATCAGGAAGGTCAGCGAAGACAGCACCGCATATTGCACGGCGGCGAACTTCTTGCTGACGATGCTTGAGAGGTACGCAACGAACGCCGCGAGCGCGAGCCCGGTCGAAACGTTCTCGTAGCAGATCGCCAGCAGCAGCCGCGCCATCCGCTCGTCGCTGCCGAGCGCGACCGCGAGATGATCGAGTTGGAGCGCGCCCAGCACCATGTCGATGTAGGGCGAGCCATCGGCGAGATCGGCATAGAGGAAGTTACCGAAGATCGGCAGGATCGCGCCGACCAGAACGGTAGGGAAGCGGCCCACCTTGACGAACAGGAACCCGCCGAGCGCAGTGCCGAGGATCGTCATGATGATACCGAACACCTTGGAGGCGAATGCCACCTCGTCCTTCGTGTAGTGCAGGAAATCGAGGTAGAACGGATAGGCGAACGATGCCCACACGTTGTAGCAGAGCGCATAGGTCAGGATCAGCCCGATCACGATCAACACGCCCCAGCCGAGCCGCTCGGCGAGATCGGCGAGCGGGGCGATCAGCGCGCCGTAGAGGTGGTTCGCAACCGTCCGCAGCGGCGAATGCGTGACATCCGCCTTAGCCTGCACGCCATGCCCACGCGCTTTGAGCCAATTGACCCAGCCCGCGACGCCAAGCGGCACCAGCACCGTCGCGACGACGATCGCGGGGCCGTAGAACTTGAGGAAATCGGCGGGCGACGGACGCGGCACACCGGGCGTCGGCTCGGCCAGCATCGAAACCATGAAGCTCACCAGCGACACGATCGCCCACGTCCAGCTCGCACCGACGATCAGCAGCGCGATCGCGCGCAGCCCCGGCTTCACTTCGCCCGCGTCCGCGAGCGCGTCCACCACCGCATTCGAGGCGCGCTGCGTATCGGGCGCGGCGAGCGCGAGGAGGAGCATCACCGCCATGATCCCGGCCATGACGAGATAGACCGTCGGCCACGACATACGTGAGGCCATGTAGAGTGCGATCGCGCCGCCGACGATGCTCGCCACCCGGTAGCCGAGCTGGTTGATCGCCGAGAGCAGTTCGACCGGAGTCGTCTCGTCGGCAACGTCGATCCGCCAGCCGTCGATCGCGATGTCCTGCGTCGCGAACGCGACCGCGCCGAGGAAGGCGAATGCCGCGAAACGGGCGATATTCGTGGTCGGATCGGTCGTCACCAGCCCGAGCAACGCGATGATGATGATCGACTGGCATAGCACGATCCAGCTCTTGCGCCGCCCGAGCCGCCCGAGCAGCGGCAGCCGCAGCCGATCGACCAGCGGCGACCACAGGAATTTGAACGCGGTCGCCAGCCCGATCCACGACAGCACGCCGATCGTCGCGAGCGTGATGCCGACCTCGCCCAGCCACGCGTTGAGCGTGCCGATCAGCAGCGCGAACGGCAACCCCGAGGAGAAGCCCAGCGCCAGCATCGACGCCGATTTTCGTGTCCTGAGCGCCGCGACGAACAGCCGCCAGCCCTTTGGTCGTTCAACCGCCAACCTTCACCCCCGCAAATACAATCGCACGGGTTTAGGGTGTGGCGACGATCAGAGCAACGGGCGGGGTCAGTCCTTCACGCGCCGCGCGCTCACCACGGTGACCGGCGCCTCGGGCACCTGCCCCTGAAATGCGCCGCGCCGGGTCGCCGTGGGCGAAACCGGCGCGTCGAGGATCTTCACCACCACGTCCATCCCCTCGACGACATGGCCGAACGCGGCATAGCCCTGACCGTCCTCGGGTTGGCCGTGCCCGGCATCGAGCGAGGCGGTCTGATCGCCGACGCTGATCGTGAAGTCGCCGCGCGCGGTGCCCAAGCCCAGCCGCGCGACCGAGATCGTGCCGTCGGTATGATGGAGCCCGGTTTCGCTGGTCGGTTCGTGCTTGATCGGCGGCAGCGTGCGCTTGGCGTCGCCGTCGGTGCCGAACTGGATGAAGCCGAAGCGATCGGCGACCTTGACGTCGCGGTAGAACACGACACCATCGAGCTTCTTCTGATCGACGTAACGCAGGAAATTGGCGGCGGTGACCGGTGCCTTGACCGTCTCCAGCTCGATCACGATCCGTCCCGCGCTCGTCTCCAGCGCCACGCGCGGCAGGGTGGGCGCAGGCGTCGCGAGCGGCGCGGGGCTGGTTTGCGCGGCCGCCGGCAGCGCAAGCGCCGCCAGCAGTCCGGCCACGACCAGCCGCCGGATCATGCCAGCGCCGTCCTGAGCAGTTCGTTGACGACCTGCGGGTTGGCCTTGCCGCCCATCGCCTTCATCGTCTGCCCGACGAAGAAACCGAACAGCGCCTCCTTGCCACCCTTATACTGCGCCACCTTGTCGGCATTCTTGGCGAGCACGTCGGCGATCACCGCCTCGATCGCGCCGGTGTCGCTGGTCTGCTTGAGACCGCGTTCCTCGACGATCGCGCCCGCGCCCTGCCCGGTTTCGAGCATGATCTCGAACACCTGCTTGGCGAGCGTACCCGACAGCGTGCCGTCCGCCACCAAGCCGAGCAGTTCCGCCGCCTGCGCCGGGCTGACCGGCGAGTCCTCGATGCTCTTGCCGGTGCGATTGAGCGCGCCGAACAGCTCCGATGTCGTCCAGTTCGCAGCCGCTACCGGCTTGGCGCCAGCCTCCAGCAGCGCATCGAACCAGCGCGCCGCCTCGACTTCTGCGGTCAGCACCGCCGCCTGATACGGGGTGATGCCGCCCGCCTCATAGCGCTTGCGCTTGGCGTCGGGCAGTTCGGGCAGGCTCGCGCGGCATTCCTCGAGGAACGCCTCGTCGAGTTCGAGCGGGAGCAGATCGGGATCGGGAAAATAGCGATAGTCGTGCGCGTCTTCCTTCGACCGCATCGAGCGCGTCTCGTTGCGATCGGGATCGTAGAGGCGCGTTTCCTGAACGATGCGCCCGCCGCTTTCGAGCACCTCGATCTGTCGCTTGGCCTCCTGCTCGACCACCGCCATAACGAAACGCACCGAGTTGACGTTCTTCGTCTCGGTACGCGTGCCGAACTCGGCGCCGGGCTTGCGCACCGAGACATTGACGTCGGCGCGCATCGAGCCCTGGTCCATGTTGCCGTCGCACGACCCGACATGGCGCAGGATCGAGCGCAGCTTGGCGAGATACGCGCCGGCCTCCTGCGGCGAGCGCATGTCGGGCTTGGAGACGATCTCCATCAGCGCCACGCCCGAGCGGTTGAGATCGACATAGGAGCGAGTCGGATGCTGATCGTGCATCAGCTTGCCCGCATCCTGCTCGACATGGATTCGCTCGATCCCGATAGTCTTGACGCTGCCCTCCGGGTTCTTCTCGTCGAGGCTGATGTCGAGCGAACCCTCGCCGACGATCGGGTGGTAGAGCTGGCTGATCTGATAGCCCTGCGGCAGATCGGCATAGAAATAGTTCTTGCGATCGAACCGCGACCACTTGTTGATCTGCGCGTCGATCGCCATGCCGGTGCGCACCGCCTGGCGAATGCACTCGCGGTTGGGCACCGGCAACATCCCCGGCATCGCCGCGTCGACCAGGCTGACCTGCGTGTTCGGCTCCGCCCCGAACGCGGTCGCCGCGCCCGAGAACAGCTTGGCGTTGGACGTGACCTGCGCATGGACTTCGAGGCCGACCACGACCTCCCAATCGCCGGTTTCGCCTGTGATGGTGTAGGTGGATTCAGTCATGGTCTGTCTCGGGTGTCACAAGAAGTAGATCGGGGAAATAGCGACGATATCGGCGCGGGTCACGTGTCAGCAGCGTCGCACCTTCGGCGAAGGCATGCGCGCCGATCAGAAAGTCGGCGAGCAGCTTGTCGCGACCCCCACCGGCAGCGCGATACGCACGTTGCGCGTGCCCGGCTTGAAAAGCAGCACGCCGCGACACGGGGCTAATGGAGATGCCAAGATCGGCCACGAAACTCGCGATGTCGGCTTCATTCGACCCGCCGGCCGCAAGTTCCCCGAACACGATTGCGCTGATCGCGACATCATCGGCGATTTGCGCGATGGCCAGCGCGCGCTTCGACCAGGGGTGCCAGGTGGGATCGCGTTCGCGAATGTCGATCAACACGTTCGTATCGGCCATCATCATGGCGGAAACGGATCGTCACCGCGGATATCGCGCATGATCTCGTCGGTCGGCCTGCCCTCCCGCAGATGCGCGAAACGCTCTGATGTCGCCTCGATCCGCGCCATGATCTTCTGCACCCTGGCTTCGCGATCCTCCACCGGCTTGCGGATCACCGTTTCGCCCGCCGTGTTGCGGTCGAACTCGACGGGTTCGCCGGGCTTCAAACCTAGCGCATCGCGGACGTCCTTCGGGATCGTCACTTGCCCCTTTTGCGTGAGGTTGCTCAGCTTGCCCATGTCTCGAGTATTACCATCCAGAGGTAATACCTGTCTATCGGCGTCTTCGCCTGAACAATGGGTGGCGTTCTCGCTTAACCGGGCAAGGTGGCGGCAGCGGCGTATTTCGGCGACGCGCAGGAGCGTCATTACGGCGTTTCAGGAGCCGTTCCGCGACGATTTGGACGACATCCACAGCCAGTTCCAACAGGTCCGGCCAAATCGACACGGCGGCTGCCTACTCGCCGCTTACCACCACGCCTCCGGCCGCGCCACGAACCCCGCGCGCTGCTCGATCGCCAAGCCCGCGTTCAGAACACCTTGCTCGTCCAGCGGGCGGCCGATGATCTGCAACCCGAGCGGCAGCCCCTGCGCGTCGAGACCGCCCGGTACGCTCATCGCGGGTAGGCCGGCCAGCGAGGCCGGTACGGTAAACACGTCGTTGAGATACATCGCGATCGGATCGGCCTGCTTCTCGCCGAGCGCGAACGCGGCCGACGGCGCGGTCGGCGTGAGCAGGTAATCGCACTGTTCGAACGCCCGCTCGAAATCGCGCGCGATCAAGGTGCGGACCTTCGAGGCCTGGGTGAAATACGCGTCGTAGAAGCCCGCCGACAGCACATAGGTGCCGATCATGATGCGGCGCTTCACCTCGTCGCCGAAGCCGGCGGCGCGAGTCGCGGCGTACATTTCCTGCAGGTTCGCGCCCTCGGGCAGATCGCGCAGCCCGTAGCGCACGCCGTCATAGCGCGCGAGGTTGGACGAGGCCTCGGCGGGCGCGATGATGTAATAGGCCGGGAGCGCGTATCTGGTGTGCGGCAGCGACACTTCGATCACCTCGGCGCCGGCGTCCTTCATCCAGGCGATGCCCTGCTGCCAGAGCGCGTCGATCTCGGGCGGCATGCCCTCGACGCGATACTCGCGCGGGATGCCGATGGTCTTGCCGCGCAGATCGGCGGACAGGCCCGCTTCCCACGCCGGCACCGGCAGATCGAGCGAGGTCGCGTCCTTGGGGTCGAAACCGGTCATCGCCTCGAGCATGATCGCGCAGTCGCGCACGTCGCGCGCCATCGGCCCGGCCTGATCGAGCGAGGAGGCAAACGCCACCACGCCCCAGCGCGAGCAGCGGCCGTAGGTCGGCTTGATCCCCGCAATGCCGGTGAACGCAGCCGGCTGCCGGATCGAGCCGCCGGTGTCGGTGCCGGTCGCGCCCGGGCACAGCCGCGCCGAGACAGCCGCCGCAGAACCACCCGACGAGCCGCCCGGCGTCAGCGCGGCGTTGCCGCCATCGTTGCGCTTCCACGGCGAGATGACGTTGCCGAACGCACTCGTCTCGTTCGACGAGCCCATCGCGAACTGGTCCATGTTGAGCTTGCCGAGCATCCCCGCGCCCGCCGCGAACAACTTGCCCGAGACGGTCGACTCATAGGTCGGCGTGAAGCCGTCCAGGATCAGACTGGCGGCGGTGGCGGGGACGCCCTTGGTGCAGAACAGATCCTTCATGCCGATCGGCACGCCGGCCAGAGGCTTGGGCGTATCACCCGCCGCTCTGGCGGCATCCGTCGCGTCGGCGGCGGCGAGCGCATGATCGGGGGTTTCGACGAGGAAAGCGTTGAGCGGCTTGGCAGCGCTTACCCGCGCGATGAACGCCTCCGCGACGTCGCGCGCGGAAAACCCGCCCGCGCGTACCCCGTCGCGGATGGCGGCAACGCCGAGATCGGTAAGGTCGGTCATGCGAAGAAGTTCCCGGCAACATACGTCACCCCGGCGAAAGCCGGGGTCTGGTCATAACGGAGCGCGCCCCTGCGGCACGAGACCCCAGCTTTCGCTAGAGCGACGCGGGAGAGCGCCGTCACTCGATCACCTTGGGCACAGTGAAGAACCCATGCTCCGCCTGTGGCGCGTTCGCCAGCACGAGATCGCGCACGTTCCCATCGGTCACGACATCTTCGCGCAGGCGCAGATGGTTTGGGATCACGGCGGTCATCGGCGCGACATCGGCGGTATCGACCTCGCCGAGTTGCTCGATCCAGCCCATGATGTTGTCCAGCTCCGGCGCGAGCCGGGCGGCGTCTTCCTCGGTGATCGCGATGCGGGCGAGGCTCGCGATCTTCTTCACGGTGGCGATATCGACTGACATGGCCGTGCGGCTAGCATCGCCAGCGGAACCCATCAACCTCTACGCGGGCGATTGCGCCGCGCGCATCCTTGCGCCAACCCTTGGCCCCTTGCCAGCCGCAGCGCTCCGCTGCCCCGCTCGATGGAACGACACCGCCTGATGGCACGAAAGTTTCTGTACGCCTTCGCCGTCCTCATCATGCTGACGGTGGCCGGCGGCTTCGCCCTCAACGCCTTTCCGGTGCTGTTCATGCGGATGGCACTGGTGCCGGATGGCCGCGTCGACTCGCTGCCGCCGCCGCCATCCTATGACGATGCTGAAATGTGGCTCGCGCGGCCGGACAAGGCCGGCAACCCGGCCCTGTGGACGCCGCCGGGCTATACGCCGGGCACACGGCCGCACGCGGCGGTGTTCTTCATCCACCCGACGTCTTACCTCGTGCGCACCCATTGGAACGCCCCGCTCGACGATCCCGAGGCGAATGCGCGCGCGACGATCTTCCTGAAAGGACAAGCCAGCGCGTTCAACGGCGTCGGCGCCGTCTGGGCGCCGCGCTATCGACAGGCCGCGTTCGGCGCCTTCCTGACGTCTCAGGGCGATGCCCAAAAGGCGCTCGACTTCGCTTATCGCGATGTCGTCGCCGCGTTCGATGCGTTCGTGCGCGAAGCCGGCGACCGGCCGATCATCCTCGCCGGCCACAGCCAGGGCGGGCTGCATTTGTCGCGGCTGCTGCATGAGAAGATTGCCGGCACGCCGCTCGCGAAGCGGATCGTCGCGGCCTATGTCGTCGGTTGGCCGGTGTCCCGCACCGCCGATCTGCCGCTGATGGGGCTGCCCGAATGTACCCGCGCAGATCAGCCCGGCTGTATCCTATCGTGGCAGAGCTTCGCCGAGCCGGCCGACCCGTCGCTGATCCTCGATACGTTCGACGGGCCTCGACCGGCTACACGGGCGCGCGCCGCAACGGCACGGCGATGATCTGCACCAACCCGATCACCGGCACGCCTGACGCCACCGCGCCCGCCGCCGCCAATCTCGGCACGCTGCTGCCAACGAGCGACCTTAGCTCCGCCTCCATCAGCGCCGGGCAAGTCGGCGCGCGCTGTCAGGGGCGCGGCCTGTTGATGATCGGCACCCCGCCGCCGATGGGCGGATACGTGTTGCCGGGCAACAACTACCATGTTTACGATTACAGCCTGTTCTGGGCGAACGTCCGCGCCGATGCGGCGCGCCGGTTGGCAGCGTATCAGGCGCAGTCAGCCGCTCCTCCTAAGCTTGTCGAAGGACGTATTCCGGGGCACGTGCTTCGACAGGCTCAGCACGAACGGGTTCCTTTATGATCACCACCGACACCGCCGCCTTCCGCGAGGCGCTCCCGACCGGTGGCCGGCTGCTGGGGCTCGATGTCGGCACCAAGACGATCGGCACCGCTCTGTGCGACGCAGGCTGGTCATTCGCGTCTCCCGCGCTGCTGATCCGGCGCACGAAGTTCACCGCCGACAAGGTCGCGCTCGTCGCCATGATCGGCGAGCAGCACGTCACCGGCCTCGTGATCGGGCTGCCGATCAACCTCGATGGCACCGAAAGCCCGCGTTCGCAAAGCACCCGTGCCTTCGCGCGCAACCTCGCCGATCTCGGCCTGCCGATCCTGCTGTGGGACGAACGCTGGTCGACCCAGGCAGTGGAGCGGCAGATGATCGCCGAGGACATCAGCCGCGCAAAGCGCGCCGAGCGAGTCGACAAGCTCGCCGCCAGCTACATCCTGCAAGGTGCGATCGATGCGCTGGTGCGCGTCTGATCGCGTGTGCCGTCACGCGTGCCCGGTCTCGCCACAGAGCAAGCGCGGGTCGATGCCGATCCGCGTGAAGCCACGCTCCCAGCGCGCCTCGGCGGGATTGTCGAACAGCAGATCGGCGTCGGCGGGCGCGTTGAACCAGCCGTGGCGCGTGAGTTCACCCTCCAACTGCCCCGCTCCCCAGCCGGCGTACCCCAGCGCGACCAGCCACCGGCTGGGCCCCCCGCCCTCGGCGATCGCGCGCAGCACGTCGATCGTTCCTGTCAAAGACCAGCGCCCGGCGACATCGATCGTGTCCTGACCGCTCCATTCGGACGTGTGAAGCACGAAGCCACGTTGCGGCTCGACCGGTCCACCGAAATGCACCGGCGCGTCGGGGGCCTCACCAGGCTCGATCTCGAACTGTGCGAGCAGCGCGTGCAATCCGAGGTTGGCGATCACCGCACCGGTGCCCACCCCGATCGCGCCGTGCTCGTCATGCGCGCACATCGCGATGGCCGCGCGTTCGAAGCGCGGGTCGCCAATCCCCGGCAGCGCGAGCAACAATTGTCCCGTCAGGTACATTTCTGTCTCCATCGCGCCAATCATAGCCCGGCGTGACCATGCGTCACGCTTGAAATGGCACCCGGCAGCGGCGACTTAGGCAACGATCCACTGCGAGGAGATTTCCATGACGATCACCGTCGGCGACCGTATTCCCAGCGTCACGCTCACCAAGGTCACGGCCGATGGCCCGGATCAGATCAACTCCGACGACTATTTCGCGGGGCGCAAGGTCGCGCTGTTCTCGGTGCCTGGCGCCTACACGCCGACCTGCTCGGCGCGCCATCTGCCGGGCTATGTCGACAAGATTGACGCATTGAAGGCGAAGGGCATCGATGAAATCGCCTGCACCGCCGTCAACGATCCTTTCGTCCTGAAGGCGTGGAGCAAGGATTCGGGCGCTGAGGCGATCACCATGCTCGCGGATGGGAGCGCCGACTTCGTCACCGCGCTAGGCCTGACGATGGACGCGTCCAAGTTCGGCATGGGCACGCGCGGCCAGCGCTTCTCGATGCTCGTCAACGATGGCGTGGTCGAGCAGCTCAACGTCGAGGCGCCGGGCGAGTTCAAAGTCTCCACCGCCGAACACCTGCTCGAAGAAATCTGATCGATCATTGCGGTCATGGAACGCCGCCGCGCCCGATCCGTTGATCGGGCGACACAAGGAGGGTTGTTCCATGACCGACACCACCAAAACCGAAGACACCGGCAACACCAATACGCCGACCGCGGAATCGATCATCGATCAGGCGAGCGCGACCGCGCAGGAAGCCGCCAAGACCGTTGCCGATACGTCGGCTTCGCTGCTCGGCCAGGCCAAGGACGCGATCGGCCAGGCGGTCGAGACGACGATCGAAGCGGTGAAGGAGCATCCCGTTGCCGCGGCCGCGATCGGCGCCGGCGTTGCCGCGACCGTCGCGGGCGCCGCCTTCGGCGTCTCGAAACTGCTCGAAGAGGAAGAGGCGCCGGCAAAGGGCGCCAAGGGCAAGGCGAAAGCCTGACGCTCTGGAACGGCGTCGCTCGCGCTGTCTTGCCAGCGTAACGGTGCTGTTCTAGCCCCGGTGGATGACGACAGCACCCACCCCCGCCGCGAAAATCGTTGCCGAACTGGAGCGGCTCTATGCCGCTTCGGTGGCGCGGCTCCAGGCGGCGCTGAACGCATATCTTGAAACGGGCGCGGTGCCCGATCCCGCGAGCCGCCGCGATGGCAGCTTCGCCTATCCCGAGATCCACGTCCGTTATGACGGCGGCGCGACGACGGTGCCGCCCCGATCGTTCGGGCGGCTGGTATCGGCCGGGGAATATCGCATCAGCGTCACCAAACCGGCGATGTTCGCGGCATATCTGACCGAGCAGCTCACCCTGCTGATCGAGGATTATGACGTCTCGGTCGAGGCGGTCGCGGGGCGGCAGGAGATTCCGTTCCCGTATGTTCTAGATGCGGGCTATGCGCTGCGGCTCGACACCGTCTCCACCGCCGAGCTGGCGCGCTACTTCCCGGCGACCGAGCTCGCCCATATTGGTGACGAGATCGCGGACGGGCTGTACGCCATTCCGGACGACATCCGCCCGCTCGCGCTGTTCGACGGCCTGCGCACCGACTTCTCGCTCGCACGGCTGCGACATTACACCGGAACGCCGCCCGAGCATGTTCAGCGTTTCGTGCTGTTCACCAACTATCACCGCTATGTCGATGAATTCATTCGTTGGGCATTCGGCCAGCTTGGCGAAGGGTCGCGCTTCATCGCGGTTTCCGGCGCGGGCGGGGTGATGCTGCGCGCCGGCGATGACGTCGAGGCGTTCATGGCCGATACCAGCGCGTGGCGGCGGCACCAGATGCCAGCCTATCACCTGATGGCCGCCGACGGCACCGGCATAACCCTGGTCAACATCGGCGTCGGCCCGGCCAACGCCAAGACCATTTGCGACCATCTCGCCGTGCTGCGCCCGGAAGCCTGGCTGATGATCGGCCATTGCGGCGGCCTGCGGCCGAGCCAGCGGATTGGCGACTATGTGCTCGCCCACGCCTATCTGCGCGACGACCATGTTCTCGACGATGTGCTGCCACCCGAAATTCCGGTACCCGCGATCGCCGAGGTACAGCTCGCGATGGCCCGCGCGGCCGAAACGATTTCGGGCCAGTCGGGCGAGGAACTCAAACGCCGGCTCCGCACCGGCACGATCGTCACCACCGACGACCGCAATTGGGAACTGCGCTATTCGAAATCCGCCCTGCGCTTCTCGCTCAGTCGCGCGGTTGGCATCGACATGGAGAGCGCGACGATCGCCGCGCAAGGCTATCGCTTCCGCGTGCCCTATGGGACGCTGCTGTGCGTCTCGGACAAGCCGCTCCATGGCGAGTTGAAGCTGCCCGGCCAAGCGAACCGCTTCTACGAGCGCGCGATCGCCGAGCACCTCAAGATCGGCATCGAGGCGTGCGAGGAACTGCGCCGCGAGGGCGCTAAACTGCATTCGCGCAAGCTGCGCGCGTTCAACGAGCCGCCGTTCCGCTGAGCCGCAGGGAAACTCGCGGCCATCCGTGCGTTACGGGGGCTCAACGATTGCAGGACAGAGCGATGGCCGACGACACCACCAAGCCAGCAACCACCACCAAGACGACGGCGCGCAAGCCGGCGGCAGCCAAGGCGGCAGGGACGAAGCCAGCATCGACGAAACCCGCGGCGGCGAAGAAGACTGCCCCCAAGCCCGCCCGCGCCAAGGCTCCGGCCAAGCCTAAAGCGTCGGCGGCCAAGAAGGCCACCGCGAAGACCGGCTGGTCCGCCGCCGCCATCGCGGGCGGCGCGGCGGCTGCGGTGGCAGCCGCTGGCGCGGCGGTGTTCGCGCTGCGCAAGCCCAAGGTGGTCGAGGATGCAATCGACAAGGTCGAACAAGCCGTCGGCTTGGCCGAACCGACGACCGACGAAGCATAATCGGAGCGTCGCGCTGGCGGATGGGCGAGTTCGGCTCGCCGTTCGCCAGCGCGTGAAGGCGCTCAGCCGATCATGCCGTCGCCCGCGCCCTTGGCAAGCATCCGCCCGATCGCGTCAAACAGCGAATCCATCGCGACCGGCTTGAACAACACCTCGTCCGCGCCAGCGGCAAGGCACCGTTGACGCAGGTCGATCGCGGTGTCGGCGGTGAGCACGATCACAGGTAGGTCAGCCTTCGCGTCCTTTCGTCCGCGAATATGGCCAAGCGCGGTGAGGCCGTCCATGCCGGGCATCCGCAGGTCGAGCAGGACGATGTTGAAGTCATCTTCGTCGATCAAAGCCAGCCCGATCTCGGCGGACTCGGCGCCGATCATCGTGGCGCCCGCAACGTCGAGCATGTCGTTGACGACCCGCCGGTTCATCGGATCGTCTTCGACAAACAAGATCCTCATGGCCGGGGGCCGGCGACAGGATGGGAAAAGGACCGTCCACACTTCATAACAGGCTCACTACCGATCATGCCGCCCGCGTTACAAGCCCCCTTGCGGGCCGATTACGCTCACTTTGGCCGTATATCAGTTCGGTCAACCGCGCACCCGAAATTGGTTTGGCCACGAGCTGATCGATCACGGTATCTTCGGTTCGCCTATAAACCTGCACATTCGAGTCAGACCATAACAAAGTGGTCCGGGCGCCTACCGACACAGCGGCCCGTCCAATCTCCCGAAGTGCGGCATTCACATCCTGAGTGGCCTTGACCGTGGCGTCGTCAATCAACACCTGTGCAATGCCCCCTAAGGCGAGCCGCCCGGCTGCTTCCTCCGCGCTGGCCGCGAACGACACATCGCTGGCGTGCGGCGCCAGCACGGTGCGCAGCATCGCGCGCGTGATCGGGTTGCGATCGACGATCAGCAGGCCATTCGATCCCGGCTCGGCGGCACAGTCCGCCACCGCGACGCGAACCAGCGGCAGGTCGACCGTAAAGATCGACCCCTGCCCCTCAAGGCTCTCGGCCGAGACATCACCGCCCATCGCGCGCGCGAGATTGCGGCAGATCGAAAGCCCCAGCCCGGTGCCGCCGAAGCGGCGGGTCGTACCAGAGTCGACCTGTCGAAATGACTCGAAGATCAGGCCCAATTTATCGGCAGGAATGCCGATGCCGTTGTCAGCCACCGCGATCCGCACCCGCTCGCCAGCGTCTTGCGCGACGGTGGCGACGGTGAGCCGAATCGTGCCTGCGTCGGTGAATTTGATGGCGTTGGACAGCAGATTGAACACGATCTGCCGAAGCCGTGCCGCGTCTCCCTCGATACCGCGTGGCGCATTATCGAGGTTCAGGGCGAAACTCAGCCCCTTGTCGCGCGCCTGCGCCTGCCACAGCCGGCAAACATCGCGCAGCATCTCCTTGAGATCGAACGGCGCCTGCTCGATCGAGAGGTTGCCGGTCTCGATCTTCGCCACGTCGAGTATATCGTCGACCAGAGCGCGCATCGTCACGCCCGCGGAATGGACGATGCCGATTCGGTCGCGCAGCGCGCTTTCAAGTCTCGCATCGGCCAGCATCACCTGAGTCATGCCGAGGATACCGTTGAGCGGCGTGCGGATCTCATGGCTGGTGGTCGCGAGGAACTCGGTCTTGGCGGCGAGAGCCTTCGCGAGCGCGACGTTGCTCGCGGCGAGATCGACGTTGGCGGCCCGCACCTCGTTACGGCTCCGGCGGATCACGATCAGACTGGTCGCCAGCAGCGCGACGATGATGATGGCCACGATCGCGGCGCCCGCGAAGATCATCCGCTGCGTCTCGGCGCGACTGCGTTCGAAGGCATTCGTGCGCGCGAGGTCATCGTTGCGCAGCTTGGCGATGCGCAGTTCCTGATTGGCGAAATCGAACCGCGCGGCCGCGAGCGCCGTGTTGGTCGATGCGGCGAGCTTGGAGGTCTGGTCGTCCAGTTTCTTGAGCGCCTCGAGATGCGAAAGCGCCTGCTTCTCGTCACCTACGCGTTTGAAGGCTTGGTAGGCGGTCTCGTGCGCTTCACGGTCAGACAAAGTGGGGTGAGACGCATCCACCTGACCCAATGCGTGCGTGATGAGTGCCACCGAACGCTCCGCGTCCTCGCGCCGCAACGCGGACTGTGCCGCCAGCACCCAGAATTGGCCGGTCTCGGAAGCAGCCTCAGCGTGCCGGCGGTAAGCCAGCCCTTGGCTGATAGTACGGTCCGCCGCGTCGAGCTTTCCGGCGCGAAGCTCGCTGCGCGCGATATTGCTCAGTACGCGAGCTTCCAACGCCGGGCTGCGCATCGTCCTGGCGAGCGCAAAGGCCTCGCGAAACTGTTGCTCGGCCTGAGCGAATCGGCCGAGTTCCTTCAGGGCCATGCCGCGATTGTTGAATATCGAAAGCGACAATTGCGGATCGGCGCTGTATACGCCACGTGCCTGATCGGAATAGCGCAAGGCGTTCTGGTAGTCACCTGCCTCTTGGTACAACAGCGCAATGCTGAGCAGCGCGACTGCGCGGCTGCGCGTCTCGCCGAGGTCTCGAAAAAGGTTGTGAGCCTGCTGGTAATCGGCGAGCGCCGCAGCGACCTGAGCGGTGGCGGTGTGAAGCCCTCCCCTCGACAGCAGAATGTCACCGGTCAGCTTGGTCACGGGCCCCGCTGACGCCGTGGCGAACGCCTGGTCGATCAGCGGGCGGGCATGCACGACATCACCGAGCCGAAGATAGGCCTCTCCTTGGAGCCACTGCGCGGTGGCGACGCCGGTCGGGCGGCGGCTTCCGGGCAGCGCATTCGCGGCCTGTTGAGCAGCCTTGGCCTTGTCGATCGCCTGCGCCGGATTGACCAGCATCGCCGCCTTCGCGTCCGCCACGAGGCCGTCAAACTGATCGCCGACGCTGGCTGCCTGCGCCGTGCCCGGGTGCAGAAGCAATCCGCACCACAGTATAATCGCGCAGAGGAGGCGCTTAGCCCCGCGATTGAGGATGGCGATGCTCATCGTGCCGCCCTAGCCGATCATCGTTAATATGCCGCTAAATGCTCATTCCGCAGCCTGCAGAACCGCGTGCTCACCCGGTGCGCCAGAAGCTCGCCGGGCGCTTGAACATCGCTTCGCGGAGATCGCCGCCGAGTTGAAGGTTGTCATCGCGCAGGAACTGACGGAACGCCTCGATCGAGACGGGACGGCTAATGAGATATCCCTGCACCATGTCGCAGCCCATCACCGAAAGGAGGGCAAGCGCGGCCTGCGTCTCCACTCCTTCGGCGGTGACTTCCATCTCCAGCGCGTGCGCGAGATCGATCGTCGACCGCACGATAAGCGGATCGCGGTTGCTGCTGGTGAGTTGCAGGATGAACATCTTGTCGATCTTCAACTCCCGCGCCGGTAGCTGCTTGAGATAGGCCAGCGAAGAAAGCCCCGCTCCGTAATCGTCGATCGCGATAGTGATGCCGACGTCGTCGAATCGGCACAAATTGGCGATGGCGCTCTGCGGATCGCGGATCACCGCCGTCTCGGTGATCTCGAAGCCGATCCGAACGCCGGCTGCGCCGACCTTGCGACAGGCTTCGGCGACGAACTCGGCATCGCCAAGCAACTGGCCCGAGATGTTGATAAAGATGGTCAGGTCGCGGCCATCGCCACACAGCGTCTTTTGATCGGCGATCACCTGATCGAGCGTCCAAAGCGTCAGCGCGCTGATCTGGCGGGCTTCTTCCGCGATGGTGATGAAATCGCCCGGCAGGATCAAGCCACGGCGCGGGTGTTGCCAACGGATCAGCGCCTCCGCGCTCGATATCGCCTGACGCCGAACATGCACCTTGGGCTGGTATTGCAGGAACATCTCGCCATTGGCGATCGCCGCCGGCAATTCGCGAACCAGCGAGAGCCGATCAAATGCGGGGGTGCCGGCGGAGAGATCGCGAACGATCGGGCGAAGCTCGATACGCGCCTGTTCGAGCGCACCTTCGGCTTCCTCTACGAGCCGGACATCCTCGGTGCTGCCGGCCGGTGCCGCTGCGGCGGCGAGCACGATATCGACGCGGTGCAGCTCACCATCAAGGTCGAACGGTGTGTCGAACGCGGCGCTCAGTGCTTCCACCGTGGCCTCAATGGCCGCAAGATCGATCGCGCCGAGCTCGAGCTCCGCGATAGTCCGCCCGGCTCCGACCGAACGGATGCCAGGGACGCAATCTGACGCGCGACCGATGAGATCGAAAATCAGCCGATCGGCGCGGGGCCGGCCGAGGTGGCGGCGCAATCCGGCGAAGTTGGTGATCTCGGCCAGCACGATCATCTGCCACGGCAATGTCGCGGCCGGGATGTCCTCCCGTTTGCTACTCGGGCGCTGGTAGCTGCCGCCCGCGGCGTCCCCGGTCGCCGAGCCGAATGAGCGCGCCTCGCCGCGTTCGGAGAGCAAGCCGCCACGCGGAACGGGCGAGGCGCCGAAGACGTGCTGGATCTGGAGAGCTCGCGCCATGCGCGCAAACCTACGCCCGAGCCTTGAAGGAACCGTTAAGTACCACTCCCAACATATGGGAAAGCGCCGGAAACCAAATTGTGAAATGCTTAATTTTTCGTTAAGCATAACCCGGCCCAACTGGGCACAAATGGGAGAAAGCAATGCTGCGTTTCATTCTCGCGCTCGTCTACGGCGCAGGTATCCGTCCTTGGTAAATTTCTGACCCGGCCCGGCGAAACCCCGAAAAATTCCTGCATTCGGAATAGCTTAGGATTTCGCCGGGGCGGACTTGCAGTCGCCTGGCAGCGTCATTGACATGGGTCGATACGCGCAAGTCAGCTATATTTTCGCTTACCAGAGCTCTGGCGCCCGTGTGGCCCTGCGCTCGCAAGTCCATCAAATCGGCCAACCGAGGCCATGCTGCGCATCGAGATCGTGTCTCATTTCGGGAAACTTGAAACGGACCACCGGGCGGCACAGCCGCTCGATTGCTCGCTAAAATCAGGTATCCCCGACCTTATCTAAGCGCCTCGTCGAGCCGGGCCATGAACGCCACGCCGCGCTCGAATTGCGCAACCTCCAGATACTCGTCCGGCTGGTGTGCCTGCTCAATCGAGCCAGGACCGCATATGATGGTCGAAAAGCCGGCCTCCTGAAACTGGCCCGCCTCGGCCGCATAGGAAACCGCGCGCGGCGCGCCATTGTCACCCGCGAGGCGCCGCGCGAGCGCTTCGGCAGGACTGTCGGGCTGGAGCGCGAAGGATGGCGTCAACGAACGCCGCGTGACCACCACCCCGGCATCGGGGAAACGCGCACGCATCGCCACATCCTCAGCCGCGCACAGCGCCTCGAACGGCACGATGATCGCCTTGGGGTCGTGGCCTGCGGGCGTGCGAAGATCGAACATGAACACGCATTCGCGCGCAAGGATGTTCACGGCAGTGCCGCCGTTGATCATGCCGATCGTCAGCGTGGCATGCGGTGGATGATAGGGCGAGTGCGGATCGGCGGCGCGCTCGAGATCCGCCGCGATTTCGCCGAGCGCGTGCATCAGCTTCACCGCGACCATGTTTGCCGACAGGCCGAGATGGGTCAGGCTCGAATGCGCCTCGTGCCCACGCACCGTCACGATCCAGCTCGCGATGCCCTTATGGCCGCTCACCACCTCCATGTTCGTCGGCTCGCCAACGATCACCGCGAGCGGCGGCGGCAGATCGCGTACCAAGGCGCGGATCATCGACGGCGCACCAAGGCACCCCACCTCCTCGTCATAGGACAATGCGAGGTGCAGCGGCCGCGCGACGCTGCCGCGCGCCACCTCCGGCACGATCGCCAGCGCGAGCGCGATAAAGCCCTTCATGTCGCACGTGCCGCGCCCGTACAGCCGGTCTCCGCGCCGCGTCAGCGTGAACGGGTCGCTGGCCCAGTCCTGCCCGTCGACGGGAACGACATCGGTATGTCCCGACAGCACCACCCCGCCCTCGACCGCCGGACCGATCGTCGCATAGAGGTTGGCCTTGCGCCCATCGTCGTTGGCGACACGGTGCGATGCGACGCCATGTTCCCACAGGAAATTCTCGACATAGCCGATCAAGGCGAGGTTCGAATCGCGCGATGTCGTGTCGAACCCGATCAGCCGATCGAGGTGCGTGAGCGCGGCGGCGGCGATATGCGACGTGTCCATCGCGGTATCTTACCGGCTGTTCCGGGGAGGTCAAAACTCCGCCCGAGCGCTACGGCGCCGTCGGGGCCCCCTCATCCCAGCCGCCGCCAATCGCCTTGAACAACGACGCGGTATCCTCGCGCAATTGCATGTCGCTGGCGGCGAGTTGCTCGCGCGCCGAGGCGACCCGGATTTGCGCGTTGAGTAATTCGTCCTGCGCGACGAAGCCGGTGCGATAGCGCGCCTCGACCGAACGCGCGCTACGCTCCTCATCCTTGACCGCGCGCTTCAGCGCCGCGTTGCGGCGTCGTTCCGCGTCGATGCGGGCGAGCGGATCTTCGACGTCGCGCAGCGCGCCGAGCACGGTCGCCTTATACTGCGCATATGCCTCCTCGGCCTGCGCCCTGCGAATCGCGACAGTCGCCTTGCGGCGCCCCCAATCGAGCAGCGGAAAATTGACGCCGCCGGTCACGCTCGCCTGCAAACTGTCGCTGCTGAACAGATTTCCGAGCGATGTGGAAAGCAGCTCGCCCAGTCCGGTCAACTGGAATTTGGGGTATAGATCGGCGACTGCGACGCCGATATCGGCGGTCGCGGCGGCCAGATTGCGTTCGGCGGCGCGAATGTCCGGACGTCGGCGCAACAGATCGGACGGCAGCCCGGCCGGCACATCAGGCAAGCCCAGCACCGCGCCAGGCGCCGCGCTCAGCTCGGCGTCGAGCGTTTCGGGCGCCTCACCGATCAGAATGCCGAGCGCGTGAATCCGTGTGCGCACATCCGCCTTGAGCGGTTCGAACCGCGCCTCGAGCGTGGTCAGCGAACCACGCTGCCGGGTCACGTCGCTCTGGGGAACGAGGCCCGCGCGCGCGACATGGCCGGCGATCGCCAGTGCGCGCTTCTCGCGCGCGATCTCGTCCGTGACGATCGCGATCTGGGTCTGGTCCAGCCGCAGCGAAAAATAGGCCTGCGCCACTTCGGCGGCAAGCGTTACGGCCGCGTCACGCTGATTCCACACCGCTTGCTCGGTGCGGGCGACGGCGCCCTCGACCTGACGGCGACCGCCCCCGAACAAATCAATCTCCCAGCTCGCATCGAAGCCCGCAGCATAGGTGGTGATGCCGGTGCCGGGGAGCGCGATCCCGTTGTTCGAACCGCTGCCGCCAGACGAACCGCCCGAAAACAACTGAGCGATCTGCGAAATGCCGCTGTTCTTGCTCAACTCGATATGGCTGGCGTTCGCGGTGGCATCGACCGTCGGCCGTCCCACGCCACGCGCAGCCACTTCCGAGAGACGCGCCTGCTGGACGCGCGCGGCCGCGATGGCGATGTTCGGGCTGCCCTTCAGCGCGCGTTCCACCAATCCGTCGAGTTGCGGATCACCGAACGCGCTCCACCAGCGGGCCGGGTCCACCGCCGCGCCAGGCAGCTTCGCCTGCGCTTCGCCGAAGCTGGCGGGCACCGGCATATCGGGAGCATGATAATTCGGACCGACCGTACAGCCGCCCGCAAGTAGCGCCGCCGTCAAAGCGGTCAGCGTGGATTTCCGGATCAATGCGCCATTCCTCCGCCGCCACCGGTCTTGCTGGGGCGCATCAAGAACACCGCTGGCGAGACCACCAGCACGATAACCATCAGCGATCGAAACACGTCGAGGAAGCCAAGCATCGCCGCCTGCCGCTGGACCTGACTGTACAGCAGTGCGAGCGGGGTGGTCGTGTCGCCCACGCTGCCGACGGCGCTCTGCGCCTTGGCGAGCCAATCGGTATAGTTGAAGTCGAGCGGATTGAGCGTCTGCACCAATTCGCTCTGATGGCGCTGCATCGCGTTCGCCAACATCGACTGCGAACTCGCGATCCCGATCGTCCCGCCCAGATTGCGCGCGACGTTGAGAAGACTCGATGCTTGCGCCGTCTTGTTCTGCGGCAGCCCGGTGTAAGCGACCGCGCTCAAGGGCACGAACAGGAACGGCAGGAACATCGATTGATACAGCCGCGCCATCGCCGCGTCGAAGAAGCTGATGTCGGCGGTGAGGTGCGACATGTTCCATAGCGCGAAGGCTTGCCCGAGGATCGCCGGGAACAACAGGAAACGGACATCGACGACACCGCTCAGCCGCCCGGCGAACGGCACCATCACCAATGTCATGAACCCGCCTGCGGTCAGCGCCAGCCCCGCGTCGAACGACGTGTAGCCGATCACCTGCTGGAGCATCTGCGGGATCAATTGGGTCGTGCTGAACAGGATCATGCCAGTCAGCCCCATCACCAGCAGCGTTGCCGCGAAGTTGCGGTTGCGCATCAGCTTCACGTCGACGACCGGATCGTCGTGCTGGCTTTCCCACAGGATCAGCCCGATCAGCGATATGGCGGAGATGGCCGCGGTTGCGACGATGAAGCCGCTCGAGAACCAGTCCTCGCGCTCGCCGCGATCGAGCGTGATCTCGAGGAAGCCGAGCCCCAGTGCGACCAGCAGTACGCCGATATAGTCGATGCGGATGCCGCGCTTGAGCAGCTTCTCGCGGTCCTTCACGATCGTCTCCGGCTCATCGACGAAGATATTGACCGCGATGAGCGAGAGTATGCCAATCGGAACGTTGATGAGGAACACCCAATGCCAGGACCAAGTCTCGGTGATGTAGCCGCCGATGGTAGGGCCGAGCACCGGCCCCACCACGACGACGATGGCAAAAGCCGCGAACGCCATGCCGCGTTGCGCGGGTGGAAAGGTATCGGCGAGCATCGACTGCTCGACCGGCGCCAGCCCGCCGCCGCCGATCCCCTGAAACACGCGCGCGATGATCAGCGTCGACAGGTTCGGCGCGAGGCCGCACATGAGCGACGAGATCGTGAACAGCGCGATCGAGATCATGAAATAGCGTTTGCGGCCGATCACGTCCGACAGCCATCCGCTGATCGGGATGACGACCGCATTGGCGACGAGGTAGCTGGTGAGCACCCAGGTCGCCTGATCGCTCGAAATCGACAGGCCACCCGCGATGTGATCGAGCGAGACGTTGGCGATCGAGGTGTCGAGCACCTCCATGAACGTGGGCACGCTGATGAGCGCCACGATCAGCCACGGGCTATACGGACCCGCCGCCGAACGGGTCGGATCCCAGCCGTCCTTGCGCGGGGCGGCGCTCGCCACGCTCAGCGCACCTTGACGGTGGGAACGACCGACATGCCGGGGCCGATCGGATACTTGCGCGGATCCGGCGCGTCCTTGCCGCCACGGTCGAATTCGATCCGCACCGGCACGCGCTGCACGACCTTGACGTAATTGCCAGTGGCGTTCTGCGGCGGCAACAGCGCGAACGCCTGCCCGGCGCCGCGCTGGACCGAATCGACATGGCCGTGAAACTTGATGTCCGGATAGGCATCGACCTTGATCTCGACCGGCTGGCCGATCTTCATGTCGCGGAGCTGCGTTTCCTTGAAGTTCGCGGTGACCCAGACATGATCGGGAACGATCGCCATCAACTGCGTGCCCGGCCCGACATAGGAGCCGACGTTGACCTGGCGGTTGACCACCTGCCCCGCCACGGGCGCGGTCAGCCGGAGATATCCGATCGTGACATTGGCCTGCTTGACCTGGGCCTGACGCGCGCCGATCACCGCCTCGGACGCGGCGACCTGCCGCCTCGCGACCTCCACCTGCGCTTGCGCGCTGGTGATTTCGCGGCGGGCGGCATCGGCGGCGGCGGCGGCCGACCGCGCAGCGGCACGCGCCGCGTCAAGCTGTTGCCCAGCGATCGCCTGTGGGTCAATCCGCTGCAGCGCTTCATAGCGGGCGAGATCCTGCGCGGCCTTTTGGGCATCGGCGAGTGGACCCCGCGCCTGCTCCTCGGCCTTGGCGGCAGCGGCCTGTGCGGCGACGACCTGCGCGCGCGATTGCTCGGCCTGTGCCTGCGCCTGGCTGACGTTCGCCTGCGCTTCCGCGAGCGACGCCTCGGGCCCGTTGGGCTGGATCACCGCGAGGAGCCGCCCCGGCGTGACGTGGCGATTGTCGAGATCGGCGACCTGGATCAGCGTGCCGGCGACGTTCGGCGCAATCCTCACGATATGGGCATCGACGAAGGCGTCGTCGGTCGATTCATACTGCCGCGCGTCGAGGAAGTAGAAGGTGCCGACGATCGCGAACACCGCCGCCAGGCCGATGACGCCGAACCAGAACAAGGGGCTTTTGAGCAGAGACGGCTTCTGCGGTTTCTCCTCGCCGCTGGCCGCCTGTTCCGCCGCCCCATCCGCGCGGCGATGCTCGTCGCCCTCATCGTCTCCGGTGCCGGAGTGCGGGGCCTGATCTTCGGTCATGCGGTCTCCTGACATTCGGCGCGCGGCCGGTCGAACGTCGCGTCCGTGCGGATTTGATGTACGGGGAATCCGGTGAAAGCGTCGCTACGGCGCGGAGCGTTCTTGCGGCGGTCCCGGTGCACCGGCGATGCCATCGCCGCGCACGCCGAGATCACGTGCGGACGCGCGCCGGCAAGGCTGCGCTCGACCGACCCACGAATCGCCATATTGGAAAACCGCCCCTGAACCATCACCCCCCGCCCTAACCGTTCGACCGAACGCGGCAACGCTTTTGTGCAGTGCGGTAGGCTCGTGAACGCCTTTGCGCCGTCCGGGTTCCCGCCCAACTCATGACGCACCCCCGTTCCGGTTCGAGAATTCCAGCTCGCGACCCAGGCGGCCAAAGCGTAGCCCGAGCAGATCCGCCACATAATTCTGTCGCACGCGCCATGGCCGCCGATGCCCCTGCTTCGGCAGTTTGTCAGCGGCACGCATGATGTAACCCGAGCTGAAATCGACGAACGGCAGCGGCGAGACGGCCCCTCCGAGCCGTGGCGTGACCTGGCGCATACCACGCCGCCGCATCGCGTTGAGCACGCGACAGATATAGCCGCTGGCGAGATCGGCGCGCAGCGTCCATGACGCGTTGGTGTAACCGAATACCAGCGCGAGGTTCGGTACATCGCTGAACATCAGCCCCTTGTAGCTGTAGCATTTGGCGAGATCGACGGTTTCGCCGTCCACCGACAGGGCGACTCCGCCGAGCAGCAGGATTTCGAGTCCAGTCGCGGTGACGATAATGTCGGCCGGCAGTTCGTCGCCCGATTCGAGCGCCACGCCGGTCTGCGTCACGCGCACCAGCCGCCCGGTGACCACCGCCGCCGCGCCCGCCTTGATAGCCTCGAAGAGATCGCCGTCGGGTATGAGGCACATGCGCTGGTCCCACGGATCGTAGCGCGGGGTGAAATGCGTGGCGACATCATAGCCCGGTCCGAGCCGCGCTTGCGCCATTGCCGCGATCTTCGTGCGCGTGGCGGCGGGGCGCCAGCGCGCCAAACGATAGAACGCCATCTGCACCAGGACGCTGCGCGCGCGGATAACGCGGTGCGCGAGTTTGGCCGGCAGCCATGCGCGCATGCGTCGCGCGAAGCCGTCCTCCGAGGGCAGCGAGACGACATAGCTCGGCGAACGCTGGAGCATCGTCACGCGCGCGCCAGCACGTGCCAGCGCGGGGACCAGCGTCACCGCAGTCGCGCCGCTGCCGAGCACCACGACGCGGTTGCCCGCGACGTCGAGATCTTCCGGCCAGAATTGCGGATGGACGATCCGTCCCGCGAATGCGTGCGCCCCGGGGAGGTCCGGCGTGTGGCCGCGCGCGTAATCATAATAGCCGCTGCATGCGAGGAAGAAGCCGCACGTGAACGCGCGCGCGCCTTCGGGCGTGTCGACCTCGATCGTCCAGAGTGCCTCCGCGCTCGACCACGCGGCGCTGCGGATTCGATGGCCGTACCGGATGTACCGGTCGATCCCGAAGGCGCGCGCCGTGTCGCGGATATAGTCGCGGATCGAGGCGCCATCGGCGATGGCTTTGGCCCCCGTCCACGGCCGAAAACCGTAGCCGAGCGTGAACATGTCCGAATCCGAGCGGATGCCCGGATAGCGGAACAGATCCCACGTTCCGCCGATCGCGTCGCGCGCTTCCAAGATAACGTAGGAATGGTCCGCACATGCCGTCTGCAAGTGATAGCCCGCGCCAATCCCGGACAACCCCGCGCCCATCACCACCACGTCGAAATGTTCTATCGCCACGCCGGTCTCCCCGTGGGTGGCGATAGGTCATCGCGCGTCCATCAGAAATCCCTCTTGTAGCGCACGCTCACGTTCGAGCTGCCAAAGGTGCCCGCCTGCGACAGCGCGCTCAATCCCTTGGCGAGCGCGATCTCCAACTGCGTCGCGGTGAAGCCGCGCGCGTCGGTGATGATCTCCACATAGATGTTCTTGGTGATATACTTGCCCGCCGCGAGGCTGGTGCCCTGCCCGGTCGCCTTGTCGCCGCCAACGATGCGCAGCCGGTCGAACCCGGTCGCCGAGCGAAGCTTGCCGAGCGGATTGAGTCCGCCGCCCCCGCCCCGCAGTGAGTTGAGCGCCGCCGCCAACTGGATCGCCTCGGTCGCCGACAGATCGGTGACGGAGGTACCGAACAGTAACCGGCTGAGCACTTCGTCTTGCGGCAGCGTCGGCGTCGAGGTGAAGGTGATCTGCGGATGCTGGCCGGTGCCGCCGATCGCGATGATCGCCGAAACGGTATCGACCGTCGTCGTCGCGCTGATGTCGAGAGTCGGGTCGGACAGCGCGCCACCGTTGAAGCGCACGATGCCGTGATCGATATCGAAGCGCTTGCCCGAGAAGGTGTAGGTGCCGCGCACGATCTCAGCCTTGCCGACGATCTTGGGATTGGCCGAGCTTCCGCTGACACGCATGTCCGCCGACCATTCGGATTCGAGCCCCATGCCGCTGACGAAAAGCTGATCGGGCGCGCGGACGCGGATATCGAGCTGGAACAACCCGACTGGCGGGGCGGCGGGGGGCGCCTGCTCCGCGGCGGCGGCCTTCACCAGATCGCTCTTGCGCCGGATCCCGGTCAGTTCGAGCACCTCGGCCTGCCCCTGCGTGACGATCTCATAGCGCGCGTTGGGGATGCGGATGTCGCCGGTGATCCGGCCGCCGTCCGCCTTGCTGTTGGTGATCTTGAGCGTGCCGCTCGCGGTCGCGCCAAGCGCATCGCTCTTGGCGAGCTGCGCCTTGTTGAGCGTCGCCTGGATGTTGATCGGGAAACCCGAATCCGCCGCAAAACCGACCGAGCCTTGCGCCTGCACCGTGCCGTCGCCAGCCTTGGCGCTCATCTGCGTGATATCGAGCCGATCGTTGGTGAACCGCCCGGCGATCTTCATGTTGGTCAGCCGCGTGCCATACGTATCATTGTCGTAGGTGAGATTGTCGGCACGGATCAGGCCGTTGAGCTGCGGCGCCGAGACGCGGCCGGAGAAGTCCGCCGCGACAGCGATCGGCCCGCTCAACTGCTGGTCGGCGAGGCCGGCCAGCGAAAACAGCACCGCCGACGGGCCATTGTAGCGGATTCCGCCGGCAAGCGGCGCCGACATCAGCCGGCTGGTCCAGCTTCCCGAAGCGGAACCGAGCGGCCGCAGCGTCGCGACCATCCGGCCCACGGTGGTGCCGCCGCGCGTGACGATCGCGCGCGCGTCGCCTCCGTCGGGCAAGAGCTTGCCGACGAACACGATCCCGACCGGCTCGGAGACGGTGGCGAGGCTCGCGCGCGTGAAATTGGCGATGGAGAGGCGCGCGGTCGCCTGCGGGAAGCTCGCCCCCGAAGGCTGACTGAAGTCCACGCCCCCGGTCGCCGTGCCGCCGAGGCCGAGGTTCGGCACCAGCGCGTTGACCATCGTCAGGTCCATGCGGTCGAGCCGGGCCTGTACGGTCATACCCTTGCCGTAGCTGCCGGCGATCCGCGCCGATCCGCCGCTCGCCCCACCGAAATCGATCCGCGTCGGCTGGAGCGTGTAACTGCCGCCGTCGATCGCGATCCGCGCCGGGTTGGCGGTCTTGAAGTCGATTCCGTTCGCCTGGCCTTGTAGCGCCGCCAGCCACAGCTTGGGGCTAAGCTTGGCGTTCGCCGCGAGCCGGAACGGCACCCCGCTCGACCCATTGGCGAGCAACTGCGCGGTGCCGGCACCGCCAGCGTAGTTCACCTTGGCGCGCGCGGCGGTGATGACGGCGGCATCATAGCGCAGGTTGCCGATCTGCGCGTCGGCAATGACCTGCGGCGCCTTGGGGTACAGGATCGCCTGCGCCTTGATGATCGCCCGGCCGATCGTGAACGCGGTCTGGCCGGGGATCTTGGCGTTGGTGGCCGTCGCGGCGATGTCGGCGCGTTGGACCGCGCCTTGGGCGCCGAGCACCGCCGCGCCGGCGATGCCCGATCCGGCGAACTGTACGCGGCCGGCGAACGGCCCCGCGCGCATCTGTTGGACCTTGCCGCTCGCGACCACGCCCGCGAACTGGATACGGCGGATATCGACCGTCAACGCCGGGGCGGTCGCGGCGACCACGTCGGCGGTGAACGGGCCGTAATTGGTGCCGCCCTTGGCGACGATCGCGTAGGCGGAGCCGGTGCCGCGCACCTGCGCTTCGAGGTTGACGAGACCGACGCCGACACCTGGACGCGGCGCGCGCAGCAGCACGACCGGCTTGGCGATCGTGCCGGTCACGCGCGCGAACAGCGGGCCGTATTGCTTCGAATAGGCATCGGCGTTGACGGCGAGCGGCCCGGCCGGATCGTAGCGCCCCTCGCCGCGCGTCACCGAGAAATCGGGCGCGGCGAGCCTGAGGTTGCGGAAGGTAATGATCCCGGTCGGATCATAGCCGACGTCGGCCTTCACGATCGCGTTGCCGCCGAGGAAGTTGCGCGCGCCTTCGTTGAAGATCTGCGACGTGCGCGCGACGACATGGCCGGTGATGCCGAAGCCGCCCTTAGGCGCGGTCACCAGCTTGGCGTTTGTGGCGAGGCTGACGATGCCGAAGCCCTCGACCCGGTAGTTGTTGACCTTGCCGTTGAGCGCGCCGCGATACATGCCGGTCGAAAGATCGGCCACGACCAGCGCGGCCGCATCGATCTTGGACGAACGGATGCGCAGATTGTCCGATAGCACCTTGTCGCCCGATATCGCGAAGCTGCCGTTGATCGCGACGTTCTGGAGCAGACCGCCCGCCGCCGCGTTCAGCCCGACCACACGCGAAGCGCGCGCATTGACCGGGATCATGATGTGCTTGGCATCGACGGTCGCCAGCCCGGACGCATAGACGTTGTCGACGCGGATCGCGCCGAAGCCGATCTGCGCGCCCTGCACGACGTAATTGACCGTAGGCGTCGCGAACGGCCCGTCGAGCACCACGCTCGCCGCCACGTCGCGGCCGTTGAGGTTGGGCGCGATCGCGCCCGGCGTCAGCAATTTGGCATCGACCTTGAACTGGCCGAACTTGCTCGCGGCGAGATCGAGCCGCCCCTGCCCGGCCAGCGCGAGCGCGTCCGAGCGCAGCGTCAGCCTGGTATCGACGACGCGCTTGTTCATCACCGCGTCGAGCGCGATGTCGAGTTGCGGCGCGGTCAGCCGAGCGACCGGGTTGACCGGGGTCGCCTTGTCCTTGGGCGCGCCGCCCGGATACAGGCCGGGGTGCGCATTGCCGCGCAGCTTGAACGTACCGTCATTGGCGGTGAGGGTGAGGTCGGCGAGCGACGCGCCGCCGAGCGTGCCGGCGACCTTGCCATTCCACGCTTTCCAGCTTCCCTTGCCGCCGATCGTCAGGTCGAGCGGCGCGGCCAGCTTGCCGATCGTCGCGACCACGCCGCCGGCGGGCGCGTCGAGCTTCGCGTCGATGTCGAGCTTGTTGTCGTCGGGCACCGCGTCGAGCTTCACCGCGAGCCGGTCGCCGCCGGCGATGCCGCGCCCGGCCAGCGCCACGACGTTCGCGCTCACTTGCGCGCGCCGGTCAGCGATATGCGCGAGACCATCGACCGCGATGATATGCGCCTGCCCCGTGACGAGTTTGCGCATCACGAACCGGTCGATCTTGAGCCGGCCGACATCGATGTCGAGGCTCGGCAGCGTCGGCGCGTTGGGGTCCACCGGCGTCGGCTTCAACACCGGCATGCGGGTCATGGTGATGAGACGCGCGGTGGCGCTCTTCACGTCGGCGTGATTGTTGACGAACGCGAACGGCCGCCAATCGACCGCGATGGCGGGCGAGGTCAGGAACACGCCCTGCTGATCGCGCACGCGCACGTCGCGCAGCACCATCGCGCCGTAGATCGAGCCGTCGATCCGCCCCACCGTCACGTTCAAGCCGGAGGCGAGCGTGTAGCCACCGATCGTGTTGGCGAGGAAGCGGCGCCCCGGCTGGGTGTTGATGCCGAACACCAGAGCGACCGCGAGCAAGGCCAGCGCGACGAGGGCGATGCCCACCCATTTGAGCACGCGCTGCCACAGCGGCGCGCGCACGATGACGACCTGCTCGGAGGGGGCTTCGCTCGCCATCAGAACGCCTGCCCGATCGAAATGTAGAGTGCGATCAAACCGTCGCCCTTGCGCTTGTTGATCGGCGTCGCGACGTCCAGACGCAGCGGCCCGAAATTGGTGTAGAAGCGTCCGCCAATGCCCGCGCCGAAGCGCAGATCCTGCCCCTTGGGCAACACGCTTTCATAGCTGTTGCCGCCGTCGAAAAACGGCACGATGCCGAAATTGCCGAACCGGTAACGCGCCTCCAGCGAGAATTCGTTGAGGCTGCGCCCGCCGACCGGATCGCCCTTGGGATCGAACGGCCCGAGCCGCTGATAGCCATAGCCGCGCACCGATCCGCCCCCGCCGCCATAATAGCGCCGCGACGGCGCGAGATCGTCACGCGCGATGCCCGCGATCGACCCGGCCCGCACGCGGCCGGCCAGCACGATGCTGTCGCTCACCGGATAATAGCCGCTCACCTCGGCGATCGAGCGGACATAGGGGCTCGCCTTGCCCTGAACCGACGTCTCCGGACTGAGGCTGATCTTGGCGCGATAGCCACGCGTCGGGTTGAGCAGGCTGTCGGTGGTATCCCACTGCGCCTGGCCAGGCAGCGCGGCGATGAAATAGGTCCGCCGCACGTTGCCGGGCTTACCGAAATCATACACGCTTTCGTTGGTGCCGGTCAGTTCGACCCCGAGCGCCCAAGTGAACTTCTTCTGCCAGATCGGCGTAGAATCATACGACATGCGCGCGAACACCGTGCCGGTGAAGGCGTTGTACGCATCATAGTTCGAATGATCGGCGGTGATGCCCGCGCTGAACGTGCGGTCGCGCTTGCCGGCGTTCGCCCGTTTGAAGGTCGCGCCCGCGCCCTGCTCCTGCGAGCCGCCGGTCACGTTGAGGATCAGCGCGCCTTCGGGCGGGAACAGATTGCGGTTCGTGAAGCTGCCTTCGAGCTTGAAGCCCTCGCCCGTCGAATAACCGCCGCTCACCGACAGCGAGCGCTTCGGACCGGCGACCTGCCGCACGAGCAGATCGACCTGTTCGGTGCCGTCCGGCCCCGGCTTGCCGGTCCGCACCGGCTCGACCGAGGCGGTGGAGAACAGTCCGGTCGCGATCAGCGCCTGGCGCAGATCATCGACCTTGCGGCTGTCGTAGATCTGCCCCGGCTTGAAGCGCGCCAGCACGCCGACATGATGCGCGTCGAACGCGAGTCTGCCGGTGGTCGTATAGCCGCCGAACGAGGCGCGCGGCCCGGTATCGAGCGGAAGCGTATAGTCGCCGGTCGTGGTCAGTTCATCGAGCAGGATGTCGCGCTGGCCGACCTTGACGAAGGGATAGCCGTTCTGCGGCAGCACGGTCGCGATATTGGCTTCGGCGCCCTGCACGCGGCCAGCCTCGATCGGATCGCCGGTCTTGAGCGCGAGCGCATTGGCGATCAGGTCCGGCGGGACGGTGGGCTGCGCATCGACCTTGACCGTACCGAGATGATAGAGCTTGCCGGGCGTGGCGTTGATGCGCGCACGCACCCGGCCGGGTTCGTTCGGCACCGTCTCGATCGTGCCGACGGCGGTGCCATCATAATAGCCCGCCGCGCGCATGACGCGCCCGGCGAGTTCCTCATCCTCATGCGCGCGCGCTGAAACGACCGCGGCGTTCTCGGCCTTGCCCTTGCTCTTGAGCACCCAATGCGCCTTGAATTCGTCTTCGAGGCCGACCGCATCGAGCCCGGTAACGACCGCTTCGTAGCGAATCTCGGGGGTCTTCTCCGCCTTGTCCGCCACGGTGACGAGCGGGGTCGCATCGAAGCTGGCGAGTGGCGGCAGCGGCTGATCGAGGTCCGCCGGGGCGGGAACCGCGGTCGCGGGCGTCGCTGCAGGCGGGGTCGTACCGGGCGTGATGGCTGGCGACGGCGTCACGGGCGGCACCGCCGTTGCCGGAGCCGTTGCTTGGGCCGCCGCCGGGGGCGGCGTGCCGACCGGCTCGAGCGTCATCGGTTCGAGCGGCGCGTTGATATCGCTGCTCAGTGGCGGGAGCGCCTTGTCGAACTCGGCGTCGGGCACGATCGGCTGCTCGGCCGCACGCTCATCAGCCTGAGCGACCGGCGCGGCCGGGGCGGGCTGCCCGGACGGAACCTGTTGCGGTGCGGCGCCCATCACCGCAATCGCCAACCAACTCGTCGAGAAACCCGGTGCAATCAAACGGTTCTGCCCCCATTTCGAAGCAGACCGTTACGGTTCCACCCCATTGACCGGCCAACGCGCCGAACGGGAATTGGTTTCACGCCGAGATTGGTGCGACGCGGCGAAAGGGCGCTTCGCCGCGCGCGCGGCTTATTCCTTGGCGGCAGTGGCGCTCTTGGTCGCCGCCGATACCCCGGCCGTCGCAAGCGCGGTGAGCACGCTCAGGACGAGCTTGCCCGCCGTGTCGCTCGCCGCCGCCCGGCTGAGCCCGATGCCGGCGAGTTCCGCCTTGCCCGCATCTTTCGCCGCCTCGACCGCGCCGCGGGCGGTGTCGGTCAGCTTGCGACCGACCGGCTTGAGCAGCTTGGTCTCGCTCTCGCCGCGCGGGATGAGCGCACCGGCGAGCACGCCGAGTGCGACACCGCCGACCAGCACCGACAGCGGATTTGCCTCGATGCCCTCGGCGGTCTTGCGCGCGGCCTCCCGCGCGGCCTCGCTCGCCGTCAGCAGCGCGTTGTTCGCGGATTCCTTGGCGGTATCCAGAGTCGCCTCGATGGTGTCGCGGATGGTCGCTTTCGCCGGCGTGGCGTCCGACACTTCCGCGGTCAGCGCGTCATCGGTCTGGGTCATTGCGGCTTTCCTTTCGCGCCCTCGCGGGCAGTGTGAGTGATAGAATGCTTGGCCCCGCCCGCCGTATCCCCGCCTGCCGTGTCCTTACCGCGCCGCCGAAACAGCGCCAGCACCGGCCGGCGCGCGATCAGCAGACCGGCGACCGCGAGCGTACCGGCGACGATGCCGGGGTTGCGCCGCGCCACCGCCGCCGCCGCCTCGGCCTGCTCGCGCAAGCCTTCGGCGGCGTTCCTGGCGACCGTGCGCGGATCGACACGCTCGCGCAGGGCGGCCGCCGATGTCTCCAGCCGCGCGCGCGCGATCCGCGCCCGCTCCTCCGCAGCCGCTACCGGATCGACCGTGCCGCTCATCGTACCTTGCCTTTCGCGCTGACGATCGACACCGCGATCCACACCAGCACTCCCGCGACCAGCAGCGTGGCGCCGACCGTGATGACCGTCGCCCAGACCGGCCCGAGCGCCTGCGCGATGCTCAGGATGACACCGACCAGCAGCGCGATCAGCGCGGCGTGCGCGAGGATCAGCGCGGCGAAACCCAGGATCGCGGCGGCGCGATATTCGGCCACCGCCTTGCGCAGGCGGGCGCGATACACGTCGATCTCGGCGAGCGCGAACGCCTTGGCGTCCTCGATCAGCCGCGAGATCAGCGTGCCGATGCCGTCATCGGTGGTATCGTCGGCCATGCTTCCCCCGGAACCGTGATCGCCGATCAGGCCTGATCGACCGTGTCGGGCGTCAGGCCCGAGGCGACCAGCCGCGCCAGCACGAAGCCGATCGCCGCCGCCGTGCCGATCGCGACCGCCGGGCTCTTCTGGACGAACCCGCGCGCGTCCTCGATCAGATCTTCGAGCTGCTTCGCCTTGAGCTGCTCGGAGAAGCCGCCGAGCGTCTCGGCCGCGCTGCGCGCATATTGGCCGTATTGCGGGCCGATCTTCTCATCGACGGTGTCGGCCGCGTCGGAGATCATCTTGGTCAGCTCGTCGAGCGCGCCGCCCGCCCGCGCCTTGCCGTCTTCGGCGAAGGTGCGCGCCCGGTCGGTGGCTTCCTTGGCGAGCTTCGCCGCGCCGTCCTTGAGCGTCTGCGTCACGTTCGGCGTTTCCGCCTCGCCGGACGCGTTCGCGGTCGACTCGCCGTCCGCCGGCGTGTCGATCGGCGCGTCGTTCAACACGTTCGGGGTCGGTTCGTTTACGGTCTCATCGGCCATGACATGCCCTTTCCAAATCCATTGCGGCCTCAACCGGCGGGGCAAGGCGCGGTTCCATACGGCAACGAATTGCCGCCCGTGGCGATTGCCGATACAGGCCGCGCCAAGCACGCCTGACGCCAACGATAGAAGGATCGTTTCGTGACCGCAATCATCGACATTCACGCTCGCCAGATCATCGACAGCCGCGGCAACCCGACCGTCGAGGTCGATGTCATGCTCGAGGACGGCAGCTTCGGCCGCGCCGCCGTGCCCTCGGGCGCATCGACCGGCGCGCATGAGGCGGTCGAGCGCCGCGACGGCGACAAGAGCCGCTGGTCGGGCAAGGGCGTCCAGGGCGCGGTCGATGCCGTCAACGACGACATCGCCGACGAAGTCGTCGGCCTCGACGCGGAGGACCAGGCCGACGTGGATGCCGCGATGATCGCGCTCGACGGCACCGAGAACAAGGGCCGGCTCGGCGCCAACGCCATCCTCGGGGTCAGCCTCGCGGTCGCCAAGGCGGCGGCGGACGCGCGCGGGCTGCCGCTCTACAAATATGTCGGCGGTGTTTCGGCGCATGTGCTGCCGGTGCCGATGATGAACATCATCAACGGCGGCGAACATGCCGACAACCCGATCGACTTCCAGGAATTCATGATCGTGCCGGTCGGCGCGGACTCGATCTTCGAGGCGGTGCGCTGCGGGTCGGAGATCTTCCACACGCTCAAGAAGGGCCTGCACGACAAGGGGCTCGCCACTTCGGTCGGCGACGAGGGCGGGTTCGCGCCCAACATCGCCAGCACCACCGACGCGCTCGACTTCATCATGTCGTCGATCGAAAAGGCCGGCTACACGCCGGGCGACGACGTGATGATCGCGCTCGATTGCGCCGCGACCGAATTCTACAAGAACGGCAAGTACGACATCTCGGGCGAGGGCAAGATCCTCGACAGCCACGAGATGGCCGCCTACCTCGGCGACCTCGTCGCGCGCTACCCGATCTTCTCGATCGAGGACGGCATGGGCGAGGACGATTGGGACGGCTGGAAGGCGCTGACCGACCTGATCGGCGACAAGTGCCAGTTGGTCGGCGACGATCTGTTCGTCACCAACCCGAAGCGCCTCAAGCGCGGCATCGAGGGCGGCTATGCCAACTCGCTGCTCGTCAAGGTCAACCAGATCGGCACGCTCACCGAGACGCTCGAGGCCGTGTCGATGGCGCAGCGCGCGCGCTATACGGCGGTCATGTCGCACCGTTCGGGCGAGACCGAGGATTCGACGATCGCCGACCTCGCCGTCGCCACCAACTGCGGCCAGATCAAGACCGGCAGCCTCGCGCGGTCGGACCGGCTCGCCAAGTACAACCAGCTCATCCGCATCGAGGAAGAACTGGGCGACGCGGCGGTCTATGCCGGCCGGGGTGTGCTGCGGAAATAGTTACGCCATATTGACGGAATACCGCTAATTCGGGGTTGATCCGCGAGTCGCGATGCGCGAGAATCGCGACATGGTAAAGCGTACAACCCCGAAACGGACGTCGTTCCGGACGGTCCTTCGAAAAGCGGGGCCGCCAGCGGCCCTGCTGACCGTGGGCGCCTTTTTCGGCGCCTACGCGATCATCGGCCCGAACGGGGCGCTGGCTTACGGCGATATCGAGAAGCATCTCGAACGCAAGCGCACCGAACTGGCGCTGCTCACCAAGCAGCGCGAGGTACTCAAGAACCGGGTCGCGCTGCTCGACCCGAAGAACGCCGATCCCGACATGGTCGACGAACTGGTCCGCAAGGATCTGAATGTGGCGCACCCCGACGAAGTGATCGTTCCGCTGAAATAACCGTCGCCCCGGCCTGCGCCGGGGCGACGTGTGGCCGCATCATCGAAACCAACTCCCCTCCCTGCCAGGGAGGGGAGCGAGAAAGCGCGGACGTTACGGCACGATCGGCGCGAGCTGCGGGTGGAGGAACTGCTCGCGCTGGATTTCCTCCTCGATCGTCGTCGCCTCGTCGATCGTCGGCGTGTGGCCGAGGAAGGTCAGCAGGTCGCGCGTGAAGCGATCGCTCTCGGTGATCGTCAGCGCGTGCGGCGCGCCGTCATATTCGACGAGCTGCGACTGGCCGATCGCCTTGGCGGCGACACGCGCGGTCGCATCGATCGGCACGGTCTTGTCGGCGGTGCCGTGGACGATCAGCGTCGGCACGCGGAATTCGGCGAGATCGGGCCGGAAATCGGTGAAGCTGAACGCGTCCGCGCACGCCAGGATCGGCTTGAGCCCCGCCAGGTTGGCGGTCTGCTGCGCCCATTCGACCGTCTCGTTGCTGACCGGCGACGAGATGAAGCCGACCCCGAAGAACTGCTTGAAGAACGTCGCGAAGAAGCCGTGACGATCCTGCTTGATGCCCTCGACGATCGCGCTGAGCTGCTCGATCGGCACGCCGTGCGGGTTGTCCTCGCCCTGCGGCATGTACGGCACCACCGACGAGATCAGCCCGGCGCCGATCACGCCCTGCCCGCCGTGCCGGCTCATGTAGCGGGCGACCTCACCGCCGCCCATCGAAAAACCGATCAGCGTGGCATCACGTGCCCCGGTCGCGTCCAGCACGTCGGCGAGATCGTCGGCGAGCGTGTCGTAATCATAGCCCGAGAACGGCTGGCCCGAGCGGCCGAAGCCGCGCCGGTCATAGGCGATCGCGCGGAACCCGGCATTGGCGAGCGCGAGCGCCTGCGCGTCCCAACTGTCCGACGACAGCGGCCAGCCGTGGATTAGCACCACGGGACGGCCTTCGCCCCAGTCCTTCACATACAGATCGGTTCCGTCGCGGGTCTTGATATACGGCATCGGTCTTCTCCATCGGATCGGAGACAAAAACGATCCGGCGGGAGCCGCGTTCCCCCGGGGCTGGTGCGCGCGCGTGCAAGCTGCCAGCATTCGCGCAGATCGAATCGGAGTGCCTATGCGTACCATCTGGCTGGCCAGCGCCGCCGCCCTCGCGCTCGCGGGATGCACCACCAAGTCCCCCGCCCCATCCGCCACGACCACGCTCGCGCCGCTGCCGACCGGAAACTGGCCCGCGTTTCGCGATGCGTTCATCGAGGGCTGGTTCAAGGTCTCGCCCGCCGACGCGGTCTATCAGGGACGCCATGATTTCGATGGTGGCCTCGGCGACTGGAGCGCGGCGGGGCTGAAGCGGCAAGGCGACTTCCTGCGCGACGCGGTGGCCAGGGCGAAGGCGTTCGATCCCGCCAAGCTCGACAAACAGGCCGCGTTCGAGCGCGACTATCTGGTCACCGTCGCGCAGGGCAAGCTGTTCTGGCTCGAGGATGCCGACCAGCCGCACCGCAATCCGGCGTGGTACGTCAACAGCGGGCTCGACCCCAACGTCTATATCGCCCGCAACTATGCCGATCCCGCCACGCGGATGCGCGCGATGATCAAATTCCTCCACAAGATCCCGCAGGCGGCCGCCAACATCCGCGCGAACCTCAAGACACCGATGCCGGCGAGCTATATCGATTTCGGCGTCGCGGCCTTCAAAGGCTTCGCGGACTATTACAGCAACGACGCGAAGAAGGCGTTCGCGGGCGTGAAAAGCCCCGCGTCGCAGGATGAATATGCGCAGGCATCGGTAGCCGCCACCAAGGCGATGAACGACCTCGCCGCGTGGCTTCAAAGCCAGCGCCCGGCGGCGACGCAAGACTTCGCGCTCGGCGCCGATCGTTTCTCGCGCATGCTCAGCATGACCGAAGGCGTCGACGTGCCGCTGGAAACGCTGGAGGCCGCGGGCAAGGCCGATCTGGACCGCAACCGCAAGGCGCTCGTCGCCGCGTGCGCGGATTTTGCGCCGGGTGCGACCGTGCCCGCCTGCATGACCAAGGCCAACGCCGACAAGCCCGCCAACAACGATCCCGTTGCCGAAGCGCGCAAGCAGATCCCCGAGCTGCGCGCGTTCGTGCTGACCCACAACATCGTCTCGATTCCCGACAATGAACAGGCGCTGGTCGAGGAAAGCCCGCCCTACAACCGGCAGAACTCGGCGTACATCGATCCGCCGGGACCGTTCGAGAAGGGCATCCCCTCGGTCTATTACATCTCGCCGCCCGATCCTTCGTGGAGCAGGCAGGTCCAGCTCGATTTCATTCCGGGCAAGAACGACCTGCTGTTCACCACCGTGCATGAGGTGATGCCCGGCCATTTCCTCCAGTTCCGCCACGCCAACCATTCGCCTTCGGTGTTCGGGCGGCTGTTCGTCGGCTACGCCTTCGCCGAAGGCTGGGCGCATTATGCCGAGGAAATGATGTGGGACGCGGGCCTCCACAAAGGCGATCCCGAAACGCACATCGGCGAGCTTTCCAACGCCTTGCTCCGCGACTGCCGGTTCCTCTCGGCGATCGGTCTGCACGCGCGCGGGATGACGCAGGAACAGTCGCGGAAAATGTTCGTAGAGCAATGCTATCAGGACGAAGGCAATGCGCGGCAGCAGTCCGCGCGCGGCACCTACGATCCGGCGTATCTCAACTACACGATGGGCAAGCTGATGATCCGCCGGTTGCGCGACGACTGGACCGCGAACCACGGCGGCCGCGCCGGCTGGAAGGCGTTCCACGACACCTTCCTCAGCTTCGGCGGGCCGCCGATTCCGCTCGTGCGCAAGGCGATGCTCGGCGGCGACGGCAAGGCGGTGTTCTGAGGCGCGCTCGGGCGGCGTGAGCCGCCCGAAGCTCAGCGCCAGCCAAGTGCTGGTGCGACGTGGGTCAGGACGGCGTCGAGCACGTGCGCGTTGTAATCGACGCCGAGTTGATTGGGCACCGTCAGCAGCAGCGTATCGGCCTCGGCGATCGCCTCGTCCTCGCTAAGTTGCTTGACGAGCGCGTCCGGTTCGGCGGCGTAGGAGCGGCCGAACACCGCGCGCATATTGTCGATGATGCCGATCTGGTCGCTGCTGTCGCCGCGTCCGAAATAGGCGCGGTCGCGGTCGTTCATCAGCGCGAAGATCGAGCGTGACACCGAGACGCGCGGCTCCCAATCGTGTCCGGCCGCCTTCCACGCCTCCCGGTACAGCCGGATTTGTTTCGCCTGCTGGACGTGGAACGGCTCACCGCTTTCGTCGGCCTTGAGCGTCGAGCTTTGCAGGTTCATGCCGTGTTGCGCGGCCCAGAGCGCGGTGGCGTTCGCGCCAGACCCCCACCAGATCCGCCGCCGCAGCCCCGCCGAATGCGGTTCGAGCCGGAGCAGCCCCGGCGGGTTGGGAAACATCGGGCGCGGGTTGGGCTTGGCGAAGCCCTTGCCGTCGAGCAGATCGAGGAACACCTCGGCGTGGCGGCGGCCCATGTCGGCATCGCTCTCGCCCTCGGCGGGGGCATAGCCGAAATGCCGCCAGCCCTCGATCACCTGCTCGGGCGAGCCACGGCTGATCCCGAGCTGGAGCCGCCGGCGCGAGATCAGATCGGCCGAGCCGGCGTCCTCGATCATATAGAACGGGTTTTCGTAGCGCATGTCGATCACGCCGGTGCCGATCTCGATCCGGCTGGTCTTGGCGCCGACCGCCGCGAGCAGCGGGAACGGCGACGCGAGCTGTTGCGCGAAGTGGTGGACGCGGAAATAGGCGCCGTCCGCGCCGAGTTCCTCCGCCGCGACGGCGAGGTCGATCGATTGCAGCAGCACGTCCGAGGCCGAGCGTGTCGCCGATTGCGCGGAAGGCGACCAGTGGCCGAACGACAGAAAACCAATGCTCTTCATGGCAGATGTCCTTGCGTGTCGCGCATCAGGTCGCCTCTCGCGCGCGCCGGCGCAACCCCGCTATTTGAGCGATAACGGCAACCCTGCGGTGACGAGAACGACCGCATCGGCGGCGGCGGCGATCCGCTGGTTGAGCAGCCCGGCATGGTCGCGGAAGCGGCGCGCGAGCGCATTGTCCGGGACGATCCCCAGCCCGACCTCGTTGGCGACGAGGATCACCGGGCCTGGTGCGGTGGTGACGGCGCGTTCCAGCGCGGCGCTCGCGGCATCGACGTCGTGCTCGCCCAGCAGAAGGTTCGAGGTCCACAAGGTCAGGCAATCGACCAGCAGCACGCGGCCGGGCGCGCTGTTCGCGACGATCGCCTCGGGCAGCGCGAGCGGCGCCTCGACCGTCCGCCACCGCGCGTCGCGGTCGGCGCGGTGGCGCGCTATGCGATCCGCCATTTCGGCGTCGAACGCCTGGGCGGTGGCGATGTACACCAGCTCGCCCGGCATCGCCTCGGCGCGCGCCTGCGCATAGCGGCTCTTGCCCGAGCGGGCGCCGCCGATCACGAACAGCGTGGTCATGCCGCTTCCCGCGCCAGCGCGAGGATCGCGTCGATATCGAGGTGGCGTTCCAGTTCGGCGGCGATCTCATCGAGCGCGGCATCGACGCTGGCGTGGTAATCGCACCCGCTCGCCTTCGCGCCAAGCCGCGCTAGCAGCGCGGCGCGCTGCTGCGGATCGGCGAGCAGACCGTGGACATAGCTGCCCATCACGCGTCCGTCCGCGCTGACGGCGCCGTCGGTGCGGCCATCGTCGAAGCGTGCGAACGCGCGGGCGGTGTCGGTGCCGTGCGTCTCGCCCAGATGCATTTCATAGCCGTGGAAGGGCGCGCCGAGCGCGTGGCCGCGCACTGGGCGGAGCGCCTTGTCGCGCGTGAGCACCGTCTCGATATCGAGCAGCCCGAGCCCAGCCGCCTCACCCGCCGGGCCTTCGATCCCGTGCGGATCGCGAATGCGGTGGCCGAGCATCTGATAGCCGCCGCACAGCCCCAGCACCGCGCCGCCGCGTCGGTGATGCGCGAGAAGGTCGATGTCCCACCCTTCGCGACGCAGCGCAGCGAGATCGGCGATCGTCGCCTTCGATCCCGGCAGGATCACGAGGCTGGCCTCGGCTGGGATCGGCGTGCCGGTGGACACCATCAGCAGGTCGATCGCGGGTTCGAGCTTGAGCGGATCGAGATCGTCGAAGTTCGAGATGCGCGGCAGGACCGGGCACGCGACCAGCGGCTTGCCGGAAGCGCGGGCGGTGGCCTGTTCGAGCACGACCGCATCCTCGCTCGGCAGCCGCGCGGTGGCGGTGAGCCACGGCACCACGCCGAACCCGCGCCATCCAACCAAGGCCTCGATCTGGCGATAGCCATCCTCGAACAGCGCCGGATCGCCGCGAAACTTGTTGATGACGAAGCCGCGGATCATCGCCGCGTCGGCGGGGCCGATCACCGCGCGCGTGCCCACGATCGCGGCGATCACCCCGCCGCGATCGATGTCGCCGATCAGCACCACCGGGACGGCGGCGGCGCGCGCGAAGCCCATGTTGGCGATGTCGCCAGGGCGCAGGTTGATCTCGGCGGGCGAGCCGGCGCCCTCGACCACGACGATGTCGCACGCGGCGCGCAGGCGATGGTAGCTCGTCGTCACCGCGCCGAGCAGCGCCCCCCGCGCCTCGCGGAAATTGCCCCCGCCGATCGTGCCGGCCACCCGCCCGTGGACGATCAACTGCGACGTGCGATCGGCCTGGGGCTTGAGCAGCACCGGGTTCATGTCGGTGTGCGGTTCGATGCGACAGGCGAGCGCCTGGAGCGCCTGCGCGCGGCCGATCTCGCCGCCATCGACCGTGACCGCGGCGTTGTTCGACATGTTCTGCGGCTTGAACGGCCGCACGCGCAGACCGCGGTTGGTAAGTGCCCGGCACACGCCCGCGACCAGCACCGACTTGCCGACATCCGAACCGGTGCCCTGGAACATCACAGCAGCCATGCGACCCCTCCGGCGATCAGCCACAGCGCAAGACACGCGCGGACGTAAAGGGCGAGCGCGCGGCCGATGTCGCGCGCATCGGCCTCGCGGCGGCCGTCGCCGATCCAGGGCTTGAGAGCCACCACGGTGTCGTAGGCGATGGGCCCAGCGAGGCTCAGGCCGAGCGCGCCGGCCATCGCCGCCTCGGTCCATCCGGCGTTGGGCGACGCATGCTTGCCGGCGTCGCGCCACAGCACCCGCCAGCCGCGTGCGCCGACCACGCACAGCAGCACGCCGCCGAGCCGCGCCGGGATCAGGTTGAGCGAATCGTCGGTGCGCGCCGCCGCCCAGCCAAACGCGCGCCAGCGTGGTTCGCGGTGGCCGACCAGGCTGTCGGCGGTGTTGACCGCCTTGTACACCCATAAGCCGGGCAATCCGGCGACGAGCAACCAGAACAGCGGTGCGGCGACGGCGTCGCAAAAACTTTCGGCGAGGCTTTCGATCGCGGCGCGTGCCACGCCGGCGGTGTCGAGCGCGTGCGTGTCGCGCCCGACGATCATCGCGACCGCCCGGCGTGCCGTGTCGAGATCGTCGTTCCGCAGCGCGATCTGCACGGCGCGGACATGATCGAACAGGCTACGCTGGGCGAGCCCCGGCGCAGCCAGCAGCGCGCAGACCAGCCAGCCCCACGCGCCGGTCAGCGCGGCCGCGCGCTGGAGCGCGAACGCGCCCCCGCCCACGATCGCGATGAGCCCCAGCATGACGAGCACGCCGGCCGCACGACGCACCGCGAACGACCAGAACGGGCGGTTCCACGCAGCCTCCCCCGCCGCGATGATCGCCGCGAACGCGCCGACCGGGTGGCCGATCCGCGCGTACACCGCCGTCGGCCAGCCGACCGCCGCCTCGACCGCGAGCGCGACCAGCGCGACCGGCTCAGCCATCCGCCAGCGCCTGTTCGAGCCGCTCGAGCGCGGCAGCGCTTCCCGGCAGGCCGATGCGGAGCCAATGCGGATCATAGTCGAACGGCCGCGTCAGGATCGCCCGGCGCGCGAGCCGCGCAAACGTGGCGCCAGCATCGGGCACATCGACCAGCCGGAACAGCGAACATGCTCCGATCGGCGCGAGGCCGCGCCGCACCAGCATCGCATCGAGATCGGCAGCACCCTGCACAAGCCGTTCGCGCATCGTCGCGATCCAGCCGGTTTCGCGATAGGCAGCGGTGCCGATCGCGATCGCGGCGGCCGAGACGGGCCACGCACCGACCCGCGCACGCACCTGCGCGATCACCGGCGCGGGCGCGATCACGAAGCCGAGCCGCACCCCGGCCAGCCCGAAGAACTTGCCGAACGAGCGGAACACGATCAGCCGAGCATCGTCGGCGACATGCGCCGCGACGCTGATCGGCGCTTTCGTCACGGCCGCGTCGGCGAAGGCTTCGTCGACCACCAGCCAACCGCCGCGTGCGCGCAAACGATCATGCGTCGCGAGTAGATCGTGTGGCGAAAGCAGGCGGCCGTCGGGATTGTTGGGGTTGGCGAGGATCAGCGTGCCGTCCCGAACCTCGGCAAGCGAAGCCGCAGCGACACTTCCCGCGACCATCTCGCCGTGGGTGCGGTAGGTCGGGGCGAGGTATCGTACCGGGCCGGCAAGCATCGGCCCGACCATCCTCAGTCCGATCTCGGTGCCCGGCAGCGCTGCGACGTGCCCCTCACCCACGCCGAAATAGGCTGCGGCGGCCGCCTCGAGCACGCGCAGTTCACCTTCGTCCGGCAGCCGCGCCCAGTCGATCGACACTCCGCCGACGCCCGGCCAGGCATGCGGGTTGATGCCGGTCGACAGGTCGAGCCACGGCGCCGCGCCCTCGCCATATTTTGCCCGCGCCTCGGCGAGCCGGCCGCCGTGCTGCGTCCAACTCACAGCGTTGCCGCCACCAGCAGGGCGGTCTCGACCAGTTCGATCCCGGCGCCATGGCCGTCGCCCGAAATCCCGCCGAGCGCGCGCCGCAGGTATAGCGCCCATCCGACCAGCAACACGGGTGTGACCAGCACCCCGACCCACACCAGCCCCGCGCCCGCCGAAACCGCAGCCCAAACGACGATGTCGATGCGCCGCACCGCCGTGCGGAACCGTGAGGCCAGCCCGGCGTGCAGCGGCGGCAGCCAGCGAGTCCACACCAGCGGCCCGAGCCGCGCCGCGAAGGGAATCAGCACGAGCGGCCCCCACTGTCCCGCACCGATCAGGGTATGTAGCAGCACCAGCTTGGCGATGATCTGCAGCACCAGCGCGACCACGCCGAAGCTGCCGACATGCGGATCGGCAAGAACCGCAAGCAGCCGCGCGCGATCACCATGCGCCGCGCCGCGCGCATCGGCGAGATCAGCAAGGCCGTCGAGATGAAGCGCCCCGGTCACGCCGATCCACACCGCGAGCGCGGCCAACGCGCCGATCCACGCGTCGCCCCGCCCCAGCCAACCGGCACTCGCGACCAGCGCGCCGATCAGCAGCCCGACCAGCGGGAACCAGCGGATCGACGCGGCAAACGCGGTTTCGTTGGCGGCAACCGCTGGCGTCGGCAGCCGCGTGAGGAACTGGATGGCGAGCAGCAACCCGGTCACGCCCGCAGCGCCAGGATTTGAGCGGTGCGCGGCGTGCCCGGCCATATCTTGAGGCTGAGCATTGCCGCATACGGAAGGTCGAAAGCCCATAGCTGGCGCGTCCCGAACCCGCAGAGCAGCGCGAGCGCCGCACGCATCGCGCCGCCATGCGTGACGACCAGAGTCGCGCGCGGCGGCAACGCCGCGATCGCCGCCCCGACCCGCGCCAGCAGCGCCGACCAGCGCTCGCCGCCCGGCGGCGGGGCAGCGTCGGGGTCGTCCCAGAAGCGGCTGAGCGCAGCCGGATCGATCGCGCTGGTCGCGAGTCCGTCCCACGCGCCGAAATCGAGCTCGCGCCAGCGCGGGTCGACCACGACGGGCACGCCGAGATCATCGCCGATCGCCCGCGCCGCAAGCCGGGCACGCGCGAGGTCGGAACTTACCACCCCCGCCACATCCAGATCGCTGGCCTGATCGCGGCACGCAAGGATGCCCTCGGGCGTGGGCGCGACATCGCTTCGCCCGATCAGCAGTCCGGTCTGCTCGGGCGCGCCGTGGCGGAGCAGGTGGAGGACGAACGGCGTCATCCCGCGCCGAATACGCCGGCCTCGGCGAAGGTCGCCATCTCATCGTGCGCGGCAATGGCCGCGCGGACGATCGTGGCCGCCACCGCCGCGCCGCTCGCCTCGCCAAGCCGCATGTCGAGGCGGAGGATCGGCTCCAACCCAAGCGCGGCGAGCACCCGCCCGTGCCCCGGCTCGAGCGAGCAATGCCCCGCGAGACAATGCGCGATCGACGCGGGCGCCGCAGCCGCGAGCGGTGCCACCGCCGAACAACAGATGAACCCGTCGAGCAGCACTGGCACGCGCAGGTGCCGCGCGCGCAACACGGCGCCCGCGATCGCGGCGATTTCGCGTCCGCCGACCCGGCGCAACGTCTCGAACGCGGTCATCGGCGCACCGGCGTGAAACGCCAGCGCGCTGTCCACCACGGCGACCTTGCGCGCGACGCCGGCGCCATCAACCCCCGTGCCTGGTCCGACCCAGTCGGTCCCGCTGCCGCCGAGCGCGCGCGCGCATAGCGCGGCGGCGGCGGTGGTGTTGCCGATCCCCATCTCGCCCAGCACGAGCAGGTCGAGCCCCGGCTCGACGCTCGCGGCGCCGGCGGAAAGCGCGGCGAGGCATTCCGCCTCGCTCATTGCCGGCGCGGCCGTGAAGTCGGCGGTCGGCCGATCGAGATCGAGCGCGACCACCTTGAGGTCGAGCCCCGCCGCGCCTGCGAGCGCGTTGATCGCCGCGCCGCCGTGTTCGAAATTCGCGACCATCTGCGCGGTGACCGCCGGCGGGAAGGCGCTTATGCCGTGCGCGACGACACCGTGATTGCCCGCGAATACGACAGCATGGGCGCGGTCAATCCGTGGGCGCGAGCGCGCCTGCCAGCCGGCGAAGAACACCGCGATGTCTTCGAGCCGCCCGAGCGAACCCGGTGGTTTGGTGAGTTGCGCCTGCCGCGCACGCGCCTCTCCAATCGCGTCCGCGTCGGGCGTGATCGGCGCCGCCAGCGCCGTCTCGAAATCGTGAAGCGTCGCGAAGGTCATTCCGCGACGAACCCGGCCGGCGGGGTGCGGGTGATGAAATGCCCCTTCACCCCCTGCGGCCAGCGCGCGAAGGGCACGCGGCCATGCTCGCTCGCGGCATATTCGACCGCATAGTCGAGGATCGCGCGCGCCGCCTCGGCGTCTGGCGTGAAGCGGCCGAGCACATAGCCGACCTTGTCGGGCGCGCGCAGGTGGACGGTGCAGAACTCGGTGCAGGCGAACAGGCAGGGCATTTCCTGCACGGAGACCGCCTGATAGCGCGCATCCGACGCCTGTACCGCATGCAGCGCGGCGACCAGCCGCGCGCCGCCGCGCACGCCCGCCGCATCCTCGCGCACATCGGTGGCGTGGCGGCAGGTGTTGCACGCAACCACCGCCGGACCATCTTCGACTCGCCTGAGCATCAGACGCCCACCGCGCAGAGGCACGAACGAACAACGACAAATTGCGACATAGCACCGGCACCCACGACACGGGCCGCGCGCGGTGCGCCATGTCCACGACACGGCGCACCGCGAACCGCGGTCCAACCATGTCGCCTCTCGGGTTCACCCCCGTCCGCCCGGCACACCCTGTCCGCACGAAGGACGACCGCGACGGGCAGGTCTCCTGGCTCGCGGGTCAATGCCGTTCCGCGCCGCCTTCTCGGGGGCTTACGCTCCCAATGGCCTGTGGCGCGGTGGCTCGCCGCTTACAGTTGCAGGGGCAGCCGGGGTTTTCCCGTTCCCTTTTCATCCCCGTCGCCGGGGAACCTGTCGCAGGCGGCGGGGTAATCGCGCTGGCGCGGCGCGTCAATATGCGCGCGCGACCGGCACGATCATGGTGGCTCCGCCATGCCGTTCTATGGCGGCGGTGATCCCGTACACCGCGCGCAGCCGCGCCGGGGTGAGCACGTCGAGCGGGGCGCCGTCGGCGACAATCGCGCCGGCATCCATCAGCAGCAGACGGTCGCAGTACCGCGCCGACATCGTCAGGTCGTGCAGCACCGTCACGACCAGCGCGCCGCCGCGCGCCTCGGCGCGGAGCAGTTCCATCACGTCGATCTGGTGGCCGGGATCGAGCGAGGCGAGCGGCTCGTCGGCGAGCAGCGCGGGGGCCTCGACCGCGAGCGCGCGGGCGAGCAGGACGCGCGCGCGCTCGCCGCCCGACAGCTCGGTGGCGATCCGGTCGCGCAGCTCTGCGACACCGGCGCGCTCCAGCGCTCGCGCCACCGCCGCCGCATCGACGTCACCCAGCCGCGACATCGGCGCGAGATGCGGCAAGCGGCCCAGCGCGACGAGCCGTTCGACCGTGAGCGGCCAGTGCAGCGTCTGGCCCTGCGGCAAATAGGCGAGCGTCCGCGCGACCGCGCCGCGCGCCATCCTCGCGAGCGGAACATCATCGATGCGCACGCTGCCGGTCGCCGGAGCCAGCCCGAGCATCGCGCGCAGCAACGTCGATTTGCCCGCGCCATTCGGCCCGACGATCCCGACCAACGTGCCGGGCGCCAGCACCGCGCGCACGTCACGCACCACCGCTCGTCGCCCGAGCGCCACGCCGACACGGTCGAGCGCGATCGTCACCATAGCCGTCGCTCGCGGATCAGATAGGCGAGGAACACCGGCACGCCGAGAAACGCCGTCACCACCCCGAGCTTGAGCTCGCTGGTCGCCGGGATCAGCCGCACGCCGATATCCGCGCAGGTCAGCAGCACCGCGCCGGCCAGCGCCGATGGCAGCAGGATCGCCGAGGGGCTGCGGTCGGTCAGCGGACGCACCAGATGCGGCACGATCAGCCCGACGAACCCGATCGATCCCGACACCGCGACCGCGCCGCCCACGCCGATCGCGACGCCAAGCAACAGCCGCAGGCGCGTCGCGCGCAGATCGGCCCCGAGCGCCCGCGCGCCATCCTCGCCCAGCGTGAGCGCATCGAGCGCGCGCGCGTCGAACAGCAGCAACGCGCTGCCGGCGGCGATGCACGGCAGCGCGATCCAGACATGCTGGAACGAGCGGTTTTCAAGGCTGCCGAGCAGCCACGTCATGATCTCCATCGCCGCGAACGGATTGGGCGAGAGGTTGAGTGCGAGGCTGATCGCCGCCCCGGCGAGCGTCGAGACGGCGATGCCGGCGAGGATCAGCGTGAGCGGGCTTTCCGAGCGCCCCGCGATCGCGAACAGCAGCACCAGCGACACGAGGCCGGCCGCGATCGCCAGCACCGGCAGAACCACCGGGTGCAGGTCCGCCAGGCCGAAATAGATCGCGGCAACGGCGCCAAGCGCCGCCGCGTTGGACGCACCGAGCACCGAAGGCTCGGCGAGCGGGTTGCGCAGATAGCCCTGGAGCGCAGCCCCAGCCAATCCGAGCATGGCGCCGACGGCCAGACCGAGGATGGTGCGCGGCAAACGCAGTTCGAGCACGATCGCGCTGGCGACCGCATCACCGTGCCCGCCGAGCGCCGCGAGCACGCGCCCCGGGGCAAGCGGGACCGTTCCCAGCGCGAGCGAGGCGATGCTCGCGACGATCATCAGGACGACGAGGCCGCCGATCAGAGCCGACCGCCGGCCACACGGATGGGTGGTCATCGTCTGCCCGCCTGGATCGCGGCAACGTTTGCGCGGCGCTTGTACCGGCGGACTGTTAGCGTATTGGCAAGGCAATGACACGCCGCCTCCTGCCGATCCTGCTCGCGCTCGGACTGACGGCAGCCGCGCCGCCGGCGCACCCGCCGCGCCGGATCGTCTCGCTCAACCTGTGTGCCGATCAGTTGCTGGTCGAACTCGCTGATCGCGGCCAGATCGCTGGGCTGACGCGCAACGCGCCCGACGCGGAGATGTCGGCGGTGGCGGCGCGGACGCACGGGTTGCACATCCTCGGGCAGTCCGCCGAGGAAATTCTTGCGATCGGCCCCGATCTGATCGTCGGCGCGCCCTCCCCGCAAGGCGGCATGGCGGCGGTGCTCGCGCCGCACCGGTATCCGGTGGTCGATCTCGCGTGGGCGAACAGCTATGCCGATATCGTCGCGCAGATCCGCCAGATCGCGCGCGCGGTCGGGCATCCGGCGCGTGGGGAAGCGCTGATCGCGCGGATGAACCGCGAGCTTGCCGCCTTGCCGCGCGCCCCCGGCCATCCGGTCGCGGCCTATTACCAGCGGCGCGGATACATGACCGGCACCGGTACGCTGGTCGACGACATCATGACGCGCGTCGGACTGACCAACCTTGCCGCCAAGCTCGGCAAGCCCGCGCTGTCGCAGGTCTCGCTCGAAGAGATGATCGCCGCGAAGCCGGATTATCTCATCGTCGAGACCGGCGCCGAGCGCGTCGTCGACCAGGGCACCGAGATGCTCCACCACCCGATCCTCGACCGCATCCCGCGCCTGCGCCTGCCCGAAGCGTGGACCGTATGCGGCGGCCCGGCCTATGTGTTGGCCGCGCAGAGCCTCGCGCGGCAGATCGCCGCCACCCGCTGAACCTCGATCCGTCCCGGCGTCGCTCGACACGAACGGACGGGTCAAAACTCCACCCCCGCCTGCGCCTTGACGCCCTGCTCGCGGAACGGGTGTTTGACCAGGGTCATCTCGGTGACGAGGTCCGCCACGTCGATCAGTGGCTGCGGCGCGTTGCGGCCGGTAATGACGACGTGCGTCATCGCCGGCTTGGCCGCGAGCGCCGCCAGCACCTCCTCGACCGGAAGATAGTCGTAGCGCAGCACGATATTGAGTTCGTCCGCGACCACCATCGCATAGCTCGGATCGGCCATCATGCGCTTCACCTCTTCCCAGGCGGTGCGCGCGACGGCGATGTCGCGCGCGCGGTCCTGCGTGTCCCAGGTGAAGCCTTCGCCCATCGGCTTGAACGCGACAAGATCGGGGAAGCGATCGAACACCGCTTTCTCGCCGGTGGTCATCGCGCCCTTGACGAACTGGACCACGCCCACCTTCTGACCGTGCCCGATCGCGCGCACCACCATGCCGAGCGCAGCGGTGGTCTTGCCCTTGCCGGTGCCGGTGTGGACGATGACGAGCCCCTTCTCGATCGTCTTGGCGGCAACGATCTTGTCGTGCGCGGCCTGGCGCTTGCGCATCTTGTCGGCGTGCTCGGCCTCGGTGCGCGCGCGCATCAGATCCGCGCCTTGATGCCGCCGTAGCCGGCACGACCGGGGCTGCGGAAGCCGACGTTTTCGCGGTAGTCGGTGTCGAGCAGGTTCTCGACGCGACCGAACAGCGAAAGGCCGCGCGCGATCGTCACGTCGGCGCCGATGTTGACGAGCGTATAGGCCTTCAACGTCTCGGTCGCGAAGGTGGCGAAGTTGGAGTCGCGGGCTTCGCCATTGTAGCGCACCGTCACGTTCGCGCCGTAGCGATCGGTCTTCGCGCGCCACGCGAGATTGGCGCTGCCGATGTGCGACGGGCGGCGGATCAGCGTGACATCGGCTTCGTCATGCGCGTCGAGATAGGTGTAGCTGCCGTCGAACCGGAACCCCGCCGGCAGGTCGAAATTGGCCGATACCTCGACGCCGCGATGCGGCGACGATCCGGTCGCGTTGATGACGGTATAGACGGGCGAGAAGGTGCTGACGATCTTGTGGCGCAGCACCGAATCGAAATAGGTCACGTCGATCCGGCCGTGGCCGCCGAGGAACGCCTGCTCGACGCCTGCCTCCCAGCCGGTCGATTCCTCGGGCTTGAGGTTGGGATTGCCGACGAAGCCGCTGGTCGGCGCATAGCCGAACAGTTCGGAGAACACCGGCGCCTTGACGCCGGTGCCGCCCGCCGCGTGGAGGCGCGTGCCGCTGTCGAAGCGGTAGCTCGCTTGCAGATGCCAGGTCGTCGCGTCGCGAAACCGCTGGTTGATGTCATGGCGCACCGCCCCACCCAGCCCGAGGCGCCTGTCGATGGTGAGCTGATACTGGCCGACCAGCCCCCAATTTTCGGTGCTGTTGAACGGGTTGCTGCCGGTGATGAACGCCGAGGTGCCACGATAGGACTCATGCTCGTAATCGACCGCGCCGGTGATGACGTGGCTGACCCTGTCGTCGCCAAGTTTGAGCGCGGAGACGAACGACACCTTTTTGCGCCGTCCGGTGTCGCCGGTCGTCTCGGTGCCGGTGTCGTCCAAATAGCGGCGCCGCGAATCCTGCAGTTGCGCGCTGAGATCGTTGCTCCAGCGCCCATCGGCGGTGTCGTAATGCGCGCCGACCAAGGCATAGACGGCGTCGTTCAAATAGCTGCCGCCCGAATCGATCGCGTTGCCGGTGAGCGCATAGTCCTGATCGTTCACGTCGGCGTCGGTATGCGTGTAGCGCACCACGCCCCGCAGCGCGAAGCCGCCCGAGCGATAGCCGAACTTGCCGTTGACCGTGCCGATCTTCGAACCGATCGGCCGCGAGCCCTCCGGCGCGACGACATAGCCGCCGATCCCCGAATAGGAGCCGCCGACCGCATAGTCGACATCGCCGACCGTCCCGGCGCCCCGCACCGCGCCGTTGACGGTGTTGAACGATCCCGCCTCGATATTTCCGGCGAAGCCCGGCATCTCGCGCCCGGTCGCGGTGATATAGTTGATGACCCCGCCGATCGCGTCCGATCCGTAGAGCGCGCTCTGCTCGCCGCGCAGCACCTCGACCCGCGCGCCGGGATCGGCGAGCAGCGAGGCGAAATCATATTCGCCGTAATAGGGATCAGCGGCCTCGATGCCGTCGATCAGCACGAGCGTGTGGTTGCTCTCCGCGCCGCGGATGCGCACCTGGGTGATACCGCCGACCCCGCCCGTGCGGTTGACCGACACGCCGGGCACATCGCGCAGCACGTCCGAGACGATCACGGTCTGGCGATCGGCGAGATCCTCCGCCGACAGCACCGTCGCCGAAGCGCCGAGCGTCGCCGTCGAAATCCCGCCGGTGCCGCGCGCGGCGGTCACCACGACGGTGTCGGTCGCGGTCCCTGCGCTGGTGTCGTCCGCCGTGGGCTGCGCGAGGGCCGGTGTGGCAACCGTCAGCGCGGCCATTGCAATCATCGTATTCTTCATCGTCCTACCGCCGGGCGTCGAGCGAAGACGCGGCTGGGGCGAGCCGTCCGCGCGCGGACGACCGATCGCGTGCCACACAGACGGACGCCGATCGACGCCTGACGCCACGCGACCCTTGCGGCCCCGCCGCAGGGTTCGGGCATCCGGCGGAGTGTCGCTTCGCCGGAACCCGTTCGTCGCTCAGACGGAGGACCGTGCCACGGCCTGTTCCTGGACCTTGGCAAGAGCGACCACGACGCCGGCAGGTCTCCTGGCTCACGGGTCTGGGCTTGATGCACGCCTTCCCAGCGGATGCTTTGCCGCATCCCCCAGTGGCCGCCCGGATGGACCGGACCCGTGCATCGCGCTCGCCGCTCACAGTTGCAGGGACAGCTATGGATTTGGGCCGCTAGAGCCCGCACCATATTCCCGTTTTCAGCCCCTTTCGGGGCACCGACGCGATCTTGGGCGGCTCGTCACCAAGCCCCCCGCCGCGGCGCTTAGGACAGATCGCCCGTGTCGCCAACCGGAATCGCGGCGCACGGAACCGAACCCCGCCTGCCCCGTCTTACCGGCAGCAAGGAGCGACACGATGGCGATTCGTCTGAAGAAAGGCGACAAGGTTTCGTGGAAGAGCCACGGCGGCACCGCGCACGGCACGGTGGTGAAGAAGCAGACCACCGAAACCACGATCAAGGGCCACAAGGTCGCCGCCAGCAAGGACGCGCCACAGTTCATCGTCGAAACCGAGAGCGGCAAGCAGGCCGCGCACAAGGCCGAGGCGCTCAGGCGCGACTAGGCCGGGCCGGACGCTCGTACAGCGCCGTCGCGATCGCCTGTTCCACCATTCGCCCGGCGGTGCGAACCCGGTTGGCGGCGAGCAACGGCCGCTCCGCCCGCGACCGCGCCAGTACTTCGGCCGGATCGAGGTCGCGAAACCCAACGCTCTGCAAGCCGGGATGGCGCGCGATCTCTTCGCACATCGCGCGAAAGCGACGCATCACCATTCGGTTGGGGCGTTCGCGGTCGCGTGAGAGCATCTCGAAACTGTGCGTCACGATGACGAACGGCGCTTCGCCCGCCGCCGCGTGACGCAAAGCCGCGCGCATCTCCCAGCCCGACAGCGCGCAAATCTGCGCCGGGCGGAAATGCCCCGGCCGGTCGAGCAGACCCGATACCGGCAGTTCGACCACACCGCCGAGATCGACGGGCGCGTGCGTCTTGCGGCTGACGCGGCAGCTATCGTCGGGGCAGCCGATATTGACGCTGCTGTCCCACCTGATGCCCAGAGTCGCCAGCGCGGCGATGGTGCGATCATCCGCGCCATAATTTCCCGCACGGAACGCGGTCGGGCGCGGCGCACCGGCGCTGGTCAGCAGGTCGCGGGCGAGCGTCAGCACCGTGATCTGCTCGGCCAGATCGAAATCACCGATGTTGCGCGCGCGTCCGCCGACCGGCGCATGCGACGCCCATTCGAGCCACTCGGTATGACTATGCAATTGCACCTCATGGCCGCGTGCGAGCATGGGGGCGATCATCGGCGCGAGGAAATCGGAGCCGTGCGCGAGCGCGGGCATCGGATCGACGAAGAACACGGCTTTCAAACCGGCGCGCTCCAGCATGTCCATCTGCCAGCCGACGCCGTAAGCGGCGTCACCGGCCTTGCCGGCGATCGAGCGTGCGAGATTTTCGCCAAGGCTTGCGCCATGGCGGTGCAGGCGCGAGGACAATTCGGTGTCGATCGTGACGAGGACTTCGGCCATGGCGCCGCACCGATGCCAGCACGGCGTTAACATCGCGTGTGCGCTTATGCGCTCCTTAACGCCTCGCCGGTATCGGCCGAGCTGATATGGACATGATCGACTCTCGTTATGGCACGTTTCGCGGGCTGATCAGGCTTGCGCTGACGCGTGCCGAGCTCGTCACCGGCGACGGCGGGGTGTCGCTGCCCGACCGGCGCGCGATCCGGCGGCTGGTGTTCGTATGCCACGGCAACATCTGCCGCAGCGCCTTCGCCGACGTGCTGGCACGCGCCCACGGCCTCCACGCCGCGTCGTTCGGGCTGTCGACCGAGACCGGCAAGCCCGCGCATCCCCCCGTCTGCGCGGCGGCGGCGGCGATGGGGCATGATCTGGGCGCGCACCGATCGCTGCGTGCCCAGGATTACGCGCCCGCCGAGGGCGATCTGCTGCTCGCGATGGAGACCCGCCATCTGCGCAGGCTCGCCGCCGATCCGGCGCTGGCGGCGGCGCCGCGTACCCTGCTCGGCCTCTACACACGACCCGCGACGCCGCATCTGCACGACCCCTATCAACTCGGCGACGCCTATACGCGCCTCTGCCTGGAACGGATCGCGACCGCGATGCCGGTTCTGGCCGCCGCCTTCCCGGGCGCGATCGCGGCGGCATCTTCGCCCGGCGCCGTTCGCGCTGAGCACCCTACCGCTTCAGCTTAGCGAGAACGCCCGCCACGTCGCGCAGCAGCGGCTTGGGATCGGACCATGACCATATGTAATAGCCGGTACGCGGATTGAGGAACTCGGCGAGGTACGATGCCGCCTCGCGCGAGCGGCTGAACGGCGGTCGTCCCGCACCGGCGATATCGGGATCGCGCACGATCTGGACGAGCCGCTTGGTGTCCGGGATCGCGTAGCGCGCGCGGCGCGGACGATAGGCGATGCGCGCGTCGGCGGGTTCGCCGAGCACGGCATGGCGATATTGCTCCCACGCGAAATACGCGCCCGCCTGGCTGGCGAGCGGCAGGCTCCCCCAGAAGCGCCCGTTGATCTCCATCAGCCAATAGCGGCCCGTCGCGGGATCGTGGCGATATTCGACCATCGCCGGCCCCTCCCAGCCGATCCCGGTGAGCAACGCCTCGGATTTGGCCATTTGTTCGCGGTGCTGATCGGCCGGCACCGTCGCGCACAGGGTGGATACGCCGCCGCTAGCGGGGAACTCCCGCACGCGCCGATGCTGGAAGCGCAGCCGCGCCACGCCGTCCGCCATCATCAGCATCTGGCCGAAGCCGTAGCCGCCGACCCAGGTCTGCACGAGCGGATATGCCCCAAGCGCTTCGTAGCGCGCGAGCCGTCCGAGCAGCTCGTCCGGCGTGCGTGCATATTCCGCCTTCTCGAACGCGATGCCGGCGGCGTCGAGCCGTGCGAACATCGCGGGCGGGTCGCCCCATTTCAGCACCACCGGATAGGCGAGCGCCGCCGCGCGCTCGGCCAGTGGTTCGCCGGGTTGCGGTTGCCAGCTTTCGGGCGTGAGGATGCCGACTGCGCGGGCGGCTTCCAGCGTCTTCAGCTTGTCCAGCACGATGTCGAGCTTCGCCTTGCGCGGCGTGAGCACGCGGCACGAGCCGATCCGCTCGGGCAGGTGCGACAGATCGAGCAGATCGCCCTCGCTGATCGCGAACAGCGCGGCGGCGCCGGTCTCCGCGATGAGATCGGGCAGCCAGTCCGCCGGCGCGCGATCTCGCGGGCGCGACACGAACCGCGTGCAATAGCGGGATGCGCCCCCGACCGAATATGCCGATCGCCCGATCGCGACCCCCGGGACACCGAACCGCCCCAGCTCGCGCACGACGGTCAGCCCGATCGCGGTATCCACCCCCAGGACGATCGCGGGCGGGAGAGGATACGGGCGGGTCATCGCGGGCGACCCTGCCGCCGGTTCGCAGGCTTGGCAAGCGGACGTTGGCACGGCCACGGCTGGGTGGCCGGTCATGGTCGGGGAGACAGGATTCGAACCTGCGACATCCTGCTCCCAAAGCAGGCGCGCTACCAGACTGCGCCACTCCCCGACGCGAGAGGCGCCCCTTTAGGCGAAGCCGTTCCCGAAGCGCAAGCGTTCACTCGTGAACGCTTGCGCTTCCGGCCAGCCGGTTACTGCGCGGCGCTGTCGGCGGTGCGCGCCGCCGAATCGCCGACCTTCTTGGCGCTGTCGCCGATATCCTTCGCGGCGCCCGAGACGGCATCGGTGCGGATCGTGTCGTTGCGGCTCTTGTTCGTCAGGAACATCGCACCGATCACCAGCCCGACGGCCAGGACGATCGCGATCAGCCATGTCGCGCCGCTGCCGCGGCGCTCAATGATCGTCGTGTGCGGGGTGTCGGTCACGCGGTCGTCGCTCATCACTCGGCTCCTCGTTCTGATGGGTCGCAAAACGAGGAGGCGCGCGCGATGGTTCCCAACCGGACCCAACCGATCAGAACGGCAGCTTGAAACCAGGCGGGAGCGGGATGCCGCTCGTCATCTTCGCCATCGCGTCGCCCGAGGCCGCATCGGCCTTGGCGCGGGCATCGTTGAAGGCGGCGACGATCAGATCCTCGAGCATCTGCTTCTCACTGGCGGCGAGCAGCGAATCGTCGATGTCGATGCCGATGATCCGGCCCTTGGCCGACGCGCGCACCTTCACCAGACCGCCGCCGGCCGCACCCTGAACTTCGATCGAGTCGAGACCGGCCTGCGCCTTTTCGAGCTCGGCCTGGACGTTCTGCGCCATGGCCATGATGTCTTCGAGATTGTTCATGCTTCACTCCGTTGTAGCGCTATGATCCGATCGAGTTCGTCGGGCGGAAGTTCCGCGCCGGGAAACGCATCGAATGCCGCTTTTACCACCGGCATCGCGAGGATTTCGAGACGCCGTTTCTCCTTGTCGGCATCGTCCTGTTCGCGCAGCGTCGGCGCGCCCGGCACGTCGGCGGTCGTCACCTTCCAGACCTTGCCGGTCAGCCGCTTCAACTCGATGTTGAGATCGCGCACCAGATCTGCCGAGATCGGCCGAGCCGAACTGAGCACGATTTCCGGCGCGGCGAAATGCACGACGCTGGCGCTGAAATAGACCTTCGATGCGAGCGCCTGCTCGCCATTGTCGTCGAGATAGGTTCTCAGCGCGGCGATCGTGTCCGGCAGCGCGGCCTGGGCGGCCGGGGCGGGCGTCGGCGCGGCGGCGGGCGCGGCCGGTGCCGCCATCGACACGCGGCCTTCCGCCAGCATCTTGGCGAGTTCACCCGGATCGGGGAGGGTCGAGGCATGGACGAGCCGGAGCAGCGCCATCTCGCACGCCTCGATCGGCAAGGCGGCGCGACCGACCTCCTCATGCGCCTTGAGCAGCAATTGCCAGAGCCTGTGCAGCACCGCGAACGACAGCCCGCTCGCCCACCGCGCCAGCGCCTCGCGCTCCTCGACCGATTGCCCCGCGTCGATGCCGGCGCCGAGCTTCACCAGCGTCGTGCCGTGAACGGTTTCGAGCAGCGCGCGCAGCACGCTCAGCGGATCGACGCCGAGATCATATTGCCGCCGCAACGCGGCCAGCGCGCCCGCGCCGTCGCCCGCGAGCAGCAGCGCGAACAGGTCGCGTGTCGCGCCGCGATCCGACAGGCCGAGCATGTCGCGCACCGCGTCCGCGCGAACGCCGCCGCCTTCCTGCCCGGCGTGCGCGATCGCCTGATCGAGAATCGACAGGCCATCGCGCGCCGACCCTTCCGCCGCGCGCGCGATCAGCCCCAGCGCCTCGGGTTCCGCCTCGACGCCCTCCGCCCGCGCAACATAGGCAAAATGTTCGGCGAGCTTCTCCGCCGGAATGCGCCGCAGGTCGAAACGCTGGCAGCGCGACAGAACCGTCACCGGCACCTTGTTGACCTCGGTGGTGGCGAACAGGAACTTCACATGCGCGGGCGGCTCCTCCAGCGTCTTCAACAGCGCGTTAAAGGCGTTCTTGGAGAGCATGTGGACTTCGTCGACGATGTAGATCTTGAACCGCGCCGACACCGCCGCATAGCGCGCCGCATCGATGATCTCGCGCACGTCATCGACGCCGGTGTGACTGGCGGCGTCCATCTCGATCACGTCGATATGGCGGCCCTCGGCGATCGCGCGGCAGGGTTCGCAGACGCCGCACGGGTCGATCGTCGGCCCGCCCTGCCCGTCCGGCCCGATGCAGTTGAGCGCCTTGGCGATCAGCCGCGCGGTCGACGTCTTGCCGACCCCGCGCACGCCGGTCATCAGGAACGCATGCGCGAGCCGGTCGCGCTTGATCGCGTTGCCGAGCGTTTGCACCATGGCGTCCTGGCCGATCAGTTCGGCGAAGGTCTGCGGCCGATATTTGCGCGCGAGGACGCGGTACGCCTCGGCTTTGGGCTGCGGGGGTTCACCAAGATCGAAGGAGTCGGACATGGGGGCTATGTAGGCACGGCGGGGTGCGTTGTCGAAGCTTTGGTAGCGCCGGTGATGGTCTTCAGCGTCCCCGTGCCGCCGGCCTCAACATTCGACGACGTTGACGGCGAGGCCGCCGAGCGACGTTTCCTTGTAGCGTTCGGACATGTCGAGCCCGGTCCGGCGCATCGTCTCGATCACCTGGTCGAGGCTGACGCGGTGCGTGCCGTCGCCGAGCATCGCCAGCCGCGCCGCCTCGATCGCCTTGATCGAACCGACGGCGTTGCGCTCGATACACGGCACCTGCACCAGCCCGGCGACGGGATCGCACGTGAGGCCGAGATTGTGCTCCATGCCGATCTCGGCGGCATTCTCGATCTGCTCGGGCGTCGCGCCAAGCGCCGCCGCAAGCCCTGCCGCCGCCATCGAGCAGGCGACGCCGACCTCCCCCTGGCAGCCGACCTCGGCGCCCGAAATCGACGCGTTTTCCTTGAACAGAAAGCCGATCGCGGCGGCGGTGAGCAGGAAATCCTCCACCCCGCGCGCCGTCGCGCTCGGCGCGAAGCGTTCGTAATAGCGCAGCACCGCCGGAACGATCCCGGCCGCGCCGTTGGTGGGCGCCGTCACGACTTTGCCGCCGGCGGCGTTCTCCTCATTGACCGCGAGCGCCCACAGGTTGATCCAGTCGATCACCGTCAGCGGATCAGCGAGCGCGCGTTCCTGCCGGGCGACCAGCGTGCGGTGAATGCCGGGCGCACGCCGCTTGACGCGCAGGCCGCCGGGAAGCTCGGCGATATCGGAACGGATGCCGCGATCGATACAGGCCGCCATCGCGTCGCGGATCTCGGCGAGCCGCGCCGAGACGTCTTCGGGAGCGAGGGAGGCTTCCTCGTTTTCGCGCATCAGGTCGGCGATCGTCTTGCCGCTCCGCTCGGCGAGCGCGAGCAGTTCGTCGCCCGAGCGGAAGCGGTTGGGCACGTCCCAGCCGCCTTCGGGCGCCGCGTTGCGGCCGATCTCGTCCTGATCGAGCACCGCACCGCCGCCGATCGAATAATAGGTGCGGCGCAGCGTCTCGGCGCCGCTCGCGTCGAAGGCGGCGAAGGTCATCGCGTTGCTGTGGAAATCAAGACGTTCGCGCGGTCGGAACAGCAGGTCACGCGCTTCGTCGAACGGGATCGCGCGGGTGCCGCCGAGCATCAGCGCCCGCTTGGCGCGGATCGCGGCGACCTCGGCATCCGCGACATCCGGGTCAATCGACGCGGGCACGTGCCCGGCGAGGCCGAGCAGGATCGCGCGATCGGTGGCATGTCCCTTGCCGGTCAGCGCGAGTGAGCCGAACAGCAGCACTTCGACCCGCGCCGTACCCTCGTCCGCGCGGCGCGCGAAATCGGCGGCGGCGCGCATCGGCCCCATCGTGTGCGAACTCGACGGACCCACGCCGATCTTGAACAAGTCGAAGGTGCTGCTGACCATGGTGCGGCCTATCACCTTGGCGCGGCGCAATCTTGCCCTTTTTTCGAGGTAACGATCGAGCCAACGATCAGTGCGTGTCCGCGGGCGTCTCCATGATCTCGGTCAGCACGCCGCCCATGTCCTTGGGATGGATGAAGAATACCAGCGTCCCGTGAGCACCGATGCGCGGTTCGCCGAGCACGCGCGCGCCCTTGCCCTCGAACCAGGATTTCGCGGCGTGGATGTCAGGCACCTCGTAGCAGACGTGATGCTGCCCGCCGGCCGGGTTCTTGGCGATGAAGCCGTGGATCGGCGACGCCGCGCCGAGCGGCTCGATCAATTCGATCTGCGCGTTCGGGGTATCGATGAAACACACTTTGACCCCCTGGGCGGGCAGATCGAAGGGTTCGCCGATCGTCGTCGCGCCTAGCACGTCGCGGTAGAGCGCGATCGAGGTCTCGATCGACGGGGTGGCAACGCCGATGTGGTTCAGCCGTCCGAGTTTCATGCGTCTCTCTCCACGTCATCAGCGATCGGCATAGGGATCGCTTGCAAAATCAAACCGTTCGCATTGGGCGCACGCGAAGCACGAACCGAGCCGGGTGTTCGGCGCCCAGCGATCAATTCTCCGCGTCATCCGCCTTCGGCGCGGGCGGCGGCGGCGGTGGCGCGGGCATCTGCCCGAACACATAGCCGCACGACTCGACCGTCTGGCGGATCGGCGCCTCGCTCCCCGGCCCGGCGAACACCGCGTCGACGGGCATATTGGCGGGATCGATCGCGCGCACCTTGATCGACTTGGCATGGGCAATCGCGACGGTCAGCGTCGTCACCACGGCATCTTGCGCGGTGTAGGCGCCGCCGCCGGGGAACTCCCAGTTGATCCCGAGCGCGGGGCCATTGTCGGCGGTGATCGTCACCGGGCGCGGCGTCGCCTTTGCGAACGGCGGCTTGGGGATGAACTGAACCGAAACCGCGTTGGTGCCGGGCGCGCTGCGATCGCAGCGCACCACCAGCCGCGCCTTGCCATCCGCGCTGTACGCCGACACCGAGGTCGAGCCGAGATGCGTCGCTGGATCGATCTTCGCGACGGTGGACCACCCGGCGGGCGCCGGCACGGCGGCCTGGAGCAGCAGCATCAGGATCATGGTTCGCCCTTTCGTTCCCCGGCGATGACGGTGGCGCACGCTTGGCAAATGCGCCGCGCCAAGACAAGACCGGCGCACAAGCGGCTGCTTGCAACGCCGCCGCCGCATCGGCAAAGAACGGAGCAGGAGATCGGTATGTCGGAACAGAGCCTATACCCCGTGCCAGCAGAGTGGGCGAAGCACGCGCGAGTCGACGCGGCGGGGTATGAAAAGCTCTATGGCCGCTCGCTCGCCGATCCGGGCAGCTTCTGGCTCGAACAGGCGCGTCGGCTGGACTGGATCAAGCGGCCCGAAATCGCCGGCGACTGGTCGTTCGACGAGGCCGATTTCCACATCCAATGGTTCGCCGACGGCAAGCTCAACGTCGCGGCCAATTGCATCGACCGGCATCTCGCCGAGCGCGCCGAGCAGATCGCGCTGATCTGGGAGCCCGACGAGCCCAACGCCGAGCCGCGCCGGTTCACCTATGCCGAACTGCACGCCGAAGTCTGCCGCTTCGCCAATGTGTTGAAGGCGCAGGGCGTCGCCAAGGGCGACCGGGTGACCGTCTATATGCCGATGATCCCCGAGGCGGCGTTCGCGCTGCTCGCCTGCGCGCGGATCGGGGCGATCCATTCGGTGGTGTTCGGCGGCTTCTCGCCCGAGGCGCTGGCGGGGCGCATCACCGATTGCGACAGCCGCATCGTCATCACCGCCGACGAAGGCCGGCGTGGCGGCAAGACCGTACCGCTCAAGGCCAATGTCGATGCCAGCGCCGCCCATGCGCCGGCGCTCGAACAGGTGATCGTCGTGCGCGCGACCGGCGGCGCGGTGACGATGCAGCCGGGGCGGGACATATGGTATCACGAAGCGGCCGCGACCGTCTCGACCGCCTGCCCGGCGGAGCCGATGAACGCGGAAGACCCGCTGTTCCTGCTCTACACCTCCGGCTCGACCGGCCAGCCCAAGGGCGTGCTGCACACCTCCGGCGGCTATTTGCTATGGGCGAGCCTGACCCACGAACTGGCCTTCGATTATCGCGCGGGCGATGTGTGGTGGTGCGCCGCCGATATCGGCTGGGTCACAGGGCATAGCTATATCCTCTACGGCCCGCTGGCCAATGGCGCGACCACCCTGATGTACGAGGGCCTGCCCAACTGGCCCGACGCCAGCCGCATCTGGCAGGTCTGCGACCGGCATCAGGTCCACACGGTGTACACCGCCCCCACCGCCTTGCGCGCGCTGATGAAGGACGGTGACGACTATGTCGCCAGGACCAGCCGCAAGTCGCTCAAGCTGCTTGGCACGGTCGGCGAGCCGATCAACCCCGAGGCGTGGCGCTGGTATCACGACGTCGTCGGCGAGGGGCGCTGCCCGATCATCGACACCTGGTGGCAGACTGAGACTGGCGGCGCGATGATCGCGCCCCTGCCCGGCGCGACCGATCTGAAGCCCGGTTCCGCGACCACACCGATGCCCGGCGTCGATCTCCAGATCGTCGATGCCGAAGGGACGGTGCTGACCGGCGCGACCGAGGGCAATCTCGCCATCGCCCGGAGCTGGCCGGGACAGATGCGCACCGTCTGGGGCGATCACGCACGCTTCTTTCAGACCTATTTCACCACCTATCGCGGCAAATATTTTACCGGCGACGGCTGCCGCCGCGACGAGGACGGCTATTACTGGATCACCGGGCGGGTCGATGACGTCATCAACGTCTCCGGGCACCGCATGGGGACCGCGGAAGTGGAGAGCGCGCTGGTGCTTCACCCGCAGGTCGCCGAGGCCGCGGTGGTCGGGATGCCGCACGATATCAAGGGCCAGGGCATCTATGCTTATGTGACGCTCAACGCCGGCGAGGCTCCGTCCGACGATCTGCGCCGCGAGCTGGTCAAATGGGTCCGCACCGAAATCGGGCCGATCGCGACGCCCGACAAGCTGCAATTCGCGCCCGGCCTGCCCAAGACGCGCAGCGGCAAGATCATGCGCCGCATCCTCCGCAAGATCGCCGAAGGGGACGTATCCGCGCTGGGCGACACATCGACACTCGCCGATCCGGGGGTGGTCGATGATCTCGTGGCGAACCGCGTGGCGTGAGGCGACGGCGGCCGCCACGCCTCCGCCGCACGAACGTTATGTCGCGGAGGCCGCAACGTTGATGTGGTATGGCGCGGTCGCGAACAGCTCCGCCGCCGATACTGGCTCGGCGAAGTCGATCATCGTCTCGCCCCACCAGTCCGCGCCGGGGCTCGCCTGCCCCGCGCCGATCTGCGCCGACGCCGCCTTGAGCAGAACCGCGCATTCGAGCCGCTCGGCGCCTTGGGTACGCGTGAACGCGAGCACCTCCCCGGCGCGCGGGCCCGAGACGGTGACGGGCAGATATGCGCCATGCGAGAACAGCGCCGGTGACTGACGGCGTAGGCCGAGCAACCGCGCGATCAGATGTGGCTTCGACAGCGGATCGCCGTCGCGCTCCAGCAGGGCGGCGCGGGCGGCATAATCGACCGGGCGGCGGTTGTCGGGATCGACGAGACTCCAGTCTCCCAACTCGGCGCCCTGATAACAATCGGGCACCCCGGGAACGGTATTGCGCAGCAGCGCGACGGCGAGACTATTCGCAGTGGCGGCTGGCGCAAGGCGCCGTACGAACGCCTCCATCTCGGCGGTGAACGTCCCGTCGGCAAGCAAGCGGTCGACCAATTCGGCGGCGCGCGCCTCATACGCTTCGTCGGGCGCTTCCCACGACGATCTCAGCTTGGCCTCGCGCAATGCCTTGGTCTGCCATGCCTTGATGCGGTCGGCGTCGATCGGCCAGGCGCCGAACATGGTCTGCAGCAGTATGTAGCGATCGGCGGGATCGACCCCGCGCCCTTCGGTGCGCGCCGTCCAGCCGGCGACGCGTTCCGCCCAGATGTCGGGCACGCCGCTGAGCGCCGCGAGACGTGCGCGCACATCTTCACCGCGCTTGTGATCGTGCGTCGCGGTGGCGAGCATCGCATGGGGGAAATCGCGCGCGCGCGCCGCCATCGCGGCGTGGAACTGGCCGATGTCCAACGCGAATCGCTCGGGCGCGAAGCCGACGTCGTTGGTCGAGAGCAGAACGCCGTGACGGTAGAAGGCGGTATCCTCCACCGCCTTCGCCGCGATCGGCGCGGAAAGTTGCTGGAAGCGGCGCACCGCCTCCGCCGCCAGTGTCGCATCGCCCGGCCCCCGGCCCGCGAGCCACTCGACGATGTGGCGCGCGATCTCCGTCTCGCCGGGCGGGCAAAAGTCCGCGCTGTCGGCAATCGCGCGATCAAGCACCGCCCCGTCGCTGGCCGGGCCGTGATTGCCAACGCCGTAGCTGCGATAGACCGGAAACACCCAAAGCAGCCGCTCGATCGCACGGCGCAGCATCGCGGGCGTGACCGCCTCGAACGCGGGATGGCTGGCACTCGCCGACGCTGCCAAGGCAGCGAAGGCGGCGACGCAGCGATCGGTCTGGCCGGCGAACTGCCACGAGAGCAGTTGCTGGCGCGCGGTCAGCGCCTCGTCCGCGAAGTCGCAGGGGCGTCCGCTGATGTCCTCCCACAGCTCACCGAGCGGTGTCTCACCTTCGCTCGCGTGCAGAACCCCGGTCACCTCACGCATGAAGTCGTACCCGCTGGTGCCGTCGAGACCCCAGTCGCGCGCGAGCCTTTCGTCTTCGGCGAGGATCTTTTCGACGACGATATAGGCGCGCCGCGTGCCCCCGATCGCGTCGAATCGCGTGCGCAGCGCGCGGGCGTAGCCGGCGGGATCGGCGAGGCCGTCGATGTGATCGACGCGCACGCCATCGATCAGGCCCTGTTCGAACAGGCTGAAGTACAAAGCGTGGGTCGCCTCGAACACCTCGGGGTCTTCGACCCGCACGCCGGCGAGTTCGTTGATGGTGAAGAAGCGCCGCCAGTTGAGCTGGTCGTTCGCCGTCCGCCAGGACGCGAGCCGATAATGCTGCGCCTCGACCAGCGTGCGCAGATCGCCTTGCGCCGGCACGTCCGACCGCAGCGGCGGACCGTCCACGCCATAAAGCCGGAGCGCGCCGTCGACCAGCCCCAGATCGCCCGCCGCGATCACCTCGCCGAGCGACGCGCCGAGGATCGGCAGCAGCAGCGGTTCGTCCCAGTCGATGTCGAACCAACGCGCGTACCGGCTGCCCGCGCCGTGGCGCAGCACGTCGTTCCAATAGCCATTCTCGCCGCCCGCCACGCCCATGTGATTGGGCACGATATCGATGACCATGCCCATGCCCCGCGCGCGCAAGGCATCGACGAGGCTGCGGAATCCCGCCTCACCGCCCAACTCGGGATTGATTACGGTCGGATCGATCACGTCGTAGCCGTGCGGCGATCCCGAGACGGCGGCGGTGATCGGCGAGGCATAGACATGGCTGATGCCGAGCCGATCGAGATACGGCACGATCGCTTCCGCCGCCGAGAAGGGGAAATCGCGATTGAATTGCAGGCGGTAGGTCGCGCGTGGCGGGAAATCGGTCATGCTGCATCCTCAAGCCAGGCGGCGAAGCTCGCCGGCGCGCCGGGCGTGCCGAGCGCATAGAGCGGCGTCTCGGCGCGCACCGTCACCGGCGCGCTGCCGAGATTGATCGCGAGCGTCAGCACCGCGCCGTCGCCGAGCGTCCACACGGCTTGAACCGCGCCTTCACCGAGCACCTCGGCACCATCCGCACACGCGCCGCGCAGACGCGGCACGATCTCCGCGTGGCGTAGCGTCAGCAGGTCGCGGTACAATGCGCGCCAGTTTTGGGCGTCGTCCGCGGGCAATGGCCGCGACGCCGCGAAGGTATCGGTCGCGTTGGGGTCGGGGATTTGTTCGCGCGCCGACTCGGAGGAAAACGCCTCGAAGTGGGCGAATTCCTTGCGCCGGCCCTCGCGCACGACATCGGCGAGTTCATCGTGGAAATCGGTGAAGAAGTAGAACGGCGTCTGCGATCCGATCTCGTCACCCATGAACATCAGCGGGATTTGCGGGCACAGCAGTAACAGCCCGGTCGCCGCCGCCAGCCGATCGGGCGCGACCAAGGTGGTCAGCCGCTCGCCGAGCGCGCGGTTGCCGATCTGGTCGTGGTTCTGCAGGAACGCGACGAACGCGGTCGGCGGCAGATGTCCGCTCGGCGTGCCGCGCGGCTTGCCGTCCTGATGCGACATCCCCTCGCCCTGGTAGATGAACCCCTCGCCCAGACAGCGCGCCAGCTTATCGGTCGAATTGTGTGCGAAATCGGCGTAATAGCCCTCGGTCTCGCCGGTCAGCAGGACGTGCATGACGTTGTGGAAATCGTCGTTCCATTGCGCATCGAAGCCGCCGTCGCCGAGGCGCGCCGCGTCGTTCGATTCGTTTTCGAGGATCAAGTGAATCTGCCGATGGGGCGCTACCTGCGCGCGGACCTCGGCCGCCATCCGGTCGAGGAAGGCGGTATCGCCGATCGCGTGAACCGCATCGAACCGTAAGCCGTCGAAGCCGTACTCCTCGATCCACATCAGCGCGTTCTCAAGGAAATAGGCGGCGACCTCGGGCCGATCGACCGCGACCGCGCCGCCCCACGGCGTATCGCGATCGGCGTGGAAGAAGTCGCCAGCATAGGCGCCGAGGTAGTTCCCGTCCGGGCCGAAGTGGTTGTAGACCACGTCGAGCAAGATCATCAGCCCGTGTTCGTGCGCGCGATCGACCAACGCGCGCAGGTCGTGTGGCGAACCGTAAGCCTCGGCGGGCGCGAACGGCAGCACGCCATCATAGCCCCAGTTGCGCGAGCCGGCGAACGCCGCGATCGGCATCAGTTCGATTGCCGTGACGCCAAGCTCCGCCAGCGCCGGCAGCGTGTCGGCGACGCCGGCATAGCCGCCTAGTACGCCGGCGTGGACTTCCTGGATCACCGCTTCTTCCCACGGGCGGCCGCGCCAACCCCCGTTCGTGCCGGGCGAAGTCGTGGGACCATCGGCGTGTGCCGCGACTTCGCTCGGCACGAACGGAGAAAGCACTACGCTCCAGCCATGCACGCCGCCCGACTGCAGCCGCGAGGCGGGATCGGGCACGACCAGATCGGCATCGAGCCGGAAGCGGTACCGCGTTCCCGGCGGCGCGACCGCTTCGGCCTCGAACCAGCCGCGGTCGCGCGGCGTCATCGCGAGCGACGCCGCGCCGTCGATCTCCAGCGTCACGGCGTCGCGATCGGGCGCCCAGAGCCCGAAGATCGTGCGCCCGTCCGCTTCGAGGCGCGGTCCCCACAGGCGCATCAGGCGTCCTTGTCCGCGCGTCGGCGGATCAGTACCGCCGCATGCGCCTGCACCTCATAGGTGTCGCCGATCGGCGTCGGCTCGAGGTCGGGCTGCGCGCTGTCGATCAGCACTTCGCGATCCGAATTGGGCGCGGGCAAGGTGAAGGTGATCGCGTCCTCGCTCGCGTTCATCAGCAGGGTGAGCGCTTCGATGCGCCCGTCCTCGAGCGCGACAGCGCGCCGCATCACGAGCGCGCGGCCTTCGGGGTTGTTCCAATCGTCGGGCGACATCGTCTCGCCGCGCTCATCCCACCATTCGATGTCATTGATCCCGTAACCGGGCGAATCCTGACCGTAGAGGAAATTGGCCGAGCGCAGCACCTCATGCGTCTTGCGCAGCGCGATCAGCCGCGACGTGAAGGCGAACAGTGAGCGGCCCTCGGGGCTCTCGGCCTGCTCCCAGTCGAGCCAACTGATCTCATTGTCCTGGCAATAAGCGTTGTTGTTGCCGTGCTGCGTGCGACCGAATTCGTCGCCCGCCACCAGCATCGGCGTGCCGAGCGACGTCAGCAACGTCACCAGCATCGAGCGCTGCACCGTGGCGCGGGTCTTGAGGATACCCTCGTCGTCGGTCGGCCCCTCCGCACCCCAGTTGCGCGAGATGTTGTTGTCGTGGCCGTCGTTGTTGTTTTCGCCGTTCGCCTCGTTGTGGCGCTCCTCGTAGGAGACGAGATCGGCGAGCGTGAAGCCGTCATGGCTGGTGAGGAAGTTGACGCTCGCCCACGGACGCCGTGCGCGCCGATCGAACAGATCACCCGAGCCGGACAGCCGCGCCGCGAGATCGCCACGCTTGCCGGGATCACCGCGCCAATAGCCCCGCACGGTGTCACGATATTTGTCGTTCCACTCGGCGAAGCCCGGCGGGAAATTGCCGAGCTGGTAGCCGCCCATACCGACGTCCCACGGTTCGGTGATGAGCTTGAGCCGGCCGAGGATCGGGTCTTGCCGCAGCACGTCGAAGAAGCCGGCGCTGGGGTCGAAGCCCGTGTCGGTGCGCCCGAGCGTCAGCCCCAGATCGAAGCGGAACCCGTCGATACCGAACGAGGTCGCCCAATATCGCAGCGAATCCGCGACCATCTGGATCACGCGCGCGTGATCGAGCTTGAAGGTGTTGCCGGTGCCGGTGTCGTTGATGCAATAGCGCGGCTGGTCGGGCACCAGCCGGTAATAGGTCGCGTTGTCGAGGCCACGCCACGACAGGGTGGGCCCGAGTTCGCTGCCCTCGCAGCTATGGTTGTACACCACGTCGAGGATCACCTCGATCCCGGCGGCATGGAGCCGCCGAACCGCGAGCCGCAGTTCATCATGCGAGTCGGTGGAGAAATAGCCCGGCTCGGGCGCGAAGAAGCTAAGCGTGTTATAGCCCCAATAGTTGCGCAGGCCCCGCTCCTGCAGGAACCGATCCTGCGTGAAGGCGTGGATCGGGAGCAGTTCGAGCGCGGTGACGCCGAGACGCTTGAGATGATCGATCACGCGCGGGTGCGACAGCGCCGCGAAGGTGCCGCGTTCGCGTGGCGGCACCAGATCGAGCAGCTTGGTCAGCCCCTTGGCGTGCGCCTCGTAGATCACCGTTTCCGACCAGGGGGTGTTGGGGCGCACGTCGCGAGACCAGTCGAACGCGTCGCTGGTGACGATCGCCTTGGGCATGGCGGGCGCGCTGTCGCGCTTGTCGAAGCCGAGATCGGCGCGCCGTCCGCGCACCGGGTAACCATGTAGCACGTCGCTCCATTTGATCGGCCCCGACAGGCGGCGCGCATAGGGATCGAGCAGCAGCTTGTTGGGGTTGAAGCGATGCCCTTCCTCGGGCGCGTAGCGACCATAGGCGCGATAGCCATAGAGGAGGCCGGGGCGCGCGTCCGGCAGATAGCCGTGCCACACCTCGTCGGTCCATTCGGGCAGCGTATAACGCGCGATCTCGCGCTTGCCGGTCGGTTCGAACACGCACAACTCGATCTTCTCGGCATGCGCAGAGAAAACGGCGAAGTTGACGCCGAGCCCGTCGAACGTGGCGCCGAGCGGATAGGGAGAACCGCCCTCGAGGCGGTCAGCAGTGGGGCGCAAGATAGTCTCCCTCAGTCAACGGGATGGCATGAAACGGCTGGGTGCCCGCCTGCGCGGGCGGCGTTCAGCGGATCGGCGTGAGCGGCTTCACTCTGCGCTTCGCCGGCTTCTTGGCGGGGGCCGGTGCTGCCGCCTCCGCCGGCTCGGCCGCAGCCGCGCTTTCCGGCTCGGCGGGCGGCGTGGGCTCCACGGCTGCCTCGGGTTCGACAGCCGGTGCGTCAGCCGCCTCGGTGACGGCCGCCCCGGACTCGGACGCCGCGGCGGCGTCGAATTCGGCTTCGGCCTGCGCCCAATGCTGATCGGCGACGCCCTCCGGCTGGCCCTGTTCGATCCAGATCGCGTGCGCGCGCTGGCGGACTTGCGAAATCCGATCCTGTTCCATGAAAGTCCCCTGCTGGTCGTAACGGTTCGCCAACTGCAATGCGCGGCGGCGCATAAGGATGCGCGTTTCGCGACTGTGCAGAGAATTTTTCCTGACACACCCGGCGATTGCCAAGCGTTTCCGACGGCTCGATATACGCATGCCTTCGCCGCGGAGCATCACCATGGATCATGACGTCGCGATCATCGGAGCCGGTGCCGCAGGCATCGCGGCGGCGCGCGTCTTGGTCGCGAACGGCCGATCGGTGGTGGTGCTGGAGGCGAGCGACCGCGTGGGCGGACGCGGCTGGACAATCGGCATGGCGGGCATGACGCTCGATCTTGGCTGTGGCTGGCTCCATTCGGCGGAGCGCAACCCGCTCGTCGCGGAGGGCGAAGCCGCGAACTTCACCGTCCATCGCGGCCCGTCGGCATGGCAGGAGCAATGGCGCGGCCTCGGCTTTACGCCGGCTGAGCAGGCTGCGGCGCGGGCCGCTTGGGCCGCGCTGGACGCGCGGTTCCACGCGGCACCGCCGGAGAGCGACCGCGCTTCGGACGCGCTGGAACCGGGCGGGGCGTGGAACGCCTTCTGCCGCGCGCTGAGCGGTTACATGAACGGCGCCGATCTCGATCGGCTCTCGATCGCCGATTTCCTCGCCTATGATGATGCCGCGAGCGAGAACAACTGGCGCGTGCATGAGGGCTACGGCGCGCTGCTCGCCGCGCGATTGCCGCATGTGGAGCTGAGGTTGACGACCCCGGCACGCCGCGTCGCCCTCGGCGATCGGGGCGTGCGGATCGAGACCGATCGCGGCACGGTCAGCGCGCGCGCGGCGATCGTCACCGCGTCCAGCAACGTGCTCGCCAGCGGCGCGATGGCGTTCGACCCGGCCGCGACCGACCACCTCCACGCCGCCGCGCAACTGCCGCTCGGCTTGGCGGACAAGCTGTTCTTCGAACTGATCGGCAATCACGGGCTTGAGGTCGAGACGCACCTGATCGGCAACCCGCGCGATGCCAATACCGGCAGCTATTATGTCCGTCCGCTCGGCCAGCCGGTGATCGAAGCGTTCTTCGGCGGGCCGGGAGCGCAGCAGCTCGAACGCGTCGGGGTGGCCGAGGCGTTCCGTCTCGCCGCCGACGAGCTTGCGGGGTTGCTCGGGAGCGATATCCGACGCCACCTGCGGCCAATCGCCGCTTCGGCCTGGTGCCGAACGGCGTGGATCAACGGATCGTACAGCCATGCGTTGCCGGGCCAGGCGCATGCGCGTGCGACGCTGGCGAAGCCGCTCGACGGGCGCATCTTTTTCGCCGGCGAAGCGACCCACGCGACCGACTTCTCGACCGCGCACGGCGCTTGGCAAAGCGGCATCCGTGCGGCGCGGGAGATACTCGAAGCGCAGACCGCCTGATCCCCGGCAGCAAGACGGCGTCAGAACGCCGGCAGCACCGCGCCCTTATAGTGCGTCTTGATGAAGTCGCGCGTCGCCGGGCTGCGCAGCGCGGCGATCAGCTTGACGACGCGCGGATCTTTCTCCTCGCCCGCGCGCCCGACGACGAAGTTGACGTAGGGCGAGTTGGCGTCCTCGATCAGCAACGCGTCGCGCACCGGGTTGAGCTTGGCGTCGAGCGCGTAATTGGTGTTGATGAGCGCGAGATCGACCTGGTCGAGCACGCGCGGCAGCGTCGCCGATTCGAGTTCCTTGAACTGCAGGTTCTTGGGATTGGCGACGATGTCGTGCAGTGTCGAAAGCGGATCGGCAGGGTTGCGCAGCCGCACCAGCCCCGCCCTCTGGAGCAGCAGCAGGGCGCGGCCGCCGTTGCTCGCTTCATTGGGGATAGCGACGGTCGCGCCCTGCGGCAGCGCCGAAAGCGTCTTCCATCTATGCGAATAGCCGCCGAGCGGCTCGACGTGGATGCCCGCATACGCGACGAGATGCGTGCCGCGGGAGGCGTTGAACGTGTCGAGATACGGCTTGGTCTGGAAATAGTTCACGTCGACCTGCTTCTGGTCGACCTGGAGGTTGGGCTGAACATAATCGTTGAACACGCGGATGCGGAGATCGACACCTTCCTTGGCAAGCGCCGGCTTGACCGATTCGAGGATCTCGGCATGCGGGACGGCGGTCGCCGCGACCGTCAGCGTCTTGCCATCGTCCGGCGCGCCGCCCGAGCAAGCGGCGGCGAGCAGCGGCAACGCGAGAAGAAAGCGGCGGCGGTTCATCGAATGGCTCCTCAGCGATGCGTGACATGGCGGGCGAGACGATCGCCGGCGAACTGGATGATCTGGACGAGCAGCACGAGCAGCACCACGGTGACGATCATCACATCGGTCTGGAAGCGCTGATAGCCGAAGCGGATCGCGAGATCGCCGAGGCCACCCGCCCCGACCACGCCCGCCATCGCGGTGAACGAAACCAACGCCACCGCCGTTACCGTCGCACCCGAGACGAGGCCGGGCATCGCCTCCGGGATCAGCGCGCCGGTGACGATCTGGCGCGTTGTCGCCCCCATCGCCTGCGCCGCTTCGATCGTGGTGCGATCGACCTCCTTCAGTGCGCTTTCGACCAGCCGCGCGTAAAAGGGCGCCGCGCCAACCACGAGCGGCGGGATCGCACCGACCACGCCGAGCGAGGTGCCGACCAGCGCCACGGTCAGCGGGATCATCACGATCAGCAGGATAACGAACGGCACCGAGCGCAAGATGTTGACGGCGGTGCCGAGCACGAGATTGACGACGCGGTTCTGCGAAATCTGGCGCTCCGCAGTCAGGTACAACAGCACACCAAGCGGCAGGCCGAGCAGTACGGTCAGCAGCAGCGATCCGCCCAGCATCGCCAGCGTGTCGCGGCAGGCGGTGGCGATGTCGCTCCAATCGACGTTGGCGAACCAGGTGTTCATGCCCCGACCCCCGCGAGCATGCGGCGGGTCACGGGATGCGCGGCGCCCGCGAAGATGTCAGCGACGCGGCCGGTCTCGACGACCGTACCGCGATCGAGCACGGCGACGCGATCACAGACCGCACGTACGACATCCATTTCGTGCGTGATGAGCAGGATCGTCAGCCCGAGTTCGCGGTTGAGCGCGCGCAGCAGATCGAGCACGCTGCGCGTCGTTTCGGGATCGAGCGCGCTCGTCGCCTCATCGCAGAGCAGGATATCGGGATCGGTGGCGAGCGCGCGGGCGATGCCGACACGCTGCTTCTGTCCGCCCGAAAGCTGGGCCGGATATTTGCCGGCATGGTCGCTGAGGCCCACCCGATCGAGCAGCGCCGCCGTTTTGGCCGCGCGCTCGGCGCACGGCACACCGGCGAGCTTGAGCGGAAAGGCGACATTGTCCGCCACCGTGCGCGACGAGAGCAGGCCGAAATTCTGGAAGATCATGCCGATCCGCCGCCGCAGGGCACGCAAGCCTCCCGGCGACAGCGTGGCGAGATCGACGCCCTCGACGGTCACGCGCCCGGCGCTCGGCACCTCCAGCGCGTTGACGAGGCGAATGAGCGTCGATTTGCCGGCACCCGACGCGCCGATCACGCCGAACACCTCGCCCCGCGCCACCTCCAAGGAGACGCCGTCGAGCGCCGCTACGGGCGATCCGGCGTAGCGCTTGTGAACCTGATCGAGCGCGATCACGCCAGCGGCCTCCCGCCGAAGGTGAGCGGCGGCGCGCGCCGGACGGAGTGGGGGTGCGGGAAGAGAAGCACGGGCATTACACAGCGGCGCAGTAGAGATTGATGCGCGCGCATGCCAGATGGATTTGCCTTACCGCGGCAAAGCATCGCACATCGCGGCACGGCTTTAGCGAATATCAACAGCGCTTGAGCAATCCCTGTTCGTGCCGCGCCGGACATGGTTTTACGCCTGTGCCATCATCCTCCCAGCAAGGCGCAGCATCATGGCACGCAAGCTCAAGCTCGGCTTCATCCTTCACGGCGTCGGCCGCACCTGGAACGACTGGCGGCACCCCGATCGCGACGTGAACGCCAGCACCAGCTTCCCCTTCTACAAACAACAGGCGCAGCTTGCCGAGCGCGGCAAGTTCGACTTCGTCTTCGTCGCCGACAGTCTGTCGATCACCGAGAAGTCGAGCCCGCATTATCTCAACCGGGTCGAGCCGATCACGATCCTGTCGGCGCTCGCGGCGGCGACCTCGCACATCGGGCTCGTCGGCACGCTGACGGTGAGCTACTCGGAGCCCTTCAACGTCGCGCGGCAATTCGCCTCGCTCGACCATATCAGCGGCGGCCGTGCCGGGTGGAACGTGGTGACCTCCTGGCTCGGCGACACCGCCGCCAATTTCTCCAAGACCGAACATCCGGCCCATGACGTGCGCTACCGGATCGCCGCCGAGTATCTCGACGTCGTGCAGGGCCTGTGGGACAGTTGGGAGGATGACGCGCATGTCGGCGACAAAGAGAACGGCGTGTTCGTCGATCCCGACAAGCTGCACCGGCTCGACCACAAGGGCGAGTTCTTCCAAGTGCGTGGCCCGCTCAACATCAAGCGCGGGCCGCAGGGCCAGCCGGTGATCTTTCAGGCGGGCGCCTCCGATGACGGGCGCAATTTCGCGGCCAAACGCGCCGATGCGATCTTCACGCATGCGCCGACCTTCGAGGATGGTCAAAGCTTCTATCGCGACGTCAAAAGCCGCGCGCAGGGATTCGGCCGCGATCCGGACGATCTGTTCGTGCTGCCCGGCATCTCGGCGATCATCGCCGACACCGATGCCGAAGCCGAGGCGCTGTACCGTGGGCTGGCGGCGAGCGAATCGCTCGATACCGGCTTCGGCTATTTGTCGCGCACCTTCAACGATCACGACTTCCGCCAGTACGATCTCGACGCACCGTTCCCCGATGTCGCGCACATCGGCAAGAACAGCCAGCAGAGCGGATCGAACCGCATCCTCGCGGAGGTGCGCGCCGAGAATTTGACGCTGCGGCAGGTGGTCGAGCGGCTCGCGACGCCACGTGGCGCGTTCGTCGGCTCGCCCGAGACCGTCGCCGACACGCTCCAGACGTGGTTCGAGCAGGGCGCGGCGGACGGGTTCGTGCTGTTCGAGCCGCTGCCCGGGCAACTCGAGGCGTTCGTCGAGAAGGTGGTGCCGATCCTCCAGGCGCGCGGGCTGTTCCGGGCGGAGTATGAAGGTGAAACCTTCCGCGACAGCCTCGGCCTGCTGGTGCCGGTCAACCGCTACACCGCCGCGCGGGGCGATCGCGCCGCCGCCTGATCTCGGTTTCCGAACCCAACCTCAGACCCCGCGTGGCCCGCCCACGCGGGGTTCTTCGTATCCGCGTTCGGGCTGCGGCGATGAGCGAATTCAATAGGCGGCCCACATGAACTCAATTGTGCGGGTTCGATGTTCTCCTACTGTTTGAATGGGAAATCGGCTGAGCAGGCCGGGCCGTAAGGGGACATTCGAATGCTACGTTTTGGGGCCAGCACACGATTGCTGTCGCTGACCACGGTTATCGCCGGCCTCGCCGCCGCGCCCGCGTTTGCGGAGGCGCCGCCGCCCGCCGCCGCCGCAGCAGCCACCACCGACGTGCAGGGCGAGATCGTCGTCACCGCCGAACGCCGCGCGACCGACCTTCAGAAGACCGCGATCGCGATCTCCGCCTTCACCCCGCAGACGCTGGCCGAGCGCAACATCTCCAACCTGCGCGATCTCGCCGGCCAAATCCCCAATCTGTTCGTCGCGCGCACCTCGATCAGCCACACCACGCAGACCTTCTCGTTGCGCGGGGTCGGCGAATCCGATCCGATCCAGGAGCCGGTGCTCGCGGTCTATGTCGACGACGTCTACGTGCCGCGACAGATCGGCTCGATGAGCGAGTTCGTCGATCTGGAGCGCGTCGAGGTGCTGCGCGGGCCGCAGGGCACGCTCTACGGCCGCAACTCGAGCGCCGGCGCGATCCGCATCATCACGCGCGACCCCGACGCGACCTTCCGCGCCTCGGGCGAGATCGGCTACGGCAGCTTCAACGACGTGCAGTTCCACGGCATCGTCAGCGGGCCGCTGGTGGGCGACACGCTGACCGCGAGCCTCGCCTATATCCACCGTTCGCGCGACGGCGTGACCTGGGATCCGACGCTGGGGCATGACGTCAACCGGATCAATCTGGACGCCCTGCGCGGCAAGCTGCATTTCACCGGCATCGCCAATCTCGACGCGCTGCTGACCGTGAACGTGACGCGCGACCGTAGCGATACGCGGTCTTACATCCCCGTCGTGCAGCCGGGCGCGTTCAGCATCCGGCGGTCGTATTCTGAAGTCGAACCGCTCCAGCATCTCAATGCGTCGAGCGCGTCGCTGCGGCTGATCTACACGCTCTCGCCGCAGCTCAGCGTCAAGTCGATCACTGCGTTCAGCGGGTTCGATCTCAACCCGGTCTGGTATGATAATGACGGTCAGGCCGCGCTGATCCAGAAGAATTTGATCCACTATAACGATCGCTCGGTGAGCCAGGAGGTCCAGCTCAACGGCGATTTCGGTGACATCACCTTCACCGGCGGGCTGTTCTACCTGCACGAGCGCTTCTTCGTGCAGCGCGACGGTTACAGCCGCACCGGCACCGCCGCGACCGCGCCGATCAGCGCGCTGCGCGCGCACAACATCACCGATACCGATGCCTATGCGGTGTTCGGCGAAGGCACGTGGAAGGCGACCGACACCTTCAGCCTGACCGCAGGCTTGCGCGGCACCATCGAGCACAAGCAATTCGTGTTCGATAACAAGGTGCTCGATACCGGCGGCGCGATCGTCGCGCAGTCGATCGCGGGCGAGGCGGCGAAGACATGGCGCGCGCTGACCCCGAAGGTGTCGGCCTCGGCGCAGTGGACGCCCAACCTGCTCAGCTATCTCACCTGGTCGCGCGGGTTCAAATCGGGCGGGTTCGACAATCGCGCCACGCGGATCGACCTCGCCACCCTGCCCTTCAACCCTGAGAAGGTGACGACCTACGAAGGCGGGCTGAAGGCGACCTTGTTCGGGCGCGCGCTGCGCAGCAATCTCGCGGTGTTCTACAATGATTACCGCGATTTGCAGGTCTCGTTCTACGATCCCGCCTATGTCGGGTCACGCCGCGGCAACGCCGGCAAGGCGCATAGCTGGGGCGCCGAGTTGGAGAACGACCTGCACCTGTCGAAGCGGGTCTCCTTGCAGGCGTCGGGCGGCTATCTCAAGGCGATCTACGACGATTACAAAGGGGCGGGCGGCAAGGGCATCGACGCCGACGGCAACCCGCTGACAAACGCGCCAAAATGGAGTTTTTCGGGCGGCGCGAATTACGATCTGCCCGCCGGCAGGATCGGCGACGTCAAATTCTCGCTCAACGCGCAATATCAGAGCAGCTTCTACACCAGCGCGCTCGCCCGCCCGCAGGATCGCGTGCCTGGCCAGACCTTCGTCAACGGCGCGATCACCTGGACGCCACGCGATCCGAGCTTCCAGATCCGGGTCGAGGGCAAGAACATCCTCGGCGCCGACGCGCCGGTGGGAAGTTCGTACACGCCGTCGACCGGCATTTATTACAAGAACTATGCCGATCCCGCGACGGTGCTCGTATCGTTCAAGGTCTCGCGGTAGCCTCAGACGTCGCCCCGGCGCAGGCCGGGGCCGCCGCGTTTCGGGTGAAACGGCCGCCAGATACCGCAACGGCCCCGGCCTGCGCCGGGGCGACGCGGCAGTTCAGCCGACGATTTCTTCGGGCTTGAAGAAGAAGGCGATCTCGGTCGCGGCGTTCTCGTCGCTGTCCGAGCCGTGGACCGAGTTCGCCTCGATCGATTCGGCGAGTTCCTTGCGGATCGTGCCGGGCTCGGCATTGGCGGGGTTGGTCGCGCCCATGATGTCGCGGTTGCGCTGCACGGCGTTCTCGCCCTCGAGCACCTGCACGACGACGGGGCCGGAAATCATGAACGTCACCAGATCGTTGAAGAACGGGCGCTCGCGGTGGACGCCGTAGAATTCCTCGGCCTGCTCGCGGGTCATCTGGATGCGCTTCGAGGCGACGACGCGCAGGCCGGCTTCCTCCAGCATCTTGGTGACGGCGCCGGTCAGGTTGCGGCGGGTGGCGTCGGGCTTGATGATCGAGAAAGTGCGGTTCGCGGCCATGACCGTGAAGCTCCTGTGTTTGAAAAGCGGGAAGTCGCGGCTCCCTAGTCGGGCGGGGAAAGCGATGCAAGTGCGGCTATCCGCCACAAGATCGGTTCGGGCCGGGCCAGCCTCAGGCGGCCTGTTCCCAGCGGCCGGAGTCGCTTTGCTTCCAGTAACGCCGCTCGACTTCGGCATGGTCGCCGAGCGCGCGCCAGGCGGCCCGCGCCTCGACGATGCGGTCCTCGTCGAAGAAGTGAAAGGCGCGGTCGAACCCGAGCGCGGCATCGCGCCAAACGCCATCGACCAGCGCTATGTTGCGCGCGGCGTTGACGGGGTCTGGCGTTGCGGCGATCAGCACCGGCTGCGCGGTATCTTCGCCCGCGCCGGCCTGTGCATGCGGCAGGAAGCTCTCGGGCGCGTAGGTCCACAACAGCCGGTCGAGTGTGCCGCGCTGCGCCTCGCTCCCCGAGACGATCAACAACCGGCCGCCGCTCGCCAGCACCTTCTCCGCAATCTGGGGAAGCGCGCGGTCGAGCGGGGTGACGGTGAGATGGTAGAAATCGACCTTCACATCGGCTCCGTCGCCCCGGCGCAGACCGGGGCCGCTACGTGATTACGCAAACCGGCTGCGCTAAACTGAACGGCCCCGGCCCACGCCGGGGCGACGGATCACGCTTCGAAATTATCCGCCACGAACCGGTCGAGCAGCCGCACGCCGAACCCGGTCGCGCCCTTGTCGAAGGTCGCACCGGCCTTGTCGGCCCATACCATGCCCGCGATATCGAGATGCGACCAGCGCACGCCAGCGTCGATATAGCGCTGGAGGAACTGCGCGGCGGTGATCGACCCCGCACCGCGCGGTCCGACGTTCTTCATGTCGGCGATCGGCGAATCGATCAGCTTGTTGTACGCATCCGCCAGCGGGAAACGCCACAACAGGTCGCCCGAAGCCTTGCCCGCCGCGAGCAACTGATCGGCCAGCGCATCGTCGTTGGCGAAGCAGCCGGCATGTTCGTTGCCGAGGCTGATGATGATCGCCCCGGTCAGCGTGGCGAGGTCGACGATCGTCTTGGGCCGGTGCGTACGCTGCACCCAGGTCAGCACGTCGCACAGCACCAAACGCCCCTCGGCGTCGGTGTTGATGACCTCGATCGTCTGCCCTGACATCGAGGTCACGACGTCGCCGGGGCGCTGCGCCAGCGCGTCGGGCATGTTCTCGACGAGGCCGCACACGCCGATCACGTTCGCTTTGGCCTTGCGCACCGCGAGCGCCTTCATCGCGCCGACCACCGCGCCCGCGCCGCCCATGTCCCACTTCATGTCTTCCATGCCGGCGCCGGGTTTGATCGAAATGCCGCCCGTGTCGAACGTCACGCCCTTGCCGACCAGCGCGAGCGCGGGATCGCCGTCGCCGGCTCCGTTCCACTTCAGCGCCAGCAGCTTCGCCTCGCGCGCGGACCCCTGGCTGACGCCGAGCAGCGCGCCCATGCCGAGTTCGGCCATCTCCGCCTCACCCAGTACGGTGACATCGAGGCCGAGCCCCTCAACCGAGGCGAGCACGCGTTCGACGAAGCTCTCCGGGTAGATGACGTTGGCGGGCTCGGCGACCAAGGTGCGGGTCAGTTCCAGCCCCTGCGTCACCGCGTCCTGCCGCGCCCAGATCTCAGCGGTACCCGCCGGCGCGTTGTGCACGGTGATCGTGGTGAGCGTCGGCTTGGCTTTGTCGCTGAGCTTGGTGCGATACACGTCGAACCGCCACCCGCGCTGAGCCGCCGCCGCCGCGAACCGCGCCGCCGCGACGGGGGTCGGCGCGGAGCCGCCGAGATCGACCGCGACCTGTGTCGCGCCCGAGGTCAGCAGCTTGCCGGTCAGCGCCCCGCCGGCGCGTTCGTAATCGGCTTCGCCGCCCGTGCCGACGCCGAGCAGCAGCACGCGCCGCGCCTCGCCGCCGGCGGCGACGAAAAGCTCGACCACCGAACCCGCCTCGCCCTCGAACCGGATGGCGCGCGCGGCCGATTGCGCCAGCGCGATCCCCGCCGCATCAAGCGCAGGCGAAGCGAGCCGCCCGAGCGCGTCCTTCTCGACCGTGAGGGCGAGCGGCATTGCCGCATCGGGCGCGGCGGCGGAAAATTCGATCTTCATGGCGATAAGGCCCTCGGGTTCGTTCAAATGCGGTGAGTCGGCTGTATCTAGGCCAGCGGCGCGATGCTGGCAAAGCAGCGCCGTTGCAGCATTGCTTCACCGGTGCGATAGGGCGGCATTCAGCCACCGCCTTTCGCGCGGACACCGGGGTGCAGTGCCGACGTGAAGCGTTCCTTGTTCCTAGCCTCCTGCGTGCTGCCGTTCGCCTGTTCGGTCGGCGCGGCGCGCGCGCAGGATCTCCAGACTCCCGATGTCGCGCTGCCGCCGCCCTCCCCGGCTCCGACGGTCAGCGACGATCAGGTGCAGTTCAGCGCCGATTCGCTCGATTACGACGTGAACGGCGAGATCGTCACCGCGACCGGGGATGTCCGCATGTACCGCACCGGCGACCGGCTGCGGGCCGACAAGGTGGTGTGGAACCGCAAGACCGGCAAAGTGATGGCAAGCGGCAGCATCGTCGTCACCAACCCCGGCGGCGACACCGCTTACGGCGATTCGATCGAACTGACCGATTCGCTCAAGGACGGCATGATCGACAATATGCTGATCGTGCTCGAACATGGCGGCCGGCTCGCCGCGCGCAAGGGCACGCGCGCGCTCGATGAGACCGTGACGATGGAAGACGCCGCCTATACGCCTTGCGCGGTGGCGACCGCGAGCGGTTGCCCCAAGGAACCATCGTGGAAGATCACGGCGGTGCGCGTCACCTACCGGCCCGACAAGCAGCGCATCTATTATAAGGGCGCGCGGATCAACGTGTTCGGTTTGCCGACGCTGCCGCTGCCGGCGTTCTCCAATCCCGTCGGCGGCGGCAACCAGAGCGGTCTACTCGGCCCCGATTTCCGCTACGATCGGGTCAACGGCTTCGAATTCGCCCAGCCGTACAACGTCGCGCTCGGCCCCAATCGCAGCCTGATCGTCACGCCGATGCTGTTCACCGCGACGGCACCGATGCTGCACACCGATTTCAGCGCGCTGACCGATCTCGGCGCGTATCGGATCGGCGGCTATGTAACGGTCAGTCGCCGCAGCGACGATCTCCAGTCGGCGACGCCGGTTCCGACCGAGAACGCGCTGCGGGGCTATGTCGATGGCGTCGCGCGTTTTCAGCTCAGCCCGAACTGGAGCCTCAGCGGATCGCTGCGCTATGCGAGCGACAAGACCTTCCTGCGGCGCTACGACATCTCGCGCGATGCGCGGCTCCGCTCGAACGTCAGCCTGGAACGGATCAGCCAGAACGCCTATTTCGCGGTCAACGGCTGGTACGTGCAGACGCTCCGCGTCAACGACAAGCAGAGCCTGCAGCCGATCGCGCTTCCCGAGATCGACTGGCGCTACCGTTTCGACGACGGCATCCTTGGCGGCAAGGTGCAGTTGCAGGCGAACAGCCTCGCCATCTCCCGCACCGCCGGACAGGACACGCAGCGCGCCTTCGCCAGTTTCAAATGGGATTTGCGCCGGCTGACGCCATGGGGCCAGGAGGTGACGTTCACCGCGTTCGGCCGTGGCGACGTATATCATGCGAGCGACGTCGGCGCGACCGGCGTCGCCAGCTATCGCGGGCTCGAAGGCTGGCAGACGCGTGCGATCGGTGCGCTGGCGGTCGACGTGAAATGGCCGTTCATCGGCAGCTTCCTGAGCGGGACGCAGCGGTTCACCCCGCGCGTGCAGATCGTCGCCTCGCCGCACATCGCCAACATCAACATCCCCAACGAGGATGCCCGCGCGATCGATCTCGAAGATTCCAACCTGTTCGAGCTCAACCGCTTCCCCGGCTACGACCGGTTCGAGGATTCGAGCCGCGTCACCTATGGGGCGGACTGGGCGGTCGATCTGCCCGGAATCGCGATCAACGCCAATATCGGCCAGAGCTACCGGCTCGATAGCCGCCCGAGCCTGTTCCTGAACGGCACCGGCCTGACAGACCGCTTCTCCGACATCGTCGGGCGCACCGAAATCCGCTTCCACGATTTCGTGTCGCTGACCCACCGCTATCGGCTCGACAAGAACAATCTGACCGTACGCCGCAACGAAGTCGATGCGACGATCGGCTCGCGCAGCACCTATCTGCTGCTCGGCTATCTCCGCCTCAACCGCGACATCACGCCGATCCTCGAGGATCTTCAGGACCGCGAGGAAGCGCGCATCGGCGGGCGCGTACAGATCCGGCGCTTCTGGTCGGTGTTCGGATCGACCGTGATCGACCTTACGGATCGCAGGGAAGACCCGCTTTCGCTGGCCGACGGCTTCAGCCCGGTGCGACACCGGCTCGGCTTCCAATATGAGGACGATTGCCTTCGTTTGGGGCTGACGTGGAAGCGCGATTACCAGAACACCGGCGACGCGCAGCGCGGCAACAGCTACCTCTTGACGCTGGCGTTCAAGAATCTTGGCCGCTAAGCGGTGGTTCAGGTGCGTACCGGCATTTCGGGGTACGTTCGGGGTTTGCGCGGGCACGCGCGGGATGGGATTTTTGACCACGTGAAGATGATGTCGATCAAGGTGGCCCGGTTCGGCCGCATCATGGCTCTTGCCGGCACCGGCCTCGCGGCAGTGGCGATGACGGCATCCTCGATCGCGCAGACGGTGGGCGACGACAGCACGCCGCAGACCTCGCTCGACATTCCCAACAACCTCCAGATCTTCGGCAAGGTCGATCCGAACGTCCGCAAGGCCACGGCGATCGTCAACGACAGCGTCATCACCGGTACCGATGTCGATCAGCGCGTCGGGCTCATCATGGCCGCGAACCAGCTCAATCTCAGCGCGGAGGACAAGGAGCGCCTGAAGCTCCAGGTGCTGCGCTCGCTGATCGACGAGACGCTCCAGATCCAGGACGCCAAGGCCAACGACGTGTCGATCACCCAGGAGGAGATCAACCAGGCGTTCAACCGGGTCGCCGGCAATTTCGGCAAGTCGCCCGCCGACTTCCGCGCCTATCTGCGCCAGTCGGGATCGTCGGATCGCTCGCTCAAGCGCCAGATCGAGGCGGAACTGGCGTGGAGCCGCTACCTGCGCCGTAAGGTCGAGCCGCAGGTCAACGTCGGCGACGAAGAAATCAAGATCATCATGGACCGGATGACCAAGTCCAAAGGCAGCGAGGAATATCACCTCAAGGAGATCTATCTCTCGGCCGGTCCGGATCGCGCGCAGCAGGTGTTCGATCAGGAAAAGCAGATGATCGCCGAGATCCAGAAGGGCACCAAGCCGTTCGAATATTATGCGCAATATTCCGAGGCGACGACGCGCAGCACCGGCGGTGATCTCGACTGGGTGAGCGCGAGCCAGCTCGGCGCGCTGCCGCAGAGCCTTGCGGAAGCGGCACGGGAGATGAGCGTCGGCCAGATCGCCGGCCCGATCGAGGTGCCGGGCGGCTTCTCGATCCTGTATCTGGTCGACAAGCGCAAGGTGCTCGAAGCCGATCCGCGCGACGCCAAATTGTCGCTCAAGCAGATCAGCGTGAAGTTCGCGCCCAATCTGACGCAGGCGGATGCCAACGCCCGCGTCGCGCTGTTCGCGAAGGAAATCCAGGGCATCCACGGGTGCGGCGGCGTCGCCACGGTCGCATCGACGATGGGCGCAGACGTGGTCGATAACGACGCGGTCAAGATCCGCGATCTGCCGCCGCAATTGCAGGAGATCCTGCTCAAGCTGCAGGTCGGCGAGTCGACCCCGCCGTTCGGATCGCAGAAGGATGGCGTGCGCGCGCTGGTGCTGTGCGGCCGTGACGACCCCAAGGACAGCAGCCTGCCGGGCATCGACCAGATCCGCAATCAGATGGAACAGCAGCGCGTCAACCGGCGCGCGCAGCAGATGCTACGCGATCTGCGGCGCGACGCCGTCATCGAATATCGCTGATCGGGAGGAACAGGGGATGATCCAGCCGCTCGCCGTCTCGATGGGCGATCCGGCCGGGATCGGCCCGGAGATCATCGCAAAAGCCTGGGAGCGACGGGCGACACGCGGACTGCCGCCGTTCTTCGCGGTCGGCGACGCGCGCGCGGTGGCGAAGGTCTGGCAAGGGCCGGTCAGCGTCATTCGTGATCCCGCCGAGGCGGCTGGCGCATTCGATGCGGGCCTGCCCGTGCTCGGCGTCGCCGACGGCGGTGAGATCACGCCGGGCAGCCCGGATGTGGAGGGCGCACGCTGCGCGCTGAGGGCGCTGGAAATGTCGGTCGGGCTGGTCCAGTCGGGGGCGGCAGGCGCGCTCGTCACGGGGCCGGTTTCCAAGGCGCAGCTCTATCAGATCGGGTTCAGCCACCCCGGCCAGACAGAGTTCGTCGCGGAACGCTGCGGCATCGCGGGCGAGAATGCGGTGATGATGCTCGCTGGCCCCGGCCTGCGCGTCGTGCCGATCACCACGCATGTGCCATTGGCGAGCGTGGCCGGATTGCTGTCGATCGAGTTGATCGCTGCCAAGGGCCGCGCGACCGCGCGCGGGCTGGCGCGCAACTTCGGCATCCTGAACCCCCGCCTCGCCTTCGCCGGCTTCAACCCGCACGCCGGCGAGAGCGGCAAGATCGGTCGCGAGGAGATCGATTTGATCGTGCCGGCGATAGAGCTGCTCCGCGGCGAAGGCATCGATGCGAGCGGACCGTTCGCCGCCGACACGATGTTTCATGACCGCGCACGCGACGGCTATGACGCCGCGCTGTGCTGCTACCACGATCAGGCGCTTATCCCGATCAAGACACTGTATTTCGACGACGGGGTGAACATCACGCTCGGCCTGCCGATCGTGCGGACCTCACCCGATCACGGCACCGCCTTCGGCATCGCCGGCAAGGATATCGCCCAGCCAGGCGCGACGATCGCGGCGCTCGCGATGGCGGGCGACGCGGCGACGCGGCGCGCTGCACGGGCGTGAAGCCGCTCCACGACCTGCCGCCGCTGCGCGAGGTGATCGCGCGCCACGGACTCGCCGCGAGCAAGGCGCTGGGGCAGAATTTCCTGCTCGACGCGCAGTTGCTGGCGCGGATCGCGCGCGTACCCGGCGATCTCACCGACGCCGAGGTTCTGGAGATCGGCCCCGGCCCCGGCGGCCTGACGCGAGCGCTGCTCGGTGCGGGCGCGCGGGTCACCGCGATCGAACGCGACCATCGCTGCATCCCCGCGCTGGCCGAACTCGGCGAGGCGTTTCCGGGGCGGCTGCGCGTGATCGAAGGCGACGCGCTGGAGATCGACGCGCCGGCCCTGTTCGAGGGCAAGCCGCATATCGCCTCCAACCTGCCGTATAATATCGGCACCGCTCTGTTGGTCGGCTGGCTGAGCGCCGAGTGGCGGCCGTGGTGGCGCAGCCTGACCTTGATGTTCCAGCGCGAGGTCGCCGACCGGATCGTCGCGGGCGTGGGCGACGATGCTTATGGGCGGCTCGCGATCCTCTCCCAATGGCGCAGCACCGCGAAGCTCGCCATGCCGGTGCATCGCTCCGCATTCACGCCTCCGCCCAAGGTGATGTCGGCGGTGGTGCATATCGTGCCCGCCGACGCGCCCGCCGACGTCGATCTCGGCGTGCTCGAACGGCTGACGGGGGCGGCGTTCGGCCAGCGCCGCAAGATGCTACGTCAGAGCCTCAAGCCCGTCCCCGGCGCGCTGGCGGCGCTGGAGGCGATCGGCATCGATCCCGCCCGGCGCGCGGAGACGGTATCGGTCGCCGAGTTCATCGCGCTGGCGCGGGCAGCCCGCTAACCGTCGCCCCGGCGCTGGCCGGGGCCGCTCCATTTTGTGTAAGCGTTTCGAAGATACACGACGGCCCCGGCCTGCCGCCGGGGCGACGTCAAGCCCTTATACCGCGCCGTGGCAGTGCTTGTACTTCAGCCCCGAACCGCACGGGCACGGCGCGTTGCGGCTGACGTTGCCGGCCCACTGCGCCGGGTCCTGGCCAATCTCATGCCCGTCCGGACGCGGGATCGACAAGGTCGGGATCGCGCTCGTCACCATGCCCGCGCCGTCGAAATCATAGGTGTCGTCCTCGCCCGTGAACGGATCGAAGTGCGTCGTGATGAAATCAGGGAGTTCGGGCAGTTCGGGCGGCGCCTGGAACTGGAACTCGGCATAGGCGATCGTCCGCGTCACTTCCTCACGGATCATGTCGAGCATGCGCTGGAAGAGCTGGAAAGCCTCCTGCTTATATTCGTTGATCGGCGTCTTCTGCGCATAGGCGCGCAGGTGAACGACCTGGCGCAGCGCCTCGACGGTGGCGAGATGCTCCTTCCAGTGATGGTCGAGGTTCTGGAGCAGGATCGACTTCTCGATCTGCACCCAAGTCTCGGGCGCGAGCGCTTCGGCCTTGGCGGCGACATGCGCGTCGGCGGCGGCACGGACCCGCTCCTCGACGATCTCGGGATCGATCGCTTCCTCCGCGAGCCACTCATCGACGGGCGGCGCGATGTTGAGCTGCGACCGGAGCTTCTCCTTCATGCCGGCGATATCCCATTGTTCGGGATAGGTGCCGGGCGGGCACGCCTCACCGACGATCGCGTTGACCGTCTCGTTGCGCATGTCCTCGACGACATCGCCGACCGTCTCGGCATCCATGATGTCCGAACGCTGCTCGTAGATCACCTTACGCTGGTCGTTCATCACGTCGTCATATTCGACGACCTGCTTGCGGATGTCGTAGTTGCGCGCCTCGACCTTCTTCTGCGCGGTCTCGATCGCCTTCGACAGCCATTTCGAGCCGATCGCCTCGCCGTCGCCGATGTTCGAGCGCATCATCCGCGCGAACAAAGTGTCCGGGCCGAAAATGCGCAGCAGATCGTCGTCGAGGCTGAGATAGAAGCGCGACAGGCCGGGGTCGCCCTGGCGACCCGAACGGCCGCGCAACTGGTTGTCGATGCGGCGGCTCTCGTGGCGTTCGGTACCGAGCACGAACAGCCCGCCGGCGTCGAGCACCGCCTGCTTCTCGGCGGCGATCTCCTGCTTGATGCGCGCCGCCTGCGCCTCATATTCGGGCGTGCCTTCGACGAGATCGGGATGCTCGTCCATCATGCGGAATTCGAGGTTGCCGCCGAGCTGAATGTCGGTGCCGCGACCCGCCATGTTGGTGGCGATCGTCACCGCGCCACGACGACCGGCCTGCGCCACGATATGCGCCTCCATCTCGTGGAAGCGCGCGTTGAGCACCTTGTGCGGCACCTGCTCCTGCACGAGAAATTCGCTCAGCAATTCGGACTTCTCGATCGAGACGGTACCGACCAGCACCGGCTGGCCTTTTTCAGCATGGACGCGGATCTTCTTGGCGATCGCCTGGAACTTGTCCTGCGTGTCCTTGTAGAATTCGTCTTCCTCATCGACCCGCTTGACGGGCACGTTGGTCGGAATCGTCACCACATTCATCTTGTAAATGTCGTAGAATTCGGCCGCCTCGGTCGCCGCCGTGCCGGTCATGCCGGCGAGCTTGGGGTACATGCGGAAATAGTTCTGGAAGGTGATCGAGGCCATCGTCTGGTTCTCGGGCTCGATATCGACACCCTCCTTCGCCTCGACCGCCTGATGCAGCCCGTCCGACCAGCGCCGGCCGTCCATCATGCGGCCGGTGAACTCGTCGATGATGACGACCTTGCCGTCCTTGACGATATAATCGGTGTCGGCCTTGAACATCATGTTCGCGCGCAGCGACTGGTTGACGTGGTGGACGACCTGCGTGTTCTCGAAATCGTAGAGGTTGGCGCCTTCGAGCAGCCCGGCCGCCTCGAGCATCCGCTCGACCTTCTCGGTGCCGTCTTCGGTGAGGATGATCGTCTTCTGCTTCTCGTCCTTCTCGTAATCCTCAGCCGTGAGCTGCTTCACGACGAGATCGACGCTGCGGTACAGGTCGGTCTTGTCGTCGGTCGGGCCGGAGATGATGAGCGGGGTGCGCGCCTCGTCGATCAGCACCGAATCGACCTCATCGACGATCGCCATGTTGAACGGCCGCTGCACCATCGAGCCGCGATCATACTTCATGTTGTCGCGCAGGTAATCGAAGCCGAATTCGTTGTTGGTGCCGTAGGTGATGTCCGACGCGTACGCATCGCGGCGCTGCTGATCGCTCAGGTTGGGGACGATCACGCCCGTCGTCAATCCGAGGAAGCTGTACACCTGCGACATCCAGCCGGCATCGCGCGCGGCGAGATAGTCGTTGACGGTGATGACATGGACGCCGGTGCCGGGCAGCGCGTTGAGATAGGTCGCGAGCGTCGCCACCAGCGTCTTGCCCTCGCCGGTCCGCATCTCGGCGATTTCGCCACGGTGAAGGACGATGCCGCCTATCATCTGCACATCGTAATGGCGCTGGCCGAGCGTGCGCTTGGCCGCCTCACGCACCGTCGCGAACGCTTCGGGCAGAATGCTGTCTAGGCTCTCGCCATTGCCCAGTCGCTCGCGGAACGCAACGGTCTGCGCGGCGAGTTGATCGTCCGACATGGCCGAGATCGTCGGCTCGAAGCCGTTGATCTTGTTGACGATCGAACCGAGCGATTTGACGTAGCGTTCGTTCGAGGAGCCGAACAGGGTTTTGGCAAGGCCGCCGAGCATGGGGATGTCCTGTATGTTCAAGAGGAGCGCGCGCGGACATCGGCCCGGCTGCGGTACTGTCGGGATGGAGATGGTGGCGCGCCGCGCGAAATGCGAGCCGCGCCAGCGGCGCCGTTATTCGCGCCGCCGCTCGCCGCGAACGGGGATCGACGCGATCAGCACGAACGCGCGCGCGGCGGAATAAGCGAGCACGGTGCTGACGGCAGGCACCCGCTGCGCCTGAACGATCGCGGCAACCGCGCGTGTGGCGGATGGTACTGCGATGTGGCCACGGGCGGAAACCTGCTCGATCTGAACCGCGATATCCGGCGCGCGCGTACCGGTGATGGCACCGGTCAGCGCGGACAGCGCGGCACAGAGGAAAAGCACGAACTCCATAGTCGGAGTGCGCTGTAATGCGCTTCGTCGCACGCGTCCATCCATTCGACGAACCGCGAGGCGAGCCGTTACGCCGCCTCTTTCACCGATGCCGGGAAGTTCGGTGCGGATGCGGCGGGTTCGGCGAGAGCCGCCAGCCGCTTCTCGCTCAGCCATGCCATCAGCGGCGCGCACAGGAAGCGGATACCGGAGGCGGCGGCGGCCATCGCCACCAGCAGGCCGACATCGTCGGTGTCACTCTTGCGCAGTGCCAGCGCGGCTACGATCAGGACGATGTGCGCGAGGCCGATCAGCGTCTCGGGCAACGTCTCCTTCAGCGCGCGCATCCCAGCGGCCTTGCCCTGGAACTTGGGCGTGCGCCGCCAGCCGAGCGGGCGCGGCGACAGGCCGGCGATACCGCCGAGCATCTGGATCCAGGTGAGCGAGTTGCGGGCGATCTCCCCCAGCACCATGTCGCGGATGCTGTGGCAATCGCTCAGCCGGTAGCGGAACCAGGTGCTCGCCAGCGTGCCGACCAGCGCCAGCCAGGCGGCGACCCAGAATGGCGTCGGCAGGTTGAGGGTCGGCACCTCGCCGAGCGCTATCAGCGTGACGCTGACGATCGCGCTGCCGAAACCGAACACCGTGCCGAACACGCCGAGCAGCGGCTCGACTCCGCGCTGAAGTTCGAGCAGCTTCGACCACCAGTTGATCTGCGGCGAACCACCCCAACGGATCGGCAGATACAGTCGCCAATGGCGCACGAGTTGCTGCACCGGCCCCGCGATCCAGCGGAAACGCTGCTTCTTGTAATCCTCGAACGTCTCCGGGATCAGCCCGCGCCCGAAGGTCTCGCGCAAGTAGATGCCGTCATAGCCGAGCGCGCGAATCCGCACCGACACTTCCGAATCCTCGGTGAGGCACCATTCCGCCCACAGCCCGGCATCGATCAGCGCCTGCTTGCGGATGATGCACATCGTCCCGATCGTGATCGCCGAATTATACTCGCTGAGCCCGGCCATCTCGATCTTGTTGTTGGGCATGTATTCCCAATAACAGGCGGTCAGATAGGCGCTTTCCTCATGCTCGCGGTAATCGTGCGGAGTCTGGACGTAGCCGATCTTCGGGTTCTCGAAGAAGGCGGCGAGGCGCGACAGAAAATCGGGGGTCGAGAAATAATCCGCGTCGATCACGGCGATCAGCTCGGCGTCGGGCGACACGAAACCGCCCTTCATCAGATAGTTGAGCGCGCCCGCCTTGGCGCCGTCGAGCGGGGCGACGTGGAAGAACTGGAAGCGGTTGTCGCTGCGCCCGGCGTTGAGCTTGGCGCAATAGTCCTGCACCGGCATCCACAGCGCCGGATCCTTGGTGTTGTTGTCGATGACGAGGATCTCGTAATCGGGATAGTCGAGCGCGGCGAGCGCATCGATCGTCGCGATCACCACCTCGGGCGGCTCGGCATAGCAGGGCAGATGGATCGACACCTTCGGCGCGCGGCGCGGGTGGAGCGGATCGGCCGGTTCGACCGGGCGCTGCCATTCGCGATGCGTCATCAACGCCTGCCGCGACAGCGCGACCGCGAACGAGACGAGCAGCCACACCGCCGAGAACACGCTGGCGATCACCGCGAGCACCATCATCCACGTCGGCATATGGCCTTCGGCGAGCAGCCGCAGCGTCCAGGCGGTGCCGACGATCCAGCCGAGCGGCAGCATCGCGAGCTGTTGCGCACCCGCCATCGTCAGACGCGGCAGCCCGAAGCGCAGCCCGAGCGTAACGAGCGTCGCGACGCCGGTAACGAGCACCGATCCCGCGATCACGCCGGTGGCGAGGCTAGCGACCACGCCGCATGCCACCATCGACAATGCGAGTTCGGCGGGTTCACGCTGGAGATCGATCTTGACGACGAAGGGGCGGTGGATGGTCATGACCATCAGGATCACCGTACTCACGCTCATCGCCGCAAGAAAGACGAGGCCGGGATCAAGAATCTCGCGTGTGATCGACATTGGCAGGCTGTGCTCCGATTGGCATCAGATGCGGGTCTGCGGTCTATGCCTTGTCAGAACCCCCGTTCAGGTCCGATACGATTGATCCCATGTACTAGTTCCATTGGAACGATATGGAAACGTCTTTGGTCGGCTTCGCCAAACGATCCGTCGCGTGCGGGGTCTTGCCTTGGCCGGCGCGCGATCTAAGGGCGGAGGCATGACTTATGCCCGCTCGCCGCTCGCGCCCGCCGCCTTCCCCGCCCTCCCCGACGTCGCCGGTGTCACCGCGCATGTCGCGCGCGCGGGCTATAAGAGCTGGGACCGCTGCGACCTGACCTTCGTCGCGCTCGACCCCGGTACGGCGGTGGCGGGCGTGACGACGCAGAGCCGCTGCCCCTCGCCCGAGGTCGAATGGTGCCGCAAGGCGCTGACGCTGGGCGCGGCGCGCGCGCTGGTCGTCAACGCCGGCAACGCCAACGCCTTCACGGGGAACCGTGGTCGCGCCGCTGTCGAGGCGATCGCCGCCCGCGCGGCTGGGCGGCTCGGCTGCCAGCCATCGGACGTGTTCGTGGCATCCACTGGGGTGATCGGCGTGCCGCTGCCGATCGACAAGGCCGAAGCCGGGATCGACGCCGCGCTGGTCGCACCCGCCTGTACATGGGAAGACGCGGCGGCGGCGATCAGCACCACCGACACCTTCACCAAGGGCGCGATGACGACCGCGATCGTCGATGGGCGCACGGTGACGTTGGTCGGGATCATCAAGGGATCGGGCATGATCGCGCCCGACATGGCGACGATGCTCGGCTTCATCTTCACCGATGCGGCGGTCGAACCGGGGTTTCTGCAAGCCGCGCTCGCCGAGGCGAATCGCACCAGCTTCTCGTGCATCACCGTCGATAGCGACACTTCGACCAGCGACACCGTATTGGCGTTCGCGACCGGCCAGGCGGGCAATGCGCCGCTCACCGCCGCCGAGGATGACGGCGCCGATGCGTTCCGCGCCGCGCTCTCGGACCTGTGCCTGCAACTCGCGCATCTGGTGGTGCGTGATGGCGAGGGCGCGACCAAGTTCATCGAGATCGCCGTGACCGGCGCCGAGAGCGACCGCAGCGCGCACCGCGTCGCGCTGTCGATCGCCAATTCGCCGCTGGTGAAGACCGCGATCGCGGGCGAGGACGCCAATTGGGGCCGCGTGGTAATGGCGGTGGGCAAGGCCGGCGAACCGGCCGAGCGCGACCTGCTCTCGATCCGGTTCGGCGACACTCAGGTCGCGACCGGCGGCCTGGCGGTTGAGGGCTATGACGAGGCCCCGGTGGCGGCGCATCTCAAAGGCAGCGAGATCGAGATCGGGGTCGACCTCGGTCTCGGCGAGGGTCGTGCGACGGTGTGGACGTGCGACCTGACGCATGGCTACATCTCGATCAACGCCGATTACCGGAGCTGACCCGTGCTGACGCTCTGGGGCCGGCTCAACTCGCACAATGTCAAAAAGGTCGCGTGGCTCGCCGAGGAGATCGGGCTGCCGTACGTCCGGCATGATGTGGGCGGCGCGTTCGGCATGTCGGCTGAGTATCTGGCGCTCAACCCCAATGCGCTCATCCCGACGATCGAAGATGACGGGGTGGTGCTGTGGGAATCGAACACGATTCTGCGCTATCTCGCCGCCAAATACGCGCCGTCGCTATGGCCCGCCGATCCGGCGTTGCGGGCGGTCGGGGATCGCTGGATGGACTGGCAATTCGGCTATGCCGATGCGCAGCGGGGCGCGTTCGTCCATCTCGTCCGGCGATCGTCCGAGTCGCGCGACGCGACGGTGATCGCGCGCTCGGCCGAGGCCTGCGCAGCGCAGATGGCGGTTTTGGAGCGGTATCTCGGGGAGACGCCGTGGCTGTCCGGCGCGGCGTTCGGGATCGGCGACATTCCGATGGGGGTGTATGCGCACACCTGGTTCACGCTCGACATCGCGCGGCCGGAGTTGCCGTATGTGCGGGCCTGGTATGAGAAGCTTGTGACGCGGCCGGGTTTTGCCAGTCAGGTGATGATCCCGCTGACATAAGGGTAGCCACGACAAACCCCGTTCGTGCCGAGCGTGTCGAAGCGCGTGGCCCGGGGCGAGACGCTTTGGGCATGCACTTCGACAAGCTTAGTGCGAACGGGTTTGTTTGTTAGCGGTCGCCGGAGCACAAAGGCACCAGCCCAAACCGTTCGTGTCGAGCGAAATCGAGACACCTGCGGTCCGGGCCTGTCCCTCGACGATGATCGGGACGAACGGTGCAGGATAGCTTAGTTCAGCCGGCCAAGCCCAGCGATGGTGCGATCCACCAGCGCCCGATCGGCATCGGCGCCATGCTGCTCCGCGAGGATCGTGGCGGCTGCGCGCGTCGCCGCATCGGCGGCGATCGCGCGAACCTCGGCGATGGCGGTGCGTTCGGCGGCGGCGATCTTGTCTTCGGCCATCTGCTGACGCCGCTTGACCAGATCGGCAGCGTCGGCTTCCGCCTTGGCGAGCATCGCCTTGGCTTCGGCCTCCGCATGCGCGACGATCGCCGCGGCGTCACCGGCGCTGGCGGCGTTGCGCGCCTTTGCCTGCGCGAGCGCTGCCTCGGCTTCCGCGCGCAGCTTCGAGGCTTCCTCAAGCTGAGTCTTGATCGTCGCGATGCGCGCGTCGAGCATACCGGCGATCATCTTCGGCACCTTGGCGGCGATGATGATGCCGATCACGACGAGCATCGACAAAGCGACGAACATCGGGGGGGTGATGCCCATGAACGCGAGCTCATGGTGGAGTTCAACGGTGCCGGTGCGAGCCGTCATGGTGGGGTCCCTTCAGCCATGCGCCAGTTCCGCCTTCACCTGCTGTTCGATCCGCGCGCGATCGACGGTGACGCCGGACAGTTTGGCGAGGATCGATTCAACCGCTTCAACCGTCGCGGTTTCAATCTCGGACACGGCGGTCTGCTTGGCCGAGGCAACCGCTTGGGTCGCCTCCGCCAGCCGTGTCGCCGCCGCCGCGTCGCCCGCCTTCAGCGCAGTCTCGGCCTGAGCGGTCGCGCTCGCCTTCGCTTCAGCGACCGCCTTGGACGCTTGCGCACGGGCGGTATCGAGGCCCGCCTGATAGCGTTCCTCGTCGGCGCGCGCGGTGTCCCGCGCGGCCGCCGCCGCGGCGATGTCCCCCGAGATGCGCGCGTCACGATCGTCGATCGTGCGCTCGATCTTGGGGACCATCGCCTTGCCGATCCCGAAATAGATCAGCGCGAATACGATCGCGAGCCAGAAAAGCTGCGAGGCGTAGATCTCGCTGATCTGGGATAGCTGCGGCATCTCGGTGTCTCTTCGCTTACTTGACGACGAAGAGGATGAGGATCGCGACGACGAACGCGATCAGGCCGAGCAGTTCCGACGCGGCGAAGCCGATGAACAGACGGCCCTGCTGGCCATCAGCCGCGCCCGGATTGCGCAGCGCGCCTTCGAGGAACGAGCCGAACACGTTGCCCACGCCGAGCGCGGCGAGGCCGACGCCGATCGCTGCGAGGCCGGCACCGATGTACATTGCGCCAAGATCAGTCATGATAAACTCCCTGAGAAATACGATAGGTCAATGATACGGACTTAGTGCAGATGCACCGCGTCGTGAAGGTAAAGCGAGGTCAGCAGCGCGAACACATAAGCCTGGATCGCGCAGACCAGCAATTCGAGCGCGCTGACGCCGACGATCATGATGAAGCTGAGGATCGCGACGACCGGGCCGAGCGCGCCGCCGGCGTTGAGGCCCTGCACCACGAAGCTGCCGAACACCTCGAGCAGGATGTGCCCCGCCGTCATCGCCACGAACAGTCGCAGGCCGAGGCTGAACGGGCGCACCATGAACGAGACGAACTCGACCGGGATGATGACCGGCATCAGCCACGCCGGCGCGCCGTGCGGCACGAACAGCGAGAAGAACTTGAGGCCGTGCTTGGCGAAGCCGACGACCAGCACGATCGCGAACGAGAAGAACGCGAGCACGGCCGTCACCGTGATGTGGCTGGTCACCGCGAAGGTGTGCAGCCCCGGCACGATCGCGAGCGGCAGCACGCCGACCAGGTTCGAGATCAGGATGAAGAAGAACAGCGAGAAGATGTAGGGCGCGAATTTCTTGCCGCCCTTGCCGATGCTGGTGCCGACCATATTGTCGATGAAGCCGACCATCATCTCGACCAGCGCCTGCCAGCGGCCCGGCACCAACTGGCGCTTGAGCCCGCCGCTCACCAGTACGGCGAGCAGGCCGCCCACGATGACCATGAACAGCGCCGAATTGGTGAAGGAGATGTCGAAGGCGCCAAGATGGATCGGTCGCGTCAAAGGCGCGACGTGGAACTGCTCCATCGGGTCGATTCTGCCGGCGCTCATTCGGCGCGCTCCTTCGAAATACGGTAGATGTTGCGGAAAGCGGCGATGATGCTGAGCGTGAGGAGGATCAGCAACGCCCAGGGGCTGGTGCCGAACCAGTGATCGATCGCCCAGCCGAGGATACCGCCGCCGAGCGGCGCGCCGATGAGTTCCATCAGCACGCGCGACCCTTGAGCATACCCCTTCGGCTGCGGCTTGACCGGCTTCGCCACACGCATCTCGTCCGCCGCCTTCGCCTGCGCGATACGGTGATCTAGATCGTCATTGTGACGAAGGTCGGCCAACACCCCAGCATCCTGATAAGAAAACGCCGCCGCGCGGTGCGCGACGACGAAAACATGGGGCATCACCCCCGTTGCCGGTGCGTTTAGAAAAGGGGTGCAGCCAAGTCAACCGCAACGGCAGCCACGGCAAAGCAAGGATTTCCGCTGTGTCACCCGACATTTACCGTGGCGGCATCGCCGGTTTATCTATGATAGCGCTCGCATACGGCCGCGTTTGTCCGCGCGCCGAGGCGAGCGGACCGATATTCCTCAAACGCAGCGCGAATCACGCTCGGGCGGGGCGGCGGTGCGAGTCGCCCAGATGCCCGCGGGCGTCTTGTACTTCTCGCCCGGCACCGTCGCCGCGATCAGGCGGCAGCCGGAGGTGAAGGCCATCTGCTCGACGGTCGCGCCAGCGGCGGCGGTCTGGGTGTATTTCGCCTTGCGCTGGATGTTGATGTTGTTGACCAGCGCGCGCAGCTCGGGGCTCGCCGCCCCGACCACACCGAGATAGCCATCAGGCTGCTCGCCGATCTGGCCAGCCGAACGCGCCGCCTGATAGGCAGGGTCGCGCTGCGCGAGGGCGGGCGCCACCGTGGCGACTTGGGCCGCGGCGAGCGCGGCGGCGATGACGACGATGCTACGAACGGTTTTCATCAGAAAATCCCCGGGTTCGACTGGATCAACGACTTCGCCTCGCCATCGAGGCGATAGACGACCTCCTGAGTCACGCTGATGTTGAGATTGATGACGATCGGCTTGTCGGGCGCGGTGACGTTGACGCACCCCCCGGCCAGCATCGGCGTCAGCGCGCCGGCGATCATCGTCATTTTCTTCATCCTGTGGCTCGTCGGTCTCCGCATCGGCTTCGTCAATCCTGTTTCGGTCATGGCACGGTCTCGCTTGCGGGAGGCTGAACGGGGATTCGCGCGGCGTCCTTGCGCTGCTGCTGCTCCATCAGCGCGGGCAGGTTGCGTTCGATCAGCCGCTTGGGATCGTAGAAGGACTGCGCCGAATCGATGAGTTGGCGGAAGGGCGCGCGGATCGTCAGGTTGAAGACGAGCGGCAGCTTCTGGAGCCGGTCGAACAGGAAGTTGCGTTTGGCCCCTTTGCCCTGCGCGACGCCGGCGAACTTGACCTCGGTGATCATCTCGCCGGCGAGCGGGCCGTTCATCACCACGCCGAGGCTGCCGTAGCGAAGCGACTTGAGCGCCTGGAACGCGAAATTGCCCCAGGCGCCGAGATCCTTCTGGCTCACCTCGCCGACATAGGCGATCGTGCCGCCGTCGTCCTGCACGGTCAGCCGGCCATTTTCGATCCGCCCGCCGCTCTCGTCGAAGATCATCGGCAACACGCCGTCGAAGCTGCCGGTCGCATCGAGATTCTTGAAGTCGAACTGCTGCAGGAACTGCGCGGCGTCGAGCGAGCTGACCCGGAAGGTCATGTGCCGCTCGACCGGCTGCGAGAAATCGAGCAACGTCGGCTCCAGCACCAGCGCGCCGCCCGCGAACGGCCAACGCCCGTCCTCGACCATCACCCGCGCGCCGGCGAGCGTCTGCAACCGGATCGTGCCGTCGTTGACCGGCACGCCGGGATTGATCGTCTTGACGGTGATGGTCTGCGCGGGCGCGCTTTCAAGCGCAAGGAGATCGGTGAAGCGGATCGTGCCCGCGATGCCCGTGACGGGGCCGAACGCGGCCGCAAGATCGGTGCGCTCCGTGCCGAACGCGCCGCTACTGGTGATGCCCGCCTTGTCCCAGCGGATATGCCCCTCGCCTTTCACCGTGCCCGCGACATCGGCGATCACGCCGAAGGTGAGCGGGGTCAGCGCGTCCGGCTGGAACGTCTTGTCGAAGGTGATCCCCGGTACGCCGAGATCGGCATGACCCGATGCATCGCCGAGATCGTGGACGATACTCACGTCGGCGACTTTGACCTGCTTGGTCGGCTCGACCAACGTGCCGGTGGTGATGATCCTGCCGTCGGCGAGCGTAAGCGTGACCGCTTTGGCGACGAGCGGCTTGAATCTCGGCGTAGCGTTGCTGTCGGCGACGCTCAGAGCCCCGTCGAGCGCGAGTTTTCCGGCGGCGAAGCGCCAGAGTCCGGCGGCACCCGAAAGCGCGAGCGGCACATTGGCGATCCGGCCACCGCCGCCGGTGAAGCCGCCGCCAAGAGCGTTTCCGACCATGCGACCGTCGAGCGCGGCGAAATCGAGCCGGGTCTGGCGATCGGCCGGTCCGACCCTCGCCGAGACACCCGCGAGCGCGAAGCCGGGCGTACCCAGCCGCACGCTGCCGCCGCGCGCCGACAGCGCGAGCGGCGCACCGCCGATGCTGCCACGGAGATCGGTCGCGGGCAGGCGCGCGCCGCCGCCGAGCCGCCCGTCAGCGAGCGTCACCAAGCCCGCGCCGACAGGGCACAGGGTGAGCTTCGCGGGATCAAGCGCGAGGCTCGACACGGCAACCCGCGCGACCGCGAGCGGCGTGCAGGAGGGATTGACGATCACGCGGTCGCGACCGTTCCAGTAGAGCGACAGCGGCGCCGTCAGCCGCTCGACGCGCCCGCCGGAGAGCGGCCCCGACAGCGCGACACGGGTCTCGACATGCGTGTTGCCGCCGGGCGTGGCGGAAAAGCGCACCGACGTCAGGGCGAGTGTCGCGCCGCCGGTGGTGTATGGCGCGACCGTCGCCATGCCGACGATCGCGGCGCCGGGCCGGCCCTGCGCGAGCGTGAGGCGGGTAGCCGGGAAGCCGCCGCCGTCGAGCGCCGCCTCGGTGTCGATCCGCGCGCCCCCGCCCGGCCAGCCATATGCGACACCCTTGCCGCCCGAGAGCGCCAGCCGCGCACCCGATGCGCTGTGGGCGTCCAGCCGCGTCAGCGTCACACGCCCGCGCGCACCGTCGAGCGTGGCGGCGACATCCGCATCGAAGTCGGCGGAACGCAGCGCGGCTTCGCTCGCGCGGGCCAGGCCGTCTAGGATCGGCGCGACTGGGGTGCTGGCGTCGCGGCTGCGATAGCTGGCGACGCGACGGCGCAAGGCGGCGTCGGCGGTGATGCCGGTGCCGCGTAAGGTGCCCGAAGCCTGGCTCCGCCCGCCAGCGACCGCGAAACGCCCCGCGAACGCCAGGCCGCGCCCCGTCGCGCCGGGCAGGGTGGCCGCGCCGGTCCGCAGATCGGCGGTGCCGCTCGTGCCGCGCGGCGTGCCGGTGAAGCCGATCATGCCGCCGATCGCCTCCGCGCGCGCCCCTGCGCCGGTCGAGGAGTCCAGCGCGAGCCGAACCTCGCCGTTCCAGCGTTCCAGATGCGCGCCCAGCGTCACGTTGATCGTCGCTGCCGGGAAGCGCGCGGTGACGCCGCTGCACGTGCCTTGGGCGGCGCGCACCGGCCCCGCGATCGTCGGTCGTCCCGCGATGGTCGTCAGCGTGAGCGACAGCGCCGGGTCGCTGAGCGTACAGCCGCCGCTCGCAAGCTGTTCGCTCACCGCCGTCACCCGCCCGGAAAAACCATCGTCGAGGCGCCCGCGCCCGGAGAATTTCGCGCCGACCACGCCGTAGGGTGTCTCGAGCCGCATTCTCACGTCGTCGGCATCGAGCCGGATCGCCGGCAGCGCGAACGGCGCAGCACCGCCGGACGGCGGCATCAGCCGGTCGAGCGTGCCGAGCGACAGCTTTCCATCCGCCAGCCGCGCCGCCACGCGGACATGCCCGGCGCGCAGCCCCGTCACCCGCGCCCCGCCGGTGCCGAGCACCGTATCGAGTTCGATCCAGTCCGCGACGAGATCGGGATGCGCGGGATCGCCCAGCACGACATGGGTCAGCCGCTGTCGGTTCAGGCCCAGGTCGGCGATACGGTATCGCGCCGGCACGCCATGCGCCGCGAGGAAGCGGTCGACATAACCGCGCGCGATCTGCTTGCGCTGGGTCCACGCCGTCACCAGCGCGACCAGCAGCATGATCGCCAAGACCAGCAGGATGCGCCGCAGCCGCGTGAAGCCGATACGCGGCGGCGCCGGCTCGGCCAACGGCTGTTCGGTCGGTTCTGCCGTCACGCCATCGCCTGCACGCCCGCTCATGCTTCCCCTTTAGTCGGATCTCCGGCGATTGCACGCGACCGCAACGCGGATTAATCGCAGGAACAGCGATGACAGTTCCCGAATCCGACCATGCGGGCCATCGCGCCCGGCTGCGCAAGCGGCTCATCGAGCGCGGCGGTGAAGGGCTGCTCGATCACGAACTGATCGAATATCTGCTCGCGCTCGCGATCCCGCGTCGCGACACCAAGCCGCTCGCCAAGGCGCTGCTCGCCGAGTTCGGCGGAATCGGTGGACTGCTCACCGCCGATCCCGAAGCGCTGGCGCGCATGCCGGGCATGGGCGAGACCTCCGTCGCGGCGATCAAGATCGCGCACGCGGCCGCGATCCGGTTGGTCAAGGCCGAGGTGGCGGCGCGGCCCGTGCTCGCCAACTGGCGGGCGCTGCTCGATTATCTGCGCGCCGACATGGCGCATCACCGGATCGAGCGGGTGCGCGTGCTTCACCTCAACGCGCGCAACATGCTGATCCGCGATGAGGTGATGAACGAAGGCTCGGTCGACGAGGCGCCGGTCTATGCCCGCGAAGTGATCCGCCGCGCGATAGATCTCGGCTCGGCGGCGATCATCCTCGTCCACAACCATCCGAGCGGCGATCCCTCGCCGAGCCGCGCCGATATCGACATCACGCGCAAGGTCGGCGAGGCCGGCAAACGCCTCGGCATCACGCTCCATGACCATATCATCATTGGTAGCGATGGACATTCCAGTTTACGCGCTATGGGACTGATCTGACACCAGGGGGACCGGGATGACTCGCGTTTCGCTTCTGCTCGCCGCACTTGCCCTGCCCGCCACGCCAGCCGCCGCCGCCGAATGCAAGCTTGGCATCCTCGCCGATCTGCCGGTAACGATGCAGGGAATGCGCGCCAGCGTGCCGGTGAAGATCAACACCATAGAAACCCGGCTATGGCTCGATAGCGGCGCTTTCTTCAGCATCATGCCCAAGGCGAAGGCGATCGAACTGGGGCTGAAGATCGGCGCCGCGCCATTCGGGCTGAGGCTGGTCGGCATCGGCGGCGATTCGTCGACCGATCTGGTCACGGTGAAGACGTTCGGGATCGCCGACAAGTCGCTCACGGATGTGCAGTTCCTGGTCGGCGGCAGCGATGTCGGCAACGGGCTGATCGGGCGCAACCTGCTCGCGATCGCCGATACCGAATTCGATCTCGCCGGCGGCTCGGTCAAGCTGATCCGGCCGCATGATTGCAACACCACCGCCATCGCGTATTGGGCGGCGGGCAAGCCGTTCTTCACCGCCCCGCTCGAGCAGCAGGAGAATCCGCAGAACCGGATGTTCCGGGTGACGGTCCGCATCAACGGCGTGGCGATCGAGGGCGAATATGACAGCGGGGCGCCGAACACCTTGCTCAGCCGTCGCGCCGCCGAAAAGGCCGGAATCGCGCTGAATGGCCCGAACGTCACGCCGATCCGCGGCATCGGTGGCTTCGGCCGGCGCTCCACACCCGGCTGGGCCGTACCGGTCGAGAGCGTGGCGATCGGCGACGAAACCATATTGAAGACACGCCTGGACGTGATCGACGGGCCGATCACCGCCAGCAGCAATGCCCCCGACATGCTGATCGGCGCGGACTACATGCTTGCGCACCACATCTACGTCGCGCGCGGCCAACGCCGGATCTACTTCACCTATAGCGGCGGCAAGCCTTTCCGCAGCATGGGCTCTACGCCGGTTTCAACCGCCTCCGCCGGCGCGCCATTGCCTGCCGATATCCATCGCGTCGCGCCGGTGACGGACAGCGCCGCGCCCAAGACCGCGGACGAGTTCGCCCGACGTGCCAGTGCGCGGATCGCGCAGCACGCGTTCCCCGGCGCGATCGACGATCTGACGCGAGCGATCACCCTCGCCCCCGATCATGCCGAGTATTACCGCGACCGCGCGCTTGCCTATCAGGCCGGCGGGCAGCGCGGCCTCGCGCGGACCGATATCGAGCGCGCGCTACAGCTTGCGCCCAACGACGGCGCGCTGCTCCGCATCCGCGCGATCCTGCGGATGCGCGAGCGCGACAGCGTCGGCGCGCTCGCCGATGCGGATGCGGCCGCGCGCGCCACCCCCGCGACCTCGCTGGAGATGCTGCCGATCGCGAGCTTGCTCGCCCGCCTCGATCAGCCGGGCCGGGCGGTCGCGCTGCTTGGCCCGGTTATCGCCAGCCATCAGGAAGATAGCGCGCTCCCGCGTCTGCTCAACGCCCGCTGCTGGATACGCGCGCAGGCGGGGATCGATCTCGATGCCGCGCTCGACGATTGCACCCGTGCGCTGAAACGCGCCGGCAAACAGCCGATGTTCCTGGACAGTCGCGGTCTCGTGGAGTTGCGCATGGGCAATCCCACCGCCGCTATCACCGATTACGATGCGGCGCTGGCGATCAATCCCAAGCTGGCATGGTCGCTCTATGGACGGGGACTGGCGAAGATCGCGCTCGGCCAGAAGGATGCGGGTGAGGCCGACAAGACGGCGGCTATTGCGCTCTACCCGGACATCGTGGCGGAAGCGAAACGCTTTCACGTCATTCCATGACGCCGCCCCGGAGTGACGGGAGCCGCCGGACCTCGCGATCCGGCGGCTCTCGTTAGCAACTTACGATTGGCCCTGCGACAGGAAGCCGGTCAGTTCGGTCTTCGAGACGGTCCTGCTCTTGTCCTTGTCGGCGCTGGCGAAAGCCTGGCCGACCCAGGTCTTGGTGGCCGCGGCGTCAGCCTTGGTGCTGGGGTCGCTCGCGGTCTTGAGCGCGACCATCCAGTCGCTGAACTCGGCCTTGCTCAGCACGCCGTTCTTGTCCTTGTCGTAGGTCGCGAATTCGCTGTCGACGACTTGCGCCACCTGCGCGCCCCCGGCGGCGGGCTGCTGCGCGGTCTGGCCGGTGGTCTGCGCCGGAGCCTGCGCGGTATCGGTGGGCGCGGGTGCGGCTTGGGCCGGGGCGGCCGCGGACGGGTCGGTTGCCGCCGGCGCCCCAGTCGGCGCGGGAGCGGCCTGAGTCATCGGCGAGGCTTGCGGCGCCGCCTGCGGGGACTGTGCAAATGCGGGAGCAGCAAAACTCATCGCCGCACACAGAAGAATTGCCTTTTTCATATAACTCTCCATTGTCGTTACTGAACCTGTCATGCTCATCGCGGCAATCATGACTGCGAGAACATTCGAGCTAAAAACCCCTCATCCAACAAGATGGTTCACCGTAACGACATTTGAAGGTTCGGCTCGTCCCTGCTAACGCGCGGGTCATCGCGAGTCCGTTTCGATTCTGCGGTGATCTGAGCCTGCCCCGCGCAAAGGAATCCCGATGGTCCCCCGTTATTCCCGCCCCGACATGACCGCGATCTGGACCCCGGAGGCGCGGTTTCGCATCTGGTTCGAGATCGAGGCACACGCCACCGAAGCGCTCGCCGAACTCGGCGTCGTGCCGAAATCCGCGGCCAAGGCGCTGTGGGACTGGTGGGCGACCAACCCGACGATCGACGTCGCCGCGATCGACGCGATCGAGGCGGTCACCAAGCATGACGTGATCGCGTTCCTGACGTGGGTGGCGGAGCAGGTCGGCGACGAAGCGCGCTTCATGCACCAGGGCATGACCTCGTCCGACGTGCTCGACACCTGCCTGTCGGTGCAGCTCGCCCGCGCGAGCGACATCCTGCTCGCCGACCTAGACGCGCTGCTCGCCGCGATTCGGACGCGCGCCTATGAGCACAAGATGACGCCGACGATCGGCCGCAGCCACGGCATCCACGCCGAGCCGGTGACGTTCGGGCTGAAGATGGCCGAAGCCTATGCCGAGTTCGCCCGCTGCAAGGCGCGGCTGGAGGCGGCGCGCGCGGACATCGCCACCTGCGCGATCTCGGGCGCGGTCGGCACCTTCGCCAATATCGACCCCGCCGTCGAAGCGCATGTCGCGGCCAAGCTCGGGCTGGCGGTCGAGCCGGTCTCGACCCAGGTGATCCCGCGCGACCGCCACGCGATGTATTTCGCGACGCTCGGGGTGATCGCCTCGTCGATCGAGCGGCTCGCGGTCGAGGTACGCCATCTCCAACGCACCGAAGTGCTCGAGGCCGAGGAATATTTCTCGCCCGGCCAGAAGGGCTCGTCGGCGATGCCGCACAAGCGCAATCCGGTGCTGACCGAGAACCTGACCGGCCTCGCGCGCATGGTGCGAAGCGCGGTCGTGCCCGCGCTGGAGAATGTCGCCTTGTGGCACGAGCGCGACATCAGCCACTCCTCGGTCGAGCGCTACATCGCCCCCGACGCGACGATCACGCTCGATTTCGCGCTCGCGCGGCTGACCGGCGTGATCGAGAAGCTGCTGGTCTATCCGGCGCGGATGCAGAAGAATTTGGACAAGATGGGCGGTCTGGTCCACTCGCAGCGCGTGCTGCTCGCGCTAACACAGGCCGGCGTGAGCCGCGAGGACGCGTATCGCCTCGTCCAGCGCAACGCGATGAAAGTGTGGGAGTCGGACGGCGAGTTGTCGCTGCTCGAATTGCTCAAGGCGGATGCCGACGTGACGGCGGCGCTATCGGTCGCGGAGATCGAGGACAAGTTCGATCTCGGCTACCACCTCAAGCACGTCGATACGATCTTCACGCGGGTGTTCGGGGCGTAAGACGTCGATCAGCCCACCTCCAATCGTCATGCCAGCGCAAGCTGGCATCTCCCCGCGAGATGGCGCGCCCTATCGACGAGAGACCCCAGCGTCCGCTGGGGTGACGACTGGGCGTTTGAAGCAACCGACTTTCGCGCCAATAAACCACTCGTCGCGCATCATGCACGGTTCAACGTGCAAATGCTGCACGTGCGAATGCGAGTAATAAAATTGCGTGAGGGCGCAACAATCTCCAAATAGGCGCCGAGCCGGAATTGACCGGCTGGAGACCCTACCATGCGCATCCTTCAGAACCTCGTCGGCAGCATCTTCGCTGTTGCGGGTGTCGCGCTGGTGGTCGAGGTTCTCGTCCTCTGATCCATCGGCCCACCCCGCCCCTTTTCACGAGGGGCGGAACGGGCCGGCGGGATCGAAAAACGTGCAGCCAGCGTCGGTTCGACGGCAGGCTCACGACCATTCCACATCATTTACATTGGCGCACACGCCGAACCGCATCTGCGGTCCTTGTGCGAGCCTGCGCCCAACGCATCCCGCGCGCCGCCAGATAGCGGCGCGCGCGCATCACCCCCAAGCTTCCTTCATCTTCTGAAAGAAGCCCGCGCTCTGCGGGGTTTCCGAACCGGTTTCGGTGGCGCGCAGCTCTTCGAGCAATTCACGCTGGCGGGCGGTGAGCTTGGTCGGCGTCTCGACCTCGATCCGCACGACGAGATCGCCGCGCCCGCGCCCTTGCAGCACCGGCATGCCGGCGCCGCGCTGACGGAGTTCGCGGCCATGCTGGGTGCCGGCCGGGATCTTGATATGATGCTGCTGCCCATCCGGCCCCGGAATCGTGATCTCGCCACCCAGCGCCGCCGTGGTGAAGCTGACCGGCGCGCGCGCGAGCAACGTCGTGCCCTCGCGCTCGAACAGGGGATGTCGGGCGACGTGGAGGAAAATGTAGAGATCCCCCGCCGGGGCGCCGCGTAGCCCCGCCTCGCCTTCACCGGTCAGGCGGATGCGCGTGCCCTCGTCCACGCCAGGCGGCACGTTGACGGTGAGCGTCTTGGTACGCTCGACCCGGCCCTCGCCGTGACAGGTACCGCATGGATCGGCGATGACCCGCCCCGCGCCGTGGCACGACGGACAGGTCCGCTCGACCACGAAGAAGCCCTGTTGCGCGCGCACCTTGCCGTGGCCGGCGCAGGTGGTGCAGGTCTTGGCGCTGGTGCCGCGCTTGGCACCACTGCCCTCGCAGGTTTCGCACACCGCCGACACATCGACCGTTACGTCGGTCGAGCGGCCGGTGAACGCCTCCTCCAGCGTGATCTCCATATCGTAGCGCAAATCCGCGCCGCGTCGCGGCCCGCTGCGGCCACCACCGGCGCGTTCGCCGCCCATGAATTCGCCGAAGATGTTCTCGAAGATATCGCTGAACGCGCCGAAATCCTGCGCGCCGCCGTGCCCGCCGCCCGGCCCGCCATTGCGGAACGCGGCATGGCCGAACCGATCATAGGCCGCGCGCTTCTGTGGATCCTTGAGGCATTCATAGGCCTCGCTGATCGCCTTGAAGCGGCCCTCGGAATCCTTGCACCCGGCGTTGCGATCCGGGTGATATTTCATCGCGAGCTTGCGATACGACGCCTTGATGGTGGCATCGTCCGCCGTGCGTTCGCATTCAAGCAGTTCGTAAAAATCGACTTCGGTGGTCATATATGGCCCCCGCCCCCCGGCCGCCCCCGCACGATGCGGGGACAGCCGGGCAAGCGCAACAGATTACGCCTTGGTGTCGTCGACTTCGGAGAATTCCGCGTCGACCACGTCCTCGTGCGGAGCCTCGGCGCCGGCCGAAGGCGACGCCTCGGACTGCGCCTGCTTCTCGTAGATCGCCTGGCCGAGCTTCATCGCGACTTGCGCGAGCGCGGCGGCCTTCTCCTTCATCGCCTCGGCATCGCCGCTGTCGATCGCCGTCTTGGTCGCGGCGATCGCGTCCTCGATCTCGCCCTTCAGCGACGCGTCGACCTTGTCGCCGTTCTCGGCGAGCTGGCGCTCGGTCGTGTGGACGAGGCTTTCGGCGTTGTTCTTCGCCTCGGCCGATTCACGCCGCTTCTTGTCCTCTTCGGCGAACTGCTCGGCATCGCGGACCATCTGCTCGATGTCACGCTCCGACAGGCCGCCCGAGGCCTGGATGCGGATCTGCTGTTCCTTGCCGGTGCCCTTGTCCTTGGCGGACACGTTGACCAGGCCGTTGGCGTCGATGTCGAACGTCACCTCGATCTGCGGCACGCCGCGCGGCGCCGGCGGAATGCCGACCAGATCGAACTGGCCGAGCAGCTTGTTGTCCGCCGCCATTTCGCGCTCGCCCTGGAAGACGCGGATCGTCACGGCGTTCTGGTTGTCGTCGGCCGTCGAATAGGTCTGCGACTTCTTGGTCGGAATCGTCGTGTTGCGATCGATCATGCGGGTGAACACGCCACCCAGCGTCTCGATGCCGAGCGACAGCGGCGTCACGTCGAGCAGCAGCACGTCCTTGACGTCGCCCTGCAGCACGCCCGCCTGGATGGCGGCGCCCATCGCGACGACCTCATCGGGGTTGACGCCCGAATGCGGCTCCTTGCCGAAGAAGTCCTTCACGACCTGACGGACCTTGGGCATGCGCGTCATACCGCCGACGAGGACGACTTCGCTGATGTCCGACGCCTTGACGCCGGCATCGGCGAGCGCCTTCTTGCACGGCTCGAGCGTGCGCTGGATCAGATCTTCGACCAGACGCTCCAGATCGGCGCGCGAGATCGACTTGACGAGATGCTTCGGGCCGGTCGCGTCCGCCGTGATGAACGGCAGGTTGACTTCGGTGGTCGCCGCCGACGACAGCTCGATCTTGGCCTTTTCGGCCGCTTCCTTCAGACGCTGGAGCGCCAGCTTGTCCTTGGTGAGATCGATGCCTTCGGCCTTCTGGAAGTCGCTCGCCAGGAAGTTGAGCAGCTTGTTGTCGAAGTCCTCGCCGCCGAGGAAGGTGTCGCCGTTGGTCGCCTTCACCTCGAACACGCCGTCGCCGATCTCGAGGATCGAGATGTCGAACGTGCCGCCGCCAAGGTCATAGACCGCGATGGTCTTGTTGGTGTCCTTGTCGAGGCCGTAAGCGAGCGCCGCCGCGGTCGGCTCGTTGATGATGCGCAGCACTTCGAGGCCCGCGATCTGGCCGGCGTCCTTGGTCGCCTGGCGCTGCGCGTCGTTGAAATAGGCCGGCACGGTGATGACCGCCTGCGTCACCGTCTCGCCGAGATAGGCCTCGGCGGTTTCCTTCATCTTCTGGAGCGTGAAGGCGCTGATCTGCGAGGGCGAATATTCCTTGCCGCCGGCGCCGACCCACGCGTCGCCGTTGTTGCCGCGCACGATCTTGTAAGGAACCAGCTCGGTGTCCTTCTTGGTGATCGGATCGTCGAAGCGGCGGCCGATCAGGCGCTTCACCGCGAAGATGGTGTTTTCCGGGTTGGTGACGGCCTGGCGCTTGGCCGGCTGGCCGACCAGCCGCTCGCCATCCTTGGCGAAGGCGACGATCGACGGCGTGGTGCGCGCGCCCTCCACGTTTTCGATGACCTTGGGCTTGCCGCCCTCCATCACCGAGACACAGCTATTGGTCGTGCCCAGATCGATACCGATTACTTTTGCCATTGGTCCTCTACGGCCCCCGTCTTGTTCAAGTTTGCAACACTGGCGGCGCCCCCGAATGGGCGACACCGCGCTTTACTCGCCGGATATAGGGGGGCTTTCGCTTGTCGCAAGATTTCCACGCGCCTAGGAAGTGACGATCCTATCCCGAAGCGGGAGTTCGTGTGCGCATCCTCGGCCTTTTGATTGCGATCCTGCTGGGTCTGGGTGGCTGTAGCCAACCCGCACAATTCTATATCGACCACGGCTACGTTCGCCTGGCGGCGACGCCGGGGCGGCCTGCGGCGGCGTATTTCACGCTGCACGGCGGCCCTGCCGACATGACGTTGATCTCGGTCCATACCGAATTCGCGATCAAGTCCGAGATCCACCAGTCGACGATGGCGGGCGGCATGTCCGCGATGAAGCCGCTCGACCGGGTCGCGCTGCCAGCGGGCGGTACGGTGGCGTTCAAGCCCGGCGGGATGCACGTGATGCTGTTCGACATGAATCCCGCGATCAAGCCCGGCAAGACGATGACGATCGACTTCACCTTCTCGGACGGCTCGCGATACGAATATGATGCGATGGTGATCGCCGCCGGCGACCCCGCGCCGAAGTTTTGAGCCAGGCGGCGCGGCCGCTGACCGACGGCGAGATCGCGCTCGCGCGCGGCGTGTTCGGCGACGCGATCGATTACGCGCCGGTGCGGATCGTGCTCGGCAAATGGGCCTTCTTCCAGCCGCGCGACACCGTGATGGCCCCGCGCGGGCACATCCACTTCCATCCCAAGGGTACCGCCTATCGCGACGATTTCTCGCGCGCGCCGCTTGGTGCGCAGGCGCTGTTCATTCATGAGATGGTCCATGTCTGGCAGCACCAATGCGGGCTGTTCCTGCCGATCCGGCGGCATCCGTTCTCGCGTTACCATTATGCGATCCGACCGGGCCTGCCGTTCGCGCGCTACGGCATCGAGCAGCAGGCCGAAATCGTGCGGCATGCCTTCGTGCTGCGCCATGGCGGCCGCGTGATCGGTGCGGCCGCGCTGGACGTTTACGAAGGGATGCTGCCGTTCGCGCCGAGCGCGCGGGTTTAGGCCGAGCCCCTTCCCTGCGCCCGCGTTAGCCGCTGCGGCTAAGGCGGTCAGGGGGTAGGGCCAAAGCGAAAACCATCATGCCGCGCCAGCCGGTTCATTTCGGGGCACGGTAGATTGAACTTCTGGCATCCTGCGATGTTTGATCTGGCACGCCACATCCGAAACGAATAGAACGAAGGAACCGAGCGATGTTCAAGAAGCTGGCAATGGCGACGTTGATCGCAACCGTCGCAGTCCCCACCACCGCCTTCGCCGGCGGCCAGGATTATGACCGCAGCAGCCAGTGGCATCGCGACCAGGCCGAGCGCGATGCGTATTACAACAATCGGACGTCGTACGGCGACCGTGGCTATCGCAACGATCGCCGGTATCGCAACGACCGCCGCTACTACCAGGATTGCAAGCGCAGCAGCGGCACGACCGGCACGATCGCTGGCGGTGCGGGCGGCGCGGTGCTCGGGAACGTGCTCGGCGGCGGCACGCTCGGCACGATCGCCGGCGGCGTCGGCGGCGCGCTGCTCGGCCGCACGCTCGACAAGAACCACGACCGCGCGCAGAACCGCCGCAACGGCTGCTGACCTTTGCGGGGGCGCGGAACGCGCCCCCCGCTACCGTTCGCTTATTCGACGGTCACTCGACCGTGACCGACTTCGCCAGATTGCGCGGCTGATCGACGTCGGTGCCCTTGGCGACCGCGACATGGTATGCGAGCAACTGCACCGGCACCGCATAGACCAGCGGCGCGATCAGCGGATGCACCTTGGGCATCGTGATCGTCGCGATGCAGCCCTCGCCCGCCGCCTGCACCCCATCATAGTCCGAAATCAGCACGACCTTGCCGCCGCGCGCCTGCACTTCCTGCATGTTGCTGACGGTCTTGTCGAACAACGGCCCTGACGGCGCGATCACGATCACCGGCACCGCATCGTCGATCAGCGCGATCGGTCCGTGCTTCATCTCGCCGGCGGCATAGCCCTCGGCGTGGATGTAGCTGATCTCCTTGAGCTTGAGCGCACCTTCCAGCGCGAGCGGATAATCGGTGCCGCGCCCCAGATACAGCACGTCGCGCGCGCCGGCGATGAAGTGCGCCATGTCCGCGATCGTCTCGTCATAGGCGAGCGCGCCGTTGAGCGCGGCCGGCGCCTCCGACAGATGCTTGACGATCGCCTTTTCCTCGGCGGCGTTGAGCTTGCCTTTCGCGCGCGCAAGGTTGGCGGCGAGCGCGGCCAGCACCGCGAGCTGGCAGGTGAACGCCTTGGTCGAGGCGACGCCGATCTCGGGGCCAGCGTGGGTGGGCAACAACAGGTCGGCCTCGCGCGCCATGCTGCTGGTCGGCACGTTGACGACGGCGGCGATTGTCTGCCCCTCGGCCTTGGCGTGGCGTAGCGCGGCAAGCGTGTCGGCGGTCTCGCCCGACTGGCTGATGACGATCATCAGGCCGCCCTCCTCCATCACCGGCTGACGGTACCGGAACTCGCTGGCGACATCGAGATCGACCGGAACGCGCGCGAACTGTTCGAACCAGTATTTCGCCACCATCCCGGCATAATAGCTCGTTCCACACGCGACGATGGTGACGCGCTTCACCGTGCTGAGATCGAATTCGGGAATCGGCAGCGTGACCCGGTCCTCCATACGCTGGAGGTACGACCGCAGCGTTTGCGCGACGACGATCGGCTGCTCGTAAATCTCCTTGAGCATGTAGTGGCGGTGATTGCCCTTGGAGATCAGCTCGCCGGTCACGCCCGAGATGGTGACCGCGCGTTCGACCGGCGTGTTGTCACGATCGAAGATCTGCGCGCCGTCCGTGTCGATGACGACCCAATCGCCCTCGTCGAGATAGGCGATCCGCTGCGTGAGCGGAGCGAGCGCGAGCGCGTCCGAGCCGAGATAGGTTTCGCCCTCGCCATAGCCGACCACCAGCGGCGACCCGAGCCGCGCGCCGATCAGCAACTCGGGATGCTGGCGGAACAGAATCGCGAGCGCGAACGCGCCGTGCAGCCGCGGCAGCACCTCGCGCACCGCATCGGCGGGGGCGAGCCCGGCTTCGACCTTCTCGCTGATGAGATGCGCGACCACTTCGGTATCAGTCTCGCTGGTGAACACCCGCCCGCGCGCGATCAGCTCGTCGCGCAGCGGCTTGAAATTCTCGATGATGCCGTTGTGGACCAGCGCGACCTCCTCGGTCGCATGCGGATGCGCGTTGTTGGTGGTCGGCCCGCCATGCGTCGCCCAGCGCGTGTGCGCGATGCCGGTTGTGCCGGGCAGCGGGTGCTCGACGAGTTCGGTCGCGAGATGGACAAGCTTGCCCGACGCCCGCCGCCGCTCGATCCGGCCTTCGAAATCGGTGGCGATGCCAGCCGAATCATAGCCGCGATATTCGAGCCGCTTCAGCCCATCGAGCAAGCGATCCGCGACCGGCTCCTGGCCGACAATTCCGACGATTCCACACATTCGCGCGTCCTTTACTGCTCGATCCTGTACGGCACCCGAATGCCGGGCATCGTCGCGGGAAAATCCTTGGTATTGCGGGTGACCAGCACACGACCCGCCGCTTGGGCCGACGCGAGAATAACCGAGTCGGCCAATTTCAGCCGCGTGCGTTCCCGGCGAAGCTGTGCGGCGCGCCCGGCGATATCAACGTCAAGTTCGTCAATCGTGAAGCCGTTCAAAAATCGTATGACGATGGGCATGCTATCGCCCTGCACCTTGGAGAGAACCTCGATCCAGGTGACGCGGCTGATACACGGCACATCCGCACGCCGGATTTCCTCACGCGCCACTTCATGACCGTTCAGCGCATCGATCAGGATATTGCTGTCGAAAGATACGGCGTTCACGTCTTCTTCTGACGTTGCAAGTTCAGGTAGAATTCTCGTTCACGATCGTCCTGCTCATCAAACAGGTCCGGGAATTCGGCCTTCACATCCTCGTAATCATCGTCCCAGGGCCTGGTCCAACTGGCACGCTCGCGCCGTTGCCATTCGACAGCATCGCCAATATCGGTGCGATCCTTCCAAATGCCGAACGCCGCGTCCAGCCAGTCCTTCTTCTGTTTTGACTGCACTTCCGCACGGTAGCTGGACACCGCTTCGCGGACGAGTGCCGCACGGGATTTGCCGAGTTCCGCAGCCTGGGAATCGAGCCACTTCATGTCATCTTCAGGTATATCTACCAGCGCACGCATAGCGGCACGATATCACACCGCGATATCATTTCCCAGCATCCTTCTTCGCCTTCGCCGCCGCGCGGAACCTCGGCGCCCAGTCCTCACGCGTCTCCTGCCGGCCGCGCGCCACCGCCAGCGCGTCGGCGGGCACGTCGGCGGTGATGACCGATCCCGCCGCGACCAGCGCGCCGTCACCGATCGACACCGGCGCGACCAGCGCGGAGTTCGAGCCGATGAACGCGCCCGCGCCGATCTTCGTGAGCGACTTGTTGTAGCCGTCGTAATTACAGGTGATCGTGCCCGCGCCGATGTTCGCGCCCGCGCCGATTTCGGCATCGCCGAGGTAGGTGAGGTGGTTGGCCTTGGCGCCCTTGCCGAGCACCGCCTTCTTCATCTCGACGAAATTGCCGACATGCGCATCCTCGCCCACCACCGCGCCGGGGCGGAGCCGCGCATAGGGCCCGATGATCGCGCCGCTTGCGACGCTCGCGCCCTCGATATGGCTGAACGCCCGCAGCGTCACCCCGCCGGCGATTGTCACACCCGGGCCGAATACCACATTGGGCTCGATCACGACGTCGCGGCCTATCACCGTGTCGTGCGCGAACCACACCGTTTCAGGCGCGATCAGCGTCGCGCCATCGGCCATCGCGGCGGCGCGGCGAGCCTGCTGCCACGCCCCCTCGACCGCCGCCAGTTCGGCGCGGCTGTTGACGCCGGCGACCTCGGCGGCGTCGGTCTCGATCACCACCGAAGTCCGACCCTCGGCGATCGCGAGCATGACGATATCGGGGAGGTAATATTCGCCAGCCGCATTGTCATTGCCGACCCTCGCGAGCAATGGAAACAGATCGGCCGAGCGCACCGCCATCAGCCCGGAATTGCACAGCGTTTCCGCGCGCTCCTCAGACGAGGCATCCTTATACTCGACCATCTTGACGATGCGCCCATCAACATCGGCGATGATGCGGCCATAAGCTGCGGGATCGACAGGGCGGAAGCCGAGCACCACGGCTGCCGGCGCATCGGCACCGCCAAGCCGATCAAGCATCCGCCGCATCGTCGCCGCGCGCACCAGCGGCACGTCGCCGTAGAGGATCAGCACCGCGCCATCGAACCCCGCCAGCGCGCCTTCCGCCTGTGCGACGGCATGGCCGGTGCCGAGTTGCTCCGCCTGCAACGCGGTCGTCGCCCCGAGCGGCGCGACCACCGCCTCGACCTGCTCGCGGCCGGCGCCCGTGACCACGACCACCCGTTCGGGCGCGAGCGACTCGACGCTCGCCAGCAGATGGAGCAGCATCGGCCGCCCGGCGATCGGGTGCAGCACCTTATGAAGATCGGATTTCATCCGCGTGCCTTTGCCAGCGGCAAGGATGATCGCGGCCAAAGCGGGTGCAGAAGCAGGGGATTTCGCGTCCATGTTCGCCGCCCTGCCACGAGAGGGTTGCCAATTCCATAGCGGCAGTGTCAGGCGCCGCCATCATGACGGATTTTTCCTTCGACATCGTCGGATTCGATCTCGACGGCACCTTGGTCGATAGCAGCGGCGATCTCGCCGCGGCGGTCAATGTGATGCTCGCGCACGATGGCCGGCCGACGCTCGCCGTGCGGCAGGTGGTGGCGATGACCGGCGGCGGCGTCGCGCGGCTGGTGCGGCTCGCGCTGGAGGCGACCGGCGGCGCCGCGCCGGACGAGGCCGCGCGGCTCCAAGCCGTGATGCTCGCATCTTATGAAGCGAATATCGCGGTGCTGACCCGGCCCTATCCCGGCGCGGTCGCTGCGATCGAAACGTTGCGCGCGCGCGGTGTTCAGGTGGCGATCGTCACCAACAAGCTTGCCGCGCTGTCCGAAAAGCTGCTCGCGGAGCTTGGTCTGCGCGGCCTGTTCGACATCGTGATCGGTGGCGACACGATGGGGCCGGGCAAGCAGAAGCCCGATCCGGCGCCGATCCACGAAATGGTTCGGCGCGCGGGCGGCGGGCGCACCGCGTTCGTCGGCGATACGATGTTCGATGTGACCGCCGCGCGGCACGCCAGCGTGCCGGTGGTGGTGGTGAACTTCGGCCGCGAGCCGGTCGATGGCTTCGGCGCCGACGCGGTGATCGACCATTTCGACGCGCTGATCCCGACGCTGGAGACCCTTCACGCATGACCAAGGCGACCCTGACGTTCCGGCTGCTGCTGTGGGCGGCGATCCTGTTCGCGGTGACGATGGCGGTGCTGCCGCATCCGCCGCACATGCCGATCGACCGCTTCGGCGACAAGTTCGAGCATATGACCGCGTTCGCGGTGATTTCAGCGCTCGCGGCGCGCGCCTATCCGCGCTTCCCGCTGGTGCGGATCGGCGAGCGGCTGTCGTTCCTCGGCGCGCTGATCGAGGTCGCGCAATCGATCCCCGCGCTGCACCGCGATTGCGACATCCGGGATTGGGTGGCGGATACGCTGGCGATCACGGTGGTGCTGCTCGTGGCAGGGATGCTCCGGGGACGGCGAAGGCTGCGGTAGGCGACACGCGCACCCGTTCGTCCTGCTAAGCGCCGCCCTGTTTCCGCCACTTGATCCACAAATGCCGCGCCAGCATCGCGGGCGGCATGCGCAGCCAGTGCGAGCGGATGTAGAACCCGAGCCGCGTTACCGGTCGCGTCGCACGGCCCCAGCCGTCTCTGGCCGTCACGCGGTGTAGGCACAGGCGGTCGCCCGGCGAAAGCGTCGCGCCATCGCCGTAGAGCGCAGCCGCCAGCCGTAGCGCGCGACCGACCGCATCGCCCAAGCCGTGATGCTCGGCGCGCTCGATGAGTCCGACGACGCCGAACTCCTCGACCAGACAATGCACGTCCCACAGGTTCCGCATCCCGCCGGCGAGATCGCCGTCCGCGAACAGGTGCGCCGCGGCGTGGACGATCACGTCGGTGCGCGAGAGCATCGCCAGCCCCCCCTTTTCCCCGGCGCGCAGCGGCACCGCCTCCGCCAACAGCCCGGCCGCATCCGGCGTGATCCGCGCGGTGAGCGGCAGGATCGTGTGGTGAACATCGATCATCCGGTCGCGCTCGCGGTGGACCAGCGGCGGCAGTTCGTGCATCCAGCGGCGGTAATAGGCGTCGTCATACGCGTCGGGCTTGACCCATTCCCAACCGTTCGTGAGCAACGCGCGCTCGACCGCCTGAAGGCTGGCGCGCGGCACGAGGATGTCGAGATCACCGATTGAACGCCCCTGCCCCGCCATCAGCCCGGCCGCGACGAACGCCGTGCCCTTGAGCAGCACCACCGGTATCCCGAGCGGCGCCAGCGCACGCCGCGCGGCTTCCGCCTCCCACAGCGCCAGCGTGCGGCCATGTTCGGCGGACGCGCGGGCATCGGCCAGTATGCGCGTCACCGCCGGCGGCATCGGGGTTCCCTCCAGGCGCCAGGCGAGCGTGCCGATCATCTGCTCGGCGCGCGCGATCGCGATCAACGCGGTCCAGCCGGCCGCATCGAGCGCGGCCGCGTCGCCAGGCGCGCGCAGGATACGCGCGAGCAGCCAGCCGTTCACAGTGCGTCCCACAATGCCGCGACCTGCGCGAGCACGCGGTCTGTGTCCGGATAATCGATCGCCCGCGCGGGGACGGACCGCACCAGTCCGGTCAACGCGGTGAACCCGCGTTCGCCCATCGCGACGTAGTTGGTGGATGCCTGGGTGAGCCGCATGAAAACCTCGCCAGGCGCGACCGCACGAATATCCGGCGTGAAGCCGAAGCGCGGGAACAGCAGCAGCGCGGGCCTCCCCGGCATGTCCATCGTGGCGACTGCGGCCGCATCGGGCACGAGGTGACGGATCGCGCCCTTGGGCGTCCCCTCCAGCAACGGGCCGAAGCGCGCGCCCGGCGCCGCCGCCTCCACCGCCGCGATCGCCGCGTTCTTGAGGCTGACGAGGCGCGGAAACGCGTGTGCGAGGCCGGTCGCCGGATCGATCAGCGCGAACTCGTCGCCCATCAAACGCCAGCCGGCGCGCGACAGCAGGGCGGCGAGCGTCGATTTGCCCGACCCCGACTCACCGGTCATCAGCAGCACGCGCCCGTCGCGCTCGACCGCCGACGCATGGAGCAGCAGATACCGGCGCTGGCCGAGCGCCATCTGCAGGTTCATCGCCATTTCGGCGGCGAGCAGACCCTGCGCGAGGGGCAGCGGCGCCGCATCGGGGATCATGAAATCGCCGCCGATCACAACCGCCGGGCGGATCACCCGCCGCCACGGACGGTGCGCGAACAGCCGGACGGTGAAATCCGGCACGCCGTTCTCGGGCAGCGGATAGTCCGCGTACAGCGTCGCGAGCTGCCGGATCGGGGTGCGCCAGTGCGATCCTACGCGAAACCCGACCGGCCCGACGCGGACCGAAAAGACGTGCCTCATGCGATCCGTGCCAGACCCGCCGCGACCAGTTCGTCCAGCCGGGCGCGAAGCGCCGCCCCGTCGGCATCGAGCAGATCGTAGCGCTCCACGAGCTGCGCGGTCAGCGCGGGCAGCGTCATCCCGTCGGGGCCAAGCGCGGCGAGTATCTCCGGCACGGGGGACGCGACGAGATGGGTGATACCCGACGCGCGGTGGTAGATCGCGGTGAAGGCGTCGAGCGGAACGACCCGCAGCGTATCCGCCGGCGCGGCGCTGTACACCGGATCGGGCACGGCCTCAGCCGCGCGGCATCTGCAAGGATGCGAAGCAGGTGAAACCGCTCGCGCCCGAATGGAGATTGCGGACGTACTTCATGTAAGCTTGGCTGCGCTCATATTCGACGCCGGGCAATTGGCCGCCGGCGAGCGCGTGCTTGACATCCTCGCCCTTGAGCGGCTGGCGCGGCGGCGCGACGGCACCCGCCGTTCCGCTCGGCACGACCGTCCCGTCTGGCGCGATCCAGCCGCCGGTACGCGCCGCGTCAGGCACCGGAATCTGGCAATGCACGATCGACACCGCCGTCGCGGCGAGCGCGGGGCGGATCGACACGATCGCGCTCGCGCCGACCGCGCCGAGCATCAGCGTGCGCCGGCTGGTGACGACCCCGTCGCGTTCGGGGCCGTCGCGTTCGGGGCCGTCACGTTCGGGGATGTCGTTCCGCTGCTCGCCATTCTCGCTCATCGACCGTCCTTTATGGCCACAGCCCTTTCACAATCATAAATGGCTGGCAAGCAAGGCTATCGCGCTCGACGATGTTTCGGATAGGGACACCAGCGACACATCCACTCCGTTCGTGCTGAGCGAAGTCGAAGGACGTGCCCCGCTCGCGGGGGCTTCGACTTCGCTCGGCCCGAACGGTTCATGGCGGCCGAGAAGAGGACGTGAGAACCGCATGATGAACGGCTTCGGTCTTCGCACGCTCGCCGCGGTCGGCATCATCGTCGTCGCGAGCGTCGCCGTGTTCCTGATCGGCGACCTACAGGCGAGCCTCGTCACGCTGATCGGCGGTATCGCGGCGGTGCTTACGGCGGCCGGCGTCGGCGACGGCGAGGACGACGCCGCGCCCGCGCCCGCCGCCGAGCCCGCCGCGCCGCCCGATCACATCCCGGCGGTGATCGATGCGATCGTCGAACCGATCCTGATCGTCACCTCGGGCCAGGTGAGTCACGCCAACGAAGCGGCGCGCGCGTTGCTCGGGCAGCATATCGTCGGGCAGGACGTGCGGCTCGCGATCCGCCATCCCGGTGCGGCCGAGCGGCTGATGAGTCCGCTCGGCCAGGGCGCGCAGCCGCCGATCAACCTCGTGGGACTTGGCGCGCGCGAGCAGCGCTGGGAGATGCGGATCGGCGACGCGGCGGGCGGGCGGCGGATCGTCCATCTGGTCGACCAGACCGGCAGCTATGCGGCCGAGCGGATGCGCGTCGATTTCGTCGCCAACGCCAGCCACGAACTGCGCACCCCCCTCGCCTCGATCCTCGGGTATATCGAGACGCTCGGCGACGAGGCGGGTGAGGAGAAGGAACTCCGCGAACGCTTCCTCAAGATCATGTTCGACGAGGCGCGGCGGATGCAGCGGCTGATCGAGGATTTGATCTCGCTGTCGCGGATCGAGGCGGAGAAATACCGCCTGCCCGACCGCGCGGTCGATCTTGGCGCGCTGATCGAGGAGGTGCGCGGCGGCATCCTCGACGCCCAGGGCGAGAACGCCGCGCCGATCATCGCCGATCTCGCCGCCGACGTGCCACCCGTGTCGGGCGACTCCGCGCAACTTAGCCAGGTGCTCCACAATCTGATCGGCAATGCGATAAAATATGGCCGTAAAGGCGCGCCCGTCACCATCAGGCTCGAACGGTTGCAGACCGGCATGGTGCGCTTCGCGGTGAGTGACGAGGGCGATGGCATCCCCGCCGAGCACATCCCGCGCCTGACCGAACGCTTCTACCGCGTCGATACCGGCCGCAGCCGCGCGGCGGGGGGCACCGGGCTCGGGCTGTCGATCGTCAAGCATATCGTCGAGCGGCACCGTGGCCGGCTCGATATCGAAAGTTCGATCGGCAAGGGCACCACGGTATCGGTGATGATTCCCGCGCACGGGCGCGCTGTCATCAAACGGTAACAAGATCGTCACACAGGCTCGGCTTGCGGATGATAGCGCGGCGCGGGGCGAACCTCTTGCCCCGTGGGGAGGTCTTCATGCACAGGATCATGACGATCGTCGCGGCGTCCGCGCTCGCGACGGGACTGGCAGGGTGTACCGATCAGGCCAATGGCGGTGGCGCGGGTTCGCGTGACCAGATCAAGGTCGTTGGCTCTTCAACCGTGTTTCCTTTCACCACGATCGTCGCCGAGCGGTTCGTCGAGAAGACGCCCGGCGTCAAATCCCCCGTTATCGAGTCGACCGGCACCGGTGGCGGCATGAAGCTGTTCTGCGGCGGTGTCGGCGCCGACCACCCCGATATCGAGGATGCGTCGCGCCGGATGAAGCGATCCGAATATGATCTGTGCAAGGCGAACGGCGTCGCCGATATCATGGAAGTGCAAGTCGGGCTCGACGGCATCGCTTTCGCCGAAGCGAAGAGCGGGCCGGGTCTGCGCCTCACCACCACCGATCTGTTCAAGGCGATGGCCGCCGCGCCCGACGGCAAGCCCAACGCGGCCAAGACCTGGAAGGACGTCAACCCGGCGCTGCCCGCGATGCCGATCCAGATCTACGGCCCGCCCGCCACGAGCGGCACGCGCGACGCGCTCGCCGAGCTGATCCTCGCGCGCGGCTGTGAGGCGATGCTGCCCGACATGGCCGAGGTTCGCGAGAAGAACCCCGCCGAGTTCGCGCAGAAATGCACGCGCATCCGCGAGGACGGCGCCTATGTCGACGCCGGCGAGAACGACAATCTGATCGTCCAGAAGCTCCAGTCGAACCCCAACGCGGTCGGCATCTTCGGCTATTCGTATCTCGAGGAAAATCGCGACAAGCTGAACGGCATCCCGATCAACGGCACCGAGCCAACCTACGAGACGATCTCGCGCAACCAGTATCCGGGATCGCGCCCGCTCTATCTCTACGTCAAGAAGGCCCATCTCAGCGCGATCCGGGGCCTGCGCGAGTTCCTCAAACTCTACGCCGCCTCATGGAATCCGGGCGGGCCGCTCGTCGCCAAGGGGCTGATCGCCTCTCCGGACGACGTGCGCAAGAAGTCCGAAACGATCGTGAACTGGGAAACCACGCTCGATCCCAAGACGCTGCCGTAACGCCATCGCTCGCCGGCCGCGTGCCGGCGGGCCTTTCTCTTCCGTCCGAATCGTCCAGAGCCAGCCTTGTCCATTCTCGTCCTCTTCTTCCTGATCGCGGGGCTCGGCCTGATCGCCTGGCTGAGCGCACGGATGCGCGCGACGCGCTTCCGCCGCGCGAGCACGGCGCGCTTCAGTTCGCTCCCGTCGCATTTCGGCGGCTTCGTCGCGATGTGGACGGTGTTGCCTGCCGCGATCTTCCTTGCGGTGTGGGCGTCCTGCGCACCCGGCCTCGTCACCAATCGCGTGCTGGCTGAGCCCGCCGCCGCGCACCTGCCCGCGCCCGGATTCGAACGTGCCGCGATCCTGTCGGAAGCGCGGCGGATCTCGCGGGGCGAAGGGTTCGGCACACCCACCCCGCTCGCCGCGGCGCTCGCCCCGGCTTATGGCGCCGCGCAGACCCGGGCGGACTGGATCGGCGGCGGCGTCGCGCTTCTGCTCGCGTTCGCGAGCGGGGCGTGGGCGTTCACCCGCGTCCGCCCCGATTTCCGCGCGCGTACCCAGATCGAGCGGCTCATCATGGCGCTGCTGCTCGCCGCCGCGCTCGTCGCGATCCTGACGACGATGGGCATCGTCGCGTCGCTTCTGTTCGAATCCGCGCGCTTCTTCGGCATGGTGCCGATCGGCGACTTCCTGTTCGGCACGCACTGGAGCCCGCAGGTGATCGACCCGCGCGATCCCGGCGCGTCGCTCGGCGCGGTGCCACTGTTCTGGGGCACGTTCTTCATCGGTGCGGTGATCGCGATGATCGTCGCGATCCCGCTCGGGCTGATGACGGCTATCTACCTGTCTCAATATGCCGCGCCGGGCGTGCGCACGTGGATGAAACCGCTGATCGAGATGCTCGCCGGCGTGCCGACCGTGGTCTACGGCTATTTCGCGGCGTTGACGGTGGCGCCGCTGGTGCGCGATTTCGCGGTCGCGATCGGTGTCCGCTGGGCGAGTTCGGAAAGCGCGCTCGCGGCCGGGCTGGTGATGGGGATCATGATTATCCCCTTCGTCTCCTCGATGGCGGACGACTCGATCACCGCAGTGCCCGCGGCCATGCGCGACGGCAGCCTGGCGATGGGCGCGACCCAATCGGAGACGATCCGCCGCGTGCTGCTGCCCGCCGCGCTGCCCGGCGTGATCGGCGGCGTGCTGCTGGCGGTGAGCCGCGCGATCGGCGAGACGATGATCGTCGTGATGGCCGCCTCGGGCGTCGCGACGCTGACGCTCAACCCCTTTGCCAGCACGACCACCGTCACCAAGCAGATCGTCGACCTGCTGACCGGCGAGGCGGAATTCGACAGCCCGAAGACACTCGCCGCCTTCGCGCTCGGACTGACGTTGTTCGTCATCACCCTGCTGCTCAACATCGTCGCGCTGACGGTCGTCAAACGATATCGGGAAGCGTATGAATAGGGTGCTCGATCCTGACATCCGGAAGCCGAGGGGCCGGGGCGAGCGAAGCCGAGGACCGTCCCGGCGACGCTCAACGCGGTGCCTCGACTTCGCTCGGCACAAACGGGTGAGGCGTGAAGGCGCGAAGAACCCGTTCGCCCCGAGCTTGCCGAAGCCCGTCCCGAGCGGCTGGTTTCGCCAGCCGGCCGAAGGACGCGGGCCAGAGGCGGCGCGTGGTATTTCGGGCATGTGCTTTGACGAGCTCAGCACGAACGGGCCGGTATGATGGGAAGTCGCCTCACCCCCGCCCCGACCGACTGGCGCGATACCGCGCATCAGCGGCGCATGGCCAAGCGCTATGCCGCCGAACGCCGCTTCCGCTGGCTCGGCCTCGGCGCGGTGCTGCTGTCGGCGGGGTTCCTCGTCGTGCTGCTCGTCTCGATGCTGTCGGCCGGACTCGGCGGGTTCGTGCAGACGCAGATCGCGCTGCCGATCGATTTCGCGCACAGCCGGCTTTCGCTCGATCCCGCGACGCTGCGCGGCCCGGGCGCCGACCTCGCGCTCGCCGCCGCCGATCTCGGCGGAGCAACCGACGCGGCCGCGATCGCCGCCTACGGGCCCGGCGGAGACTCCCTGCTCTCAGACGGCGCATGGACGCGGGTTCGCGATCAGCTCAAGGCCGATCCGTCTCTGCTACGCCGCCGCGCGACAGTGTGGGTGCCCGCCGCCGACCGCATCGACATCGCCGCCAAGCGCGAAGGCGCCCCCGCTGACGAGGCGATCGTCGCGAAGCTCAAGGCGGCCCATACGCTCACCACCAGCTTCAACGCCTTCTTCCTGAGGAGTTCGGACGCGACCGATCCGACGATGGTGGGCATCTGGGGCGCGCTCAAAGGTTCGCTGCTGACGATGGCCGTCACGCTGCTGATCGCGTTTCCGGTCGGGGTGCTGTCGGCACTCTACCTGGAGGAATATGCCCCGCATAACCGCTGGACCGATCTGATCGAGGTTTCGATCAACAATCTCGCGGCGGTGCCGTCGATCATCTTCGGGCTGCTCGGGCTCGCCGTGTTCCTCAACACCTTCCACCTGCCGCGATCGGCCGCGATCGTCGGCGGCTTGACGCTAGCGCTGATGACGATGCCGGTGATCGTCATTGCCGCGCGCAACGCGATCAAGGCGGTGCCGCCCTCGATCCGCGACGCCGCATTCGGCGTCGGCGCAAGCCCGGTGCAGGTGGTGTTCCACCACGTTCTGCCGCTGGCGATGCCGGGTATCCTGACCGGCACGATCATCGGCATGGCGCGCGCGCTCGGCGAGACCGCGCCGCTGCTGATGATCGGCATGCGCGCGTTCATCACCGCCCCGCCCGGGGGCTTGCGCGACCCTGCGACCGTGCTGCCGGTGCAGATTTTCCTGTGGTCCGATCAGGTCAATCGCGGCTTCGTCGAGAAGACCAGCGCCGCGATCCTCGTCCTGCTCGTCTTCCTGCTCGCGATGAACGGCGTCGCGATCTACCTTCGCAACAGATTCGAGACACGCTGGTGAACGTTCAGAGCCCTATCGCGCAGCACAAGATTTCCGCGCGCCACGTCAACGTCTTCTACGGCGACAAGCAGGCGATCCGCGATGTCTCGATCGATTTCGACCGCGACGTGGTGACCGCGCTGATCGGCCCGTCCGGCTGCGGAAAATCGACCTTCCTGCGCACGCTCAACCGCATGAACGACACGATTCCCTCGGCGCGGGTCGAGGGCGAGATCGATCTCGACGGCGAGGATATCTACGCGCCCGAGATGGACGTCGTGCAACTGCGCGCGCGCGTCGGCATGGTCTTCCAGAAGCCCAACCCGTTTCCGAAGTCGATCTTCGAGAACGTCGCCTATGGCCCCCGCATCCACGGCCTCGCCAGCAACCACGCCCAGCTCGCCGACATCGTCGAGCGCTCGCTCAAGCGTGCCGGCCTGTGGGACGAGGTGAAGGACCGGCTCTCGGACAGCGGCACCGCGCTTTCGGGCGGCCAGCAGCAGCGGCTGTGCATCGCCCGCGCGATCGCGGTCGATCCCGAAGTGATCCTGATGGACGAGCCGTGCAGCGCGCTCGATCCGATCGCGACCGCCAAGATCGAGGAGCTGATCCACGAGCTGAAGGGCCGTTACGCGATCGTGATCGTCACGCACAACATGCAACAGGCGGCGCGCGTGTCGCAGCGGACCGCGTTCTTCCACCTCGGCGCGCTGGTCGAATCGGGTTCGACCTCCGACATCTTCACCAATCCGCGGCAGGAACGCACCAAGGATTACATCACCGGCCGGTACGGCTGAAGGACACGCGCATGACGACCTACGAACATACCATCAAGGTCTTCGACGACGAGATCGGCCAGTTGCGCGGGCTGATCGCGCAGATGGGGGGCCTTGCCGAACAGGCGATCGACGATGCGATCGAAGCGCTCAAGCACCATGATCTCGAAACCGCCGCAGAGATCGTGCGCAACGACAAGAAGATCGACCAGCTCGAGGTGCAGGCCGAGGAACTCGCGGTGCGCATCATCGCGTTGCGCGCGCCGCTCGCCGACGATCTGCGCGACGTGGTCGCCGCGCTCAAGATCGCGGGCGTGATCGAACGGATCGCCGATTACGCCAAGAACATCGCCAAACGCACCCCGCTGATCGATTCGCACGGCCAGATCGAACCGCTGTCGGTGCTGCCGGCGATGGCCACGCTCGCGATCGAGATGGTGCATGACGTGCTCGACGCGTTCGCCGCGCGCGATCCCGAGGCCGCGCAACAGGTCTGCGCGCGCGATCGCGCGGTCGATGATTTCTACAACAGCCTGTTCCGCGTGCTCGTCACGCACATGATGGAGAATCCGGCGACGATCGGACAGGTCACGCACCTGCTGTTCATCGCCAAGAATCTGGAGAGGATCGGGGACCACGCGACCAACATCGCGGAGATGGTCTATTTCGCCGCGACCGGCACGCACATGGCCGAGCGCGATCGCGGCGCTTTCGTAACGCGTCAAGGGGAGTAAGCAGATGGCCCGGGCCAAGATGTTGCTGGTGGAAGACGATGCCGCGCTTGCCGAATTGCTGATCTGGCACTTCAAGCGCGAAGATTTCGACGTGAAGCAGACCGCCGATGGCGAGGAGGCGCTGCTGCTCGCCAAGGAGGCGACGCCCGATATCGTGTTGCTCGACTGGATGGTCGAGGGGTTGTCGGGAATCGAAGTATGCCGCCGCCTGCGCCGCATGCCCGAAACCGCGAACGTGCCGATCATCATGCTCACCGCGCGCGGCGAGGAGGAAGACCGCGTGCGCGGGCTGGAGACCGGCGCGGACGATTACGTCACCAAGCCGTTTTCCCCGCGCGAGCTGGTCGCCCGCGTCGGCGCGGTGCTGCGCCGGGTGCGGCCGGCGCTGGCGGGCGAACAGCTCACCTATTCGGACATCGAGATGGACACGGTCGGCCACAAGGTCCGCCGCGCGGGCGAGGTGATCCCGCTCGGCCCGACCGAGTTCCGCCTGCTCAAGCATTTCCTCGAACATCCCGGCTGGGTGTTCTCGCGCGAGCGGCTGCTCGATGCGGTCTGGGGGCATGACAGCGATATCGAAAGCCGCACCGTCGACGTCCACATCCGCCGGTTGCGCAAGGCGATCAACGGGGACGACCGGCCCGACATCATCCGCACCGTGCGCTCGGCGGGCTATGCGCTGGATTCGGGGGCTTAAGAGCGACGGTTCACCCGCAATTTTCGAATCGCGAGCGAAACGAGGGAGCCTTTGCGCGTTGATGTGCGTTAACCCGGCGCGCAGCGGAAATGCTGCCCGTTTTTGCAGGAGTGAACCGATGAAGCTGATGATGCTTGCCGCGCTGGCGGTTGCCACCCCCGTTGCCGGCTTTGCCCAGATGGCGCCGGCGCCCGACGCCCAGACCGCTCCCGCCGCGCCGGCGGACCCCGCCGCCCAGGCGCCCACCGCTGACCAGACTGCGGCTGCTCCTGCCGCCCCCGCCGCGGCTGCGCCGACCGGGCAGGTCCAGATGGGCGCGCCCGTCGCCAACCCCGCGCCCGCGGCGCCCGAAAGCTATCCGGTTTGCTCGGCGACCGTGAAGGACCAGTGCCGCGAAGGCGCCGGCGGTGGCCACAAGATGGCACACCGCAAGCACAAGAAGTAAGTCGATCGGGGCGGGCGAGCGCGCCCGCCCCGTCTCATCGCTTATTCCACCGAGACGATCCGCGTGCCGATCCGTTCGGCCTCGCCAGCGTCATGCGTTACCATCAATATCGGCAAGCGCGCCGTATCGCGGATATGCTCGATCGCGGTCAGGATTTCCTCGCGTCGCGCACGATCGAGCGACGACAGCGGTTCATCGAGCAGCAGGAACCGGGGCGCGCTCAGCAAAGCGCGGCCGATCGTGACACGCCGCGCCTCGCCGCCGGACAGCGTTCGCGGCCAGCGATCAAGCAGGTGCCCGATACCGAGGAAGTCGATCGCCGCCATCTCCACACGGCCACCCGGCGCGCCATAGCGCAAATTGTCCCGCACGCGGAGGTGCGGAAACAGCCGCGGCTCTTGGAAGACATAGCCCGCCCGGCGGCGCTCGGGCGGCAGGTCGACCCCCGCGTCCGCATCGAACAGCGTCTCACCGCTTACGCGGACATGGCCCGCGTCCGGCCGCAACAGACCTGCGATCATGTTGAGCACGCTCGTCTTGCCTGCACCGGACGGGCCGAACAGCACCGTAGCGCCTTCGCCGGCGGTCAGAGCGAAATCGATCCGGGTTTCGCCGATCCGCTTGGTCAGTCGCAAGTCAAACGCCACCATGCCCCCTTCCCGCCCGACGCACCAGCAGCTCGGACGCGACCAGCGCCGCCAGCGACAGCGCGACCGAAATCACCGACAGCCGCCATACGAGCGCCTCGCCGCCGGGCTGTTGCAGCGCGCTGTAGATTGCCAGCGGCAGCGTCTGCGTCTCACCCGGCACGTTCGAGACGAAGGTGATCGTCGCGCCGAACTCGCCCAGCCCGCGCGCGAAGCCGAGCACCAGCCCCGCCGCGACGCCGGGCAGGCTGAGCGGCAGCGTGATCGTGCGAAACACTCGCCAGCGCCCCGCGCCGAGCGTGCGCGCGGCATTCTCGAGCCGCCGATCGACCGCCTCGATCGACAGCCGCATCGCGCGCACCATCAGCGGCAGCGCCATCACCCCCGCCGCGATCGCCGCGCCCGTCCAGCGAAACAGCACGGTGACGCCGAATGCGCGGTCGAGCCAGTGGCCGATCGGGCCGGATGGCGCGAACAGGATCAGCAGCACCCATCCCGTCACCACCGGCGGCACCACCAGCGGCAGGTGGACCAGCGCATCGACCAGCAGCTTGCCCGGGAACGCCGCGCGCGCGAGCAGCCAGGCGAGCGCGAACGCGATCGGCAACGTCATCACGATCGCGACGAGCCCGACGCGCAGGGAGAGCGCGACGATCTGCCATTCGGTCGCGGTCAGCATCGGCGGAACCGAGCACCGCCCGCCTGTTCGCACTGAGCGAAGTCGAAGTGCGTGCTCCACGCGATTCGCTCCGGACACGTCCTTCGACTACGCTCAGGACGAACGGAGGAGTGGTGGCCCGAGCGACCGCGCGCCGGGGCGAGAGGCCATATCGCAGCGATCAGCATCGGCATCGGCCCCCGCCACCCTCCAACCCGTTCGCACTGAGCGAAGTCGAAGTGCGTGGCCCAGGCGAGTCGCTCAGGACGAACGGAGTAGAGCGTGCCAAGCCAGCGCTCACCGCGCCGAGAAGCCGTAGCGGACGAAAATCGCTTTGCCCGCCCTGCTCAGCAGGAACCGCCGGAAGCCCTCGCCCTCGGCGTTGGTCGACGCCGCTAGCCGTGCCACCGGATAGGTGATCGGCGGATGTGTGGTTTCGGGAAACACGCCCGCGATGCGCACCTTGGCCGAGGCGCGCGCGTCGGTCGCGTAGACGATGCCGAGCGGCGCGACGCCGCGCTCGACCAGCGCGAGGGTCGCACGGACGTTCTCGGCCGAGACGATATGCGGTTGCACCGCCGACAGCACGCCGAGCCGCACCAACGCGGTGCGGCCGTATTTGCCCGCCGGCACCGCCGGATCGGCCATCGCCAGCGGCCCCGCGCTCAGGAAGCGCGCGAGCCGCGCGCCGCCCGCGGGCGCGCGCACGCGGCTCGCCGCCGGCGCGACGATCACCAGCCGGTTGCCGAGGAAGGTCACGCGCGTCGCCGGCACGATCAGGTGCTTCGCCGCGATCGCATCCATCCACGCCTCGTCGGCGGAGACGAACAGATCCGCACGCGCCCCCGCTTCGATCTGCCGGGCAAGCGCCGACGAGCCGGCGAACGACACCACCGGCCGGGGATGGCCCTGCGTCGCCCAGGCATCGGCGGCGGCGGTCATCGATTCCTGCAAGCTCGCCGCCGCCAGCACCAGTGGCGGCGCCGGCGGCGCGGCACGCGCGGCGCTCGCGCTCAGAAGCAACAGCAGCGCGGCGATCAGGCGAGTCAGCATATCCGACGATATACAGCGTTCGCGGCGCAGCGCTACAGCGTCACCCGTCCGGTCCGCGCGAGCTTGCCCCAGCCGACCTTCGGCCCGCGCAGCGCCTGCGTGATCGCCTTGAGCACGACATAATACATCACCTGCCGATAGCCGATCCGCTGCGGAATCAGCAGCCACAGCAGCCGCCAGTTCTCGCGGCGTTCGAGCGCGAACGCGATCGTCGCGGCGAGCAGGTCGATCGCGGTGAACACCAGCCAGTAGATCAGCATCGTCTCGACATCATGCTGGGTCTGCGCCCAGCCATGCGCGCGCACCGCGATATAGGTCATGATGAAGCTGACGATCAGCGCGAGATCGATGATCGGCGAGATCGCCGCCAGCACGATCTGGAACAGGATCGCCTGCGGCAGCCCGACGCGCGCGAGCCCCGCCGGCTTGCCGCGCAACATCACGCCGCCATGCTTCCACAAACATTGCAGCGTGCCATAGGCCCAGCGGAACCGCTGCTTCGCCAGGCCCTTGAAGCTCTCCGGGCTTTCGGTCCAGGCGACGGCATATTGATCGTAATGGACGCGCCAGCCCGCGCGCTGGATCGCGATCGTCAGATCCTGATCCTCGGCGAGCGTATCGTCGGGATAGCCGCCGACGCTCTTGATTGCTTCGAGCCGCCACGCGCCCACCGCGCCGGGCACCACCGTCATCGCGTTGAGCCGCGCCAGCGCGCGCCGTTCGAGATTCTGCGCGGTGATATATTCGAGCGCCTGCCAACGGGTGATGAGGTTCACCCGATTGCCGACCTTGGCATTGCCCGCGACCGCGCCCAGCGCCGGATCGACGAACCAGCGCGCCAGCCGCGCGATCGTGGTCGGCTCGAACTGCGTGTCGGCGTCGAGCGCGATGACGATCTCGCCGGTCGCCAGCGTCAGCCCCTGGTTGAGCGCGCGCGCCTTGCCGCCATTCTCCAGCGTGAGCAGCCGGACGCGCGGCTCGTCGGCAAAGGCGGTGCGGACGATCTCGCTGGTGCGGTCGCTCGATCCGTCGTCGATCACGATCACTTCGAGCCGCACGTCGGTACTCGCGAGCACACCGCGCACCGCGCGTTCGATCACCGGTTCCTCGTTGAACGCCGGGATCATCACCGTGACGAAGCGGGTCGGGTCGATCGGCGGGAACACCGTCCGGCCTTCGCGCCGCGCCTGGATCAGCGCCAGCGCCGATAGGGTGAGCGCGCGTGCGATGCCGATCGTGATCGCGAAGAAGAAGATCCAACCGAGCGCAACCACGATCGAGCCGAGCGCGGTGAACACGAACAGATCGGCCGACGACGCGAGCCGGTCGCTCTCCGAGATCGGCGGCATGGCGACATCGCGCGAGATGCCCGCCAGCGCCGAAACCGGCACGAAGCGGATGCCCTTGGCGCGAAGCTGCTCGATGATCTGCGGCAGCGCCTCGACGGTCTGCTGGCGGTTGCCGCCGCCATCGTGGAGCAGGATGATGTTGCGGCTGCAACTCGCGTCGGAATTGGCGTCGCAATGCGGCGGCGGGAAGACTTGCGACACCGCCGTATCGACGATCGCCGCCACGCCGGGCCGCTTCCAGTCATTGGGATCGACGTGCAGCCCGACCGAGATGTAGCCGCGGTTCTGCGCCTGCAACGCCGGCTCGATTTCGTCTGCGGTGGTCGGCTCGGCGTCCCCGAAATAGGGCGCGCGGAACAGCCGCAGCGATCGGCCGGTGAACGCCTGGAACAGCCGCTGCGTGGTGTTGAGCTGAAAGGCCGTCTCGGTGTCGCTCGATCCCGCCATGTTGGGATGCGTATAGCTATGGCTACCGACCTCATGCCCCTCGCGGACCATCCGGTTGAGCAGCGAGCGCTGGGTCAGTGCGTTCTCGCCGATCACGAAGAAGGTGGCGGGGACGTGCTCGGCCTTGAGGATGTCTAGGATCTTTGGCGTCCAGGTCGGGTCCGGGCCATCGTCGAAGGTCAGCGCGACATAGCCCGGCTTGTAGCCGGTGCGTTGCACCACATAGGGCGACGGCAGCCGCGTGAAGTCCACGCGGTCGATCATGCCGTTGACGGCGGTGGCGTCGCGCACGCCGGTAACGGGCACGCCGGCGATCTTGAGGATTTCGCCGTTGCCGTCGATATCGACATCGGTGCCGACCGGGATCGTGTCGATCGCGGACGGCGCCGGCAACGTGCGATGGGCGCGCCCGAAGATCGACCATAGGCCGGGATCTTCCGAACCGAGCCGCCACAGCGCCACAGCGCCGAGCTTGGCGCGATTGAGGAAGCGAATCTGGTTGTAGGCGGAAGGCGCGTCGAGCAGCCACAGCACGTGGCGGACGTCGCCCTCCTGATAGGCGAAGCTGGTGTTCCCGCTCGCTTTGTCGAACACCGGCGTCGCACCCGATTCGCGCGCCGCCTCCCACGCTTCGTCGATCGCGACCGGATCGCCGCCGGATGCGCTGTCGCTATGCCAGTCATAGCCGTAGTTGCCGATCGCGACGACGATCTTGTTGCGCGGCACGCCCGACGCAGCACGCACGACGGCATTCTCAAACCACGCCTGCGATGCGATCGGGCCAGGCGGGCTGCTGAGTTCGTGCTGGTCGTACGCCATCAGGAAGACGCGATCGACGATGGTGGCGAACGCCTTCACGTCCCACGCATTCTCGCCGACCGGCACCGCGATCGCCACCACCCAGCCGCGCTTGGCGAAGCGGGCCTTAGCCTCGCGCAGGAACGCGCGGTAATCGGGCAGGCTCTTGCGCGGCAGTTCCTCGAAATCGAAGAACGCGCCGCCAGCCTGGTTCGCGGCGAGCCAGGGTTCGAGCTTGTCGAGCAACGCGCGGCGGGTCGCGGGACGGTGTAGCAACGCGGCCATGCCGGCGCCATCCCAATTGCCCTGTTCGGCGTTCTGGATCATCGGCAGCAGCAGGGGCCTGCGCACGGCGCGGTTGAGGATCGCTTTGCCCGCCGCGTCGCGAAACACGGTGATGTGGTGGTTCGGCCCGGTAACGCTCACCCAGCCGGGAATCAACCAGTCGAGTTCGTTGATATGACGGCGCAACGAAGAGGCGCTCGACGGATCCCACGGCACATGGAAGGCGATCGCGAGCGGCGTGTCATCGGCGGGTTGGACGCCGCGCGGGGGCGCCCCGGTGAGCATCCGGGCGTAATCGAGCAGTTCGCGGCGGGTCCGCTTGAGCAGCGGTTCATGCGGCGGCGGCAGGCGGACGAGCGCCGCATGTTCCGATTCGACCGGCAGAAGCGGCGCGGGCGGCACGATGCCGATCGTCAGCCCCAGCGCGACGATCGACAAGATCGTGAGCACGATGAACGCGCCGACCGCCAGGGCGAAGCGCCGCCGCCGCCGCCCGGACGCATCGAAGAAAACCGGCGCATTCGCCATATCTGCAATAATCCCCGTTACGGCCCTACCCTTATCAGCGCGGTGGCGCGCCCGAAAGCGGGCATGGCGATGACAAAGCGTTCATCCCCGCTGCCGCTCTGGGAAGAAAGGCCACGCGCGGCGCGGCGGAAACCCGCGCAAATTTCATCGGCATGCCACTTTTGGCTTGCGAGCGCCCCGTCACGCCGCTAGGCGCACTCCCCTGCAATGTGTCGGGGCGTGGCGCAGTCTGGTAGCGCACTGGTCTCGGGGTCCAGGGGTCGTAGGTTCGAATCCTATCGCCCCGACCATTGCAGCGAAATCCAAAAGATGATGACCCTGAGCAACGGACGGCGCGTTGGCGCGCCCGTGCGCAAACGTCGCGGATATGAAGCGGGCGCGACGCTCATGCGAGCGCCGCGCGCGCCGCTCAGCCCTTCTTCGCGCCGAGCGCCTTCAGCGCCGCCATCGTGCCCGAAACATGACCCTCGGGGCTCGGTTCGGACAGGACGTAGGCGATCTTGCCGTCCCGCCCGATCACGAACGAGGTGCGGTTCGACCAGCCGGTCTTCTGCGGCAGCGTCACGTCATAGCCGTTGATCGTCGCCGGGGTGGCGACGCCGACCGGGAACTTGTTGCGGCATTCGGTGACGGAGAATTCCTTGATCCGCTCGGCGTTCCCCGCCGTCAGGCCGATCAGCGTCGCGCCGAGCTTCTTATATTCGTCGGCGGCTTCGGCGAATTCATGCGCCTCGATCGTGCAGCCTTGCGTGAACGCGGCCGGGAAGAAATACAGTACCACCGGCCCCTTCTTCAGCGCCGACTGGAGCGTGAAGGTGAAGGTCTTGCCGCCCACCGCCGCCTGGGTGGTGAACAACGGCGCCTTGGCCCCGACCGCGATCGCGGCATGAGCGGGCGCGGCGAGCGCGAGCGTGCCGGCGGCGACGGCAGTCAGGAACTTGAGCATCGATCTTCTCCTAAGGGACAGCGGGCGCATCGCCCCCCGCCGGCGACATACCATGCCGGCGGGGAACCACGCTATTATTGCGTCGGGCCGAGTTTGGTGTTGAGCACCCAGCCGACATTGTCGTTCTCGTCGGCGACTTCCCACCACAGGCCGTTCTTGTTGCCGGTGGGATAGAGGATCGCACCCGGCGTGAGCGTGCGGATCGCCTTGCCGCTCGGCGAGGCGGTGGCGCGCATCGTGACCGGGCCGAGCGCGCTGAACGTCTTGGCCGGCGCGGCCTGGGCGGTGGCGGTGTCGCCAGGGGTGACGAGGCCGAGATCGTTGACGAGCTTCGAATAGGCCTGGATGAACGCGAGCGTGACGATCTTGCCGATATCGGTGTTGTCGTAACCGCCGCCGACCACGCCACCTCCCGCGACACCGGCGAAGACGCCGCCGCCCCCGCCGAAGCTCAGCGAGTTCTTGGCGGCATAGCCGTCCTCGGTCGCGAGCGTTTCGGTGGTGCGGACGTTGGTGATCGACAGGACGACGTTCGCCTCCTGCTTGCGGCTGCGGATCCCGCCGACGAGGCCGCCGACCGGACCGCCGATCAGCCCGCCGAGGCCCGCGCCGATCCCGCTGCCGCTCGCGTTGCTGTTGGCGCCCTGCACTTCGGCCTGGAGCACGTAGTCCGCGGCCTTGATCTGGCCGACGCCCACGTTCGCGCCGCGCTGCAGACCGAGCCCGCCGCTGATGTCCCGCTCACGCTGCGCCGCCTGAAGCCCGCTGCCGCGATCGACCAGATTGAAGCAGCCCGAACGCTGCACCAGCACCTTGAGCAGCTTCTGCGGCGGCGCGAGATTATACTGGGTCCAGCCACGCGGATCATCGCCATCGACGATCGAGAGCGTGCCGAGTTTCCTGGCGCAGCGCGGCACGTCGTTGGCGGTCGCCTCCTGCAGCTTCTGCGCGCCCGAGGGCTTGGCGAGCCGTTGTGCGGGCGCGACCGCGGGCGCCATCGCCACACCCGCAACGAGTAGCGCCGAAATCATTGTACGCATCGATTATCCCCGTATTGTCTCGCGCGCGCCGATGTTTCGGCTGCGGGCGCATTTTGCATGGATGGACCGCGACCTCGAACACCGCGCGCGTACCATTTCGCAGGGGTGATCGCCAGTCTCTTGGGCGGGCGCTTTGGCTTATCGCGCAAGCAATGCTATCGGCTCCCCAACACCCCGTTTCACAGAATGGCCGACGTGACGACTCCACTCGAAAAGATCCGTAATTTCAGCATTATCGCCCATATCGATCATGGGAAGTCGACGCTTGCCGACCGGCTGATCCAACAGACCGGGGGCCTCAGCGACCGCGAGATGTCCGAGCAAGTGCTTGATAACATGGACATCGAGAAGGAGCGCGGAATCACCATCAAGGCGCAGACGGTGCGCCTGTCGTACAAGGCCGACGATGGCGAGACCTATACGCTCAACCTGATGGACACGCCGGGCCATGTCGATTTCGCCTATGAAGTCTCGCGCAGCCTCGCCGCGTGCGAGGGGGCGCTCCTCGTCGTCGATGCCGCGCAGGGCGTCGAGGCGCAGACGCTCGCCAACGTCTATCAGTCGATCGAGCATGACCATGAGATCGTGCCGGTCATCAACAAGATCGACCTGCCCGCCGCCGATCCCGACAAGGTGAAGGCCGAGATCGAGGAGGTGATCGGCCTCGACGCGAGCCAGGCGGTGCTGACCTCGGCCAAATCGGGGATCGGCATCCGCGAGACCCTCGAGGCGATCGTCACGCGCATTCCGCCGCCCAAGGGCGATGCCACCGCGCCGCTGAAGGCGATGCTCGTCGATAGCTGGTACGACCCCTATCTCGGCGTCGTCATCCTGATCCGCGTGATCGACGGGGTCTTGAAGAAGGGCCAGCACGTCAAGTTCATGCAGGCCGGCACCGAGCATCTCGTCGACCGCGTCGGCTGCTTCCGCCCCAAGATCGAGCAGCTCGCCGATCTCGGCCCCGGCGAAATCGGCTTCATCACCGCGCAGATCAAGGATGTCGCGCAGGCGCGCGTCGGCGACACGCTGACGGACGTGAAGCGCCCCGCCGCCGAACCGCTCGCCGGCTTCAAGGAAGTCCAGCCGGTGGTGTTCTGCGGGCTGTTCCCGGTCGATGCCAACGACTTCGAGAAATTGCGCGAGAGCATCTCCAAGCTGCGGCTCAACGACGCGAGCTTCTCGTTCGAGATGGAGACGAGCGCCGCTTTGGGCTTCGGCTTCCGCTGCGGCTTCCTCGGGCTACTGCACCTGGAGATCATCCAGGAGCGGCTGACGCGCGAATATGATCTCGACCTCATCACCACCGCGCCGAGCGTGGTCTATGAGATCGAGCTGACTCACGGCGGCGGCCATATGGAGCTCCACAACCCGGCCGACATGCCCGACCCCAACAAGATCGAAAGCATCTCCGAGCCGTGGATTCTGGCGACGATCTACGTGCCCGACGAATATCTCGGCTCGATCCTCAAATTATGCCAGGATCGGCGCGGCATCCAGAAAGACCTCACCTATGTCGGCGGACGCGCGCAGGCGACCTATGAACTGCCGCTCAACGAAGTGGTGTTCGATTTCTACGATCGGCTGAAATCGCTGTCGAAGGGCTATGCGAGCTTCGATTACACGCAGATCGGCTACCGTGAGGGCGATCTCGTCAAGATGGGCATCCTCGTCAACGAGGAGCCGGTCGACGCGCTCAGCATGATCGTCCACCGCTCGACCGCCGAGGTGCGCGGGCGCGGCATGGTCGAGCGGCTCAAGGAACTGATCCCGCGCCATATGTTCAAGATCCCGATCCAGGCGGCGATCGGCGGCAAGGTGATCGCGCGCGAGACGATCAGCGCGATGCGCAAGGACGTGACCGCGAAATGCTACGGCGGAGACGCGACGCGCAAGCGCAAGCTGCTCGACAAGCAGAAGAAGGGCAAGGCGCGGATGCGGGAATATGGGTCGGTGAGCATCCCGCAGGAGGCGTTCATCGCGGCCTTGAGAATGGGTGACGAGAACTGAGGGAGCGCGTCAGGCTAAGCGCAGCTTAGCCTCGGATCGAAACCGAGCCGGCCGGCAGCGCCCCAGCGCCGTCCGACGCCGCGGCTTTGCCGCGGCGGGTTCCCAATTTCGTGATAGCCGCCCAGCCTAACAGGCCGTGGCCCGCTTAGCACTGTGAAACGAAGACGAAACAGATCAATTCGAAAAGAGTCTGTCGCCTAGGAAGTCGTCAGACATCGGACCTCCCCAGCCGAGCCGTCGATGAAGCGATTTTGCGGGGGACCGGCTCGAAATCGGGCGCGGGGCGGGGTGCGGGCATGCAGTTCTGCATGGATGGCATCGATAACCTAATGGTTCCTTTAGAGCAGCCACGCCCCGCCTTGCCGCCGGCAGGAAGGGCTTTGCCGCAGGCGGCGGGCCGGGTAGCAGGGCGCGTTTCGATTGCGAGGGAGCGACACGGTGAGCGACGACGAGTACGTCTATGACGAGGACAGCGGCGAGTGGGTTCCGGCGGCGGAGCTTGCCGAGAAGACCCGGTTGGCCTCGCAGGTCGAGGTACGGGACTCGGTCGGCAATCTGCTCGCCGATGGCGATCAGGTCACGCTCATCAAGGATCTCGAGGTGAAGGGCGCCGGCCAGACGCTGAAGCGCGGCACGCTCATCAAGTCGATCCGGCTGACCGGCGACGCGCAGGAAATCGACTGCCGTTACGAAGGCATCAAGGGCCTGGTGCTGCGCGCCGAGTTCGTCCGCAAGCGCTGACGGCTCGCCCCGTGCGAACCGCTACGCCGCGAGCCGCGCGCGGTTCATCCGGATCGTCACGATCAGCCCGGTCTCGGCCCAGTCGTAGGTGATCGTGCCGCCGAGCTGATGGGTGACGCTGCGCTGGACGAGCTTGCTGCCGAAGCCGCGTGCGTCGTCCGGCGCGTGGACCTCCGGCCCGCCATGTTCAAGCCAGGTGAGGACGATGTCGTCGCCCTCCGACGTGCTCGACACGTCGAGCGTGCCCTCGGGCACCGACAGCGCGCCATATTTCATCGCATTGGTGGCGAGTTCGTGGATCACCAACGCGAGGGCGGTGGCGGCCTTCTCGCCGACGCCCATGCGCTCGACCGCGACGCGGATGCGCCCCTTGAACCCGCCCAGATCATAGGGTGCGAGCAGCACCGCGATCAGATCGCCGAGCAGCGCGGCGTCGCCCTGCCCGTCGGGGAGCGGGCGGACCAGATCATGCGCGCGGCCGAGCGCCGAGAGGCGTTCGGTGAGGTCGCTCGCCAGTTGCTCCACGGTTTCGGCCGAGCGCGAGGAGATCGCGGTCAGCCCGGAGGCGATCGCGAGCAGATTCTTGACGCGGTGGCTCATCTCGCCGGCGAGCAGCTCGTGCCCTTCCTCGGCCTGCTTGCGGCCGGTGACGTCGAGGAAGATGCCGTACACGGTGTGCGCGACGGCATCGTCCTCCTCGCCCTGCCCGCGCGCCGCGACCCAGCGCACCTCGTCGCCGATCATGATGCGGAAGTCGGTCTCATACGGGCCGAGGATCGCGCGGGTCGCGGCGAAGGCCGAGCGGACGCGGTCGCGGTCGGCGGGGTGGATGCGCGCCGACAGTTGCTCGAACGTGACCTCGTCCCGCTGCGGCAGGCCCCACAGTTCGAAGCCGAGCTCGTCCATCGTGAACGCGTCGGTATCGACGTTCCACGCCCATAAAGCGACCCCGGCCGCGGTTATCGCGCGGCGCAACTGCTCCGGGCGCCACTCTTGAGTCGCGGGCATTTTGGTAACCAATTCGAATCCCTCAGTTCCATCCTGGCGCGATCGCACCCCCCTCTTAGTCCGCCCCGCCCCGTTCGGCAAAGCGCGGCCGAAGCGGCATGAAAAAAGGCCGGGCGCTGTCGCCAGCGCCCGGCCCCTCTTCGCGTCCGTGATGAAGATCAGAGGCCGTAGGACAGCCGCAGATAGCCGAACTGGCCCGGCAGATCATAGGTGGTCGGGTCGAAGTTCGCGCTGTCGCAGGTGTTGCAGGCCGGCGGCGCCTTGTTGAAGACGTTGTTCACGCCGGCGGTGAGCCGCATCTTGTGGTCCAGCCACTCGGGCGAATAATAGACCTGGACGTCGCCGTAGAAGGTCGCGCCCATGCGGTGCCCGTCATTCTCATACACCGCGCTGATGTAGCGCGCGGTGAACGACGCGCCGAACGCGGCGCTCGACCAGTCGAGCGTGGTGTTCAGCTTGAACTCGGGGAAGGCCTGGTCGGTCGCGAGGCAGCGTTCGGTGCCCTTGCAGACCAGGGTCGGCGCCTTGAGGTCGGCCGGCGGGCTGACGTCGTACTTGATGAGGTACGCCGCATTCGCGCTCAGACCGATCGTGCCGCCGTACACGGCGGGCGAGCGGTAGAGGAAGGTCGCGTCGAGACCCTCGGTGTGGATCGAGTTGAGGTTCTGCAACGTGCCGTTGATGCCGGAGACATCCCCAAGCGAATTGCGCGTGATGTTGGCGCAGCTCACCGGATCCCCGAAAAACGCGCAGCGGTTGAGCGTGAGCGTGCCGGGCACCGAGTCGATCGCGTTCTTCAGCTCGATGCTGTAGTAATTGACCTCGAGGCTGAGCGTGCTGGCGAGGCTGCCGCGTGCCCAGGACGGGCTGTACACGCCGCCCGCGGTCCAGGTGGTCGAGGTCTCGGGCTTGAGCGCGGTGCTGCCTTGCGAGAAGATGCCGATCTGACCGCCCTGCGATTCCGCATAGCTGCCGTCCGCCGGCACGCCGTTGGCGATGCAGTTGGCGCGGACGGTCGCGTTGCTCTGGAAGCTGCCGCCCGACGCGCTGGTGCACGGATCGTTGATCGTCGCGTCGGAGCGCGAACGGCCCGCGTACAGTTCGCCGATGCTCGGCGCGCGCAGGCTTTCCGCATAGCCGCCGCGCAGCAACAGGTCGGCGACCGGCTTCCATAGGCCCGAGGCGGTGAAGGTGGTGTTGCCGCCGAACGTCGAATAGTCCGAATGGCGCACCGCGCCGTCGAACTCGAGGCGGTGGAAGAACGGCATGTTCGCGAGGATCGGCACGCGGATTTCGCCGTAGATCTCGTCGGTGTTGAAGCCGCCGCGCGACGGGCTGGTCGGCACGTCGGCGCCGAGGCCGGCGACGATCACCGGATCGGGGTCATAGCTCGCCTTCTGGTCGCGGTGCTCATAGCCGATCGCGACGCCGACCGGTCCGGCCGGCAGATCGAACAGATCGCCCGAGAGGTTGGCGGTGAAATCGGCGAGCCGCTGCATGCTCTTGTCGCGTTCGTCGAAGGTCACGTACTTCAGCATCGCCGGGGTGATCGTGCCGGTGCCGCCCACGGCGGCGCCACCGAAGATGTTGAACGGCACGCAGTCCCCGGTGCAGTTCGCGACCGGGCCGAGCGCCTGGGCGAGCTTGGCCGCGTTGAGGTTGCCGGTGAACACCTGGTGCGCGTCGTTCAGGCCATAGACGCCGTTGATGTCCCAGTACCATTTATGCTCGCCGACATGGAACGAGCCGTCGAGCGTCGCGCTCGCGGTGAAGGTGTTCACGTCCTGCGAGAAGGTGCGCTGGCCGCCTTCGACGAAGCGCCGGTTGATCCCGGTGTAGTTCGCCGGCAGGGCCGAGGGCGTGCCATCGAGATTGACGCCCGAGGAGAGCGTCACGCCGAACGGATTGTACGGGTTGGTCGCGTCGATCGAGATGCGGTCGAGCAGATTGCCGTTGCCGGCACCCGGCCCGATCGCCAGCGGCAGGAACGCCGCCTGCGTGGTCGAATTGCGCTTGTTATAGGCGATCCTCGTGCGGAAATGGACCGCGTCCGACAGTTCCTGCTTGAAGTTGAAGAACCCGCCATAGCGTTCGGACGGGGTGAGCAGATAGTTGAACGGCGCGAAGTTGAAGCGCCCCGCATTATTGAACGCGGTGAAATCCGCCGCGGTCGGATTGCGGCCGGCGACCGGCGCCTTCAGCGTTACGTCCGTGCCGATGCCGATGAGATTGCCGACGGCGGCGCTGACCCGGTAGCGCCCGAGCGGCGGCGTGCCGCTGCACCCGACGCCATCGGGGAAGGCGGGATCGGTACAGCTCGTCGCATAGGGCGCCGGATATTGCGAGATCGCGCGGTTGGAGGTCTTGACCGGCTCCTGCTTGGTATAGAAGCCGCCGAACACCGCCGAGGTGCCGGTCTCGGGCTTCTGGATGCCGTAGCTCAGTTCATAATTCTGGGTGTGGCCGTCGCCTTGGCGATAGGTGCCGAATTGCGCGTTGGCTTGCAGGCCCTTCTGGCTCTGCTTGGTGATGATGTTGACCACGCCGGCGACCGCGTCCGAGCCGTAGAGCGGCGACGCGCCCGACTGGAGCACTTCGACGCGCTCGATCATGTTGGTCGGGATCGTGTTGAGATCGACCGAAGCCGGGATACCGCCCGCCGACGAGCCGTTGACGTAGCGCATGCCGTCGACCAGCACGAGCGTCCGCTTGGCGCCCAGATAGCGCAGGTCGATTTCCGCCGCGCCCGAGCTGACGCCGGTGCCGTCCGGCGGGCCGCCGATGTTGCCGGCGTTGTTGACCTTGGTGTTGAGGCCGCCGCCCGCGCTCGGCAGGCGTTGCAGCACATCCGCGATCGAGCTGAGCCCGGTCTTGCCGATCGCCGACTGATCGACCGTGATGACCGGCTTGTCCTGATCGAGCGGATTGCGGCGGATGCGCGAGCCGGTCACGACGATATCGCCCGCGTCCGCCGGAGGCGTCGCATCCTGCGCTTCGGCCGGCCCAGCGAGCGCCGCCACCGCCAGAGCCAGCGCCGCTGCGCCCGAATATTTCCCGAACTTTATATTTCGCATTCGAATGTGTCCCCTTTGTCCACCTCGAAGCACCCTCTCTTATGCTGTCATAGAAAGGCAACAGTGCTGGGATGGCAAGTGGCGCAAGGGCAACACTGGCCAAAAATCGTACCAGGAAGCGTAAATCCTTCTTATAAGTGAATGAAATTATTTGATTGGAAGATGGCGCGTCAGCGGATCACGCCGATGCGCGGGTATCCCGGCGGAGCGGCGCGATGCCGCGCGCCCAGGCGATGAACGCCTCCTCGGCCATCGGCTCGGCGATCGCATAGCCCTGGATCACGTCGCAGCCGATCACGCGCAGCACGTCCGCCTGCGCGCGGCTTTCGATCCCCTCGCCCACCGCCTCGCAGCCCAGGCCGTGCGCCAGCCCGATCACCGCCTGCGCCACGGCGCGGGCCTGCGCATCCTCGACGACATGCTCGATCAGCGACCGGTCGAGCTTGATCCGGTCGATCGGCAGCCGGCGCAGCCGCGGGAGGTTGGAAGCTGCGGTGCCGTAATCGTCGATCGCGATCGTCGCGCCATCGGCGCGCAACTGGCGAATCGCGTCGATCACCGATTCGCTGCATCGCATCGCCAGCGCCTCGGAGATTTCCAGTTCGAGCAGCCGCGCCGGCGCGTTCGCGGCCAGCATCGCCGCGCGCAATTGCTCGAAGAAGGCGACATGGTCGATCTGGCGCGGCGAGACGTTGATCGCGAGCCGGTGCTCGACGCCGATCCGCTCCCAGCGCGCGATCGTCGCGGCGACTTCGCGTACCACCCATTCGCCGATCTCGACGATCAGCCCGGTCTCCTCCGCGCGCTGGATGAAGCTGCCGGGGAGGCGGAAACCATCGCGCGGGTGGCGCCAGCGCACCAGCGCCTCCGCCGCGACGATCGCGCCGTCGCCGGCCGCGACCTGCGGCTGGAAGACCAGCATGAACTGATCGTCGCGGATCGCATCGCGCAATTCACTTTCGAGCTGGTGGCGCTGCGCGATCCCGGCCGCGAGCGTTTCGGAGAAATGCTCGGCGCGGCCGCGGCCGCTCGCCTTCGCGTGGTACATCGCGGCATCGGCGGCGCGCATCAGCTCGGTCAGCGACCTGCCGTGATCGGGGCGGAGCGCGATGCCGACCGACGCGCCGATCGTCACGTCGCTGCCGTGCAGGCGGAACGGCTCCGACAGCGCGAACAGCACGCTGCGGCAAATCCGCCCGACCGTGACCGGATCGCTGACGCCGACGAAGAACATCGTGAACTCGTCGCCCGCGAGCCGCCCGATCAGCGGCGAATGCCCGTCGCACGCGCCCGCGAAACGCTCGCCGACCGCACGCAGCCGGTTCGCGACCATTTCGAGCAGCAGATCGCCGGTGGCATGGCCCATCGTGTCGTTGACGAGCTTGAAGCGATCGAGGTCGATGAACAGCAACGCCGCGTTCTTCGTGTCGGGCAGTTCGGCGAGCACCCGTTCACAACTGCGGCGGAAGCTCGTGCGGTTGGGCAGCCCGGTCACCGCATCGACCAGCGCGAGGTGGCTGACGGTGTTGAGCGCGATCGTCTGCGCCTCGAACAACGCCGCCATCGCGCTCGCCAGCTCCGGCGCATGGGCGGTGGTGACGGCGGGGACGGTGCTGCTGAGATCCCCCTCGGCGGCGACGGCGAGCCGCTCCACCGCGCCGTTGATCGCGGCCCGGCGCGCGGCGGCGGCGCGGCTGGATACCAGCAGCAGCCCGAGCGCGCACGCGCCCGCGGACGTTAGCGCTACCATCGCGGTGCGCAGATCGAACGCGGCGATACCGGCGAGCAGCATCGCCAGCACGGCGGCGACACCCGTCGCGCGGCGCGGGTGGCTCAACAAAGCTCGTGTCATCGCGATTTGAGCCACTCCTGCGACCGTTGGATGTTCGCTCCCGTGCCGCCCCGGATATCACCCAAAGGTTAACGGTTTCGATGCCCCGTGCTGCGCCGCAGGATGACGTAGAGCGCGCCGTTTCCGCCGTGGCGCGGATGCGCCGGCCGCACCGCCGCGATGTGCGGCCCGTGGCGTGAACCGGCGAGCCAGTCGCCGATGGCGGCGCGGATCGCGCCGCGCGCGTGCGGGCGCTCGCTTTCAGCACGCGGCGGCTTGCCGGTGATAACGAGCAGCACGCGCTGGCCGCTCTGGATCGCGAAATCGAGCGCGGCGTCGAGCCGGGCATAGGCCGAGCTGAGCGTATGGCCGTGCAGGTCGATCGAACTGTCGGGCACGGTGCGCCCGCGCGACAGATCGCGGTCCCACGATCCGTCGAGCGTATTGGCGGTAAGCGGGCGCGGCGCGGCGGGCTTCACCGGCAGCGGTAACGGCGCGGGCACGCGGCCGCGCACCTTCCTCGCCGGTGCGGGCGCGGGCGTGGCGGCGGTCGGCGCCGGGGCGGGCGCGGCCGCCGGCTTGGCGGGGGCTGGCGGGCGGATCGGGCGGACGCTCGCGATCACGCGCGCCCACAGCGCCGCCTCCTCAGCGCTTAGCGGGCGCTTTCCCATTGTGCCCTTCCGCCGCGAGCCGTGCCAGCGTCCCGACCGGCAGCAGCAGGAACGCGGTGCCGTGCGCGGACATGCCGCCGGCGGTCGCCTCCGCCTGCGCGCCGCCGCCCCAATAGGTATCGAAGCGGTTGGCGCCCTTGATCGCGCCGCCGGTATCCTGCGCGATCCAGATGCCGTTCGCGTCGGCGCGGTCGAGCGACAGCAGCACCGGCGCGCCGAGCGGGATGAACCTGGGATCGGCGGCGACGCTCGCTCCGCCTGTCACCGGATAGCCGAGCGCGCCGATCGGCGGCGTGTCGAGCGTCCGGAAGAACACGAAGCTCTTGTTCTCACGCATGAGCGCGCGCCCCTCGGCCGGGTGCGCGCGCAGCCACGCGACGATCCCCTGCATCGTCGCCTGCCCCGGCGCGAGCAATCCGCGCTGGCGCATCAAGGCGCCGATGCCGGTATAATCGCGCCCGTTCTGGGTCGCATAGCCGATCCGCAGCATCGACCCGTCGGGAAGCCGCAGCCGGCCCGACCCCTGGATCTGAAGGAAGAACAGGTCGATCGGATCGGCCGCCCAGGCGAGCACCGGCGCGCGATTGCCGAGCGCACCATCCTCGATCGCGGCGCGATCATAATAGGGCACGAAATTGGCGCCATCGACGCGGCCACGGATCTTCTTGCCCTTGAGGCTGTCGCTGAACTGGCCGAGATCGACATCGACGAGATCGGTCGGGCGGCCGAAGATCGGCACCTGGCAGCACCGCCGGCGGTCGCGCGATCCCGCGATCTCGGGTTCGTAATAGCCGGTCGCGAACGCCTTGCCGTCGCCGACCTGCGCGGTCTCGAAATATTGCGCGAAGAAACTCCGCGCTTCGCCGGGCTGGGCGGCCACGGCGGCGTCGCAGGCCGCGTTCCAGTCCCCCGCGCGGGTGAGGCCCGAGGCGTCGTCGCGCTTGCGCAGCGCCGGGCATGACAGGCGGAACGCGGCCAGCGCGCGCGCGGCCTGCGCCTCATCGATCGGCAGTGTATAGACCGCCGGGCCGGCGACGACGCCCGCCTCACGCGCACCCGCCGCGCCCGGCGCCGCCGTGGCGGGCGCCGGCGTCAGCGGCCGGGTGGAGGCGGACGGCCGCCGCGCCGGCGCGGTGCCCGCGCCCGGCCGTTCGGCGGGACTGACGCACGCGCCGAGCAGCAGCGCCGCCGCGAGCGCGCCCCAGCGAAGCAACGACGTCACGCTTCGTCGGTGTCGGCGAGCTTCCAGTTCGGATCGCTGCTCTTCAGCGTCCGCGCGAAGGTCCAGATGTCATGCGTCTCGACCGCGTCGGTCATCGACCCCGCGACGACGACACCGTCGCGGTCGCGCGTCACCGCCGCGATGACCGCGTCGAAGCGCACCGTGATCCGCGCGGCCTTGCCGGTTAGCACCGCATCGGTGATCGCGGCGCGCTCGATCGTGACGAGGCGGTTGTCGAGCGTGTGCCCGGCCTCGGCGCGTTCGGCGATGGCCGCGACGAACGCCGCGCGTACGTCATCCTCGGCGAGCCAGGCGAGCTGCTCCTCGTCGCCGCTCCAATAGGCTTCGAGGATCATCCGATACGCCGACTGCGCGCCTTCGAGGAAACGCGACACGTCGAAGCCCGGCTCCGCCGAGACGATCGCGCGCAGGCCCGTCTCGGCGCGCGGCGCGATGTTGCGGCCGAACAGTTCGCGCGATTCGGCGGGCGTCTCGATGGGGCGCGGCAGCACCGTGATCGGCGCGCGATCCTCCGCGGGCTTGGGCAAAGGCTGCTCATGCCCGGTCCGCTTGCCGAGGACCATGTAGAGACGCAACGCCAGAAAACCGGCGACCATCCCGAGCAGAACCACGTAGAACACTTTGCCTCCTGAACTTCGGCGAGCCGCCAATATAGGCGTAACGCACCGCCGATACAAATGGCACCGCCGCCTGCGTGTTGAACTGCCGCGCGCCCCCTGCTACGCGCGCCGCTTCGGCAGCGCCAGAGCGTGCGCCGCTCCGGCAGAGAATCAAGGACGCGTTTCATGAGCGAACAGGACGACGGCATCATCACCAGCACCGCGCCGTTTTCGAACGGTGAGGACACGGCCCCCGCCGCCGGGCTGATCTCGCAATATGTCAAGGACTTGTCGTTCGAGAACCCGAACGCGCCGGCGATCTATCAGACGCAGAGCGCGCCGAGCATCGACGTGCAGTTCAACATCGGCGCCAATCAGGTCGGCGAGGATGTCCATGAGATCACGCTGCGCATCGAAGTGCGCGCGGAATCCGAGGGCACCGTCGCGTTCCTGGTCGATCTGTCGTTCGCCGGGCTGTTCGGGCTGCGCAACATCCCCGCCGAGCACATCCAGCCGTTCCTGCTCGGCGAGGCGCCGCGCCTGCTCTTCCCGTTCGCCCGCCGCGTGCTCGCCGATGCGGTTCGCGACGGTGGCTTCCCGCCGCTGATGCTTGAACCGATCGATTTCGGCGCGCTGTATCTCCAGCAGGCCGCGCAGCAGCAGGCCAATGTCGGCGTGACCGGCAACGCCTGATTTCGCTAAGGGGGCGGGCGCCGAACAATGAACCTCGCGCGCGCGCTCGGCTCGGTTGGCGGGCTCACGCTCGCCAGCCGCATTCTCGGGCTGGTGCGTGATTCGCTGTTCGCGCGCTATGTCGGGGCGAGCTTCGCGTCGGACGCGTTCCTCGTCGCGTTCCGTCTGCCCAATATGTTCCGCGCGCTGTTCGCCGAAGGGGCGTTCTCGGCGGCGTTCATCCCGATGTTCAACAAGAAGGTCGGCGACAAGAGCGGCGGCGGCCTGCCCGACGGAATCGCCTTCGCGCAGGACGTGCTCTCGGTCCTGCTGCCGATCCTGATCGTTATGACGGTGATCCTCGAAGTGTTCGCGTGGCCGGTGACGCTGGCGCTGTCGGGCAAGTTCCACGGCGTCAGCCACGACCAGTTCGCCTTCGCGGTGCTGCTGTCACGCTTCACCATCCCCTATCTGATGCTCATCAGCCTGGTGTCGCTGCTGGGGAGCATCCTCAATTCGCTCCAGAAATTCTGGGTCAACGCCGCCGCGCCGATCCTGCTCAACGTGACGCTGATCGTCGCGCTGCTCGCGTTCCACAACCATGATCCGTTCGTCACCGCGCGCAACCAGGCGATCGCGGTGAGCGTGTCGGGGCTGCTGCAACTGATCTGGCTCTATGCCTCGTGCCGCGCCAACGGCGTCAGCATCCGCCCGCGCCTGCCGCGGCTCAATGACGACGTGAAGCGGCTGCTCGCGCTGATCTGGCCTGCCGCTGCGGGCGCTGGCGCGGTGCAGATCAACCTCGTCGTCTCGACCGCGCTCGCCGCCTCGCTGCTCGATCATGGCTCGGTGACGTACATCTATATGGCCGACCGGGTGAACCAGCTCCCGCTCGGGCTGATCGGCATCGGTCTGGGCACCGTGCTGCTACCGCTGATCTCGCGCCAGCTCGGCGCGGGCGAGGACGCGGCGGCGATGGAGACGCAGAACCGCGGCATGGAACTGGCGCTGCTGCTCACCCTCCCCGCGACGGTCGCGCTGGTCTTGTGCGGCGGCCCGATCGTCGCCGCGCTGTTCGAGCACGGCAAGTTCGACGCGGTCGATACGGTCAACACCGCGCAGGCGCTCGCCGCCTTCTCGGTCGGGCTGCCGAGCTACATCCTCGTCAAGGTGCTGACCCCCGGATTCTACGCGCGCGCCGACACTAGGACGCCGGTGCGCTACGCGACGATCTCGATGGGGGTGAACCTCGCGCTCAACCTCGTGCTGATCCTGCCGCTCAAGCACATGGGGCCGCCGCTCGCGACCGCGCTCGCCTCGACGGTCAACACCGCGCTGCTCTATCGCTCGCTGCGCAAACGGGGCCATTTCGCGCCCGATGCGCGGCTGCGCCGCCGCGCGTGGCGTCTCGCGCTCGCAGCGTTGGCGATGGGGCTGATCCTGTGGCTGCTGCAGGGGCTGCTGACACCCTATACGCATGGAAGCTGGGCGGTGCGGACGGGGGCGATGCTGGTGCTGGTCGCCGCCGGCGGCTTGGTCTATGCGGTCGCCACTTTCGTGCTCGGTGCGTTCACCCGCGCCGATTTGGCCTTCCTGCGGCGCCGTCGCGCCTGACAACCGAGAGCATCAATGCGTATCGTTTCCGGCATCCAGCCCACCGGCAATCTCCACCTCGGCAATTATCTCGGCGCGATCCGGCAGTGGGTGGCGATGCAGGACGGCATGGGGCCGGACGACACCTGCCTGTTCTTCCTCGCCGATCTCCACGCTTTGTCGCAGCCGGTGGTCGCCGCCGAGCTGCACGCCAACACGGTCGAGATGGCCGCGACCCTGCTCGCCTGCGGGATCGATCCGGCGCGCTCGATCCTGTTCAACCAGGCGCGCGTGCCGGCGCATAGCGAGTTGTGCTGGTTGCTCAGCGGCACCGCCCGCATGGGCTGGCTCAACCGCATGACGCAGTGGAAGGACAAGGCCGGCAAGAGCGGCGAGACGCAGTCGGTCGCGCTGTTCACCTATCCCGTCCTGCAAGCCGCCGACGTGCTGCTCTACAAGGCCACGCACGTGCCCGTAGGACATGACCAGAAGCAGCATCTCGAACTCGCCCGCGATGTCGCCACCAAGTTCAACACCGATTTCGGCGTCGATCTGTTCCCGCTGCCCGAGCCGTTGATCTCCAAGGCCGCGCCGCGCATCATGTCCTTGCGCGACGGATCGGTGAAGATGTCCAAGTCCGACCCGTCGGATGCCTCGCGCATCAACCTGGTCGACAGCGACGATGTGATCGCGAGCAAGCTGCGTAAGGCTAAGAGCGATGCCGACGTGTTGCCCGAGACGGCGGCGGGGCTCGAAGGCCGCGCCGAGGCGCTCAACCTCGTGACGATCTACGCGGCGCTCGCTGGGATCGAGCCCGACGCGGTGCTTGCCGAGCATGCCGGCAAGGGCTTCGGCGCGTTCAAGCCCGCGCTCGCCGATCTCGCGATCGCGACTTTGGGGCCGATCCGCGACCGGCTGACCGCGCTGCTCGGCGATCGCCCCGCGGTGGCGGTGGCGCTGGCGGAGGGCGCCGCCAAGGCGGCGGCGCTCGGCGCGCCAACCCTGCGCGCCGCGCAGGAGGCGGTGGGGCTGCATCTGTAGGCGTGGCCTTTCTCAAACCAAACCGTTCGTCCCGAGCGAAGGCACCTGCGTCCTGGCCTTGCCCCTCGACTGCGCTCGGGACCATCGGTTGACTTTGAAGAACGGCGGGGAATGACACGCACGGGAAGGGTTTGATCCGTCAGCCCGATCGCCCGCGCGATCCGTCTCTAGGCAGCGTCTTGTTCAAGCGCTATTCAGGGGCCATCTGGCAGTGCAAATACAATGCCGTCTCCAGCAAGGTCATGAAATCATGAAGATGTTTCCTTTCGCTGCCGCCGCGCTGCTTGCGCTGGCGGGCTGTGCCCAGCCGTTCGCGGCGAAAGTGTCGCGCTTCCAGCAACTGCCGCCGTCGGCAGGCCAGACCTTCACGGTCGAGCCGACCAACCCCAATCTGCGCGGCGGTCTCGAATTCAGCCAATATGCCAACCTCATCTCGGCGAAGCTCGTGCAGCAGGGCTATCGCCCGGCGCAGGGCGCGTCGGCCGAGCTGGTCGTCAAGGTCGCCTATGATGTCGACCACGGGCGCGAGCGCACCGTCACCACGCCGGGCTTCGGCGGCGGTTACGGCTATGGCTATGGCGGCGGTTGGGGTGGCTGGGGCGGCCCGCGCTGGGGCTATTACGGCCGCAGCCGCTTCGCTTATGGCTTCAACGACCCGTTCCTGTGGGGCGGCGGCTTCGGCCCCGACGTGTCGAGCTACACCGTCTATACCAGCGAGCTCATGGTGACGATCGAGCGGGCCGACAATGGCGCGCATGTGTTCGAAGGCACCGCCAAGGCGCAGTCGCGCACCGACGACCTGCCCTATCTCGTGCCGCGTCTGGTCGAAGCGATGTTCACCGGCTTCCCCGGCAATTCCGGCGAAACGGTGAAGATCACGATCGCGCCCGAGAAGAAGCGCTGAACTGACCCAAGCTGGGGTGAGCCTGCCGGGCTCACCCCCGTTCGGTTTGGATTGGGCGAGAGCGCGCCGACGGCAAAGCCGTCGGCCGGGTTCGGCGCCGAGCGCCGACCCGCCGGCCGTGCCGGGTGGTGCGGCGGCGCCGCACCGGCCAGCAGCGTGCTGGCCTCCACCCGTCAGTCCTCCTCGGCGATCCGTACGCGCAGCCCGTCGAGCGCGTCGCTGAACGGCAATTGGCACGACAGCCGCGAGGTGGCGTCGCGGTCATTCGTGGAATCGAGCAGATCGTCCTCGTCCGCGCTCATCGCCGGCAGTTTGGACGCAAAATCCGGGTCGACATGGACGTGGCAGGTCGCGCACGAGCAGCAGCCGCCACACAGCGCCAGGAGTTCATCAATGCCGGCGTCGCGAATGATCTCCATCACGCTATGGCCGACCTGTCCGTCGAGCGTGCGTTCTTCCCCTTCGCGGGTCACGACGATAAGCTTGGGCATGCATTTCCTCCCTCGGGGTTCCGTCGCGCCGCCATGCCGCGCCGCCCCTGCCAACGCAAGGACGCGTCCGTGGGCCTGAGCGCCGAGCAACTCCGCGGCGGCCTCGACGCGCTCGGCGCGATCGAGCCCGCCTTCGCCGCTGCGATCCTCCGCGCCGGCTATCCCGAACCGCGCATCCGCGCGCGCGGCTATGCCACCTTGCTGCGCACGATCCTCGGCCAGCAGGTCAGCACGCATGCGGCGGAGGCGGTGTGGCGCAAGCTCGCGCTGGTCGCCGGCGACGTCACCGATCCCGCGACGATCCTCCGCGCGAGCGACGAGCAGCTTCGCGAGGCGGGTCTCTCACGCCAGAAGGCGGGATATGCGCGCTGCCTCGCCGAAGAGGTGACGAGCGGCCGGCTCGATCTCGACGATCTGCCCGAGGACGATGAGGAGGCGATCAAGGCGCTGGTGCGGATCAAGGGTATCGGCCGCTGGTCGGCGGAAATCTATCTTCTGTTTGCGGAGGGGCGCGGCGACATCTGGCCGGCTGGCGACCTCGCCGTGCAGATCGAGATCGGCCGCCTGCTCGGACACGAGGCGCGGCCGGGCGAGAAGCTGCTGCGCGAGCTGGCCGAAGGCTGGCGCCCGCATCGCGGCGCGCTCGCGATCTTCGCCTGGCACCATTATGGCAGCGACATGAAGGTGATTTGAATCCTTCGTTCGCACAGAACCTGGTCGAAGCCCTTGCGCTCGCCCTTCGACTTCGCTCAGGGCGAACGGCGGTTGGATTATCGAGACATATGAGGACGTACCCATGACCAAATGGACGATCGGCATCATCGGCGGCTCGGGCCTCTATGCGATCGACGGCCTGCGCAACGCCGAATGGCGCCGCGTCGAGACGCCGTGGGGCGATCCGTCGGACGAATTGCTGTTCGGCACGATCGGCGACGTCGATCTGGTCTTCCTGCCGCGCCACGGCCGGGGCCACCGCATCAGCCCGTCCGAGCTCAACTTCCGCGCCAATATCGACGCGCTCAAGCGCAGCGGGGTGACCGACATCCTCGCGATCTCGTCGATCGGCAGCCTCCAGGAAGAGCTCGAGCCGGGCAAGTTCGTGATCGTCGACCAGTTCATCGACCGAACTGTCGCGCGCGCGTCGAGTTTCTTCGGCACCGGCATGGTCGCCCACGTCTCGATGGCCGAGCCGACCTGCCCGCGCCTGTCGAGCCTTGCGGCGGCGGCGGTGACGGCGGCGGGCGGCACGGCGGCGGCGGGCGCGACCTATATCGCGATGGAAGGCCCGCAATTCTCGTCGCGCGCGGAAAGCCTGCTCTACCGGCAATGGGGCGCCGACGTGATCGGCATGACCGCGATGCCCGAGGCCAAGCTCGCCCGCGAGGCGGAGATTCCCTATGCGCTGATCGGCATGGTGACCGATTATGATTGCTGGCGTGAGAGCGAGGCGCATGTCGAGGTGAGCGAGGTCATCAAGCAGATGCACGCCAATGGCGAGATCGCGCGCAAGACGGTCGCCGCGTTCGTCGAAGCGCTCCCGTCCGAACGCGCCGCCTCGCCGCTCGATACCGTGCTCGACCAGGCGCTCATCACCGCGCCCGAGGCGCGCGATCCCGCGCTGCTCGCGAAGCTCGACGCGATCATGGCGCGCGTGCTGGGGCGCTGACGCCCGTACGATCCGCTGTTCGGGGAGCGACTTGGGCACCCGCATCGACCTTTCGGTCCGCTCGGGCTAGGGGTTCGGCAGAACCGATTTCAGGAGCGGACCAATGGCCGGCATGAGCGCCTTCGACTGGGCGGACCCGTTTTTTCTCGACGATCAGCTCGAGGATGACGAGCGGATGATCCGCGACACGGCGCGCGCTTATGCCGACGACCGGCTCGCGCCGCGCATCCTCGCCGCGTTCCGGGACGAAGAGACCGATCCCGAGATCTTCCGTGAAATGGGCGCGCTTGGGCTGCTCGGCGCGACCGTGCCAGAGCAATATGGTGGCGTCGGTGCCTCCTATGTCGCCTACGGCCTCGTCGCGCGCGAGGTGGAGCGGATCGACTCGGGCTATCGTTCGATGATGTCGGTGCAGTCGAGCCTGGTCATGTATCCGATCCTCGCCTTCGGATCGGACGCGCAGAAGGCCAAATACCTGCCGCGCCTCGCCACCGGCGAATGGATTGGCGCGTTCGGCCTGACCGAACCCGACGCCGGCTCGGACCCCGCCGGCATGACGACGCGCGCGGTCAAGACCGATGGCGGCTATCGCCTGTCGGGCGCGAAGACCTGGATCACCAACGCGCCGATCGCCGACGTGTTCGTCGTCTGGGCAAAGTCCGACGCGCATGGCGGCGCGATCCGCGGCTTCGTGCTGGAACGCGGCATGGCGGGGCTTTCGACGCCGAAGATCGACAACAAGCTGAGCCTGCGCGCGTCGGTCACTGGCGGAATCGTGCTCGAGGATGTCGAGGTCGGCGAGGACGCGCTGTTTCCCGAGGTGTCGGGGTTGAAGGGGCCGTTCTCGTGCCTCAACCGCGCGCGCTACGGGATCAGTTGGGGTGCGCTCGGCGCGGCGGAGTTCTGCTTCCATGCCGCGCGGCAATATGGCCTCGACCGCAAGCAGTTCGGCCGGCCGCTCGCCGCGACGCAATTGTTCCAGAAGAAGCTCGCCGACATGCAGACCGAGATCGCGCTCGGGCTACAGGCCAGCCTGCGCGTCGGGCGGCTGATGGATCAGGGCCGGTTCGCGCCCGAGATGGTCTCGATCGTCAAGCGCAACAACGTCGGCAAGGCGCTCGAGATCGCGCGGATGGCGCGCGACATGCACGGCGGCAACGGCATCTCGGGCGAATATCAGGTGATGCGCCACCTGATGAACCTGGAGACGGTCAACACCTATGAAGGCGCCGCCGATGTCCATGCGCTGATCCTCGGGCGCGCAATCACCGGCATCGCGGCGTTCTAACACACGTCACCCTCACCCGTCCCACCCGGCTTCGCCGGGCGGGCCCCTTCCCTCTCCCGTCGGGAGAGGGAGGAAGGAGCGCTATCCGAACCGATACCCCGACACCGCCCATCCCAGCACATGATCGCGGTAATCGCACACCGCCGCGTCGTCCCCGCCGGCGCCGAGCGCGACCATCAGCGGCAGCAGATGCTCCTCGCGCGGGTGGGCGAACTTGGCGTAGGGCAACTCGCCCCAGCGCGCGACACGGTCGGCGCGCTTCGCGGGATCGGGATCGGTCACGGCGGCGGTGAGCGCCGCGTCCCATTGGTCGGCGATCGGCGTCACCTGCGGCCCGCGCGCGCCCAGATTGTGGAAGCTCATGCCCGATCCGACGATCAGCACGCCCTCGTCGCGCAGCGGCGCCAGCGCGCGGCCGATGGCGATATGCGCGCGCGGATCGAGATCATGGCGCAGCGCCATCTGCGCGAGCGGGATATCGGCATTGGGCACCGCCACCATCATCGGGATGAACACGCCGTGATCCCAGCCGCGCGTGCCTTCCTCGCTGGTGGCGAAGCCCGCCGCCTCCAGCAGCCCCGCCGCGCGCCGCGCGACATCCGGCGCGCCGGGCGCAGGCCATTGGAGGTGATAGGTGTGCGGCGGAAAGCCGTGGTAATCGTAGAGCAGCGGCTGGCCGTTCCCGACATACACGGCGACGTCGCGTGTCTCCCAATGGCCCGACACGAGCAGGATCGCCCTCGGCCGCTCGGGCAGCGAGGGGATCAGCCCGGCGAGATACGCCTGCATCCCCCGCCACATCGGATCGGGCGGGCCGCCCGCCGGGTCCATGAAGAAGCACGGGCCGCCGCCATGCGGAATGAACAGGGTGGGAAGCGTCATGTCCCACATATCGCCCCGCCCTGCGCGCCCGGCAAGGCGGCCTCTCGGAAACGACGCGTTTCGCCGCGCGCGCGCTTGGGGTAGCGTCACGCCATGACCCGTTTCACCGTCAACAACCAGCCGGTCCAATATCGGATGGACCCCAAGACCCCTTTGCTATGGGCGCTGCGCGACGCCTCCAACCTGACCGGCACCAAATATGGCTGCGGCACCGGCGATTGCGGCGCCTGCACGGTCGATATCGACGGCGAGGCGGTGAAGGCGTGCCAGACGACGATCGGCGCGATCGAGGGGAGCTTCGTCACCACGATCGAAGGCTTGTCGCGCGACCGCTCGCACCCGGTACAACTGGCGTGGCTGGCGAAGAACGTCACGCAATGCGGCTTCTGCATCCCCGGCATGGTGATGGCGGCGGCGGTGTTCCTCAAGAAGAACCGCAATCCCTCCGAGGACGATATCCGCGCGGGCATCACCAATCTGTGCCGCTGCGGCGTGTATCCGCGCGTGGTGGAGGCGGTGTTGCAGGCGGCGCGCGTGCAGCGTGGCGACGAAACGGTCGAGGCCGGCGCGCCGCCGGACACCTCCCCCGACGACGCCGCGCGGCGCGTGCCGGCGATCAGACCGGTCACGCCATGAATGCTTTCGCGTTGCTGTCAATGAAGTTCAGAAAAGGCTCAGTGCCGGTGGAGCATTAACGAAGTAACAGCGGCGAATCGTTCGGCCGCTCTCTGGAGGGTTCGTTCGATGCGTAAGTATTTGCTTGCGGCGATCATGGCGGCTTCGGCGCTGGTGCCGGCGACCGCCTTCGCGCAGGATCATCGCGAATGGCGCGGCGGGCGTGGCGACGGCGGCCAGCGCCCGATGCAGCCGCGCCCGCAACAGGCACAGGCCCAGCCCCAACAGCCGGGGCCGCAAGCCCAGCGCTGGCAAGGGCGCGGCAACGATGGCTACAATCGCCCGCAATTCCAGGGCGGACGCGGCGGTGACGGACGCGGCTTCCAGGGCCAGCCCGGCGCGCGGCCGGATCAGCAGCCCGGCGCCCAACCGCAGGGTCAGCCGCAGCCGCAACAGCCGGGCGGCTGGCAGGGCAATCGCGGCGACCATGACGGTCGCGGCGGGGACGGTCGCGGCGGCGACGGGCGAGGCTGGCAGGGCGGCGATCGTGGCAATGGCGGCGACTGGCGTGGTGATCGCGGCGACCGGCCGCGCCCGGGTGGCCCCGGCTGGCAAGGCAATGGTCCGCGCGGCGACGACCGCCCCGGCGGCTGGCAGCAGGGCCGTGGGGATGACCGCCCCGGCAACTGGCAGGGGCGCGGCAACGATCGTCCCGGCGGCTGGCAACCGGGCCGCGACAATCGTCCGGGCTGGCAGCAGGGGCGCGGCAACGACTGGAACCGTGGCAACGGCTGGAACGGCAACGATCGCCGCGACTGGAATCGCGGCTGGCGCAACGACAATCGCTATAACTACTTCGCCTATCGCAACAGCAATCGCGGACTCTACCGCCTGCCGCGCTATTATGCCCCGAGCGGTTGGAGTTACGGCTACCGCCGCTTCGGCATCGGCCTGACGCTCAATTCGATCCTGTACGAACAGAGCTACTGGATCAACGACGCCGATTACTACCGCCTGCCGCCGGCCTATGGCCCGTATCGCTGGGTGCGCTATTACAATGACGCGTTGCTGGTCGATATCTACACCGGCCGTGTCGTCGACACCGTGTACGACATCTTCTGGTAAGACATCGCCGCCCTTCCCGTCTTCAGCGTCGATACGGATCGACGATATCGCGCTGAAGATGGGAAGAAAATGCCCGCGTGCTGAATGGTCGCGGTGAACGGCAAACATGCCGCCCACGTCTCCGCGACACCGAAGCAAAGAAAAACCCCCGCCTCACCAATCGGTGAGGCGGGGGTTATCACCTGTGACGGTGAGAAACTTGGTGCACCCGGAGCGATTCGAACGCCCGACCCTCAGATTCGTAGTCAGGTTAAGATGCTGGACAGGGGTAACGTAATCAGGACATCCAGAGCAGGATAACTCGCAGATTTCTGTTGATTATGCCGTAGTGTCCTTTAATGTCCTGGACGTAGGGTAACGCGCTTAGATACTCGCTTCGCGTTACCCCACCGTTACCCGGAGGCATAGATGGCAAAAGTCCTGACTGTCACAGGTGTCGAAAAAGTGTCAAAGGCGGCTGCGCGCCAGGAGATACCTGACGCACTGGTGCCAGGCCTCTACCTGGTCGTGCAGCCGAGCGGAAAAAAGTCGTGGGCGGTTCGCTACCGTCTAGCAGGAAAGCCTCAGAAGTTCACCGTGGGCAGCTATCCCGCCCTCGATCTTCCCGCGGCGCGTGAAGAAGCTCGTAGCGTTCTGCGCGCCGCCGCTGAGGGCCGTGATCCCTGCAACGAGAAAAGGATCAGCAAAGCAGCCGAGAAGGCCCCTCCGGAAGCCATCGACCGCTTTATGGTCGAGAAGGTGGTGGCCACCTACATCACGCGCTACGCCAAAAAGCGGACGCGCGAGCGGAGTTGGCAAGAGACGGAACGCCTTCTCAACGTTGAAATGGTTCCGGATCCGGCGACAAGCAAGCGCAATGCTCCGACGCTGCGCGGGCGCGACATTCGGGAAGTCACCCGCTCTGACTTGAAAGCAATTTTGGACGCCGTCGTTGACCGCGGCGCGGAGATCACTGCCAATCGCGTGTTGGCGGCTATGCGGCATTTCTTCGGCTGGGCCGTCGAACGGGAGATAATCACTGTGTCCCCCTGCGAAGGCATCAAACCGCCGGCGGAAGAGCGCAGCCGCGACCGGGTGCTTACCGACGTCGAACTGGCGCAAATCTGGCGTGAGGTAGAGGGGTTAGGTGATCCCTTCGGCCCGCTTATCAAGCTCCTGGCGTTGACCGGCCAGCGGCGGTCCGAGGTTTCCGGGATGACATGGGGCGAAATCGATCTCGATGAGGCGTTGTGGACGATTCCGGCCGCGCGAGCGAAGAACGGCCGAGCCCATGCCGTACCGCTTTCACCGCAGGCTGTCGCGATCCTGAAAGCCCTCCCTCGAGTGCGGAGCAAGGCCGGGTACGTCTTCACCACAACCGGCGAGACGAGTGTCAGCGGGCTGTCAAAGGCAAAACAACGCATTGACGCGGCCCTTCTCAAAGCTGCGCAGAAGGCCGCCACAGAGGCCGGCGAAGATCCTGAGAGTGTGCAGCCGATCGAGCGTTGGACGCTCCACGATCTGCGCCGTACAGCCGCCACCGGCATGGCTCGGCTCAAGCATCCGGTTGCCGTCGTAGAGAAGGTTTTGAATCACATTTCGGGCAGTTTCCGCGGTATCGTGGGCGTCTATCAGTTGTACGACTTCGCGGACGAGAAGCGCGCAGCGCTGGCGGACTGGGCCAGCCATGTTGAGCGAGTCACCAGCCCGTCGGAAACGACGACGAGCACCAACGTGATCCCATTCGCGGCGGTTGCGTGATGAGCGACGATACAGGCGTTCTGACAATGGACGGCATGGCGGAGGCCGTCGCGGCCATGCGTGATGAGGATGACAAGGGGCGCGCCGTGCTGGCGATGGTTCGCTCGGCAATCGCCTCAGGATCGAGCGAAAGAGACGTGTTTTTGGCGGTCTATGGGGACGAGACAGGGAAAGAATACTGGGCATCGTTCCTGCGGAGAGCCATGACGGAAGGCGAGCTGATCCGTGCGCTCGCAACGCATCTCGCCTCACCGTCGCGCTTGAGAAGGCAGGACGGCGAGATCGTCGCAATGGCTAACTTGCCGACGCCGCGTGTGACGCGCGCGATCGAAGCACTGCCTTCCAACCTGCGTCTTAGCGAGACATCTGCGTACCCCACAGAGATTGTTGAGGCGCTCGCTGCAAAATCGTCTCCCGCCCTACCAGTATCGCTGCTTGAATATCTTCGACCGTCAGCGAGCGAATGCCAATCAGGGACCAGGAAGTCCCCGGGTCCCCAGCCGTTGAAGCGGGAAGCATTGAAGGCCTCGATGAGGCGCTGGGCGATAGAAAACGGCGTTGACGCTTTCGGCAGCCTGAAGCTTGAATTTGCGGTGTCTGAGTTTGGAGCATCGAAGACATTGACACAGCGAGCACTGAAGGAAGTGCGCGCGGAGTTCGCGGTTCTCGGTTCGTAACCACGGACCTTTGCGAACCGGGACCTTTTCCAATCTGAGCAAACATCGTTCATTTGGTCTGTACCGAACGTCCTAGACAAAGGTGCAAACATGAACACTGCAGCAAACACCGCCGCCCCCGCACTCGACGAGTTGGTCGGACGCCGCCCGCTCGAGCGTCGCTATGGCCGTTGCGGTCGTACGATCGCCCGCTGGCTTGAAGATCCTCGCGTCGCCTTTCCCAAGCCGGCGATGCTCATCAACGGCCGTCGCTACTGGAGCCTGAAGGCGATTGAGGCTTGGGAACGCGAGCAGGCGGCCAAGGTCTCCGAGGTCGCGTGATCGCCAGTGGCAACAGCAACGGCTCGGGCGCCGCAGCCCGGTAAGCAGAAAGGCCGCCCTGTGGCGGGGCGGCCCTTCACGATTTTCAACACTTACGACAACAATGCAGATAGCGCTCTAACCCTCCGGACGCAACACCTTCGCGCGCTCGGCATCGTCGGCCGGCGGGCCGCTCTCATTGCGGGTATGGCTTGGGGAGAGCTGGTATGACGCCGATCGCGACAATTCTACGCGGCAAGGGCCAGATGCTTCGCATCAGCGCCGGAAAAATCGATGGTAAGCCGGTGATCGATATGGCGCTGCTGCCATTGGACGGGTCAGACCCCAATCCGCGCAAGGGTCTGGCGATCGAACTAGCCACCCTGCCCTCCCTGGTCACGGCGCTCGCGATGGCGGCGGAAGCCCTCGAGGAGGGCTCGATATGACCGAGAACAGAGACGCGAGTGATGATTTCGTCCAGTACGGCGCTCCATCGGTCCGCGCGGCGCTTGACGCCGCGCGCTTCGTCGATCCCTTTGCTGATGTGGAAGCCGCGGGGGCGTCACGCACGTTGAAGCACCGCGACGAGATTGGCGGAGTGAGCCTCGGCGACTTCCACGCATATATGCCGACGCACTCGTATATCTTCGCACCCTCACGCGAGATGTGGCCCGCAAGCAGCGTCAACGCCCTCATAAAGCCGCAGCGATTGCTTGATAAAAACGGCAACCCGGTGAAACGCGACGGCAATATCGTCTACATCCCCGCGGCAACTTGGTTGGATAAAGAGCGCCACGTTGAGCAAATGACCTGGGCACCGGGGGAGTCCATGATCATTGAAGGGCGACTGATCTCCGACGGCGGCTGGATCTACCGGCCCGGCTGTTCTTGCTTCAACCTATACCGCCCGCCGATCATCAAACCCGGCAATCCTGAAAACGCCGGGCGTTGGATCGAGCATGTCCGCAAGGTTTACCCGCAAGAGGCCGATCACATCATCGCCTGGCTCGCGCACCGCGTCCAGCGTCCATCGGAGAAGATCAATCATGCGTTGGTGCTTGGCGGCGCTCAGGGGATCGGCAAAGATACCCTGATCGAGCCAGCAAAGTATGCCGTCGGCGCATGGAATTTCGCCGAGGTATCGCCGCAGCAATTGATCGGGCGCTTTAACGGCTTCCTGAAGTCGGTGATCATGCGCGTCTCTGAAGCGCGCGATCTCGGCGAGGTGGATCGGTATTCGTTCTATGAACACATGAAGACACTGACCGCCGCACCGCCTGACGTGCTGCGCGTCGATGAAAAACACATGCGAGAATATTCGGTGTTTAACGTCGTCGGCGTCATCATCACGACCAACAATAAGACCAACGGCATCTACCTGCCGGCGGATGACCGCCGCCACTACGTAGCATGGTCCGACCTGACGAAGGATGATTTCGACGCGGACTATTGGGCATCCCTCTACGGCTGGTATGCGAATGGAGGCCTTCAAGACGTGGCGGCATACCTGCTCGCAGTCGATCTCCGCAGCTTCGATGCGAAAGCACCGCCGCGAAAGACCGAAGCGTTTTGGGCCATCACGGATGCGAACCGGGCTCCGGAAGATGCGGAACTTGCGGATGCCCTGGATAAGCTCGGAAACCCGAAAGCTACCACCATCGCGGCCGTAGCCGGCGAGGCATCTTGCTCCTTGAGCGCCTTCCTTTGCGACAAAAGGTTCAGTCGCCAAGTGGCTCACCGATTTGAGGCGGCAGGATACGAAGCTATCAGGAACCCGGATCCGAAAGACGGATATTGGAGGGTCGACGATCGACGTGTGCCAATCTACGCGAGGAAAGACCTTTCTGTCCGCGAACGGATTGACGCAGCGAAGATACTCGTCGCTAACAGTGTGCGTCGGTGATGTAGGTGATGTCGGTGATCCTCCATTGCGCTCCCGCCAGCCTCGCGCACGCTTTATCATTTTTCATATACACAACAGTTACTTAGGCTTGGTTTAGGTGCAGTGGAAAACCACCTACATCACCTACATCACCTACACGATGGCTTGCGGGGCCATGATCTCCTCGGGCGGGTAAGGGGGGCGACATAGCCGATCCCCTCCCCGCTCCACGCACCTCGCCGCATCCCGCCGCCGCCGACCGCGAACTGACAATCAATCTGTTACCCGTGTCGCAAAATGTCAGCATTTGTCGATATTTACGATGACATCAGGACGTGGGATAAGGCTGGGGTAACACAGGGGTAACCCGAAACGAATTTTCCCACCTGTAAGCGCCCGTCGTGAGACGTTCGCCAGCCCGACGAAGGATCAATTATGGCCCTTGTGCGCAACG